>NZ_JBIVHW010000002.1:0-553657 GCF_044749405.1 Pseudomonas sp. NPDC089422
GGGTCACCACCACGGCAGAGCCGGTGACCGGCGCCGTCACGGTGGCGGTGTAGACGATGATGCCACCTTCGGCCACCGATGGCGTGGCGGTCAGGCTCACGATCGAGGTGTCGACGGTGTCCGTGACGCTGGTCACCGCTGGTGTACTGTTGATCGCCAGGTTTTCGAAGTTGCCGCCCGAGGCGTCGGTAATGCGCGTGCTGACCTGGCCGGCATCGAGGTAGGGGTTGTCGCCGTGCGTGGCGAAAGCGACGCTGCCGGAGATCTGGTTGGCGGCGATAGTGATGGTCTGGCCGGTGCTCAGGGTGACGGTCACTGGCGACTGTGCGGCGTTGGTCAGGGTCGCGGTGTAGACGATCTGGCCGCCCTCGGCCACGCTCGGCGTTGCCGACAGCGAGACGGTAGTGGTGTCCTGCACGTCGGTGACGCTGGTGCTGACCTGTGTCTTGTCCGCGACCAGGTTCTCGTAATTGCCGCCGCTGACGTTGGCGATGCTGTTGGTGACGGGGCCGTGGCCCTGATAGACGTCGTTGCTCACAGCGCCAGTGGCGGTGCCGGAAACTTGCCCGACCGGGATGCTGATGGTTTGGCCGTTGGCCAAGGTCACCACTACAGGACTACCGGTAACGGCTGCGCTGACAGTCGCGGTGTAGAGGATGGTCCCGCCTTCTGCCACGGATGGGGTGGCGGTCAGGGTGACGGTGGTGGTGTCCTGCACATCGGTGACCGTGGTACTGACCTGGGATTTGTCTGCGACCAGGTTCTCGTAATTGCCGCCGGAGACGTTGCTGATGCTGTTGCTGACTGCCGGATGGCCTTGGTAGACGTCGTTGCTGACGCCGGCGGTGGCGGTGCCGGAACTCTGCCCGACCGGGATGGTGATGGTCTGCCCATTGGTCAGGGTCACCACCACGGCAGAGCCGGTGACCGGCGCCGTCACGGTGGCGGTGTAGACGATGGTGCCACCTTCGGCCACCGATGGCGTGGCGGTCAGGGTGACGGTCGAGGTGTCGACGGTGTCGGTGACGTTGGTCACCGCTGGCGTACTGTTGATCGCCAGGTTTTCGAAGTTGCCACCCGAGGCGTCGGTAATGCGCGTGCTGACCTGGCCGGCATCAAGGTAGGGGTTGTCGCCGTGCGTGGCGACGGCGACGCTGCCGGAGGTCTGGTTGGCGGCGATGGTGATGGTCTGGCCGTTGCTCAGGGTGACGGTCACCGGAGACTGCGCGGCATTGGTGAGGGTCGCGGTGTAAACGATCTGGCCGCCTTCGGCCACGCTTGGCGTCGCTGACAGCGAGACGGTAGTAGTGTCCTGTACATCCGTGACCGTGGTGCTGACCTGGGTCTTGTCCGCGACCAGGTTCTCGTAGTTGCCGCCGGACACGTTGCTGATGCTGTTGCTGACTGCCGGATGGCCTTGGTAGACGTCGTTGCTGACGCCGGTGGTGGCGGTGCCGGAACTCTGCCCGACCGGGATGGTGATGGTCTGCCCATTGGCCAGGGTCACCACCACGGCAGAGCCGGTGACCGGAGCGGTCACGGTGGCGGTGTAGACGATGGTCCCGCCTTCTGCCACGGATGGGGTGGCGGTCAGGCTGACGGTCGAGGTGTCGACGGTGTCGGTGACGCTGGTCACCGCTGGTGTGCTGTTGACCGCCAGGTTCTCGAAGTTGCCGCCCGAGGCGTCGGTAATGCGCGTGCTGACCTGGCCGGCATCGAGGTAGGGGTTGTCGCCGTGCGTGGCGACGGCGACGCTGCCGGAGGTCTGGTTGGCGGCGATGGTGATGGTCTGGCCGTTGCTCAGGGTGACAGTCACTGGCGACTGTGCGGCGTTGGTCAGGGTCGCGGTGTACACGATCTGACCGCCCTCGGCCACACTCGGCGTTGCCGAGAGCGACACGGTAGTGGTGTCGGTCACATCCGTAACGCTGGTACTGACCTGAGATTTGTCGGCGACCAGATTCTCGTAGTTGCCGCCTGATACGTTGCTGATGCTGTTGGTAACTGCAGGATGGCCCTGGTAGACGTCGTTGCTGACGCCGGCGGTGGCGGTGCCGGAACTCTGGCCGACCGGGATGGTGATGGTCTGCCCGTTGGCCAGGGTCACCACCACGGCAGAGCCGGTGACCGGGGCGGTCACGGTGGCGGTGTAGACGATGGTGCCACCTTCGGCCACCGATGGCGTGGCGGTCAGGCTGACGGTCGAGGTGTCGACGGTATCCGTGACGTTGGTCACCGCTGGCGTACTGTTGATCGCCAGGTTTTCGAAGTTGCCGCCCGAGGCGTCGGTAATGCGCGTGCTGACCTGGCCGGCATCAAGGTACGGGTTATCGCCGTGCGTGGCGAAAGCGACGCTGCCGGAGATCTGGTTGGCGGCGATGGTGATGGTCTGGCCGTTGCTCAGGGTGACCGTCACTGGCGACTGTGCGGCGTTGGTCAGGGTCGCGGTGTAGACGATCTGGCCGCCTTCGGCCACGTTCGGTGTCGCCGACAGCGAGACGGTAGTGGTGTCCTGCACATCGTTGACGCTGGTGCTGACTTGGGACTTGTCGGCGACCAGGTTCTCGTAATTGCCGCCGGAGACATTGCTGATGCTGTTGCTGACCGCCGGATGACCCTGGTAGACGTCGTTGGAGACCGCGGACGTGGCAGTCGCCGAACTTTGCCCGACTGGAATGGTGATGGTTTGGCCGTTGGCCAGGCTGACCACGACCGGACTGCCGGTCACCGGAGCGTCAACGGTGGCGGTGTAGAGGATGGTGCCGCCTTCTGCCACGGATGGGGTGGCGGAAAGGGTGACGGTGGTGGTGTCCTGCACATCGGTGACGGTGGTGCTGACTTGGGACTTGTCAGCGACCAGATTCTCGTAATCGCCGCCGCTGACGGCGGTGATGCTGTTGGTTACCGGGGCATGGCCCTGGTAGACGTCGTTGCTCACGGCGGCGGTGGCGGTGCCAGAGCTCTGGCCGACGGCAATGGTGATGGTCTGGCCATTGGTCAGGGTGACCATCACCGGGCTGCCGGTCACAGGCGCCCCGACGCTGGCCGTATAGATAATGGTCCCGCCTTCTGCCACGGATGGCGTGGCGGTCAAGGTGACGGTGGTGGTGTCCTGAATATCGGTGACCGTGGTACTGACCTGGGATTTGTCGGCGACCAGATTCTCGTAATTGCCGCCGGTCACATTGCTGATGCTGTTGCTGACCGCCGGATGGCCCTGATAGACGTCGTTGGAGACTGCGGCGGTGGCGGTGCCAGAACTCTGCCCGACCGGGATGGTGATGGTCTGCCCATTGGCCAGGGTCACCACCACGGCAGAGCCGGTGACTGGAGCGGTCACGATGGCGGTGTAGACGATGGTGCCACCTTCGGCCACCGATGGCGTGGCGGTCAGGCTCACGGTCGAGGTGTCGACGGTGTCCGTGACATGGGTCATCGCTGGCGTGCTGTTGACCGCCAGGTTCTCGAAGTTGCCACCCGAGGCGCTGGTAATGCGCGCGCTGACCTGGCCGGCGTCGAGGTACGGGTTATCGCCGTGCGTGGCGACGGCGACGCTGCCGGAGGTCTGGTTGGCGGCGATGGTGATGGTCTGGCCGTTGCTCAGGGTGACGGTCACTGGCGACTGTGCGGCGTTGGTCAGGGTCGCGGTGTAGACGATCTGGCCGCCTTCGGCCACGCTTGGCGTCGCTGACAGCGAGACGGTAGTAGTGTCCTGTACATCCGTGACCGTGGTACTGACCTGGGATTTGTCTGCGACCAGGTTCTCGTAATTGCCGCCGGAGACGTTGCTGATGCTGTTGCTGACTGCCGGATGGCCTTGGTAGACGTCGTTGCTGACGCCGGCGGTGGCGGTGCCGGAACTCTGGCCGACCGGGATGGTGATGGTCTGCCCATTGGTCAGGGTCACCACCACGGCAGAGCCGGTGACCGGCGCATTCACGGTGGCGGTGTAGATGATGGTGCCGCCCTCGGCCACCGAAGGCGTGGCGCTGAGCGTCACTGTCGAAGTATCGAGGGTATCGGTGACAGTCGTCACCGCTGGCGTGCTGTTGATTGCCAGGTGCTCGAAGTTGCCGCCGCTGGCATCGGTGATGCGTGCGCTGACCACTCCGCCACCGACATAGCGATCGTCGCCCGGTGCGGCCACGCTGATGCTGCCGGATGTCTGGTTGGCCGCGATGGTGATGCTCTGGCCGTTGCTCAGGGTCACGGTGACGGCGGTCTGGGCGGGATTGGTGAGGGTCGCGGTGTAGACGATCTGACCGCCCTCGGTCACGCTCGGGGTCGCACTGAGGGCCACCGTGGTGGTGTCCGGTGCATCGCTGATCGAGGTACTGACCGGTGTCGGGTTGGCGACCAGGTTTTCAAAGCTGCCACCGCTGACCGCGCTGATGCTGTTACTGACTTGCCCCTGCCCCTGATACACATCGTTGCCCACCGGCAGGCTGACCGTACCGACGCTCTGGCCCACCGCCACAGTGATGGTCTGACCGTTGGCCAAGGTTACCACCACTGGCGAACCGGTGGCCGGCGCCGAGAGGCTGGCGGTGTACACGATGGTGCCGTTCTCGCTCACCGAGGGAGTGGCCGTCAGGGTCACCGTGCTGGTATCGGCCGAATCGCTGATCACGGTCAGAACGGGGGCAGGGTTGGCCTCCAGGTGCTCGAAGTTACCCCCGGTCACGGATGAGATGCTGGTGCTGAGCGTGCTCGCGCCCTTGTACACATCATTGGCAGTCTGCAGCGACACGCTGCCACTGCTCTGGCCCGCGGCGATGCTGATGATCTGGCCATTGGAGAGGCTGACCGTGACGGCGGTCTGCGCCGGGTGGTCAAGGGTCACGGTGTAGGTGATCGCCCCACCTTCGGCAACCCTGGGGCTGGCGCTGAGGGTGGCGGTGGTGGTGTCGACGCTATCGACCACACGGGTGTCGGCGTGGGTGCCGTCGATGCCGATGGGGAGGCCGCCGCCGCTGGTGCCGGTGATGTTCACCGACAGCACCCGGCCATCGATGTACACCGTGTCGTTGGCGGGCACTGCGACATTCACCGAGCCACTGGTCTGCCCGGCGGCAATCACGATCACAGCACCATTGGACAAGGTCACGGTCAGTTCGCTGAGCGGGGCCTGGCCAACCGTTGCGACATAGACGATGGTGCCGCCGTTCTCGCTGATCGACGGTGTCGCGCTCAGTGTCACGGCCGTTCCCGAGCTCGCACCCGTTTCTGCGGCCACGGTCGTGTCCGGGCCGGCGAACTGCTCGAAACGCAGGCTCTCGCTGAAGTTCAGCGGCCCGGTCTGGTAGCCGATGGTCGGGTCGACCCGACCTGCGGTTTCCTCGAGCATGACGAAACTGTGCCCGCCACCGAGCGCACCGCTGCTGCCGCCCGATGACGTCTGGCCCGCAGCCGTCGCCTCCAGCGCCGTAGTCGGGTCGACGCCCGCCTGGATGGCCTGCTGCAGCTGCTCAACCGACGGTGCGGACTGGGCCGTGGCCATGCACATGTCGGTGCTGGTGTCAGGCGTGCCGGCGCTCCACTGGCTGTCGCGGCCCAGGTCCAGATAGCGCCCATCGCTTAGTTGCAGGGTGACGGCCCCTCCCACGCCGGTCAGTACCTGCTCGCCCGCATACAACCGATCACCTTCGATGAGCACACGGCGGATGCCTTCCGGGGATACCGCAATGACTTGGCCAACAATGCTTTTGACGATGGCTACTACCGTGCTCATGGGGCTCTCCAGATGACTCGACCAGTACCTTCCATACCCCGCTGACAGGGTTGTGGAATGATTCGAAAGTGCCTTTATTCAATAGATATATAACTTTCGCGCACTTGCGGTTATGGCGGCTGTTGAATGACGAAATATTGACTGCTCATGCGGCATTGCGAATAAAGGGCAATCTAAAGTCATATCGTTAATTGGCCGCTTGCCAACTCTCACTTTCGTATTAGTTGTATTGTCTGCTCGGTGTCAGGCGCTTTATTTTTGCGGCGAAGGGCCCGTGGTGCTTGGCTTTGTCCATGATTGGCCGCTGCAGGTAACAGACGGTGAACAACTTTGACTTGCGCGGGCGAGATCAATCGTTAGTCTTTTGGTAGTGCTGCTGAAAGGGTGGCTATATCCTCAGGGTTGTCCGCCGTGCAACAGTAATGAAACCTTCGGGTTTTGCTGTCGTCTGCTTGAAAGAACAATGGGCAATTGTTGAAGGGGCCATCCCCAACTACTGCAAGGAAGAGCGCCACGTGGAATCCGACGTCAGACGAATCCAGCTCAGCCACGATCCGCGTAGTCAGCACGACGATCCCCTGTTGGACTGTCTGCTGACCCTGTGCGTACTGCATCAGAAGCCCGCCAGCCGGGTGATGCTGACCACCGGATTGCCCCTGCCGGCCCAGCGCCTGAGCCCGGAGTTGCTGCCCCGTGCAGCTGCCCGGGCGGGCCTGCAGGGCCGCCTGCTGCAGCGCAAGCTGGAGCAGATCCCGAGTATCGCCATGCCGGCCATGCTGCTGCTCAAGGAGGGGCGCGCCGCCGTCCTGCTCGGTTGGGAAAACCCTGAAACCGCACGCCTGCTGCTCAGCGAAAGTGACGGTGGCGAAGTGCTGGTCAGCCGGGAAGCCCTGATCAGCGACTACAGCGGCCGGGTATTCTTCGCCCAGCCGCAGCACAAGTACGACGTCAACCACGGCAACCTCATCCCGCGCGCGAAGTCCTGGTTCCGCGATACCTTGCTGCGCAGCAAGTGGCTGTACGTCGACGCCATCGCGGCTAGCCTGGTGATCAACCTGATTGCCCTGGCCGCACCGTTGTTCGTCATGAACGTGTACGACCGGGTGGTGCCCAACCAGGCCACCTCGACCCTCTGGGTGCTGGCGGTGGGCATTACCGGTGCCTACCTCTTCGACCTGATCCTCAAGGGCCTGCGCAGCCTGTGCCTGGACCTGGCCGGCAAGAAGGCCGACCTGATCATCTCGGCCACGCTGTTCGAGCGCATCGTCGGCATGGCCATGAAGTACCGCCCCGCCAGGGTCGGCAGCTATGCGCAGAACATCCACGAGTTCCAGGGCCTGCGCGACTTCCTCGCGTCACTGACGCTCACCAGCCTGATCGATCTGCCGTTCACCCTGATCATTCTCATCGTCATCGGCATCATCGGCGGGCATCTGGTGTGGATTCCGGTGCTCGCCTTCCCGTTGGCACTCGGCATTGGCTATGCCTTGCAGAAACCCCTGATGGCGACCATGGAGCGAACCATGGCGCTGGCCTCCGAACGCCAGTCCAGCCTGATCGAAACCCTGGCCGGGCTGGATGCGGTCAAGGTCAACAACGCCGAAAGCGAACGCCAGTACAAGTGGGAGCAGACCCTTGGCACCCTCAGCCGTCTGGAGCTGCGGGTGAAAGTGCTGTCGGGCCTGGCCATGAACATCACCTTGCTGATCCAGCAGCTGGCCGGCGTGGCGATGATCTGTGTGGGGGTCTACCTGATCATCGACGGCAGCCTGAGCATGGGCGGGCTAGTCGCCTGCTACATGCTCAGCGGCCGCGCCCTCGGCCCGCTTGGCCAGTTGAATGGCTTGCTGGCGCGTTACCAGCAGGCCAAGGTGACCATGGCCGCCACCGACCAGATGATGGAGCTGCCCCAGGAGCGCAATTTCGAGGAGCGCCCGCTGAGCCGCCAGGTGCTGCAGGGCGCCATCGAGTTCCGCGGCGTCGATTTCACCTACCCCAACCAGCAGAACCAGGCGCTGAAGAACATCAGCCTGAGCATTCGCCCCGGGGAAAAGGTCGGCATCATCGGCCGCAGTGGCTCGGGCAAGAGTTCGCTGGCCAAGCTGCTGGTCGGCCTGTACGAAGCAGACAATGGCTCGTTGCTGGTCGACGGCGTGGATATCCGCCAGATCGACGTCAGCGAACTGCGCCACAACATCGGCTACGTGCCCCAGGACATCCAGCTGCTGGCCGGTACCTTGCGCGACAACCTGGTCAGTGGTGCGCGTTACATCGAGGACGAGATGATCCTGCAGGCTGCCGAGCTGTCCGGTGTACACGAGTTCGCCCGGCTGCACCCGGACGGCTACGAACTGCAGGTCGGCGAGCGCGGGCAAAACCTGTCGGGTGGCCAGCGGCAGAACGTGGCTCTGGGCCGTGCGCTGCTGCTCAACCCGCAGATCCTGCTGCTCGACGAACCCACCGCAGCGATGGACAACACCGGCGAAGAGCGCCTCAAGCAACGCCTGCAGGCGGTGATCGAGAGCAAGACCGTGCTGTTGGTTACCCATCGCGCTTCGCTGTTGACGCTGGTCGACCGGTTGATCGTCATCGACCGTGGCCAGGTGGTTGCCGATGGCCCGAAAGCCGCCGTCATGGATGCACTGAAGAAGGGGCAGATCAGTGTTGCATAAGCTTGATATCGGTCAGTTCAAGGAACAGCTGCGCCGCTACTTCAAGGGCTCGGAATCGCTGCACGGGCAGCCGCTGCCCGAGGTCAACAAGGCGCTGATCGAAGACGCCCCAAGGGTGGTGCGCCTGACCATCTGGGGTGTGATCGGGTTCTTCCTGTTCATGATCGTCTGGGCCAGCTTCGCGCCCATCGACGAAGTCACCCGCGGCGAGGGCAAGGCCATTCCCTCGTCCAAGGTGCAGAAGGTCCAGAACCTGGAGGGCGGTATCGTCGCCGAAATCTTCGCCAAGGAAGGGGAGGTGGTCGAAGTCGGCGAGCCGCTGCTGCGCCTGGACGAAACCCGCTTCGCCTCGAACAAGGGCGAAACCGAGGCCGACCGCGTGGCCATGGCCCTGCGCGTCGAACGCCTGAGTGCCGAGGTCGAAGACGTTCCGCTGAAGATCGAAGACAACCTTCGCCAGGCGGCACCCAGCCAGGCTGCCAGTGAAGAGTCGCTGTACCAGAGCCGTCGCCAGCAGTTGCAGGATGAAGTCAGCGGCCTGCAGCAGCAGCTGGTGCAAAAGCAGCAGGAGCTGCGCGAGTTCAATTCCAAGCGCGACCAGTACGCCAACAGCCTGCAGTTGCTGCGCCAGGAAATCGGCATGTCCGAGCCACTGGTGGCCAAAGGCGCCGTCTCCCAGGTCGAAATCCTGCGCTTGCGCCGCTCCGAGGTCGAGACCCGTGGCGAGCTGGATGCCACCGCGCTGGCCATTCCGCGTGCCGAAGCGGCCATCAAGGAAGTTCAGAGCAAGATCGAGGAAACCCGCGGCAAATTCCGCAGCGATGCCCTCACTCAGCTCAACGAGGCCCGTACCGAGCTGAGCAAGGCCACTGCCACCAGCAAGGCGCTGGACGACCGGGTCAACCGCACCCTGGTCACTTCGCCGGTACGCGGCATCGTCAAGCAGCTGCTGGTCAACACCATCGGCGGGGTGATCCAGCCGGGCAGCGACATCATCGAAATCGTCCCGCTGGATGACACCCTGGTGATCGAGGCGAAGATCCTGCCCAAGGACATCGCTTTCCTGCACCCCGGCCAGGAAGCCATGGTCAAGTTCACCGCCTATGACTACACCATCTATGGCGGCCTCGAAGCCAAGCTGGAGCAGATCGGCGCCGACACCATCACCGACGAGGACAAGAAGACCACCTATTATCCGATCCGCCTGCGTACCGAGAAAAGCCACCTGGGCAGCGATGACAAACCGCTGCTGATCATCCCTGGCATGGTCGCCACGGTGGATATCAAGACTGGCAAGAAGACCATCATGAGTTACCTGCTCAAGCCGATCATCAAGGCCCAGACAGAAGCACTGCGCGAGCGCTGAGCATCGTCAGGGCGCGTCGCGTCAGATCGCCACTGGCAAACGTGTGCGGCAACTCACAAATATCATCTTGACACTATTTTCACATGGTGCTGTAGAATTGACGGCCTAAAGTAAAGCCCAATCTGCATGCGTCGTATTTTTGACACTTTTGTTCGTCAAAAAGCCGCTGAAGCATACGTGCGGCCTACGTCTTTGAATCAGTTCCGATTTCGAATTCAGAGTCATCGTTTTGACGAAAAGTATTCCGTTGTTGGCTATTCCCGGACTAGGTGCCGAGCATAGTCAGTTCCATGAGCAAGGCCTGTACTGGTTGGCCTGTGACACCACAGAAAACGCCGCTACGCTCTGCCGCCAAGTGATCGAAGCCATGCCTGAACAAGGCCGGGCGGCGTTGCTCGGTGGTGCGCGCGTCATTCAGGAAGCCCTCGAAGGCCTCGATCCCGCTTGCGGGCCTGGCGAACTGACGTTGTTCGAGGCCGACACGCGGGCCATCCTGCACCTGAAAAACGACCTGCCGCGTATCGATTTGCCTGGCCGAGTGCTGCTGGCCATCGTGCCATCGGCTGCCTGGGAAGACGGCAAGGCCGAGCACTGGTGCCTGGCACTGCGCCAGGCGGCGATTGCGGCCAGTGCGCTGATTCTGGTGATCAGTGAAGGGCAGAGCGCCTCGCTGGTCGAGCGCCTGCGCGCCTTCAACCAGTCGCTGGACGGGCTCGCCCAGCTGTATCGCGGCCAGGGTGGCACGCGTTACCTGCAGCACTTCTGGAGCAACAGCCTCGGTGTTGCTGGCACCCAGGACCTGGAACTTGCACGCCATGCCGGTGGTTTTGCCGTTGCCAATCGGCCTCTGCCGTTGACCGATGCCGGCGGCGACGAGCTGCTCTGCCTGGCCCAGAGCCAGGTCCTCGAAGGTGCGCCAGCATTGTCGGAGCACTGGCAGGTGTTCGACAGCATCAGCGAGGTTGGCGCCAAGGCCAGTCGCGCCGTGTCGGCAACCGTGATCTTTGCCATGGACGGTGGCCAGCGCCTCGATATCCTCGCCCGTCAGTTGCACGCCTTGCGGCAACTGCGTGGCAATGCCCTGAAGCTGGTGGTGCGGGAAATGGCGCCGACCTTGCGCTACCAGGACGAGCAGCTGTTGCTGGCCTGTGGTGCCAGCCAGATCGTACCGTTCGGCGCCAGCCTTTCGCGCTTCCTGACCATGGTCGACAGCATCCAGGGCTATATCTGGCGCCGCCACCTGCCGGCCGATTTCGACGCCTTGCTCGCTCGCCTGCGGCCAATGCCGGTGTGCGGCCTGGTGGCACCGCGGGTGTTCGCCGAAGCGGTGCAGCAGATGTGGCACGGCCATCGCAACGGTGAAATCGTCCACCAGCTGCTGGTGCTGCGCCCGGCTCCGGGCCTGAGCCCGCTGCAGGCCTGCTCGCGCACGGTGTTCCGCCGCGATGGCGACATCGCCTGCGTGGTCGGCGAGGTGTTGTTCCTGTTCCTGTTCGCCTGCCGTTCGGAAGGTGTCGAACAGGCGCTGGACCATATCTTCCAGTTGTCCTGGAAGGAGCTGTTCATCAGCCAGGATCTTCTGGTCAGCCTCGACAGCCTGTCTGCTGCGGCGTTTCTCGACGAAACCGTACCGCAGCCGCCGCTGGCCGAGTCGATGGCACTGCCAGCGGCGCACAAGCGGCCCACCCTAGTGCCTCGGCAGATCGCCCTGGGCCATGGAGGGGCAGCATGAACTTCGTGCAATTGCTTCAGGTAGTCGGCATCAGTGCGCTGGTTACCTTGATCCTGGTCCTGTTCGTGGTGAGCGTGCGTGCCACCGTGCAGGGCTGGCTGAACCGCCTTTTGCGACCCCGTTACCTGAAGCCGGTAGGTGTACGCCGCCGTGTGGTGCGTCAGGACTCTGAATAATGACTAGTTCGACATTTTCTGCCCAGGTACCGGCCCGCTGGCACGGTCTGGGTGCCTGGAACCTCTATTTCCTGGCCAAGTTCCTGTTGGTCGCGGTTGGCATGCTCGACTTCCAGGCGCTGCCCAACCTGCTGTTCGCGGCATTTCTGCTGATCCCGTTGCCGGGGCGCTGGCTGCGTATCGGGCGCCAGGTCGTGGCCGTACCTGTGGGCATCGCGCTGTTCTATCACGACACCTGGCTGCCACCGTTCCGGCGTTTGCTGGAGCAGCCGGGGGTGCTCGATTTCTCGTGGGATTACCTGCTGGAATTGCTGACCAGGTTCATCAACTGGAACCTGATGGGCGCTCTGGTACTGCTGCTGGTGGGCTACCTGTTCCTGCGTCATTGGCTGCGCCTGAGTACCTTGAGCCTGGCCGGCCTGGCATGGCTGGCGGTCGGCGGGTTGCCGGCATTGAGCATCGGTGGCGGCCAGCCAGCGGTTGCCGGTGCAGCCGCCTCGGCTACCACGGCGGCTCCGGCTGCGGCCGTTGCCGATACGGCGACCCTGAATGCCTGGCTGGAGCGTTTCTTCGCCAGCGAGCGGCAACGGGTGACCACGTTCCCCGCCGTGAAGCCTGACGAGCAGACGTTCGATCTGCTGGTGATCAACGTGTGCTCCCTGGCCTGGGATGACCTCTCGGCCGTCGGCATGCACGACAATGCCTTGTTCTCGCGCCTGGACGTGGTCTTCGATCAGTTCAACTCGGCCACCTCCTACAGCGGGCCGGCGGCGATTCGCATGCTCCGCGCCAGCTGCGGCCAGTCGTCCCATGCGGGCCTGTACCAGCAGGCGCCCGAACAGTGCCTGCTGTTCCAGAACCTGGCCAAGCTCGGGTTCCAGAGCCAGACACTGCTCAACCACAGCGGGCGCTTCGACAACTTCATCGGCGACATCACCACCCAGCACATGCCGCAGCCGGGCTTCAGCGTCAGCGACTTCCCGCGGGCGCTGGTCAGCTTCGATGGCTCGCCGATCGCCGGCGACCTGGACGTGCTGCACGGCTGGTGGGGCAAGCGCAAGAGCTCTGGCGCCGACCACGTCTCGCTGTTCTACAACACCATCAGCCTGCATGACGGCAACCGCATGGTGACTGCCGACGGCGGCACGCGCCCGGCCGATTACGCCACGCGTGCCAACCGCCTGTTCGGCGACCTCGGCAAGTTCCTCGATGAGCTCGAAGCCAGCGGCCGTCGGGTGGTGGTCGCCATCGTTCCCGAGCACGGCGCGGCCTTGCACGGTGACCGCATGCAGCTGTCCGGCATGCGTGAGATCCCGACCCCGTCGATCACCCATGTGCCGGTCGGCCTCAAGTTCATTGGCATGGGCCAGCCAGCGCGGGGCGAGCCGTTGCGGGTTACCGCGCCGACCAGCTTCCTGGCGCTGTCCGAGCTGGTTTCTCGTGTGTATGCCGGCCTCGGAGCGGGGCAGACCCTCGACCTGCCGAGCCTGCTGACCGACCTGCCGACTACCGAGCGTGTGTCGGAAACCTCCGGCGCCCAGGTGCTGGACTACCAGGGCCAAACCTATATGCGTCTGCAAGGCCAGCCGGATTGGCAGCCTGTTCCCAAGGAGAGCCCATGAAGTCTGGCAAAGCTGACCCATCCGACCGCAGTGACGATATCGCCCAGTTGCGTCAGTACCTGGCCATGCCTGCCTTGAGCTATCAGGACATTTCCATGATGGTCGGTGTGCAGCAGGCGTTGCAGCGCTGGCCGCTGCTGGGCGAGAGCTGCATGGCCCTGCGGGAAGAAGCGGTATTGGTACGGCCCGAGCGGTCGGAGGCCGTGCAGTCATGATCAGCCTGGCCTTGCATGGACTGCGTGGCGGGTTGGGCCGTACCGCGCTGCTGGCGGCGCTGGGCTATGCCTTGCGTGAGCTGGGCGAGCGCGTGCTGCTGGTCGACATGAGCCCGGACAACCTGTTGGGCCTGCACTTCAACCTGCCGCTCGAGCAGCGCGATGGTTGGGCGTGCGCCGAGCTGCAGGGGCGACCCTACGACGAGACGCTCTATGAGGTCCTCGACGGCCTGTGCCTGATCCCCTTTGGTGAAGTGGCGCCCCACCGCCTCGGTGACGTGAACGGCTATCAGCAGCCCCAAGTCTGGCGTACTCGTCAGGCGGCCCTGGCCGGGCATTTCGACTGGCTGCTGTTCGACCTGCCTCACCCGGTAACGGCCAAGGCGACGTCTGCCTTTGTCACCGACATGCGCATCCTGGTGGCTGAGGCCGAGATGACCAGCCACATCCTGCTTGGCCGTCAGCAGGTCGAGCGTTACGACCTGCTGCTGGTCAACCGTTTCGACCCTGCCAGCGCCCTGCAGAGCGATGTGCTGATGGTGTGGCGTGACCTGTTCCGCAAGCGCCTGCCGATGCAGCTGGTGCACCGTGACGAAGCGTTCGTCGAGGCCTTCGCCTGCAAGGCGCCGGTCGGCCACTACGCCCCGCAGTGCCTGGCATCCCGAGATGTGCAAAGCCTGGCGGTACGTTGCCTGGCGAGGCGTGAAGCGTGAACGTGACCCCCCGCTCGGCCTACGCCCACTTCACCGCACGCGGCGCACAGCGGGCGGTTGCCCTGCTGTTCACCCTGGGTGTGTGGTTGGCATACCTGTTCCTGCGCCTCGAATCACCTGCCTGGCAGGCATTGCTGGCCGAACGTCAGCGCCTGTTCCCGCAGTTCGTCGGCAAGCGACCATCGCTTGGCGACCCACTGCGGCTGCTGATCCAGTGCATCTGGCTGCTGCTGCGGCGAGTGCCTCAGCCGCGTAAACCTGGTCGGCCGCTGCGTATCTTGTCGTTCGCGGCCGGCTACTTGCGCGGCGCCTTGCAGGTGCTGCGCAACTGCCGCGCCCGGGTGGCCGAAATCATGGGCCAGGTGCCGGCACGTTTTCGCGACAGCGACCTGCAGCAAGGTGCCGCCCGGCGCCTTCGCCAGCTGAGTGTGTTCGGCCGGCGCCTGTTCTTTACCGTGCTCACCGCGTTCGCCGTGCTGCTGGCGGTGCTCTGCGTGACCGAGCCCTTCGGCTACCTGGCGCAGCTGGTGTTCATCTTCCTGCTGTGGGGCATCGCCATGCTGGTGCGCTACATGCCAGGCCGCTTCCCGACCCTGATGCTGATCGTACTGTCGACGATCATTTCCTGCCGCTACCTGTGGTGGCGCTACACCTCGACCCTGAACTGGAACGACACGCTCGACCTGGTCTGCGGCGTGATTCTGCTCGCGGCGGAAACCTACTCCTGGTTCGTGCTGATCCTCGGCTACATCCAGACCAGCTGGCCGCTGCAGCGCAAACCGGCGAACCTCCCGCAAGACCCGGCACACTGGCCCAAGGTCGACCTGATGATCCCCACCTACAACGAGGACCTCTCGGTGGTGCGTACCACCGTGCTCGCTGCCCTGGGCCTGGACTGGCCACGCGAGTGCCTGCGCATCTACATCCTCGACGATGGCAAGCGTGCGGAATTCCGCGCCTTCGCCGCCGAGGTCGGCGTGGGCTACATCGTGCGGCCGAACAACAACCACGCCAAGGCCGGTAACCTCAACCATGCGCTGGGGGTCACCGACGGCGAGCTGATCGCCATCTTCGACTGCGACCACGTGCCGGTGCGCTCCTTCCTGCAGATGACCGTCGGCTGGTTCCTCAAGGACCCGAAACTCGCGCTGGTGCAGACGCCTCACCACTTCTTCTCGCCCGACCCGTTCGAGCGCAACCTGGGCTCGTTCCGCCGCCGTCCCAACGAGGGCGAGCTGTTCTATGGGCTGATCCAGGACGGCAACGACATGTGGAACGCTGCCTTCTTCTGCGGCTCCTGTGCCGTGCTGCGGCGCACCGCGATAGAAGACATTGGTGGCTTCGCCGTGGAAACGGTCACCGAAGATGCCCATACCGCGTTGCGCCTGCACCGCAAGGGCTGGACCTCGGCCTACCTGGGCATTCCCCAGGCTGCGGGCCTGGCCACCGAGAGCCTGTCGGCGCACATAGGCCAGCGTATTCGCTGGGCGCGCGGCATGGTGCAGATCTTCCGTACCGACAACCCCCTGTTCGGCCGCGGCCTGAGCCTGTTCCAGCGGATCTGCTACGCCAACGCCATGCTGCACTTCCTGGCCGGCCTGCCGCGGCTGGTCTTTCTCACCGCGCCGCTGGCGTTCCTGCTGCTGCACGCCTACATCATCTACGCGCCTGCCGTGATGATCCTGCTGTACGTGCTGCCACACATGATCCACGCCAGCCTCACCAACTCGCGCATGCAGGGCAAGTACCGGCAGACCTTCTGGGGCGAGGTGTACGAGACCGTGCTGGCCTGGTACATCGCCCGCCCGACCACGGTCGCGCTGTTCGCGCCGAAGAAGGGCAAGTTCAACGTCACCGCCAAGGGCGGCCTGATGGAAGAGGGCCAGTTTGACTGGCGCATCGCCCAGCCGTACCTGTTCCTCGCGGGCCTCAATGTGGCCGGCCTGGGCTTTGCCGTCTGGCGCCTGTTCACCGGCCCGGCTGCGGAAATCGGCACGGTCATCGTCAGTTCGTTGTGGGTGACCTACAACCTGCTGATCCTCGGCGCCGCCTGCGCAGTGGCCGCCGAAGTGCGCCAGGTGCGCCGTGCACACCGCGTGCAGATGCACTTGCCGGCCGCACTGCTGCTGGACAGTGGCCACGCTTTCCCGTGCACCCTGGTCGACTACTCCGATGGCGGCATCGGCCTGCAGCTGGGCGATGGCGTGAAGCCGGCCTCAGGGGAACGCGTGCGCCTGCTGCTGAGCCGCGGGCAGCGTGAGTTTGCCTTCAATGCACGGGTTACCCGCATTGTCGGCCGGCATGTGGGCCTGACCTTCGAGGGCCTCAACCAGCAGCAGCGCATCGACCTGGTGCATTGCACCTTCGCCCGCGCCGATGCCTGGCTGGGCTGGCAGGACAAGCACGAAGCCGACCGCCCGCTGCGCAGCCTGATGGACGTGCTCAAGCTGGGCGGTGTCGGCTACCTGCGCATGATCGAGCACACCCCCATCTGGCTGCGCGGCTGGCTGCTGCCCCTGTACGCACTGCTGCGCTGGCTGGCCAGCTACCTGCCGCATACACCCCGACCTCTTCCTTCCACGAACCTTGCTGACCGAGACGCATGATGACTCGTTATCCCGCACGCACCTGGGGCCTGGCGATGGCGCTGCTTGCCTCGCTGTTCCAGAACGCTGCTGTCGCCGCTGTAGCCCCCCTTGCCATGCCGGCCGAGCCATCGGTGCCCAACTGGCCCGTCACCCAGACCTTCGAGCAGCTTGGCCGATCGGCCGACAGCCTGATGCTGGGCGTTCGCAACAGCGAAAACATCGAGTTCGGCCTGCGCCGGGATCGCCTGGCCACCGACGCCGTGCTGCAACTGGACTACACCCCGTCGCCAGCGCTGCTGCCGAACCTGTCGCATCTGCGCGTGTACCTCAACGACGAGCTGATGGGGGTGGTGCCGATCGACAAGGACCAACTCGGCCAGCGCGTGCGTCGTCAGCTGCAGCTGGACCCGAAACTGATCAGCGATTTCAACCGGGTGCGCCTGGAGTTCGTCGGGCATTACACCGATATCTGTGAAGACCCGGCGCACAGCGGCCTGTGGCTGAACGTCAACCGCAAGAGCCAGGTGCAACTGCGCGAGCAGGCGCTGGCGCTGGAAAATGACCTGGCCTACTTCCCGCTACCGTTCTTCGATGCGCGCGATACCAGCAAGGTCGAGCTGCCGGTGGTGTTTGCCGACACCCCGACCTTGGGCGAGCAGCGTGCCGCTGCCATCCTGGCGTCGTACTTCGGCAGCAAGGCCGGCTGGCGCAAGGCGACCTTCCCGGTGTCGTTCAACAGCCTGCCGGCCAGCGGCGACAAACCACAGCCAGCCATTGTCTTCGCCACCAATGATCGGCGCCCGGCGTTTCTCGCCGACCTGGAAAAATTCCCGGCGGTCGACGGCCCGGTGGTGCAACTGATCGATCACCCGAGCGATCGCTGGAGCAAGCTGCTGCTGGTCCTGGGCCGCAATGACGAAGACCTGGTCAAGGCTGCCTCGGCGCTGGCCGTCGGCAGCGACCTGTTCCGCGGCTCGCGGGTCAAGGTCGAGCAGATGACCGCGCTGCAGCCACGCAAGCCTTACGATGCGCCGAACTGGACGCGTACCGACCGCCCGGTGCGGTTCTCCGAGCTGCTCGACTACCCCGAGCAACTGCAGGTCAGCGGCTTGCAGCCACGGCCGATCACCCTCGACGTGAACCTGCCGCCAGACCTGTTCGTCTGGCGCAACCAGGGCATTCCGCTGCAGACCCTCTACCGCTACACGCCGCCAGCGGTCACCGATGAGTCGCGCCTGAGCATCAGCGTCAACGACCAGTACATCACCAGCATGCCGCTGGTGGGCAACGACCGCCGCAGCAGCACCCTGGAAGAGATGCGCCTGAATGTGCTGTCTACCGACAGCACCGCCCTGACCGAGCAATCGCTGGTCCCGGCCTTGAAGATCGGTGCGCGCAACCGCCTGCGGTTCGACTTCAGCTTCGCCAGCACCCTGGGCAGCGCCCAGCGCGACCACTGCCAGACCACCCTGCCGGTAGACGTACGTGCGGCGATCGACGAAAACTCGACCATCGACCTGTCCGGCTACTACCACTACATGGCCATGCCTGACCTGCGTGCCTTCGTGCGCAGCGGCTTCCCTTACAGCCGCATGGCCGACCTCTCCGAGACCCTGGTCGTGGTACCGGCCAAGCCCACCGCGATGCAGGTCGGTGTCTTGCTTGACGTGATCAGCAGCATCGGCGGGCAGGTGGGCTACCCGGCCCTGAATGTGCGCTTGAGCGACAACTGGAAACAGGCTGCGGATGCCGATGCCGACCTGCTGTTGATTGGCAGCCTGCCCGAAGACCTGCACGATCAGCCGAACCTGGGCTTGTTGCTGAACGCGCAGCGCGACTGGATGGTGCAGGGGCGGGCGGTGGAGCAACCTGGCAACCGCCGCTTCGACACGGCGCCCGTGGTGTCCAACAACCGCATCGAAGTCAGTGCACAGGCGCCGATCGCCGCGATCACCGGGCTGAAGTCGCCGTTCCACGAGCAGCGCAGCGTCGTTGCCTTGCTGGGTAGCTCCGATGACGCGTACGCCTTGCTGCGTGAAGTGCTGGTCGACTCCGGCAAGCTCGACGCCGTGGCAGGCTCCGTCGCCCTGGTGCGCAGCAGCGGTGTCAGCAGCCAGTTCGTGGGCGAGCACTATTACGTTGGCCAGCTGCCATGGTGGCTGCTGCTGTGGTTCCACCTCTCCGATTACCCGACACTGATCGCGGTGATTGCCGTCATCAGCGTGCTGCTGTTCGCCTTCCTGCTGTGGCGTGCGCTGCGTTGGGCCGGGCGCCGTCGCCTGGGCGGGGCCGATTGACCATGCGCCGGCTTTTGGCCTTGCTGCTGGTGTTGTCCATGCCCACTGTCGCCAGCGCGTCGACGGCGTGCCCGTGGCCGGCCTGGGAGCGTTTCAAGACCGACCTGATGAGTGCGGATGGCCGGGTGCTCGACCGCAGTGACGAGCGCCTGGTCACCACCTCCGAAGGGCAGAGCTATGGGCTGTTCTTCGCCCTGGTCGGCAACGACCGCCAGGCGTTCAACAACCTGCTGCGCTGGACCGGCAACAACCTCGCCGAAGGCGACCTTGCCCGGCACTTGCCGGCCTGGCTCTGGGGGCGCGACAAGCAACAGCAATGGCAGGTGCTGGACAGCAACAATGCCAGCGATGCCGACCTGTGGATCGCCTACAGCCTGCTCGAAGCGGGGCGGCTGTGGAATGAGCCGGCGTATGCCCGGCTGGGCACGCAGATGCTCTGGCGCATCGCTGCGCAGACCGTGCGCAAGTTGCCGGGCCTGGGTGTGATGCTGCTGCCGGCGGACTACGGCTTCGACGGCAACCGTGGCTGGCGCCTGAACCCCAGCTACCTGCCGCCGCAACTGTTCGACCGCTTTGCCCTGGTGGACCCGCTATGGGGCGAGTTGGCCGGCAACGTCCGCCGCCTCTGGTTGCAGTCATCGCCCAAGGGCTTTGCCCCGGACTGGCTGCTGTGGACACCGGCGGCAGCCATCGAGCCCGACCCCGAGCACGGCAGTGCCGGGGACTATGACGCCATCCGCGTGTACCTGTGGCTGGGCATGCTGGCCAACGGTGCAGCGCAGCGCGACGAGCTGCTGCGTCACTTTGCACCGATGGTTGCCGCCACTGCCCAGGGCGGCTTGCCGCCTGAGAGCGTCGATGCCCGCACTGGCAAACAGAGCGGCCATGGCCCGGTGGGCTTTTCCGCCGCGTTGTTGCCGCTGCTGGCCAACGCCGCAGATGGCCACGCTGCGCTTGAAGCCCAGCGCAAAAGGTTGCGCGAGCAGCCTGCCGAGCCACAGGCGTATTACAACCAGGTCCTTGCCCTGTTCGGTCAAGGCTGGGACCAAGCCCGTTATCGCTTCGACAACCAAGGTCGTCTGCTGCCCGCCTGGAGTGCTCCATGTTCCGAATGATCGGCGTGCTCACGCTGACCGCATTGTCCTGTGCCGTGGCTGCGCAACCGAAGGACCGCGATGAACAGCGCCAATGGCTGCTGGAACAGGTGCGTATCGGCGAGGCGCTGCACCGCGATGACCTGATTCACGATGCTCTGGCCAGGTTGCGCCTGTTGGAACCGCGCAACCCTGACGCCCTGCTGGCTGCCTTGAGCCTGGCGCTGCGTGAGCAGAAACCTGAAGAAGCCGAACAACTGCGTGCCAGCATCAGCGAACTGGCGCCCGGCAGCCTTCAGGATCGGCAAGCTCGGCGTCTGATGGCGCTGCAGCAGCCGGAGCAGGCGCAGCGCCTGCAGCAGGCACGCTTGATGGCGGTGACCGGGCGCTATGACGAGGCCCGGGTCGCCTATGACCAGTTGTTCGGCGGCGAGCCGCCCAGCCTCGACCTGGCCCTGGACTACTGGCGTGTGCGCGGCAACCTGGCCGGTCAGCGGCCGGAAGCGATCCGCCAGTTGCAGCAGCTGGATCGCCAATACCCAGGCAATGTCGGCCTGCGCCAGACCTTGGCCGCCTGGCTGTTCAGCGAGGACCGCGACAGCGAAGCCCTGGCCATCCTCGACCAGTTGTCGCACGACCCGACGGCGCGCGACGCCGCCGCACAGCGCGAGTTCGACTACCTGTCCGAGCAACCAGTAAGTGCCAGCAGCGTCGCTGCCTGGCAGGCATTCGTTCAGCGTTATCCGGCGTCGCCGCTGTTGCCGCTGGCCAGTGACAACCTCAAGCAGCAACGCACCCTGGTGGCCGACCCGGCCTGGCAGGCCGGGCAGCGTGGCAAGGCCTTGCTCGACCAGGACCGCAACGTCCAGGCCGAAGCGCAGCTGCGCCTGGCCCTGCGCCGCTATGCCGATGATGCCAGCCTGCACGGCGCGCTCGGCGTTGCGCTGATGCGGCAGCGCCGCTATGGGGAAGCCAATGCGGCATTCCACCAGGCCGTTACCATCGAGCAGAACACCCGCCTGATGAGTAAGTGGAAAGACCTCGAAGCTTCCAGCCAGTACTGGGGAATGCTGCAACGGGCCGACAGCGCGCTGGAAAAACAGGACCTGCGCACTGCCCGTTCGCTCTACCAGCAGGCGCGTCAGCAGCGCCCTGACGACGAATTCGCCATGCTGGGGCTGGCCGATGTGGCGTTCGCCGAAGGTGACCTGGCCAGTGCCGAGCGGCAATACCTGCAGGTGCAGCGCAAGGTACCGGGCAATGAAAGCGCGGTGCGCGGCCTGATGCGGATCTATCAGGCGCAGTCGACAGACAAGGCCGAAGCGTATCTGAGCAGCCTGCCTGCGGCCCAACAGGCCCAGTTCGCCAGCCTGCGTCGCAGTCTGGCGCTTGGCCGCCTGCGCGAGCAGGCTGATGCCGCCGTGCAACGGCAGGATTGGGCGACCGCCAGCCGGCTGCTGGAGCAGGCTGCAGCGTTGTCGCCCGATGAGCCCTGGCTGGCCTACCAACTGGCGAACAGCCTGCGTCAGCAGGGCCGTAACGCTGAGGCAGACGCCGCATTCAGCCGCGTATTGCAGCGCCAACCGGCCGATCCTGCCACGCGTTACGCCCATGGCTTGTACCTGGAATCCAGCGACCGCGATGCACAGGTCCAGGACACCCTGCACGCCGTGCCGCAAGGCGCCTGGACCGACGACATGCGTACCCTCGACAAGCGCGTGCGCCGGCGCATGACCCTGGCCCAGGCCCAGCGCCTGCAGGACCAGGGCCGCACCGACGAAGCCAGTGCCGTGCTGGAAGCCGGCCTGGCCCACGGCGAGGGTGACCCTGACGACCTGTTGCTGATGGCGGACTGGGAGGCACAGCGGGGCGATCATCGCAAGGCGCTGGGTTACTACCAGCGCGTGCTGCAGGTTCAGCCGCAGCGTGCTGAGGCCCGACTGGGCGTGATGGAGAGCTGGATTGCCGAAGGCGACCTGGCCCGTGTGCGCCAGGCGCTGGATGCACAACCGCTGCAGCTGACCGATGAGCAGAGCGATGCCCAACGCCGTTATGCTAAAGTGCTGGTCGCCCTGGGCGAGAAGGAAGAAGCCGCAAGGTTGCTGGAGCATGTTGCCGCCAGGCAGACGCTGCCCGACCCGTTGCTGCGCCGCGACGCAGCCAGGCTGGTGGCGGCCAACGACCCACAACGGGCGCTGGATCTGTATGCCGCGGCGATGGCCGATGCGCAGATGATCAGCCGCTCGCAGGCGTCGCCGCGTGACGACCGCGTCATGACCTTCGCCAGCCGTGCCAAGGACACCGACGACTGGCTGGCGCGCAGCCTGCGCAGCGACGTCGATGAGCTGTACCAGCAGCGCAATACCAGCGTCACCCTCATGCATGACTACGGCTGGCGCAAGAACGACGGCACGCCCGGCATCTCCCGCCTGAGCACCCAATCGACCTTGCTGCATGTCGATACCCCGTGGGAAGACGGCAGGGCGTTTGCGCGGGTCGAGCGCATCGGGATGGATGCTGGCTCGTTCGACCTTGATGAAAACGGCAACAACACCGCTGACTTCGGTACCTGCCAGTTTGTCGGCGTCACTCGCAGTGGCGCGCCGCTGCCGACGTGCCAGGCGGGGTCGCAAACGGCCAACGGCGGTGTGCTGGCGATGGGGTGGCAGAACAGTCGCTGGGGCTTCGACCTGGGCACGACCCAGGGCTATGAGGTCAACAACTGGCTGGGCGGCGCTATCGTCAACGGTGACCTGGGGCAGGTGGGTTGGTCGCTGGCGGCCTCGCGCCGGCCAATGAGCAACTCGCTGCTGTCGTTCGCTGGCGCGCGCGACCCGGCTACCAACGTACGCTGGGGTGGAGTTACGGCCAACGGTGCCACACTGGGCCTGAGCTGGGACCAGGGTGGTGATCACGGTGTCTGGGCAAGTCTTGGCCACCATTGGCTTTACGGCGAGAACGTTGCCGACAACCAGCGCACCCGCGCCATGGCGGGGTACTACTACCGCGCCGTGGAGAAGGCTGACGAGCGCATGCGCGTGGGCCTGACCGTGATGAACTGGCGCTATGACAAGGACCTGGGCGGCTACAGCCTCGGCCAGGGCGGCTACTACAGCCCGCAACGGTACGAGTCGATCGGTGTGCCGGTCAGCTATGCCTGGCGCAACTATGACTGGTCGTTCCTGCTGGAGGGATCGGTCAGCTTGTCCCATGCCAAGAGCGACAGTAGCCGGCTCTACCCGAACGACAGCCTCAACCGCAAGTTGCTGGCGCGCTACGACATCATCGAATCGAACATCGATGCGACTACCGATGCCAGCAGCAGCACCGGCGTGGGCTACCGTCTGCATGGTGCCTTCGAGCGGCGCCTGAACGATCGCTGGGCGCTGGGCGGAGGTTTCGACTGGCAGCACAGCGAAGATTATGCGCCCAGCCATGCCGTGTTCTACGTGCGCTACCTGTTCGAGCCGTGGCGCGGCAACCTGGCCTTGCCGGTCACCTCGCTGGAGCCTTACAGCGAGTGGCGTTGAGGGGCGCCCGGCGCCCCTTTTCCAAGCGTGAGCCGTTTCATATGGTTATGCGTTAACGGTATTTAAATTATTTTTCTTATGCCTTTATAGTCGCTCTCACTGCGTACCCGTCGACCAATCGATGCGCCGCACGACTTGAACCCACACGGGTAATCCCCGTGCGTTTCTGATCGTTGCGCGCCATTGACGTCGCGCACTGCGTGGGAGTGAAACATGCCAGCCGCCTCGAACGCCTTGTCGTCCATCGACAGCGCCCAGCCGCAATCCTTTGAAATCCGCCCGTTCTCCGGTGCCGTCGGCGCCGAGATCATTGGCCTTGACCTGGCCAAGCCGGTCACCGCCGAGGATTTCACCCGTATTCATCGCGCCCACCTCGACCACCATGTGCTGGTGTTCCGTGACCAGCGCATCAGCCCGGACCAACAGATCGCCTTCAGCCGCCGCTTCGGCGAGCTGCAGATCCATGTGCTCAAGCAGTTCCTGCTCGCCGGCCACCCGGAAATCCTGATCGTCTCCAACATCGTCGAGCACGGCCAGAACATCGGCCTGGGCGATGCCGGCAAGTTCTGGCACTCGGACTTGTCGTACAAGGAGCTGCCAAGCCTCGGCTCCATGCTGCACGCCCAGGAGCTGCCCAGCGAGGGTGGCGACACCCTGTTCGCCGACATGCACAAAGCCTGGGACGCCGTGCCCGAGGCGCTGCGCAAGGTGGTCGAGGGCCGCAGTGCCGCGCACTCCTACACCGCCCGTTACGCCGAAACCAAATTCGAAGGCAACTGGCGCCCGACCCTGACCGCCGAGCAGCTGGCGCAGGTCAAGGAAGTCATCCATCCGGTGGTCCGTACTCACCCGGAAAACCACCGCAAGGCATTGTTCGTCAGCGAAGGCTTCACCACCCGCATCGTCGGCCTGCCCGATGACGAAAGCCGCGACGTACTGCAGCAGCTCTACGCGCTGAGCGTGCTCGAGCAGAACATCTACCGCCACCAGTGGCAGCCCCACGACCTGGTGTTCTGGGACAACCGATCGCTGATCCACCTGGCCACCGGTTGCCCCGCGCACCTGCGCCGCAAACTGTTCCGCACCACCATCCAGGGCGATGCCCCGTTCTGACGACTGAGGAATTCATCATGCGCAAATCCATCAGCCGCCTGGCGGCAAGCATCGGCCTGGGCGCAAGCCTGGTTGTCGGCAGCCTGGCGGCCCCCGCCGTGGCGCAAGCCGAAGGCAAGATCCGCATCGCCGAGCAGTTCGGCATCGTCTACCTGTTGCTCAACGTGGTGCGTGACCAGCACCTGATCGAGAAGCATGGCAAGGAGCAGGGCATCGACATCGACGTCGACTGGGCCCAGCTGTCCGGCGGCTCGGCGATCAACGACGCGTTGCTGTCCGGCTCGGTGGACATCGCCGGGGCCGGGGTCGGCCCACTGCTGACCGTGTGGGACCGCACCAGGGACCGGCAGAACGTCAAGGCCGTGGCTTCGCTGGGCAACTTTCCGTACTACCTGGTCAGCAGCAACCCGAATGTGAAGACCATCGCCGACATTTCCGACAAGGACCGCATTGCGGTGCCGGCCGTGGGGGTTTCGGTGCAGTCACGCTTCCTGCAGTACGCCGCTGCCCAGCAGTGGGGCGACAAGGAATACAACCGCCTCGACAAGTACACCCTGGCCGTGCCGCACCCGGATGCCACCGCCGCGTTGCTGGCCGGCGGCACCGAATTGAACGGGCACTTCTCCAACCCGCCGTTCCAGGACCAGGTGCTGGCCAACAAGGACGTGCATGTGGTGCTCGACAGCTATGACCTGCTCGGCCCCAACTCGCCGACCCTGCTGTTCGCCACCGAGAAATTCCGTCACGACAACCCCAAGACCTACAAGGCCTTCGTCGATGCCTTGGCCGAGGCGGCGGACTTTGCCCAGAAGGACAAGGCCGCTGCAGCGGATACCTACATCCGCGTGACCAAGGCCAAGATCGACCGCGACGCACTGATCAAGCTGATCGACAACCCGCAGTACGAGTTCACCGTCACGCCGAAGAACACCTACAAGCTGGCCGAGTTCCTGTATCGGGTTGGCGCCATCAAGCACAAGCCGGAATCGTGGAAGGATTATTTCTTCCAGGATGAACGCCCGCTGCAAGGGAGCTGACCGACCATGACCGCCCCATTGCCAGGCCACACGGCCAGCAACCTGAGCCGTGTCGCTACACCACCGTTGCTCCAGGTGGACAACCTGAGCCTCGAGTACCGCACCGCGCAGCGCGTGGTGCGGGCCACCCACCAGGTCAGCTTCGAAGTCGACCGTGCCGACCGTTTCGTCCTGCTTGGCCCGTCGGGCTGCGGCAAGTCCACCTTGCTCAAGGCCGTGGCCGGCTTCATCGCCCCCCGGGAAGGGCAGATCCTGTTGCAGGGCCAACCGGTCAACGGCCCTGGCCCTGACCGCATCGTGGTGTTCCAGGAGTTCGACCAGCTGCCACCGTGGAAAACGGTGAAAGAGAACGTCATGTTCCCGCTGGTGGTGTCTGGCCAGCTCAAGCGCGCCGAGGCCGAGGAACGGGCCCTGCACTACCTGGACAAGGTCGGCCTGGCCGCTTTTGCCGATGTCTACCCGCACATGCTGTCGGGCGGGATGAAGGCGCGCGTGGCAATCGCCCGGGCGCTGGCGACCCAGCCGAAGATCCTGCTGATGGACGAGCCGTTCGCCGCGCTCGATGCGCTGACCCGGCGCAAGATGCAGGAAGAACTGCTGCTGCTGTGGGAGGAGGTGCGCTTCACCTTGCTGTTCGTCACCCACTCCATTGAAGAGGCGCTGGTGGTCGGCAACCGCATCCTGCTGCTGTCGCCCCATCCGGGCCGGGTACGGGCCGAGGTGCACAGCCACCAGTACGACCTCGGCAGCCTCGGCGGCGCGGACTTCCAGGCCAGTGCGCGGCGCATCCATCGCTTGCTGTTCGACGAGACCGAAGCCCCTGAGCAGGCCGACGAGCTGGGCTTCAACGACATCCGCATTGCCTACTGACAGGAGCTTCAGCCATGACCCCTACACCTGTGCGCCAGGAATACGAGGTGCAGCTGGAGCCTTTGCTCAGTGTGCCTGTGGAACGCAATCTACCGTTGGCCCAGCGCCTGTGGCAGCACGGCTGGCTGCGCAAGGCGGTGATCCTGGTGGCGATCGCCGCCTTGTGGGAAGCGATCGCCCGCTACCAGGGCAACGACCTGCTGCTGCCGACCTTCCTGCAGACCGCCGCTGCATTGTGGGACGGCCTGCTCACTGGCGAGCTGCCTGCCAAGGTCGGCGTGTCGCTGGTAATTCTGCTCAAGGGTTACCTGCTGGGCATCGTGCTGGCCTTCGGCCTGACCAGCCTGGCGGTGTCGACCCAGCTCGGTCGCGATCTGCTCGGTACCCTGACCTCGATGTTCAACCCATTGCCGGCGATTGCCCTGCTGCCGTTGGCGCTGTTGTGGTTCGGGCTGGGTGACAACAGCCTGATCTTCGTGCTGGTGCATTCGGTGCTGTGGGCACTGGCGCTGAATACCTATGCGGGCTTTCTCGGAGTGTCGGAAACCTTGCGCATGGCCGGACGCAACTATGGCCTGAAAGGGCTGCGGCTGGTCCTGCATATCCTGGTGCCGGCAGCGCTGCCGTCGATTCTCTCGGGGCTGAAGATCGGCTGGGCGTTTGCCTGGCGCACCCTGATCGCCGCCGAGCTGGTGTTCGGCGCCAGCAGCGGCAAGGGCGGGCTGGGTTGGTACATCTTCCAGAACCGCAACGAGCTATATACCGACAAGGTGTTTGCCGGGTTGGCGGTGGTGATCCTGATCGGTTTGCTGGTCGAGGGGCTGGTGTTCAATACCCTGGAGCGGTTGACCGTGCGGCGTTGGGGCATGCAGCGGTAGTTTTCCTGTGCCGGCCTCTTCGCGGGCACGCCCGCTCCCACAGGGGGGTACCCGCGAAAGGGGCAGCGCAGGGGCCTAATTCATGTACTGTGCTGCCGCATTGCTCAAGGTCCTGGCGATCTCTTCGCGCAGTGCCTGCGGCTCTTCGACCACCAGGCCTTCCCCCTGGCTCAGCACCCACCAGCGCAATGGCCCGCCATCTTCCACCGTGGCCCGCAGCCGATGCCCCTGGTCCAGCGCGGTCAACTGCATGTCCACGCTCAACGGCGCTTCACGCAACTGCCTGGCCAACGGATCGCTGACCCAGGCCTGCATCTCGATCCCTTCACCCTGCGCCGGCTGAAGCGCATCACCGCGCAAATATCCCTGCAGGTCGAAATTCCCCCGCAACTCGCCAGCAATATTCGCCGACCAATGCCAGCCAAACGGAATGCTCTTGTCATTGCGATCCAGCGGAAAGATCAGCGACAGCTCATTGAGGTCCCGCTCCACCGTACGTTTGCTGATGTTGAAGCCCACATCGCGCAGGCGCCACACCAGTTCGGCACTGGTAATGCCCGGGGAGCGGCTGGGTAACTGGCGCAGCAGCGCCCACTGACGGCTGAGGGTGGCGCGGGTGGTGGCGAACGGCAAAAGGTAACGTCCTTGTCTAGGCTTGCCGCAACAGGATGGCGGCTAGAGCGGGTCATGGCAATTAGCCATAACTCGTTCAGATACAGGAATGTGCAATTGGTTGCCTTGCCCCGAATCGTTCGCGACAGGTTTTGACGTGACGTCGCGCAGAATCACGCCTCATCACAGCCGCGGTCGGGGCTGTGGGTCGTTCAATGAGGATGAACATGTCTGCTGTCAGCAATATCCATTCGCTGCTCGCCCGTCTTCTGCCTGAGCAGGTGATTTGCCCACCGACACACGCCGGCAGGCGACAGCGGCTGTTTGCCGGGGTAGGGCAGCCCAGCCAGCGCGCGCTGCTGGTCAACCGGCTGGATGAGGCCCACGACCTGCAGGCGGTGTACAGCGACCTGCGCCAGCAGGCACTGGCTGGCAACGTGGCGGCACTCAACGACCTCGGCTGGATCTGGCTCAACGGCAAGTACTGGCGCGCCGACACCGCGCTGGCCGGGCACCTGCTGCGCATGGCGGCGCTGCAGGGCAATGCGGCGGCGTGGTTCAACCTGGGGCAGCAGCACTACTTCGGCAAGGGTGTCGAAACCTCCTATGCCCAGGCCGAGGAGTGTTATCGCCAGGCTTTCGAGCGGGGCATGCTGCATGCCGCTGCCGCGCTGGGTGACCTCTACGAAGAAGAAGTCTGCGATGCCGCGCTGGGCTGGCAGGTGGACCCGGGCCAGGCCTACCAGTGGTTCTTGCGCGGGGCCGAGCGGGGCGAGGCGCGTTGCCGGTTCGAAGTGGGCTACCGCTTGTTGCATGGCCTGTACGTGGACGCGGACATCAAGGCCGCGCTGTATTGGCTGGAGCTGGCGGCGGCAACCGGGGTGATGCAGGCGGCCGAGGAGTTGGCGGTGCATTTCAGCAGCCGGGATGATGCGCGTTACCAGGACTGGCGTGACCGGGCCGTGCAGATGGGCAGCACCTTGGCCCTGACCATGAAGCTGGAAGACCAGGTTCAGCCCTGAATGAACAAGAATTCATCAAGGCCCCCCGTCGCCCACGGTTGACGACAGGGGGAGGCACAGGCGTATATTGATAGTTAGCAAACTATGAATATCCTTGGTTCCCCACATGTCCATTGACTCCCTGCGCCTGCAAGTCAGCAGCGGCATGGTGGTTGCCGCTCGCCACTGGCGGCGCATCTGCCACAACGCCCTGATCGGCTACGGTATTTCCGAGGCCTGCGCCGCACCGTTGCTGATGATCGTGCGCCTGGGCGATGGCGTGCACCAGGTGGCCGTGGCCCAGGCTGCCGGCCTGGAAAGCCCGTCGTTGGTCCGCCTGCTCGACCAGCTGTGCAAGGCAGGCCTGGTCTGCCGCAGCGAGGACCCGCTGGACCGCCGAGCCAAGGCCCTGAGCCTGACCGCCGAAGGCCGTCGCCTGGCCGAAGCCATCGAAGCCGAGCTGGTGCGCGTACGCCATGACGTGCTGCAAGGCATCGACGAGGCCGACCTGCAGGCCGCGCTACGCGTGTTGCGTGCCTTCGAGGCCGCTGGCCTGGGTACTGCAGGCGGGGTGGCATGAACGGTTTCTTCAGCTCGGTGCCGCCGGCCCGCGACTGGTTCTACGGCGTGCGCACCTTCGCCGCGTCGATGATCGCCCTGTACATCGCCCTGCTGCTGCAGTTGCCGCGCCCGTATTGGGCGATGGCCACCGTTTACATCGTTTCCAGTCCGTTCGTCGGCCCGACCAGCTCCAAGGCGGTGTATCGCGCCGTGGGTACGCTGCTCGGTGCTGCCGGGGCGATCTTCTTCGTGCCGCCGCTGGTGCAATCACCGTTGCTGCTGAGCATCGCCATCGCCCTGTGGACCGGCACCTTGCTGTTCCTCTCGCTGAACCTGCGCACGGCCAACAACTACGTGCTGATGCTGGCGGGCTACACCTTGCCGATGATTGCCCTGGCGGTGGTCGACAACCCGCTGGCGGTGTTCGACGTGGCGTCCTCCCGGGCCCAGGAAATCTGCCTGGGGATCGTCTGCGCGGCGGTGGTCGGTGCGATCTTCTGGCCGCGCCGGCTGGCCCCGGTGGTGGTGGGTGCCACCGGCAACTGGTTCACCGAGGCGATCCGCTACAGCGACACCTACCTCGCCCGTGAAGCCAGCGCCGACAAGGTCGGTGGCATGCGCGGGGCGATGGTCACCACCTTCAACTCGCTGGAGCTGATGATCGGCCAGCTCGGCCACGAAGGTGCCGGCCCGCATACCTTGAAGAACGCCCGCGAGCTGCGCGGGCGGATGATTCACCTGCTACCGGTGATCGACGCCCTCGACGATGCCCTGGTCGCCCTCGAAGGCCGCGCCCCGGCCCATTACCTGCAGATCCAGCCGGTGCTGGATGCCGCCCGCGAATGGCTCAAAGGCACCGCCGACAGCGCCTCCATCGCCCGCTGGACAGCCTTGCACGAGCAGATCGACCGCCTGCAGCCCGGCGCCGCCGCCCTCGATCAGCGTGCCGAGCTGCTGCTGTCCAACGCCCTTTACCGCCTGACCGAATGGGCCGACCTGTGGCAGGACTGCTGCGCCTTGCAGCATGCCTTGCGCACCGACGACCCCAAGCCCTGGCGCGCGGTCTACCGCCACTGGCGCCTGGGCCGGCTGACGGCGTTCTTCGACCGTGGCCTGATGCTCTATTCGGTGGTCTCCACGGTGCTGGCGATCGTCGTCGCCTGCGGCCTGTGGATTGGCCTGGGCTGGAACGACGGCGCCAGTGCGGTGATCCTCGCCGCCGTGTCGTGCAGCTTCTTTGCCGCCATGGACGACCCGGCGCCACAGATCTACCGGTTCTTCTTCTGGACCCTGATGTCGGTGATCTTCTCCAGCCTGTACCTGTTCCTGGTGCTGCCCAACCTGCACGACTTCCCAATGCTGGTGCTGGCCTTCGCGGTCCCGTTCATCTGTGTCGGTACCCTGACCGTACAGCCGCGCTTCTACCTCGGCACCTTGCTGACCATCGTCAACACCTCGACGTTCATCAGTATCCAGGACGCCTACGACGCCGACTTCTTTACCTTCCTCAATTCCAACCTGGCCGGCCCCGTGGGCCTGCTGTTCGCCTTCATCTGGACCTTGGTGATGCGCCCGTTCGGCGTGGAACTGGCGGCCAAGCGCATGACCCGCTTCCTCTGGCGCGACATCGTCGAAATGACCGAGCCGGCGACCCTGGCCGAGCATCGCCAGGTCGGTGTGCAGATGCTCGACCGCCTCATGCAGCACCTGCCGCGGCTGTCGCAGACCGGCCAGGACAGCGGCGTGGCGCTGCGCGACCTGCGCGTGGGGTTGAACCTGCTCGACCTGCTGGCCTATATGCCGCGCGCCGGCCAGCAGGCCCGCGAGCGCCTGGGTACGGTGATCGAGGAAGTCGGCGCGCATTACGCCGCCTGCCTGCGTGCTGGCGAGCGCCTGCATGCTCCGGCCGCACTGCTGCGCAACATGGAGCGCGCGCGCCTGGCGCTGAACCTGGATGAACTGTACGAACGCGGCGATGCCCGCACTCATCTGCTGCACGCCCTGGCAGGCCTGCGCCTGGCCTTGCTGCCGGGTGTCGAGGTGATGCTTGAGCCTGCCGAACAACCGCTACTGCCCCCCGGCCTCGATGGAGCGCCCCTGTGATCGGTGAACTGGATATCAGCGGGGTATTCCTGCCCACGCTGCTGGTGATGATGTTTGGCACCTACCTGCTGTTCCTGGGGGTGCACGCGGTGCTGGTGCGCCTGCATTTCTACCGCCTGGTCTGGCACCGGGCGCTGTTCAACGTTGCCCTGTATGCCGTGCTGCTGGGTGCGGTCGACCACTTTTGCCGAAGCCTGATGCTGCCATGAAAAAACCTTTGCTGACCCTGGGCCGTGTGGTCCTGACCTTGCTGGTAGTGACCTTCGCCGCCGTGCTCGTGTGGCAGATGGTGGTGTACTACATGTTCGCCCCCTGGACCCGCGACGGGCACATCCGCGCCGACGTGATCCAGATTGCTCCGGACGTGTCCGGGCTGATCCAGAAGGTCGAGGTGCGCGACAACCAGACGGTCAAACGCGGCGATGTGCTGTTCACTATCGACCAGGACCGCTTCACCCTGGCCTTGCGCCAGGCCAAGGCGACCCTTGGCGAGCGCCAGGAAACCCTGGCCCAGGCGTCCCGTGAAGCGCAGCGCAACCGCAAGCTCGGCAACCTGGTGGCGGCCGAGCAGCTGGAAGAGAGCCAGTCCCGCGAGGCCCGTGCCCGCTCGGCGGTCAGCGAGGCCCAGGTGGCGGTCGACACCGCTCAGCTCAACCTCGACCGCTCAGTGGTACGCAGCCCGGTAGATGGCTACCTCAACGACCGCGCCCCGCGCGATCACGAATTCGTCAGCGCTGGCCGCCCGGTGCTGTCGGTGGTCGACAGTACCTCGTACCACGTCGATGGCTACTTCGAGGAGACCAAGCTCGGTGGCATCCACATCGGCGACGCCGTGGACATCCGCGTGATGGGTGACAACACCCGCCTGCGCGGCCATGTGCAGAGCTTCGCCGCCGGCATCGAAGACCGTGATCGCGTCAGCGGCGCCAACCTGCTGCCCAACGTCAACCCGGCATTCAGCTGGGTGCGCCTGGCCCAGCGCATTCCGGTGCGCATCGCTTTCGACGAGGTGCCGGAAGACTTCCGCATGATCGCCGGGCGTACGGCCACGGTGTCGATTCTCGAGGGCCAGCGCCCATGAAACAGCTGATCCTGGCGGGGTTCTGCCTGTCCCTGGGGGCCTGCATGATGGTCGGCCCCGATTACCAAGTGCCGAAGGATGCGGCGGTGCAACGCAGCGACCTCAACGGCCCGCTGCGCCAGGATGCCGACAGTGTGGTGTCGGCGCCGGTGCCCGAGGACTGGTGGCAGCTGTATCAGGATCAACGCCTCAACGAGCTGGTGCGCCAGGCGCTGAGTGCCAACACCGAACTGCGCGTGGCTGCGGCCAACATCGCCAAGGCCCGCGCCCAGGTCGAAGTGGCCGAGTCCCAGGGCGGCTTCAATGGCGGTATCAAGGCCGGCGCCCAGCGCCTGCAGGAGTCTGGCCAGGCCTTCCTGCTGCCGGAGAAGGTGCCGGTGGCCAACATCGGCGAGGCGATCATCAGTGCCTCGTACCAGTTCGACCTGTGGGGCACCTTCAAGCGCGGCACCGAGGCCGCCAAGGCCAACGCCGATGCGGTGCAGGCCGCTGCTGACACTGCGCGCATCACCCTGGTGGCCGACGTGGTCAAGGCCTACACCCAGGTGTGCTCGGCCAACGAGGAATACCACATCGCCCGCGAGTCGCTCGACCTGCAGGAGCAGAGCGTGAAGCTCAACCAGCGCCTGCGCGACGCTGGCCGTGGCGACGAAACCCAGGTCACCCGCTCGCAGACCCAGTTCAAGTCGTTGCGCGCCGAACTGCCGCGCTTCAAGGCCGAGCGCGAAACGGGTATGTACACCCTGGCGGCGCTCCTGGCCGTGCCTGTGGATAAGTTGCCCGCCGGTACCGCCGATTGCGCCGAGCTGCCGCACCTCAACCAGTTGGTGCCGGTGGGCGACGGCGCGGCCCTGCTCAAGCGCCGCCCGGACGTGCGCCAGGCCGAACGCCAGCTGGCGGCGGCCACCGCCGAAATCGGCGTGGCCACCGGTGCGCTGTACCCGGACATCAGCATCGGTGCTCAGGTCGGCACCATCGGTATCCTCGAAGACCTCGGCGATCCGTCCACCAATCGCTGGGGCTTTGGCCCGCAGATCAGCTGGAGCATCCCGACCAACGGCACCCGTGCGCGCATTCGCATGGCCGAAGCCTCGACCCAGGCTGCCCTGGCGCATTTCGACGGGGTGGTGCTGAACGCCATCCGCGAGACCCAGACCCGACTGGCACAGTACAGCGCCCTGCTGGACCGGCGTGATGCGCTGGCCGAAGCGGAGAAGTCGGCGAAGGTAGCGGCGGAACAGACGCACCAGTATTACCAGGCGGGGCGTGAGCCGTTCCTGGCGGATTTGCAGGCAACGCGGGCCTATACCGATGTGCGGGCGCAGTTGGCTGCGGCGAATAGCCAAGTGGCGATTGGGCAGATTGGGGTGTTTCTGGCGTTGGGTGGGGGGTGGAAGCAGTGAGGTTTTGGCTTGAGATTGGGTGATGGCTGACAGGTGCCCGCCTTGACGCATTCAGCGCCTGTGAGATCGAGCGCCGCCCGCGCGGCGCATCGCGGATAAATCCGCTCCTACATCTGTTTCGGGCCAGTCCCTCCTGACAGGTCACCGCTGTCCGCCTAGTTTGTCCCATTCGTAATCGAAGGTATTGCGGCTGCCGTTCCACGGTCTCCCGCCATGCGCCAAGGGTGCGAGCACCAATGGTGCAGGTCTAACTGGCCTGAAACAGATGTAGGAGCGGATTTATCCGCGATGCGCCGCGCGGGCGGCGCTCGATCTCACAGGCGCTGAATGCGTCAAGGCGGGCACCTGTCAGCCCTCACCCTATCTCCCGACAGGCATCTCCTGAATCCACTGAAGTCCCGTGCTGTCAGACATTTCCGAACCTGAAACCAAATGCTTCAGTTCTGATTCCATGTCGAATTATCCTACGGCACCTGTCGGAAGGTGCTGTCTTGGCTGGGAAGTCTCCACGGAATACTGTCCTCGGGACCCCTTTCCAGGCACATTGACCCTCCCGGAATTCATCCCCCTGTTCACTTCTGGCGCCGTAATTATTGGCCTGGGTACAGTTTCCTGGCTTGAGTTTATATCGATATCGATATATTTTGATCTGCAGCTTCCTGCATGTTCAGCCAAGCCTTTCGAGACAGACGGATGGAGCAGCGTGACTCAGTGCCCTGGTCAGGGCGAGTGATGAATTGCGAGCACATCTAGCATCTGGACCGACGGCAAAGGGGCATTTGGCATGCGGATCGATGAGAAGCCCATCGAGTGGGTGGGCAGCAGTAAGGATGACCTACGCAGCTTTCCGCTGGTAGCCAGGCAGCGAGCCGGGTATCAGCTGGATTTGATTCAAGCCGGCGAGGAGCCTGCGGACTGGAAGCCAGTGGAAACGGTTGGACAAGGCGTGCGGGAGATACGCATCAAATGCAAAGACGGGGCTTTTCGCGTTTTTTATGTGATTAGCCGTCCTGAAGCCATCTATGTCCTGCATGCATTTCGCAAGACTACTGAGAAGACTGAGAAACGCGACATCGACCTGGCAAGAGCTCGGTTCAGGTCGCTGGGTTAAAACAGAGGGATTCAACGATGGCAAACGAGAGATCTACCTCGGTTTGGGACGCGCTGGTTGACTCGCCTGAGGAAGCCGAGAACCTCCGACTGCGCTCCAAGCTTATGCGCGAATTGACCAGGGCTGTGCGGGCTTGGGATCTACCGCAAAAGGATGCAGCAAAGCGGTTGCGGGTGACTCAACCGCGCTTGAGCGAGCTGCTCAATGGCAAGATTGATAAATTTTCACTGGATGCTTTGGTGAACCTGCTGGCCAACGCTGATTTGAAAGTAGATTTCACGGTGAAAGGGAAGGCAGCGTAGTTTTTGGAGGTGCCTGCCTTGGCATCTGTCAGCCCTCACCCTATCTCCCGGCAGGCACCTCCTGAATCCACTGAAGTCCCGTGCTGTCAGACATTTCCGAACCTGAAACCAAATGCTTCAGTTCTGATTCCATGTCGAATTATCCTACGGCACCTGTCGGAAGGTGCTGTCTTGGCTGGGAAGTGCTCCCGGACTACTGTCCCTGGGTCGCCTCGCAAGGCGATCGGGCGTGAGACACCCGGTTTACATTCGGTAGCACCGCTTCATGGCGGTCGTGCGCGGACAGGCTTTGGCCTGGCCGGGGTTACCGTATGTCCCGGGTCTCACACCGTGCACGACTGCCACCCAATTCCGTGAGACGAAGAGGAGAGCAGTACCATCTCTCATACGGAGTTCCGCCATGAAAAAGCTAGTCCCCGACCCACCTCCTACCTCTATCCCCCAACTCGACATCCCCGGCTTTTCGCTCATCACGCCACCCGGCACCGAGCAATGCAATGCACTGATGCACGCCTTGACCCTCACCGTTCAGCAAACCTACAGCGTCCTGCTGGACAGCGAGCCAGGCCCGCAGCGCGATGCCATGGCCATGAACATCCGTCTGCTGTGCCGAATGGTCTCTGCCCTGGCCGAACACTCGGACCTCCCCATCTAAAGCAAGGAGCGACAGGATGAGCACTTATCCACAAGACGCAGTAACAGCAGGCGTGCAGACCTTCGACCTTTTCAGCCTCAAGCCTAACGTGCCCTTTGACCATGCCTTCTCGCAGCTATCGGTGTTGCTCGGCTGCATCCGCCACCTCACCACCGAAGCAGAAATGGAGAACGACCGCATGGCCGGCAGCGCGGCGCGAATTCTCAGTGAAATGGCCAAGGCGCTGATCGACGATATGGAGCTGGGGCTGAACAAGCTTCTTCAATAAACCTCGAGCACATGGGGCTGCATAGCAGTCCCATCGCTGTGGCGAAACACTTCATCTGATTTGTCTCAAGATTTTTCATGAAATCCACCGACAACGCTTGAGCGAAGCAAAGTGGAAGTGAACAATGTTCTCTTTCGCATTCCCTCCGAGACTGGCCATGAAAACCCGTTCCCGTCTGCTCGCCTGGTTGCCGGCTGTACTGCTCGGCCCGGTGCTGGCGCTGTGCAGCACCCTGGCGCAGGCCGAAGCGCCCGCCGAGGCCGCCAAAGCCCTGCATTTGCTGGACTACATTGGCGCCGACTACCCGCCGACCGTGGAAAACGGCAAAGTCATCGACGACGGCGAATACCGTGAGCAGCAAGAATTCAGCGCGGTGTTGGCCGACCTGGTCAAAGGCCTGCCGGCCAACGCCGAGCAAGCCGGGCTTCAGCAGGGCGTGCAGGCGCTGCGCCAGGCCATCGACCAGCGCCAGGACGGCGCAGCGGTAGCCAAGCAGGCCCGCCAGCTGGGCGCTCGCCTGGCGGTGGCCTATGAGGTCAGCCAGGCCCCGGTGATCACCCCGGATCCTGCCCGTGGCGCCTCGCTGTATGCGCAGAACTGCTCGATCTGCCACGGTGATACCGGTGCCGGTGATGGCCCGGCAGGTGTGGGCCTGGAGCCAGCTCCGGCCAACCTGCGTGACATCGCTCGTCTCGACCAGTTAAGCCTGTTCGACCTCTACAACACCCTGGCCCTGGGCATCGACGGCACCGAAATGCCGTCCTTCGCCGACCAGCTCGACGAGCGCCAGCGTTGGGACGTGGCCGCCTACATCGCCAGCTTTACCGCCAAGCCTGAAGCGGCCAAGGGCGAGAAGACCTGGAACATCGCTGACCTGGCCCGCCAGACACCGGCCGAAGTCGCGGCAAACGAAGGCGCCGCGTCGGTCGAGGCGTTCCGCGCCCAGCGCGCCCAGCCGCCGCAGGTCAAGCGCGGCCCGTCGCAGTTGCTCGATTACACCGCCAGCACCCTGGACAAGAGCCTGGCGGCCTATCGTGCAGGCGATCACGACCAAGCCTACGACCTGTCGGTGGCGGCTTACCTGGAAGGCTTCGAACTGGTCGAAAGCTCGCTGGACAACATCGACACCGAAGCGCGCAAGAGCACCGAAAAGGCCCTGATGGCCTACCGTCAGTCGCTGCAGGACGGCCTGCCGGTCGCCCAGGCCGAACAACGTCTGGACGAAGCGAAAACCAAGCTCGGCCAGGCCGCCAAGCTGCTGGGCAGCGATGGCCTGAGCTGGTCGCTGAGCTTCATTTCCGGCCTGCTGATCTTGCTGCGAGAAGGCCTGGAAGCGATTCTGGTACTGGCCGCTGTGCTGGCCTTCCTGCGCAACACCGGGCAGCAGTCGGCCATCCGCAGCGTCAACATCGGTTGGGGCCTGGCGCTGGTTGCGGGCTTTGCCACCTGGGCCGTGGCGGCCTATGTGATCGACGTCGGTGGTGCCCAGCGTGAGCTTCTGGAAGGCAGCACAGCCTTGTTCGCCAGCGTCATGGTGCTGTGGCTGGGCGTGTGGATGCACGACCGCCGCCATGCTGCCGCCTGGCAGGACTACATCAAGAGCAGCCTGGTCAGTGGCGGCGGGCGCTTCGGTTTTGCCGTGCTGGCGTTCTTCTCGGTGTACCGCGAGCTGTTTGAAGTGATCCTGTTCTACGAAACCCTGTGGCTGCAGGCTGGCCCAGCTGGCCACCAGGCGGTGCTGGCCGGGGGCGCCACGGCGCTGGTGCTGCTGGTGGGCCTGGCGTGGGTGATCTTGCGCGGTTCGGCGAAGCTGCCGCTGTCGCTGTTCTTCAGCATCAACGCCGGGCTGCTGTGCGCCCTGTCGGTGGTGTTCGCCGGGCATGGCGTGAAGGCGCTGCAGGAGGCGGGCGTGCTGGGCACGCGGCCGGTGGCGTTCTTCGAGTTCGACTGGTTGGGGATTCACCCCGATGTGTACTCGCTGAGTGCACAGGCGGTGGCGTTGCTGGCCATTGTGGTGTTGTATGGGCGTAGTCGCCTGGCCGAGAAGCGCCGGGCTGCCGTTTAAAGCTGATGCTGCTGGCCTCTTCGCGGGTTTACCCGCGAAGAGGCCAGTGCAGGAAAGAAGAGATTTAACTGAATGCGCATCTGGATCGACGCCGACGCCTGCCCCAAGGCAGCCAAGGACCTGATCGTCAAATTCGCCCTCAAGCGCCAGCTCGAAGTGGTGATGGTGGCCGGCCAGGCCGTGGCCAAGCCGGCCTTCGCGATCGTCCGCCTCATCGTGGTGCCCAGCGGCATGGACGCGGCCGACGATTACCTGGTCGAGCACGCTGTGCCCGGCGAGCTAGTGATTTGCAGCGACGTACCGTTGGCCGACCGCCTGATCAAGAAGGGCGTAGCGGCCCTGGATCCACGTGGCCGAGAGTTCGATGAACGCAACATGGGCGAGCGCCTGGCGGTGCGCAACCTGTTCACCGAACTGCGCGAACAGGGCCAGGTCGGAGGCGGGCAGGCGCCCTATGGCGAACGCGAGAAGCAGGCGTTCGCCAATGCCCTGGATCGCATCCTGACCCGCCTGAGCAAGGGCTGATCACTCCCCTTCGTGGGTCAGCTCCAGCACTCGGTCTACCAGCTTGTAGATGCCGCTGGCTGCTTCACTGATCGACGTGGCCACCATGTAGGCCGGGGTGGTCACAAGCTTGCGCTGGGTGTCTTCGACGATGTCATGCACATCGCACGCTTCATGCTTGCCACCCATCTTTTCCACAGCCGCCGCGGTGCCGGCGTCATTGCCGATGGTGCAGATCACGCCGGGGCCATAGATCTTCGCCGCCAGCGCTGGCGAGATGCAGATCAGGCCAACCGGCTTGCAGGCCTCGGCAAAGGCTTCGGCCAGGCTCAATACATCTGGGTTCACCGTGCATTCGGCGCCTTCCACGGCAAAGTTGGAGAGGTTCTTAGCCGCGCCGAAACCGCCTGGCACGATCAACGCATCGAAGTCCTCGGCCTTGGCCTCACGGATGTCCTTCACCTCGCCACGGGCGATGCGCGCCGATTCGGTCAGTACATTGCGTGATTCGGGCATTTCCTGACCGGTCAGGTGGTCGATCACGTGCATCTGCGCGATGTTCGGCGCAAAGCACTGCACCTGTGCGCCGCGCTGGTCGAGGCGCAGCAGGGTGATCACGCTTTCGTGGATTTCGGCGCCGTCGTAGACGCCACAGCCGGAAAGAATCACCGCTACTTTCTTGGTCATGCTCATTACTCCATTTTCGAGGCGCTAAATGTCCTCTAGTTTGGCAGATGTGGCCATAGGGATTACTGCGGGCGCATCCTAATCTCTGTGGATAACCTTACCGAGCGTTGCCCATGGACCTGATTCTGCTGGCCGTGCCGTTCTTTTTCGTGCTGATCGCCGTGGAGCTGATTGCCGACCGCGTGCGCGGCCAGCGCAACTTCACCCTGGCCGATTCGATCAACAGCCTCAGCACCGGCGCGCTGTCCACCAGCACCGGCCTGCTGACCAAGGGGGTAGGGCTGCTGAGCTATGCGCTGGCCTGGGAGCACCTGGCGTTGTTGCGCCTGCCGCAGAACGCCGTTTGGGTCTGGCTGCTGGCCTTCGTGCTTTACGACTTGTGCTACTACTGGCTGCACCGCCTGGGCCATGAGCGCAACGTGTTGTGGGCGGCGCATTCGGTGCATCACCAGAGCGAGGAGTACAACCTCACCACGGCGTTGCGCCAAACCAGCAGCGGTTTCATCTTTTCGTGGATCTTCTACTTGCCGCTGGCGCTGATCGGCGTACCTGCGGTGGTGTTCATCACCGTGGCTTCGCTGAACCTGCTGTACCAGTTCTGGGTGCACACCCGGCACATCCCCAAGCTCGGCTGGCTTGAGTGGGTGCTGATCACACCGTCCAACCATCGCGTCCACCATGCGCAGAATCCTGCCTACTTGGATCGCAACTACGGCGGTGTGTTCATTATCTGGGACCGTCTGTTCGGCACGTTCAAGGAGGAGGACCCGGCCGAGCCGGTGGTGTTCGGCGTGACCACGCCTTTGGCCAGCTGGAACCCGCTGTGGGCCAACCTGCAGTTCTACGCCCAGCTGTTCAGCGATGCCCGTCGCACCCGCAGCTGGAAGGACAAGCTGCGCATCTGGTTCATGCCCACCGGCTGGCGCCCGGCTGATGTCGCGGCAGCTTATCCACAGGCGAAGCAGAACCTGGCGTTGTTCCGCAAGTTCGAGGTTGCCCTGGGCCGGGCGTGGCAGGTGTACGTGGTGGCGCAGTTCGCCGTCTACATCGCGCTGGGCAGTTATCTGATGGACGTGGCCGAGCGTGTGCCGAACGCCGCCCTGCTGCTTGGCTGGTCGCTGATGGTGTTCGGTCTGTTCGTGCTGGGGGCGGCCCTGGAGCGCCGGTCGTGGGCGGTGCGCCTGGAGCTGGCGCGCCTGCTGACGCTGGTGCCGGCGCTGTACCTGGCCGGCGCGTTGGGCTTAGCGGTGGTCGTGCCCGTGTTCTGGCTGCTTCTCGGTGCCTACCTGCTGCTCAGTGCTGGCGGGCTGCTCGTCTGCTGCCGCGCGACGCTCGGCGCGGATGGTGCGAAAGCGCCGGCGCAGCCAGAGCAGGCCACCCAGCAGCAACAGGCCGCCGAGCACCCATAGCTCGTATTTCTTGATGCTGCCCAGCATGCCTTCGAGGATGGCGCCGAAGTGGTAGGCCGCCAGGCCCAGTGCCAGTGCCCATACGGCGGCGCCGATGCCGTTGAGCAGCAGGTAGCGGCGCGGCGAGTAGCCGGACAGGCCGATGGCGATCGGCATCACCGTGCGCAGGCCATAGACGAAGCGGAAGCTCAGTACCCAGATGTCCGGGTGGCGGCGGATATGCTCCAGTGCCCGGTCACCCATGGCCTGCCAGCGCGGCTTGCGCGCCAGGATCTTGCGCCCGTGCCGCCGGCCCATGAAGTACCACAGCTGGTCGCCGGCGTAGCTGCCGCAGAAGGCCACCAGGACCACCAGCTTGATGTCCATGTATTCGCGGAACGCAAGGAATCCCGCAAGTACCAGAATGGTCTCGCCTTCGAAGAAGGTGCCTAGAAAAAGGGCAAAGTAGCCGAAATCCTGCAGGAATTGTTGGAGCATTTTCTGAGGTGCTGGCGAAATGAACGCGCAGCCTACCCCTTCGCGCGCATTCGTGAAAGTGTCCAAATGTGTCTCGACGTGAACATTTCCTGCACGGACAATACCGGCAGCCTTAAGTCGCGGCTTGCCTGAAGCTGTAACACAGGCGTCATAATGGGCGCTTATCTTGCCGCTCAATTGATCATAGGGCGTTAACGTCCTCAGGAACGTCAGATGAATAATGAAGTGCTAACCCCTGTCGCGATCAAGGATGCCCAGGCAGTCCCCGAAGAGATGGTTCAGACCCCGCCAGACCTGCCTGAGGTCGTGGAACCGGTGGTCGAAGTCGCCGCCCCGGCCCCCGCGCCTGCGCCGGCCATCGCCGTCCCGAGCCTGGACGACAGCAGCCTGTACATTCATCGCGAACTTTCGCAGTTGCAATTCAACATCCGCGTGCTGGAGCAGGCGCTGGACGAATCGTACCCGCTGCTCGAACGCCTCAAATTCCTGCTGATCTTCTCCAGCAACCTCGACGAGTTCTTCGAGATCCGCGTCGCTGGCCTGAAGAAGCAGATCAACTTCGCCCGCGAGCTGGCCGGCGCCGATGGCCTGCAGCCGCACCAGGCGCTGGCGCGCATCAGCGAGCTGGTGCACTTCGAAGTGGAGCGCCAGTACGCGATCCTCAACGACGTGCTGCTGCCGGAGCTGGAGAAGCACGCCATCCGCTTCATTCGTCGCCGTTACTGGACACCCAAGCTCAAGACCTGGGTGCGCCGCTTCTTCCGCGACGAGATCGCGCCGATCATCACCCCGATCGGCCTCGACCCGACCCACCCGTTCCCGCTGCTAGTGAACAAGAGTCTGAACTTCATCGTCGAGCTCGAAGGTGTCGACGCCTTTGGCCGCGATTCCGGTCTGGCGATCATCCCGGCCCCACGCCTGCTGCCGCGCGTCATTCGTGTGCCGGAAGACGTCGGTGGCCCAGGCGACAACTACGTCTTCCTGTCATCGATGATCCACGCCCACGCCGATGACCTGTTCCAGGGCATGAAGGTCAAGGGTTGCTACCAGTTCCGTCTGACCCGTAACGCCGACCTGGCGCTGGACTCCGAAGAAGTCGACGACCTGGCTCGCGCCCTGCGCGGTGAGCTGTTCTCGCGCCGCTACGGCGATGCCGTGCGCCTGGAAGTCGCCGACACCTGCCCGAAACACCTGTCTGACTACCTGCTCAAGCAGTTCAGCTTGAGCGAGAGCGAGCTCTACCAGGTCAACGGCCCGGTCAACCTGACCCGCCTGTTCAGCATCACCGGCCTGGACAGCCACCCGGAGCTGCAGTACACGCCGTTCACTCCGGCCATCCCCAAGCTGCTGCAGAACGCCGACAACATCTTCAGCGTGATCGGCAAGCAGGACATCCTGCTGATGCACCCGTTCGAATCCTTCACCCCGGTGATCGACCTGCTGCGCCAGGCCGCCAAGGACCCGCACGTGCTCGCCGTGCGCCAGACCCTGTACCGTTCCGGGGCCAACTCGGAGATTGTCGACGCATTGGTGGATGCGGCGCGTAACGGCAAGGAGGTCACCGCGGTGATCGAGCTGCGCGCGCGCTTCGACGAAGAGTCCAACCTGCAGATGGCCAGCCGCCTGCAGGCAGCCGGTGCGGTGGTGATCTACGGCGTGGTCGGCTTCAAGACCCACGCCAAGATGATGCTGATCCTGCGCCGCGAGCAGGGCGAGATCGTGCGCTATGCGCACCTGGGTACCGGTAACTACCACGCCGGCAACGCCCGCCTGTACACCGACTACAGCCTGCTGACCTCTGACGACGCCCTCACCGAGGACGTCGGCAAGCTGTTCAGCCAGCTGATCGGCATGGGCAAGACCCTGCGCATGAAGAAGCTGCTGCACGCGCCATTCACCCTGAAGAAGGGCATGCTCGACATGATCGCCCGGGAGACCCAGTTCGCGCTCGAAGGCAAGCCCGCGCACATCATCGCCAAGTTCAACTCGCTGACCGACGCCAAGGTCATCAAGGCGCTGTACAAGGCCAGCCAGTCGGGCGTGAAGATCGACCTGGTGGTACGTGGCATGTGCTGCCTGCGCCCAGGTATTCCGGGGGTTTCGCACAACATCCAGGTGCGCTCGATCATTGGCCGCTTCCTTGAGCACACGCGAGTGTTCTACTTCCTCAACGGCGGCGAAGAGCAGATCTACCTGTCCAGCGCCGACTGGATGGAACGCAACCTCGACAAGCGCGTCGAGACGTGCTTCCCGGTAGAGGGCAAGAAGCTGTTGCTGCGGGTGAAGAAGGAGCTGGAAGGCTATCTGACCGACAACACCCACGCCTGGACCCTGCAGCCTGACGGGCGCTACGTGCGCAGCACCCCGACCGGCAACCAGAACCCGCGCAGTGCCCAGGCGACCCTGCTGGAGCGCCTGAGCAACCCGCTCCTCAACGTACGCTGAGGACGAAGCCGACCCGGGCCAGCCACTCCGCCTCGTTGGCGAAGTCGGCCTGGGTCAGCTGGTTCTGTTCCAGCCAGCCTTCGGGGAACACCACTTCAAGGCTGTCTTCGCCGGCTTGCAGCTCCACCTTGGGCATCTGCTGGTTGCCACGAATGTGGTGGAACAGGATGGCGAAGCGCAGCAGCACGCACAGGCGAATCAGTTGCACGGCGTCGTCGCCGAATTCCGTGAACTTGTCCTTGGGGATGTTGCGGCGATGGCCGCGCACCAGCAAGGCCATCATCTGCTGCTCGTCGCGCGAGAAACCGGCCAGGTCGGAATGCTCGATCAGGTAGGCGCCGTGCTTGTGGTAATGGTAGTGGGCAATATCCAGGCCGATTTCATGGATCTTCGCCGCCCAGCCCAGCAGATCGCGCCAGTTTCCTTCTTCAAGCTTCCATGCCTTGGCCACCTGGTCGAAGGCGCTCAGGGCCTTGCGCTCGACCCGCGCCGCCTGGCCCTGGTCGGCGTGATAGCGCTCCATCAGCGAGTTCAGGGTGCGCTCGCGCACGTCCTCGTGGTGGTGGCGACCGAGCAGGTCGAACAGCACACCTTCGCGCAGGGCGCCGTCGCAGTGGTCCATGCGCTGCAGTTCGAGGGCGTCGAAGATCGCCTCGAGAATCGCCAGGCCAGCCGGGAAGATGGTGCGACGGTCGGGTTTGATGCCTTCGAAGTCGATCTTGTCGACCTCGCCGAGCTTGAACAGCTTGCGCTTGACCCAGGCCAGGCCCTCGGCATTGACCTCGCCGTTGCCCAGTCCACCGGCCTTGATCGCGGCGCCGATGGCGCGGATGGTGCCGGACGACCCGATGGCCTCGTCCCAGGTCAGGCGGTGCAGGGCGTTTTCGATGCTCATCAGCTCCAGGCGTGCGGCGGTGTAGGCCTGGGCGTAGCGCGCCGGGGTGATCTTGCCGTCGCGGAAATAGCGCTGGGTGAAGCTTACGCAGCCCATCTGCAGGCTTTCGCGCAGCAGCGGCTCGAAGCGCTGGCCAATGATGAACTCGGTACTGCCGCCGCCGATGTCGGCGACCAGGCGCTTGCCGGGGGTGTCGGCCAGGGTGTGCGATACACCGAGGTAGATCAGGCGTGCTTCTTCACGGCCGGAGATGACCTCTACCGGGTGGCCGAGGATGGCTTCGGCGCGCAGGATGAAGTTGTTGCGGTTGCGCGCTTCGCGCAGGGCGTTGGTGCCGACGATGCGCACGGAGCCTGCCGGCATGCCGTTGATCAGTTGGGCAAAACGCTTGAGGCATTCCAGGCCTCGCTCCATGGCTTCTTCGCTGAGCATGCGCTCATCGTCGATGCCGGCGGCCAGCTGAACCTTCTCGCCGAGCCGCTCGAGAATGCGGATTTCGGTGTGGTGCGCCTTGGCCACGACCATGTGGAAGCTGTTGGAGCCCAGGTCGATGGCGGCGATCAGGGACAGGTTCTTCGCGGAGGTATGCGGCATTCTGTGTGTTCTCGGTCGGTAACCCGGCAATCGTGCCACGATCCTTGGCTGACGCCAACGCGCACCACACCGGGCCTTGATGCAAGGCAATGTGCCATTCCATGCTATGACACTTGTGTGACAGTTTCGATTCGCGGCGTCTTGCACAACTATAGTTACACTCAATCGTCCGTGACTTCCTGTAGGGCCTGGGTGCCGCTATCATGGGCCACGTTTTTTTGCTTACGACCCTGGAGATATCCATGAGCAGCGATCTGATCAAACACGTCACCGACGCTACCTTCGAAGCCGAAGTCCTGAAGGCCGAAGGCGCGGTACTGGTCGACTACTGGGCTGAATGGTGCGGTCCATGCAAGATGATCGCTCCGGTTCTGGACGACATCGCCGCTGAATACGAAGGCAAGGTGACCATCGCCAAGCTGAACATCGACAACAACCAGGAAACCCCGGCCAAGCACGGCGTGCGTGGCATCCCGACCCTGATGCTGTTCAAGAACGGCAACGTCGAAGCCACCAAGGTCGGCGCCCTGTCGAAGTCGCAGCTGAAGGCGTTCCTTGACGCCAGCCTGTGATGTGATGTGAAAAAACCCCGCAAATGCGGGGTTTTTTCTTTTTCAGAGCACTAGACGCAGAAAAAAGCAAGTGTTACATTCGGCCTCGCACTGCTTCTCCAGTGCCCTCTGCACGCCGTCGCCGAAGCATCCCTAATTCGAATCAGTACGCGATCCTGTCGCCATCTAGCGGCGCGGCCTCATTAAGCCACAGCTTAATTCTCCCTTCTTACATGATTACGTCACTCCCCTTATGAACCTGACTGAACTCAAGCAAAAGCCGATTACCGATCTTTTGGAAATGGCCGAACAGATGGGCATCGAAAACATGGCCCGTTCGCGCAAACAGGACGTGATTTTCGCCCTGCTGAAGAAGCACGCGAAAAGCGGCGAAGAGATCTCGGGTGACGGCGTGCTGGAGATTCTCCAGGATGGTTTCGGTTTCCTGCGTTCGGCTGATGCGTCCTACCTGGCCGGCCCCGACGACATCTACGTCTCGCCAAGCCAGATCCGCCGTTTCAACCTGCGTACCGGCGACACCATCGTCGGCAAGATCCGCCCGCCGAAGGAAGGGGAGCGTTACTTCGCCCTGCTGAAGGTCGACACCATCAACTTCGATCGTCCGGAAAACGCGAAGAACAAGATCCTCTTCGAAAACCTGACGCCGCTGTTCCCGAACAAGCGCCTGAAGATGGAAGCCGGCAACGGCTCCACCGAAGACCTCACCGGCCGCGTCATCGACCTGTGCGCCCCGATCGGCAAAGGCCAGCGTGGCCTGATCGTCGCTCCGCCGAAAGCCGGTAAGACGATCATGCTGCAGAACATCGCGGCGAACATTACCCGCAACAACCCCGAGTGCCACCTGATCGTCCTGCTGATCGACGAGCGCCCGGAAGAAGTGACCGAAATGCAGCGCACCGTGCGCGGCGAAGTGGTTGCCTCGACCTTCGACGAGCCGCCAACCCGCCACGTGCAGGTTGCCGAAATGGTCATCGAGAAGGCCAAGCGCCTGGTCGAGCACAAGAAGGACGTGGTCATCCTGCTGGACTCCATCACCCGTCTGGCGCGTGCCTACAACACCGTGATCCCGAGCTCCGGCAAGGTGCTGACCGGTGGTGTCGACGCCCACGCCCTGGAGAAGCCGAAGCGCTTCTTCGGCGCTGCGCGTAACATCGAGGAAGGCGGTTCGCTGACCATCATCGCCACCGCGCTGGTCGAAACCGGCTCGAAGATGGACGAAGTGATCTACGAAGAGTTCAAGGGTACCGGCAACATGGAGCTGCCCCTGGATCGTCGCATCGCTGAAAAGCGCGTGTTCCCGGCCATCAACATCAACCGCTCCGGCACCCGCCGCGAAGAGCTGCTGACCGCCGACGACGAACTGCAGCGCATGTGGATCCTGCGCAAGCTGCTGCACCCGATGGACGAGATCGCCGCCATCGAGTTCCTGGTCGACAAGCTCAAGCAGACCAAGACCAACGACGAGTTCTTCCTGTCGATGAAGCGCAAGTAAGATCGTCGTACCACGCGAAAAGCCGGGGAAACCCGGCTTTTTGCTATCTGTACTTTGGCTATTGCGGCCCTATCGGCGCTACACTCTGCACCCCGACCGATACGGCCAACACGAGGCTCATGCATGCAGTATCGCGATTTGCGCGACTTCATCCGTGGCCTGGAGCAGCGCGGTGAACTCAAGCGCATCCAGGTTCCGATTTCCCCTGTCCTGGAAATGACCGAGGTCTGCGACCGCACCCTGCGCGCCAAGGGTCCGGCCTTGCTGTTCGAAAAGCCCACCGGCTTCGACATCCCGGTACTGGGCAACCTGTTCGGCACGCCAGAGCGCGTGGCCATGGGCATGGGCGCCGAGTCGGTCGACGAACTGCGCGAGATCGGCAAGCTGCTGGCCTTCCTCAAGGAGCCCGAGCCGCCGAAAGGCCTGAAGGACGCCTGGTCCAAGCTGCCAATCTTCAAGAAGGTCGTGTCGATGGCGCCGAAGGTGGTCAAGGACGCGGTATGTCAGGAAGTGGTCATCGAGGGAGACGATGTCGACCTCGGCCAGCTGCCGATCCAGCACTGCTGGCCAGGCGACGTTGCGCCGCTGATCACCTGGGGCCTGACCGTGACCCGCGGTCCGAACAAGGACCGTCAGAACCTGGGCATCTATCGCCAGCAGGTGATCGGCCGCAACAAGGTGATCATGCGCTGGCTGAGCCACCGTGGCGGCGCCCTGGATTATCGCGAGTGGTGCGAAAAGAACCCAGGCCAGCCGTTCCCGGTCGCCGTGGCCCTGGGCGCTGACCCGGCCACCATCCTTGGCGCCGTGACTCCCGTGCCGGACACCCTTTCCGAATACGCCTTCGCCGGCCTGCTGCGCGGCAACCGCACCGAGCTGGTCAAGTGCCGTGGCAGCAACCTGCAGGTGCCGGCCACCGCCGAGATCATCCTCGAAGGCGTGATTCACCCGGGCGAAATGGCCCCGGAAGGCCCGTATGGCGATCACACCGGCTACTACAACGAAGTGGACAGCTTCCCGGTGTTCACCGTCGAGCGCATCACTCACCGACAGAAGCCGATCTACCACAGCACCTACACTGGCCGGCCGCCGGATGAGCCGGCGATCCTGGGTGTGGCACTGAACGAAGTGTTCGTGCCGATCCTGCAGAAGCAGTTCCCGGAAATCGTCGACTTCTACCTGCCGCCGGAAGGCTGCTCGTACCGCATGGCGGTGGTGACCATGAAAAAGCAGTACCCAGGCCACGCCAAGCGCGTGATGCTGGGTGTGTGGTCGTTCCTGCGACAGTTCATGTACACCAAGTTCGTTATTGTCACCGATGACGATATCAACGCCCGCGACTGGAACGATGTGATCTGGGCCATCACCACGCGCATGGACCCCAAGCGTGATACGGTGATGATCGACAACACGCCGATCGACTACCTGGACTTCGCGTCGCCGGTATCGGGGCTGGGGTCGAAGATGGGCCTGGACGCCACGCACAAGTGGCCGGGCGAGACTACACGCGAATGGGGCCGGGTCATCGTCAAGGACGAGGCCGTCACCCGCCGTATCGATGAGCTGTGGGATCAGTTGGGAATAGATTGATGCAGGTAACGTTGCAGCCGTCCGGGGCGGTGCTGGCGCTCGAACCCGGGGAACGGATCCTGGATGGAGCGCGGCGGCTGGGCTATGACTGCCCGAACAGCTGCCGCAATGGCAATTGCCATGTCTGCGCCGCGTTGTTGGTCGAAGGAAGCGTGCGTCAGGACGGTGAAGTCCGTGACCATGGCGAGTTGTTCACCTGCATTGCCGAACCGCTGGAGGACTGTGTGTTGCTCTGGGATGGTGTGCTTGCCTTGGGTGAGCTGCCAGTGCGCAAGCTGGCGTGCAGCGTGAGCGAATGCGTCGAGGTCGGTGGCGACGTCTGGCGGGTGCGCCTGCGTGCGCCGGCCGGCAAGCCGCCGCGCTACCATGCCGGGCAGTACCTGATGATCGAGCGTGAGGGTGGCAAGCCGGCGGCCTTCTCGCTCGCCTCTGCGCCGCATTCCGGGCGAGAGCTCGAGTTGCATGTGCTGGCCCGCGAAGCCAGTGCGCTGCAGCTGTTGGCGCAGCTGCAGCGTGATCGCGTGGCGCGTATCGAAATGCCGTTCGGCGATACCCACCTGGCCGAGTTGCCTGACGGACCGCTGGTGCTGATTGCCGCTGGCACCGGCATGGGCCAGATGCACAGCCTGGTCGAACATTGCCGTGCCCAGGGCTTCAAGCATCCGGTGCACCTGTACTGGGGTGTCCGTCGCCCGGAGGACTTCTACAGCATCGAGCACTGGGCTGAATGGGAGCGCTTGCCCAACCTGTTCCTGCACAAGGTGGTCAGCGACCTGTGTGGCTGGGAAGGGCGTTGCGGCATGCTGCATGAAGCGGTATGCGAGGACGTGAAAGACCTCAATACCGTGCATGTGTATGCCAGCGGTTCGCCGAACATGGTCTACGCCACCCTCGACGCCCTGGTCGAGGCCGGCATGGATGCGCACCGCATGCGCGCCGATGTGTTTGCCTACGCACCACGCGGTTAATAACCGAAGTTCCAACTAGCGGGTATAAGGCGGTAATTGTTACCGCCTGCGCCACTAACTTTCACCGCCTTCGAAACAATAATTCCCAGTCGTCGGAACAGTGCGTGAAACTTTCGCGCCAGGGCTTGAGCATTGCCCGGTTTCTATCCTATGGTTAATGCAAGCGCCCATGGCGCGGCGGCGCAGGCCGCATGACACACGACTCTCGCTACATCTGTAGTACACGGGGAATAATGGCGGCAGTTATGTCGGCACTTGAAAGTTTGTCCTGGGAAGTTGCCTATCCTCCGACGCTCGACTTCGGCCAGCAACTGACCCGTGAGCAATTGCTCAACTCCATGCACATGACCATGTCTCGCCATGAAGGTGGCCCTGTCTGGTTGTTTGCCTATGGCTCGTTGATCTGGCGCCCGGAATGTAATTCCGTGGAGCGCCAACGGGCGCGAGTGCATGGTTATCACCGTGGGTTGTACCTGTGGTCGCACGAGCACCGGGGCACGCCGGAAACGCCCGGCCTGGTGTTCGGCCTGGATCGCGGCGGCTCCTGCAGCGGGTTTGCCTACCGCCTGGATGAAAGCAACCTCGATGATTCGCTGATGGCCCTGTGGCAGCGGGAAATGCCTTATCCGGCGTATCGGCCGCACTGGCTCAGTTGCCGACTGGGCGATGGCAGCAAGGTGCAGGCGTTGGGGTTCGTGCTGGAGCGGCATCTGCCGTGCTATGCGGGCAATTTGCCGGATACGCTGCTCAGCCAGATCTTGGCCAGTGCCAAGGGGCGCTATGGCACCACGCGGGACTATGTCGAGCAGACATTGAATGCGTTGCGCAGCCATCAGATGCCGGATCGCAATCTGGAGGCGCGGTTCAGGCGCTGCCATAACCTGCACGGGCCTCTTCGCGGCGGTTCGACGCCTCGATAAACCCGCGAAGAGGCCAGACCTGCCTTACTTGGCCAGTACCACCAACTTACCCACAGCCCGCCGCTGCCCAAGTTCTTCAATGGCAGCCCCGGCTTCAGCCAGTGGATAAGTCTTCGATACCAAGGGTTTCAACTTGCCCTCGGCATGCCAGGCAAACAATTGCCGGAAGTTCGCCGCATTGTCCTCGGGTTGGCGCTGGGCAAACGCCCCCCAGAACACCCCAAGTACCGCCGCCCCCTTGAGCAGCACCAGGTTCGCCGCCATCTGCGGTATCGTCCCGCTGGCAAACCCCACCACCAGCAGCCGGCCCTGCCACGCCAGCCCGCGCACGGCCTGGTCGAACAGCTCGCCACCCACCGGGTCGTAGATCACATCCACGCCCTGACCGCCGGTCAGGCGCTTGATTTCTTCCTTGAGGCTGGCCTGGCTGTAGTCGATCAGTTCGTCAGCCCCGGCAGCCTTGGCGACGGCGAGTTTCTCGGCGCTGCTGGCGGCGGCAATCACTTTTGCACCCATGGCCTTGCCGATTTCCACCGCTGCCAGGCCAACACCACCGGATGCACCGAGCACCAGCAGGGTTTCGCCTGGCTGCAACTGGCCGCGCTGCTTGAGGGCATGCATCGAGGTGCCATAGGTCATGCCGAACGCCGCTGCGGTGGCAAAATCCATCTGCTCGGGGATCGGCATCACGTTGTAGAAGGGCACCGCCACCTGCTCGGCGAACGCTCCCCAGCCGGTGAGGGCCATCACCCGGTCGCCCACCTTGAAGGTGCCGGCCCGTTCGCCGACAGCAGCGACCACGCCGGCGGCCTCACCACCAGGCGAGAATGGCAGCGGTGGCTGGAACTGGTACTTGCCTTCGATGATCAGCGTGTCGGGGAAGTTGACCCCGGCAGCCTGCACATCGAGCAGGATCTCGTTCTTCTTCGGCACCGGGCTGGCCACGTCTTCCAGCACCAGGTCACGAGCCGGGCCCAGGGTTTTGCACAACACAGCTTTCATCGGGGCTATTCCTTTGCGTGTAGTGGCCGATAAGTGTAGGAGGGTCGCCTGCCGGGTCAACGAGCATGCCCCGCCCTGATGTGCTGACATAAGTGCCGGCACAAGCCCGTGCTTGGGTTTGCGCGGCATGCTGGGTAAGCTGGCGCCAATTGTTTTGAGGAGCGAATTCGTGAAAGCGTGGATCTTGATGGTACTGGCGCTGATGCTGCCAGCGGCGGCCATGGCCGAGGAAGCCAAGGAAGGGGAGCCGAAAGTTTCCTACATCACCCTGAGCCCACCCTTCGTCGGCAACTACGCCCTCGATGGCAGCCCCAAGCTGCGCGTGTACAAGGCCGATGTGGCCCTGCGCGTGACCGGTGATGCCGCCGCGGCTGCGGTCAAGCACCAGGAACCGCTGATCCGCAACCAGCTGGTGGCACTGTTCACCCAGCAGACGGTGGATAGCATGAGCAACGTCGACGCCAAGGAGAAGCTGCGCCAGGAAGCGTTGAAGCAGGTGCAGCAGGTGATGGAATCGGAAGAGGGCAAGCCGATTGTCGAGGATCTGCTGTTCAATAACCTGATTGTGCAGTAAGCAAGGCTCGTTGATTTCGCAGCAGGTCGGATGTTCATCTGAGTATGCGATTCCTGTGGGAGCGGGCTTGTCCCGCGAAGAAGGCACCGCGGTGCTTGGCACCGGCTTCGCCGGTGTTCGCGGGGCAAGCCCGCTCCCACAGTTGACCTCGTTTGCTCTGCGAAGCAGAGTCAGCGCGCCAGCGCGATGATCGCCGCCCACTGCTCTTCAGTTACCGGCATCACTGATAACCGCGTGCCTTTCTGCACCAGCGGCAACTCTGCCAGCGCACTCTGCTGCTTCAGCAGGCCCAACCCCAGCACCTGGCGGAAGGTCTTCACGTGGGCCACGTCCACCGCGCTCCAAGGGTTTTTCTCGGCATTGGCCTTGGCGTCGAAGTAATGGCTTTCCGGGTCCAGTGCCGTCGGGTCCGGGTAGGCCGCAGCAATGATGCGGGCGATGCCGGCAATGCCCGGTTGCGGGCAGCTGGAGTGGTAGAAAAAGAACTCGTCGCCTACGTTCATGGCCCGCATGAAATTGCGCGCCTGGTAGTTGCGTACGCCATCCCAGCGCGCCTCGCCCAGGCGGCCCAGGCCTTCGATCGAGAGCTCGTCGGGCTCGGATTTCATCAGCCAATAGGCCATGGATACTGCTCCTGAAAAGGTTTGAAATAACCTGTTGCACGAAACCGACAGCCGGTTGGCGTCAACGTTTGCGTGACGACTCAGGTTGTCGGAAAATGCGCCGATTTTAAAGCTAGACGCTCCGGCGGCACCTAGAAGGTCGCCGAGCCTGAACGTATGCCTAGGGGGGCATTCTTCGATGAATCAACGCAAACCGGATCTACTGTGGATCCTGGTCTTCATCTTTGGCCTTGGTGTGGTCACCACCGGTTATGCCCAGGGAATCTGGGAGCGCAAGCTGGATACCGCCTATCAGACGCCGGTCGACGCCAACCCACAGCAACGCTGATATCCCCTCGCTGACGCCGCCTATTTCGGCGCCAGGTACCAGCCACGGTCGCTGACCGTGCCCTGCAGTGGTACGTCCCAACTGGCCTGCGCCAGCCGCTCGACCTTCTGGCATTCATGCGCCAACCCCAGCAGCAGCGGTTTCTTCCAGGTCTTGCGACGTGCCTGGTAGGCCAGGCTACGGTCGTAGAACCCCCCGCCCATGCCCAATCGCCCACCGACTTCATCGAAGCCGACCAGCGGCAGCAGGATCAGGTCCAGCGACCAGATCGGGCGCTGGCGCCGACGATCGGTCAACGGCTCGGGAATGCGGAAGCGGTTACGCTTGAGCTTTTCGCCCTGTTCGAAACGCTGGAACACCATGCGCGTGCGTGGCCAGGCATGCAGTACCGGCAGGTAGGTGCGCTTGCCCCGGCGCTGGGCCTCGCGCAGCAGCAGGCGCGGGTCGATTTCACCGTCATTGGGCAGGTACAGGGCGATATGCCGGGCACGGCGGAACAAGGGGTGCTGCGCCAATTGGCGGTACAGGCCGCGTGAAGCCTGGTGTTGCTGGGCGGGGGAAAGGGCGCGGCGGGCATTGCGAAGCAGGCGACGAAGCTGGGGGCGTGTAAGCGGCGCAGTTTCAGTCATGGCACTGGCGATCCCAGGTGTCGGATTGCCCAGCAGGGCGCTGGGCAGGAAGAATCAGGCTCCCCGATAAGACCGCTATCGGTGTAGCCCTTGAACCCGAAAGTTCAAGGTGGAGATTGCAGGGGGCGTTAAGGCTTTCCGTCGGGCGGACATGCACACCGGCCCCAGCGTGCAACCCCCGTGGTTGTGCGTATCGGCTCAGGGACATAACCGACTGGCGCATCCCCCAGGGAGTGGCGCCAGTATACCAATCTCAGCCGTTTTTGGTACCCGCATCGTCGGACAAAGCCTGATCGACCCGCTCCAGCAGGTCACGCACCTGTTCACGGCTGGTGCCACTCACCGGCGCGTCGCTGCGATCCTCCTGGCGGTGCAGCATCTCGTGAGTGATGTTCAACGCAGCCATCACCGCAATACGGTCGGCACCGATCACCTTGCCGCTGCTGCGGATCTCGCGCATCTTGCCGTCCAGGTAGCGCGCGGCGCTGACCAGGTTGTTGCGCTCTTCCGGCGGGCAGATGATCGAATACTCCTTGTCGAGGATCTGCACGGTGACGCTATTGCTTGAACTCATGAGTCTTGCTCCAGGGCCTTCAGGCGTAAAATCATCGACTCGACCTTGCGCTTGGCGATCTCGTTCTTTTCGATGAGGTGGGCGCGCTCCTCGCGCCAGGATTTTTCCTGAGCTACTAGGAGTGCATTTTGCCGTTTTAGTTGCTCGACGCGTTCGATCAGCAACTCGAATCGGCTCATCAGCGCTTGCAGGTCGTTCTCTTGCGTGGGTTGCACTCGATTCGCTCCGTCGTTGAATCACCCTGCGATGATGCCTCTCCCTGCGCAGCGGCGGCCAGTGCCGATGGTCTTGGCGCGCCTGCCGGTGCTAGGATACAAGGTCTTCATTCTAGTCAAATGCGCCGTCTGGCGCCTAGCCGACCATGCCTAATACTCAATCGCCTTACGTTGCTTTTGCCATGCTGCTCTCGAGCAATGGCCATCCTGTCACCCCTGCCGAGCTGCACGGCCTGCTGATCGGGCGCAGCTGCGCCGGTGCCGGCTTCGATGCCGAGGCCTGGCTGGCCGACGCCGCCCAACTGCTGGAAACCGAACCCGGCGACACCGTGCGCAATGCCCTGATCGGCCTGCAAGAGATGGTCAAGGGCGAGCTGAACAGCGAGGACATGGCCATCGTCCTGCTGCTGCCGAGCGACGATGCCGCACTGGCCGACCGCGCCGAGGCGCTGGGCCAGTGGTGCCAGGGCTTCATCACCGGCTTCGGTCTGAACGCCGGTGGCAAGGACCTGTCTACCGAAGCCAAGGAAGTGCTGCAGGACCTGGTGGCCATTTCCCAGGTCCAGGAAGCCCTTGAAGAATCCGAAGACGGCGAGAGCGACTACATGGAAGTCATGGAGTACCTGCGCGTCGCACCGCTGCTGCTGTACACGGAGCTGGCGGCGCCTGCCGCACCCGCGCCAAAACCTTCGCTGCACTGATCAACCGGGGGTAGTTCTGCCCATGAGCCACATACCCAAGGCCGAGTATGCCCGTCGGCGCAAGGCGCTGATGGCGCAGATGGTCCCCAACAGCATTGCGATCCTGCCGGCTGCCGCGGTTGCCATCCGCAACCGCGATGTCGAGCACGTGTACCGCCAGGACAGCGATTTCCAGTACCTCAGCGGCTTCCCCGAGCCTGAGGCAGTGATCGCACTGATCCCAGGCCGCGAGCATGGCGAGTACGTGCTGTTCTGCCGCGAGCGCAACCCTGAGCGCGAACAATGGGACGGCCTGCGTGCCGGCCAGGAAGGCGCGGTCCGGGACTTTGGCGCGGACGATGCCTTCCCGATCACCGATATCGACGAGATCCTGCCGGGCCTGATCGAAGGTCGCGAACGGGTCTACAGTGCCATGGGCAGCAACGCCGAGTTCGACCGCCGCTTGATGGACTGGATCAACGTGATCCGCTCCAAGGCGCGCCTCGGTGCCCAGCCGCCGAACGAGTTCGTTGCGCTGGATCATCTGCTGCACGACATGCGCCTGTATAAATCGGCAGCGGAAGTGAAGGTGATGCGTGCCGCCGCAGATATCTCTGCGCGCGCCCATGTACGGGCCATGCAGGCCTGCCGGGCCGGGCTGCACGAGTACAGCCTGGAAGCCGAGCTGGACTACGAGTTCCGCAAGGGTGGGGCGAAGATGCCGGCCTACGGCTCGATCGTCGCCGCCGGGCGCAATGGCTGCATCCTGCACTACCAGCAGAACGATGCCCCGCTCAAGGACGGTGACCTGGTGCTGATCGATGCCGGTTGCGAGATCGACTGCTACGCCAGCGATATCACCCGTACCTTCCCGGTCAGCGGGCGTTTTTCGCCCGAACAGAAGGCCATCTACGAGCTGGTGCTCAAGGCCCAGGCCGCCGCCTTTGCCGAGATCGCCCCAGGCAAGCACTGGAACCACGCCCACGAGGCAACCGTGCGAGTCATCACCGAAGGCCTGGTAGAGCTCGGTTTGCTCAAGGGAGAGGTGCAGGCGCTGATCGACAGCGAGGCCTACCGGGCCTTCTACATGCACCGTGCCGGGCACTGGCTGGGCATGGATGTGCACGATGTTGGCGAATACAAGGTGGGTGGCGAGTGGCGGGTGCTGGAGCCTGGCATGGCGTTGACTGTCGAGCCAGGCATCTACATTGCCGCCGACAACGAGTTGGTCGCGAAGAAATGGCGCGGCATCGGCATCAGGATCGAGGACGACGTGGTAGTGACCAGGCAAGGCTGTGACATTCTGACCTCGGGTGTGCCCCGTACTGTCGCCGAGATCGAGGCGCTGATGCAGGCTGCACGTAAGGACGCGGCATGAATCGGGTCAATCTGGCGATCATCGGCGGTGGCCTGGTGGGCGCAAGCCTTGCCCTGGCCCTGCAGGCCGGCGCCAAGGCGCGTGGCTGGAAGATCCTGCTGATCGAGCCGTTCGCCCCCGGCGACAGTTTCCAGCCCAGCTACGACGCACGTTCCTCGGCATTGTCTTTCGGCACCCGGCAGATCTATCAGCACCTTGGCCTGTGGCAAACCATCAGCTCGCGTGCCGAGCCGATCCGGCAGATCCAGGTCTCTGATCGGGGCCGTTTCGGTGCTACCCGCCTGGATGCCATGGAAGAGGGCGTGCCGGCCCTGGGTTACGTGGTGGAGAACGCCTGGCTCGGCCAGTGCCTGTGGCAAGGGCTGGACAGCGAAGTGGTGAGCTGGCGCTGCCCGGCCGAAGTGAAGGCGATGCAGGCCATCGAAGGTGGCTACCGCCTGCTGCTGGACGACGACACCAGCCTGGAATGCGACCTGGCGGTGCTGGCTGACGGTGGCCGCTCTGGCTTGCGCGAGCAACTGGGTATCCATGTGCGTCGTACTCCCTACGAGCAGAGCGCGCTGATCGCCAACATCACCCCAGGCGAGGCCCACTGCGGCCAAGCCTTCGAGCGCTTCACCGAGCAAGGTCCGATGGCCCTGCTGCCATTGCCGGAAAACCGCTGCGCGCTGGTCTGGACGCGACAGGGGATGGATGCCCGGCGCCTGGCCGAAATCGACGAGCGCAGCTTCCTGCGCGAGCTGCAGGATGCCTTTGGCTATCGCCTCGGCGCCCTGCGCCAGGTCGGTGCGCGACACCTTTACCCGCTGGCGCTGATCGAAGCCCAGGAACAGGTACGCCCACACCTGGTAGTGCTGGGCAACGCCGCGCACAGCCTGCACCCGATTGCCGGGCAGGGCTTCAACCTGTCGCTGCGTGACGTGCAGTCGCTGGCCGATGCGCTGCTGGCCGGCCCGCAGCATCCGGGTGATCTTGCCAGCCTGCAGGCCTATCACCAGCGCCAGCGGCTCGACCAGGCCCTGACCATTGGCTTCTCCGACCAGGTCACCCGGCTGTTCGGCAGCAACCAGCCGTTGCTGGCGGCCGGGCGCAATATCGGCCTGCTCGGGCTCGACCTGCTGCCACCGGCAAAAAGCTGGTTCGCCCGCCAGGCCATGGGCCTAGGCACCCGCCCCGATCCGCGGGGCCAGGCATGAGTGATGAATCACGTCGGCTGGCGCGCCGTGCGCGCATCATGCGATGGCGGCTGAAGCTGTACTTGCCGTACCTCGGCGCAGGCATCCGCGTCCAACACATAAGCCCGGACCTGCGCAGCGCCAAGGTGTGCATGAAGTTGACCCGCTGGAACCGCAACTTCGTCGGCACCCAGTTCGGTGGCAGCCTGTATGCCATGGTCGATCCGTTCTACATGCTGTTGCTGATCGAGCGCCTGGGGCGCGATTACATCGTCTGGGACAAGGCCGCCAGCATCGACTTCATCAGCCCGGGCAAAGGCACGGTGTACGCCGAATTCCACGTCGATGACGCGCTGCTGGACGAGATCCGCCAGCAGACCGCCACCGGCAAGAAGTACCTGCCGCGTGTGCAGGTCGATATCCGTGACGAAGCCGGCGAGCTGGTGGCACGGGTCGATAAAACCCTATACGTGCGGCTCAAGCCGCAAGCGAGGCAGGCGTAAGGCATGGAAATGCGCGCAGATCTGTTGATTGTCGGTGCCGGTATGGTCGGCAGCGCCCTGGCCTTGGCGCTTCGCCACAGCGGCCTGGAAATTCTCCTGCTCGATGGCGGCCCGCTGTCGGTCAAACCGTTCGATGGCGCCGCACCGTTCGAGCCACGGGTCAGTGCCCTGTCGGCGGCCAGCCAGCGCATCCTCGAACGCCTGGGGGCCTGGGAAGGCATCGCCGGGCGGCGCGTGTCGCCGTATTCCGACATGCATGTATGGGACGGCAGCGGTACCGGTCAGATTCATTTCTCCGCAGCCAGCGTGCATGCCCAGGTGCTCGGCCATATCGTCGAGAACCGGGTGGTACAGGACGGTCTGCTGGAGCGCCTGCACGACAGCGACATCGGCCTGCTGCCCAATGCTCGCCTGGAGCAGCTACGCCGTTCTGGTGACGAATGGCTGCTGACCCTGGCCGACGGCCGCCAGCTGCGGACACCGTTGGTGGTGGCCGCCGACGGCGCCAATTCGGCAGTGCGCCGCCTGGCCGGTTGCGAGACCCGTGAATGGGATTACCTGCACCACGCGATCGTCACCAGTGTGCGCTGCAGTGCTGCGCACCAGGCCACCGCCTGGCAGCGCTTCACCGATGAGGGGCCGCTGGCGTTCCTGCCGTTGTCGCGTGACGGCAAGCAGGATTGGTGCTCGATCGTCTGGTCGACGACGCCGGAGCAGGCCGAGCAGATCATGGCACTGGATGAGCAGGCCTTCCTCAAGGCCCTGGAGCGCGCCTTCGAAGGGCGCCTGGGCGCTGTGCTGGAGGCCGACCCGCGCGTCTGTGTGCCGTTGCGCCAGCGCCACGCCAAGCGCTACGTGGACGAAGGGCTGGTGTTGATCGGCGATGCCGCGCACACCATTCACCCGTTGGCCGGGCAGGGCGTCAACCTGGGCTTCCTTGACGCCGCGGTGCTGGCCGAGGTGCTGGAGAAGGCCTGCGAGCGCGGTGAGCGGTTGGCGGATGTGAAAGTGCTCAGCCGTTATGAGCGCCGGCGCATGCCGCACAACCTGGCGCTGATGGCAGCGATGGAAGGCTTCGAGCGCTTGTTCCAGGCCAATCCGCTGCCGCTGCGCTGGTTGCGTAACAGCGGGTTGAAGCTGGTGGAACAGCTGCCGGAGGCCAAGGCGGTGTTCGTGCGCCAGGCGTTGGGGCTGACCGGGGATCTGCCGGAACTGGCCAAGGCTTGAGACAGGCGGGGCCGCACAGCGGTCCTCTGCAACATCCGGTAACTGCTCGGATGATGAGTCGGAAAATGGGATTCACTACCATTTGCACCTCTCATACGATCCGAGGAGTGCTTTCCATGTTGCCACGCAAGCCCCTACTGGCCGCCCTGGCCCTGACCCTGTTCGGCGGCACCGCCCAGGCGGCGGACGAAGTGGTGGTGTACTCCTCGCGCATCGACGAACTGATCAAGCCGGTGTTCGATGCCTATACCGCCAAGACCGGGGTCAAGGTCAAGTTCATCACCGACAAGGAAGCCCCGTTGATGCAGCGCATCAAGGCCGAGGGCGAGAACGGCGTGGCCGACCTGCTGCTCACTGTCGATGCCGGCAACCTCTGGCAGGCCGAGCAGATGGGCATCCTGCAGCCGATCAAGTCGGGCATCATCGACCAGAACATTCCCCCGCAGTACCGCGCTTCGTCCCATGACTGGACCGGCCTGAGCCTGCGTGCACGGACCATCGTCTACTCAACCGAACGGGTCAAGCCAGCCGAGCTGACCACCTATGAAGCCCTCGCTGACAAACACTGGGAAGGCCGCCTGTGCCTGCGCACCGCGAAGAAGGTGTACAACCAGTCGCTGACCGCCACGTTGATCGAGAACCACGGCGAGGCCAAGGCCGAGCAGATCGTCAAAGGCTGGGTCGGCAACCTGGCCACCGATGTGTTCTCCGACGATAACGCGGTGATCCAGGCCATCGAGGCCGGCCAGTGCGATGTGGGCGTGGTCAACACCTACTACTACGGCCGCCTGCATGCCCAGAACCCGAAACTGCCGGTGAAGATCTTCTGGCCCAACCAGGGTGACCGTGGCGTGCACGTCAACCTGTCGGGCATCGGCCTGACCAAGCATGCACCGCACCCGGAAGCCGCCAGGAAGCTGGTCGAGTGGATGACTGGCGAAGAGGCGCAGAAGCTGTTCGCCGACATCAACCAGGAATTCCCGGCCAACCCGAAGGTCAAGCCGTCGGATGAAGTTGCAGCCTGGGGCAGCTTCAAGGCCGACAGCCTGCCGGTGGAAGTGGCCGGCAAGCGCCAGGCCGAGGCCATTCGCCTGATGGATCGCGCTGGCTGGAACTGAGCTGTCCTCCCGGGGCCTGTACAGGCCCCTGTGGGAGGGGGCTTGCCCGCGAAGCGGTCGCCATTGCAATCGAGAATTCAACCTTGCCCCACACCCTGCAACGCCGTTGGTACCTCCCGGTCACCCTGACCGCCGCCCTGGTCCTCCTGCCCCTGAGTGTGCTGTTGCTGTCCTGGCAGTCGATCGACCTGCAGATCTGGACGCACCTGCTCGACACCCAGATGGGCCGCCTGCTGGGCAATACCGCGACCCTGGTGGTCGGCGTCGGTATCGGCGTCACCCTGCTCGGCGTCAGCCTGGCCTGGCTCACCAGCCTCTGCGAGTTCCCCGGCCGACGCTGGCTCGACTGGGCGCTGATGCTGCCGTTCGCCATTCCGGCCTACGTGCTGGCCTTCGTTTTCGTCGGCCTGCTCGACTTTGCCGGCCCCGTGCAGAGCGCCCTGCGCGAAGTGTTCGGGCCCATGCGCCTGCCACGGGTACGCTCTACGGGTGGGGTGATCATCGTGCTGGTGCTGGTGTTCTACCCCTATGTCTACCTGCTGGCGCGCACGGCGTTCCTGGCCCAGGGCAAGGGCCTGATGGAGGCTGCGCGGGTGCTGGGTCTGTCACCCCTGCAGGCCTTCTGGCGGGTGGCACTGCCGATGGCGCGGCCTGCGATTGGTGCGGGTATCGCCCTGGCGCTGATGGAGACCCTGGCCGATTTCGGCGCGGTGGCCGTGTTCAACTTCGACACGTTCACCACGGCCATCTACAAGACCTGGTACGGCTTCTTCAGCTTGTCCAGTGCGGCCCAGCTGGCCAGCCTGCTGCTGTTGGCGGTGATGCTGGTGCTGTATGGCGAGCGTCGCGCCCGTGGCGCGACCCGCAGCGGCAACGAGCGGCCTCGCGGGCAGGCGCTCTACCACTTGCGCGGGTTCAAGGCGCTGCTGGCCAGTGGCTGGTGCCTGCTGGTGTTCGCCTGCGCATTCGTCATCCCGCTGCTGCAGTTGCTGGCGTGGTTCTGGCAGCGCGGTCGGCATGATCTGGACGAGCGCTATGTCGGCCTGGTGCTGCATACGTTGTACCTGGGCGGCATGGCCGCTCTGATCACCGTCTGCGTGGCGCTGCTGCTGGCCTTCGCCCGCCGTCAGGCGCCGACGGGCGGCATCCGTGCCGGCGTTGGCCTGGCCAACCTGGGCTATGCCTTGCCCGGCTCGGTGCTGGCAGTGTCGATCATGCTGGCTTTCAGCTACCTGGATAATCAGCTGGTCATTCCACTGTCGACCTGGTTGGGCGGTGCGGGCAAGCCGCTGCTGCTGGGCAGCCTGGCCGCCTTGCTGCTGGCCTACCTGGTGCGTTTCATCGCCGTGGCCTATGGCCCATTGGAGAGCAGCCTGGAACGTATCCGCCCCTCATTGCCGGAGGCTTCGCGCAGTCTCGGCGTCGGTGGCGTGGGTTTGTTTTTCAAGGTGTATCTACCGCTGCTGGTGCCCGGGGCCCTGAGCGCCGCGCTGCTGGTGTTCGTCGACGTGCTCAAGGAAATGCCCGCCACCTTGCTGATGCGCCCGTTTGGCTGGGACACCCTGGCGGTCAGGGTGTTCGAGATGACCAGCGAAGGCGAATGGGCGCGCGCCTCGCTGCCGGCGCTGACCTTGGTGCTGGTAGGGCTGCTGCCGGTCATCGGGCTGATTCGCCGTTCCGCTCGGCGTCCGGGTCACAGTCACTGAGGATGCCAGCTTGCGCCCTTGCGGCTACAATGCGCGGCATTCGCGCGGCGGGTCCTACAAGAAGAGCTGACGATTAAACGTCATCGACCGCCGCCGCTTCGCCACGCCCGGAAGGAGAAACCCATGGGACAGCGCACGCTTTTGTACGACTTGCACCTGGCGCTTGGCGCCAAGACGGTCGATTTCGGCGGCTGGGACATGCCGCTGCACTATGGCTCGCAGGTCGAGGAGCACCATCAGGTGCGCAGCGACTGCGGTGTCTTCGATGTGTCCCACATGACAGTCATCGACATCACCGGCGGCGACGCCACGCCCTGGCTGCAACGTCTGCTGGCCAACGACGTGGCCCGTCTCGACGGCACCGGCAAGGCGCTGTACAGCCCGTTGCTCAACGAAGACGGCGGGGTCATCGACGACCTGATCGTCTACCGCACACAGGGCGGCTACCGTCTGGTCACCAACGCGGCCACGCGGGCCAAAGTCAGCGATTGGCTGCAGCGGCAGAGCGCCGGCTTCAGCATATCGTTCGACGTTCGTCCAGACCTCGCGATTCTCGCCATCCAGGGGCCGAACGCCCGCGAGAAAGTCGCCGCGCTGCTGAGCCCTGCGCGCGCCGCTCTGATCCGCGAGCTGCGCCCGTTCGAAGGTGTTGCCGAAGGTGACTGGTTCATCGCCCGCACCGGCTACACCGGTGAAGACGGCCTGGAAATCATCCTGCCAGGTGATCAGGCCGTAGCGTTCTTCAACGACCTGGTCGGCGCCGGCATCGCGCCCAGCGGCCTGGGCGCGCGCGACACCCTGCGCCTGGAAGCCGGCATGAACCTGTACGGCCAGGACATCGATGAAAGCCATACCCCGCTGACCTCCAACCTGGGCTGGTGCATTGCCTGGGAACCCGCCGAACGCAACTTTGTCGGCCGTACCGGCCTGTTGGCGGAAATCGAGCGCGGTGTGCAGGAAAAACTGGTTGGCCTGGTGCTGGAAGAGCGCGGCGTTCTGCGTGCCCACCAGGTGGTGCGTGTAGCCGGGATTGGCGAAGGGGAGATCACCAGTGGTAGTTTCTCGCCTACGCTGAGCAAGTCCATTGCCTTGGCGCGCGTGCCCATGGCTACCGGTGACCGTGCCGAGGTCGAGATCCGCGGCAAATGGTACCCGGTGCGGGTGGTCAAACCGACCTTCGTGCGCCACGGCAAGATTTTGATCTGAACATTCAACGGCGGGCCGAACCGCTGACCCAAACGAGGAATTCAAGACATGAGCACTATCCCCGCCGATCTGCGTTTCGCCGAAAGCCACGAGTGGGCGCGCCTGGAAGCTGACGGCACTGTCACCGTCGGCATCAGCGACCACGCCCAGCAAGCGCTGGGTGACGTGGTGTTCGTCGAGCTGGCCGAAGTCGGCAAGACCTTTGCCACTGGCGACGCAGCTGGCGTGGTCGAGTCGGTCAAGGCCGCCTCCGACATCTACGCCCCGGTTTCCGGTGAAGTGATCGCGGTCAACGAAGAACTGGCCGAAAACCCTGAATCGCTGAACGAAGAACCCTACGAGGCGTGGATCTTCAAGCTGAAGCCGAGCAACCCGGCCGAGCTGGAGAAGTTGCTGGATGCTGCAGGTTATGCAGCCGCTATCGGCGAGTAATTGAGTGATGCTGGGGGTGCAAAGCGCCCCCAGCAATAGCCCTGCAAAAGCGGCAATCCTTCCTAGACTTATAAGTCTCCATGAGACCTGGTCTAGGAAGAGAGCGTCGACATGTCCCAGTCGCCATCCCTGCATCAACTGCAAGAGCTCAACCCTTTCCTGCGCCGCCACCTGGGGCCCGATGCCTCGGAGCAGCAGGCGATGCTCAGCACCCTCGGCCTCAACAGCCGCAGCGAGCTGATCGAGCAGACCGTGCCGCCAGGCATCCGCTTCAACCGCGCTCTCGACCTGCCGCCAGCCCTGGATGAACAGGCTGCGCTGGCCAAGCTGGCCGGCTACGCCGAGCAGAACCAGGTGTGGACCAGCCTCATCGGCATGGGCTACCACGGCACCGTCACGCCCACGGTCATCCTGCGCAACGTGCTGGAAAACCCCGGCTGGTACACCGCCTACACGCCCTATCAGCCGGAAATCGCCCAAGGCCGTCTGGAGGCGCTGCTCAACTTCCAGCAGATGGTCATTGACCTCACCGGGCTGGCACTGGCCAATGCGTCGTTGCTCGATGAAGCCACGGCCGCTGCCGAAGCCATGGCCCTGGCCAAGCGCGTGGCGCGCAACAAGAGCAACGCTTTCTTTGCCGACGAGCACTGCCATCCTCAGACCTTGTCGGTGTTGAAAACCCGCGCGGAAGGCTTCGGTTTCCAGCTGATCGTCGACACGGTGGATAACCTTGCCAAACACCAGGTATTCGGCGCCTTGCTGCAGTACCCGGACACCCACGGCGAAGTGCGCGACCTGCGCCCGTTGATCGACCAGTTGCACAGCCAGCACGCCGTGGCCTGCGTGGCCGCCGACCTGCTCAGCCTGGTGATGCTGACACCGCCCGGTGAGCTCGGCGCCGATGTGGTGCTGGGTTCGACCCAGCGCTTTGGTGTACCGATGGGCTACGGTGGTCCGCACGCGGCCTATTTCGCCTGCCGCGACGACTACAAGCGGGCGATGCCCGGGCGCATCATCGGCGTGTCCCGCGATGCTCGTGGCAACACGGCTCTGCGCATGGCCCTGCAGACGCGCGAGCAGCATATCCGCCGCGAAAAGGCCAACTCCAACATCTGCACCGCCCAGGTGCTGCTGGCCAACATCGCCAGTTTCTATGCGGTGTACCACGGCCCGGAAGGCCTGCAGCGCATCGCCCAGCGGGTGCACCGGCTGACCTTCGTGCTGGCCGCAGGCCTTGAGGCCAAAGGCATCAAGCGCCTCAACCAGCACTTTTTCGACACCTTGACCCTGGACGTCGGCGGCGCTCAGGCGGCGATCATCGAAAGTGCCGAGGCTGCCCGCATCAACCTGCGCATCCTGGGGCGCGGCCATCTGGGCGTGAGCCTGGACGAAACCTGTAACGAAGCCACCGTGCTACGGCTGTTCGACATTTTCCTGGGCGTCGATCATGGCCTGGATATCGCCACGCTCGACCAGCACGCGCTGCCCGAAGGCATCCCCGCTGCGCTGGTGCGCCGCACGCCGTTCCTCAGCCACCCGGTGTTCAACCTGCACCACAGCGAAACCGAGATGCTGCGCTACCTCAAGCAGCTGGAAAACAAGGACCTGGCGCTGAACCAGTCGATGATCCCGCTCGGCTCCTGCACCATGAAGCTCAATGCCACCAGCGAGATGATCCCCATCACCTGGCCTGCTTTCGCCCAGCTTCACCCCTTTGCGCCCGCCGCACAGGCCACGGGCTACAAGGCGATGATCGACGAGCTGGAAAGCTGGTTGTGTGCCATTACCGGCTTCGACGCCATCTGCATGCAACCCAACTCCGGTGCCCAGGGTGAGTACGCCGGGCTCATGGCCATTACCCGTTATCACCGCAGCCGACATGAGCCTCAGCGCACGCTGTGCCTGATCCCGTCGTCGGCCCATGGCACCAACCCGGCCTCGGCGCAGATGGCGGGCATGGAGGTGGTGATCGTCGATTGCGACGAGGCCGGCAACGTCGACCTCGAAGACCTCAAGGCCAAGGCCCATGCCGCCGGGGCCAGGCTGTCGTGCCTGATGGTCACCTATCCCTCGACCCATGGTGTGTACGAAGAGGGCATCCGCGAGATCTGCGAGGTGGTCCACCAGCACGGTGGCCAGGTGTACATGGACGGCGCCAACCTCAACGCCCAGGTCGGCCTGGCGCGGCCGGCTGATATCGGTGCCGATGTTTCGCACATGAACCTGCACAAGACATTCTGCATCCCCCATGGCGGTGGCGGCCCAGGCATGGGGCCGATCGGCATCCGTGCTCATCTGAAGCCGTTCGTCGCCAGTCACCCGGTCGTACCCGTCCCCGGCCTGGACCCGAACAACACGGCGGTCAGCGCCGCGCCCTGGGGCAGTGCGAGCATCCTGCCGATCAGCTGGATGTACATCGCCATGATGGGCCCGCAGCTTGCTGATGCCAGCGAAGTGGCGATCCTCTCGGCCAACTACCTGGCCAGTCAGCTCGGCGGCGCGTTCCCGGTGTTGTACCGCGGGCGCAATCAGCGCGTGGCGCACGAATGCATCCTCGACCTGCGGCCACTCAAGGCGCAGACCGGCATTACCGAGGAAGACGTTGCCAAGCGCCTGATGGACTATGGATTCCATGCCCCGACCATGTCATTCCCGGTGCCGGGAACCTTGATGGTCGAGCCAACCGAAAGCGAGTCGAAGGCTGAGCTGGACCGCTTCGTCGAGGCGATGCTGGCGATTCGGGCAGAAATTGCCGAGGTGCAGGAGGGTAACTGGCCGGCGGAAGACAATCCGCTCAAGCATGCGCCGCATACCCTGGCCGATGTGCTGGCGCCGTGGAACCGGCCTTACAGCCTGGAGCAGGCGGTTGCGCCCAGTGCTCATGTGCGCCTGCACAAGTACTGGCCAGCGGTGAACCGGGTCGACAACGTGTATGGGGACAGGAATCTGTTCTGTGCTTGCGTGCCGGTGGAGGCTTACCGGTGAAAAACTGGGGCCGCAAAGCGGCCCCAGGCCTTACTCAGCTACCGCGTTCTTGGCCAGGATGGCGTTGGCCAGTTCCATGTCCGAGGCTTGCATCCCTGGGTTCTCGGCACGCACCTGTTGCAGCGCCTGCTCCAGGAACGGCCCGCGAATCGCGCCTTCACTGGCGACGAAGCTGCCGGCGTCATCCTGTGCCGCGAGCACCAGCTTGTGGTCGTGCGAAGTGATGTAGCTCGACGCCGTGGTCGCGCCGGAAGTCATTACGTTACGCCAGAAAGTATCGGCCATGGCAGAGCCAACAGGCAGCGAAAGCAGGGCAGCAGCTGCGATGGCGGTTTTGAGACGCATGATGAAACACCTCGAAGGGTGAGGGGTGGGGATGGTCGGTTTGATCCAGAAAAATGGGCGCAAGTTCCTTGAATACAAGGGTTTTTTGCTCAGGAGCAGACCCGCAGTACCTCCTCGAAGCGGGTCAGCCCGCGGGCCACTTTCGCCTCCCCACAGCTGCGTAAATCTTGTAACCCTTCAGCTAGAGCCTGCCGTTGCAGTTCAGCCAGATCGGTACTGGCGCCTATCCGTGCTCGCAGGCTTTCACTCGGGATCAGCAGTTCGAACAAACCTGTACGGCCTCGGTAGCCAGTGCCCCGACAGACCTGGCAAGGATCGCCCGACTGGTCACCCTGGCATGCCTGGCAAAGCAAGCGCACCAGGCGCTGGGCCATGACCCCGCCCAGGGTCGCCCGGATCAGGTAATCGGCCACACCCAGCTCGAGCAGGCGGGTAATGGCGCTACAGGTGTCATTGGTGTGCAGGGTCGAGAGTACCAGGTGCCCGGTGAGCGCAGCCTGAACCGCCACCAGTGCAGTCTCGCGGTCGCGGATTTCGCCGATCATGATGATGTCCGGGTCTTGGCGCAGCAGGGCGCGCACGCCATCGGCAAATCCCAGGCCCAGGGCCGGTTGCACCTGCAGCTGGTTGAACGCCGGCTCCAGCCGCTCGATCGGGTCTTCGATGGTGCACAGGTTGACCTGCGGTGTGGCCAGCTGCTTGAGGCTTGCGTAGAGCGTGCTGGTCTTGCCGGACCCGGTAGGCCCGGTGACCAGCAGGATGCCCTGGCGGCGCTGCAGCAGCGTTTGCCACTGGGCCAGTTGCGCGCCCTCCAGGCCCAATTGGTCGAAGTCTTCCTGCAACTGGCGCGGGTCGAACACGCGCAGCACCAGTTTTTCACCAAAGGGCGTCGGCAGCGTCGAGAGGCGCAGCTCGACTTCGCTGCCGCCCGGCAGGCTGCTCTTGACCCGGCCGTCCTGCGGGCGGCGCTTTTCCGCCACATCCATCCGGCCAAGGTGTTTCAGGCGGCTGACCACGGCCAAGGTGACGCTGGCCGGGAAGGCGTAGACAGTGTGCAGCAGCCCATCGATGCGGTAACGCAGGTGGCCTTGATCGCGGCGTGGCTCCAGGTGGATATCGCTGGCGCGTTGCTCGATGGCGTACTGCAGCAGCCAGTCGACGATATGCACGATGTGCGCGTCGTCGGCCGTGGCCTGCGCCTGCCGCTTGCCGAGCTCAAGCAAGTGTTCGAGCTCACCCAGGCTGGTCGCTTGCTGGTGCTGCGCACCTTGTACCGAGTGGGCCAGGCGAAACAGCGACTGGCCCAGTTGGCGAATCTGCAGCGGGCTGGCCAGCACGCGGCGAATCGGTTTGCCCAGGCTGCGCGCCAGGTCGGCCTGCCACAGCTGTTGATAGGGTTCGGCGCTGGCCACGGTGATGGCGTTGGCGTCGTTGGCAACGATCAGGATGCCGTGGCGTTGCGCGAAGGCGGGGGAGATCAGGCCATTGACCTGGGCCAGGTCGAGTTGCATGGGGTCGATGCGCAGGTAAGGCTGACCGACCTTTTGCGCCAGCCATTGGCACAGGGTGTCCAGATTCAGCAGCTGGCCGGGTTGGCAGCGATCTTCCAGGCCCAGGGCGGCAATGGTTTCAAGCGGGTGGTGAGTACTGTACCGGGACGCTTGTTCGCGGACCTGGCATGAGTCGTTGGCGGTCAGGTGCTGGTCGGCCTGCAAGGCGTCCAGCAGGCTTTTGAGATCGAGGGATTGCTCGTTGGGGGAGAACATCGGCGGCGTCCGTGCCTTGGGGGAGTCCTGGGTCAAGGCTAGCCGGGCCTGGCAGAGCGAGGTTCGGGAAAGGATTTCGGAATTTTGCGCCGTCGGGCTTCAGACTGCCGCGAGCTCCAGGCGCGCCAGGTTTTCCAGGCTCACCTCCCCGACACACACCAGGTTGCGCAGTTTTTGCGCAATCACTTGCGCCCGGTGCCAGCTCAACCCACCGATACCCACCTCGATATCGAGCCAGTCGTCCTGCTGGCTGACCTGCACGCTGTGGGGCGTGAGGAACTGCAAGGCAAACAGGTTGAGCACCCGGCACAGGGTATCCGGCTCGGCTTCGGCCTGCAGGCGATAACGTACGGTGCTGTGGCTGGCGTTGGCGGCCCAGGCATCGCTGCGGGGCAGGGGGCGTTCGAGTGCGTTCATGCTGGGTCTCCGCGAATGTGGGAGAAATTCTTGCACGTCGAAGCCGGTATTTTTTCGCTATGATTCTGTCGATTTGCGGCTGATGCAAATTAATCAATTTGCATAAGCATATTTTGGAGAATTATTCATGCAAAGCGAACTGGATGCCTACGACCGGCGCATTCTCGAACTCCTGCAAGAGGACGCGTCGCTGTCCAGTGCGCAGATCGCCGAGCGTGTGGGGCTGTCGCAATCGCCCTGCTGGCGCAGGATCCAGCGGCTGAAAGAGGAAGGGGTGATTCGTGGGCAGGTGGCCCTGCTGGACCGCAAGAAGGTCGGCTTGAATACGCAGATCTTCGCCGAGGTGAAACTCAACGCCCACGGCCGCTCCAACTTCACCGAATTCACCGAGGCGATCCGCGGCTTTCCCGAAGTGCTGGAGTGCTATGTGCTCATGGGGGCGGTGGACTTCCTGCTGCGCATCGTCACCTCGGATATCGAGGCTTATGAGCGCTTCTTCTTCGAAAAGCTATCGAACGTGCCTGGGATCCAGGAAGTGAATTCGATCGTGGCACTGTCGGAGATCAAGTCCACCACCAGCCTGCCGCTATCGAGGTGATGCCTTCGCGGTATCAGGCCCGCTCCTACAGGGAAATCTGTAGGAGCGGGCTTGTCCCGCGAAGCAGGCGACGCGGTATCAGGCCTTGAGCAGGTGCTTCCAGCCCCGGCTCTGATCAACCGCCCGCGCCTGCTCGATGCGCGCTTCCAGCACTTCATCGCTGATTGGCAGTTCCGCCAGCTCATGCAGCTTCTTCAGGTCGCCGTACAGGCGGTCCATCTGCGGCGCTTCGAGCACCTGGCGTGCATGGTGCAGCCAGGCCAGCAGCTGTTCGATGCGCGGCAGCTGTTCGGCCAGGTCTTCCGGGCGCTGGGTGTACAGCGGCAGCTTCAGCGAGCGGCCTTCTTCGCCCAGCAGGTGCGCCAGCCAGCTGGCCAGCTGCGCCTTGCCCTGGCGCTCGCCGCGGCCCTTGCGCTCCACGGTCCAGGCACGGGCCAGCAGCCAGCGCGAGGTCTCCAGGGAGAACTGACCCCAGCGTACGTCTTCGAGCTCTTCGATGAACTGCTCGGGCGCGGCACGGCGGATGTCTTCGTCGTCGTTGCCGGCCTGCACCAGCGGGCGCCAGTCTTCCAGCAGCGCGTCGAGGCTGGCGCGCAGCTCGCGGGTGGTCGCGCGTGGTGCGGCCTGGCCCAGGCTGGCAACCAGTGCGCGCAGTTCGGCCAGGCACTGTACCCAGTCCTGCAGCAGGCGCCAGTGGCCATTGTGGCGGTACTGCTCGGCCAGGCGCTGGCTGCTGCCCAGCAGCTGCCAGGCGAGCGCGGTGAACGCGTCGTCCACGGCCATTTCGGCGTCCAGTTCGGTGGAGGGCAGGCCCAGCTCATAGCTGTCCGGCTCCAGCAGGCGGTAGCCGCGCTCGGCCTTGCTGATGTCGCACGGCATCAGCGGCAGGCTGGCGGCCAGCTCGGCGGCCAGCTCCAGCAGCGCTTCAGGGGCGCCTTCGCGCAGTTCCAGTTCCAGCTCGCTAATTTCTTCCTTGCGCTTGCCGGCGATCACGAAGCCTTGGTCCAGCGCCGCTTCGATCACCACCTTGCTCTTGCCGCGGCCCCAGCTGATCTCGGCGTACTCGCGGGTGAAGTCGGTGGTGAACAGCGGCTTGATGGTTTTCTTGTCCAGCTCGGCCAGTTGCTCGGGCCAGCAGCTGGCGTCGAGCTTTTTCAGGTCGAGCTTGACCTTGTCCAGATGCCATTCGTACTCGTTGCGCTCGGACAGCCCGGCGACGCTCTGGCCGCGGCACTTCAGGGTCTGGATGATGTCCTCGCCGTCACGGCGCAGGCGCAGGGCGACACGAGCGGCGGAGAGGTCGCGCTCAGGGGTGTCGAAGTACTGGTTGAGCAGCTCGCGAGTCTGCCAGCCGGACTTGTTGCGCTTTTTCAGCAGGGGGTGCTCGCGCAGGGCGGCCAGGGTCTCGCGGCTGGCGCGGAGCTTGAGTTCGGTTTCTTTGTGCATCACAGGCTCGAAGGAGGGGCGTCGTTGCAGGGCAGTCTACAGGAGTCGGCCGGCAACGGTTTATTCCAGACGGCGGATAGTCCTATGATGGGCAACGCTTCCGAGGAGTATGCGCATGCCGTTGCCAACGCTGAAAGACCAGTTTGCCGCCTTGATCGCCGCGCCCTCGGTCAGTTGCACCCAGCCTGCACTGGACCAGTCCAATCGCCAGGTCATCGACCTGCTGGCCGGCTGGCTGGGCGATCTGGGCTTCAGCTGTGACATCCAGCAGGTCAGCCCCGGCAAGTTCAACCTGCTGGCCAGCCGCGGCAGCGGCCCTGGCGGCCTGGTGCTGGCGGGGCATAGCGACACCGTGCCTTACGACGAACAGCTGTGGTCCAGCGACCCGCTCAAGTTGACCGAGGCCGATGGCCGCTGGGTCGGCCTGGGCAGCTGCGACATGAAAGGCTTTTTCGCCTTGATCATCGAGGCGGTGATCCCGCTGCTGGAGCACGCTTTCAAGCAACCGCTGCTGATCCTCGCCACCTGCGATGAAGAAAGCTCCATGTCCGGCGCCCGCGCCCTGGCCGCAGCCGGCCAGCCGCTCGGCCGCGCGGCGGTGATCGGCGAGCCCACGGGCCTGCGGCCGATCCGCATGCACAAGGGCATCCTCATGGACCGCATCGATATCCTCGGGCGCAGCGGCCATTCGTCCGACCCGAGCCTGGGCCACAGCGCGATGGAGGCCATGCACGAGGTGATGGGCGAGCTGATGGGCCTGCGCCGGCAGTGGCAGGCAACGTTCCGCAACCCGCAGTTCAGCGTGCCTACGCCCACCCTGAACTTCGGCTGCATCCATGGCGGTGACAACCCCAACCGCATCTGCGGCCAGTGCGCCCTGGAGTTCGACCTGCGCCCGCTGCCAGGCATGGATGTCGAACAGCTGCGCGCCGCCATTCGCGGCAAGCTGCAGCCGGTGGCCGAGCGCCATGAGGTGCGCATCGACTACGCACCGCTGTTCCCTGAGGTGCCACCCTTCGAGCAGGCTGCCGATACCGAACTGGTGCAAGTGGCCGAGCGCCTCACCGGCCATCGCGCCGAAGCGGTGGCGTTTGGTACCGAAGCGCCTTATCTTCAGCAGCTGGGTTGCCAGACCATCGTGCTGGGCCCCGGCGACATCGCCTGCGCCCACCAGCCTGGCGAATACCTTGAAATGTCACGAATCGAGCCTACCGTGCGTCTATTGCGTGACCTGATCCGGCACTATTGCCTGAATTAAACGTCCACCCTGTTGATTCGTACTTGCCTAGAGGAGACCGCGCGTGACCGCAAGCCTGTTCCGACGATGATCCTGAACGCCGTGTGATTCACCGTTCTCCGTCCACTTTATCCACAGGCCCTGTCATGCCCGAATACGTCAACTGGCTACGTCATGCCTCCCCGTACATCAATGCCCATCGCGACTGCACCTTCGTGGTCATGCTCCCCGGCGACGGGGTTGAACACCCGAATTTCGGCAACATCGTCCACGACCTGGTGCTGCTGCACAGCCTGGGTGTGCGCCTGGTGCTGGTGCATGGTTCGCGCCCGCAGATCGAGAGCCGCCTGGCTGACCGCGGTCTGACCCCGCACTACCACCGGGGCATGCGCATTACCGATGCAGCCACCCTGGACTGCGTGATCGATGCAGTCGGCGCCTTGCGCCTGGCCATCGAGGCACGCCTGTCGATGGACATCGCCGCCTCGCCGATGCAGGGCTCGCGCTTGCGCGTGGCCTCCGGCAACCTGGTTACCGCACGGCCGATCGGCGTACTTGAAGGGGTGGACTACCACCACACCGGCGAAGTGCGTCGGGTCGACCGCAAGGGCATCAGCCGCCTGCTCGACGAGCGCTCCATCGTGCTGCTGTCGCCGCTGGGCTACTCGCCCACCGGAGAAATCTTCAACCTGGCTTGCGAAGACGTCGCCACGCGCGCGGCCATCGAGCTGGGCGCCGACAAGCTGCTGCTGTTCGGTGCCGAGCCAGGCCTGCTGGATGAAAACGGCAAGCTGGTGCGTGAGCTACGCCCGCAGCAGATCGCCCCGCACCTGGCGCGCCTGGGCAGCGATTACCAGGGTGAGCTGCTGGATGCCGCCGCCGAGGCCTGCAAAGGCGGCGTGGCACGTAGCCATATCGTCAGTTATGCCGAGGACGGTGCGCTGCTGACCGAACTGTTCACTCGCGAAGGTGGCGGTACGCTGGTGTCGCAGGAGCAGTTCGAAGTGGTGCGTGAGGCGACCATCGACGATGTCGGTGGCTTGCTGGAGCTGATCAGCCCGCTGGAAGAGCAGGGCATTCTGGTGCGTCGTTCGCGCGAAGTACTGGAGCGTGAAATCGAGCAGTTCAGTGTGGTCGAGCGTGAGGGCATGATCATCGCCTGTGCGGCGCTGTACCCGATTGCCGATTCGCAGGCGGGTGAACTGGCGTGCCTGGCAGTGAATCCGGAGTACCGCCATGGCGGGCGCGGGGACGAGCTGCTCGAACGCATCGAGGGGCGGGCGAAGCAGATGGGGTTGAATACCTTGTTCGTGCTTACCACGCGGACTGCGCACTGGTTCCGTGAACGCGGATTTGCGCCTAGCGGCGTGGAGCGCCTGCCGGCCGCGCGGGCTTCGCTGTACAACTACCAGCGCAATTCGAAGATTTTCGAGAAATCCCTGTAAACCGGCGCCGGCCTGTTCGCGGGCTTGCCCGCGAAGATCCCGAACAAGAAACGCCGCCCCCAGGGGCGGCGTTCTTGCTTACACGGTATGCAGATACCAGTTGTACTCGAGGTCGGAGATCGAGTGCTCGAACTCCTCCAGCTCGCTCTCCTTGCACGCGACGAAGATGTCGATGTACTTCGGATCGATGTACTTGTTGAGGATCTCGCTGTCGTCCAGCTCGCGCAGGGCATCGCGCAGGTTGTTCGGCAGGCTCTGCTCCAGCTGCTCGTACGAGTTGCCTTCGATCGGCTCACCCGGCTCGACCTTGTTGGTCAGGCCGTGGTGCACGCCGGCCAGCACGGCAGCCATCATCAGGTACGGGTTGGCGTCGGCACCGGCTACGCGGTGTTCGATACGCACGGCGTCCGGCGAGCCGGTCGGCACGCGCAGGGCCACGGTGCGGTTGTCCAGGCCCCAGCTCGGTGCGTTCGGCACGTAGAACTGTGCACCAAAGCGGCGGTACGAGTTGACGTTCGGGCAGAGGAAAGCCATGGACGCGGGCAGGGTCTCGAGCACACCGCCGATAGCGTGACGTAGCGCGGCGTTCTGCTCGGGATCCTCGCTGGTGAAGATGTTGTTGCCATCTTTGTCCAGCACGGAAATGTGAACGTGCAGGCCGTTGCCGGCCTGGCCCGGATAGGGCTTGGCCATGAAAGTGGTGTCCATTTCATGGTCGTAGGCAATGTTCTTGATCAACCGCTTGAGCAGCACCGCGTAGTCACAGGCCTTGAGCGGGTCGGCGACGTGGTGCAGGTTGACTTCGAACTGCGCCGGGGCGCTTTCCTTGACGATGGCGTCAGCCGGAATGCCTTGCTCTTTCGCGCCTTCCAGGATGTCCTGCAGGCAGTCGGCATATTCGTCGAGGTCGTCGATCAGGTACACCTGGGTCGACTGTGGGCGCTTGCCCGAAATCGGCGAGCGTGGCGGCTGCGGGCGGCCGTTCACGTTCTCCTGGTCGATCAGGTAGAACTCCAGCTCGAACGCGGCGCAGATGGTCAGGCCCATTTCGGTGAACTTGCTCACCACCTGACGCAGTACTTCGCGCGGGTCGGCGAAGAACGGTTCGCCTTCGAGTTCGTGCATGGTCATCAGCAGCTGCGCGGTCGGGCGCTTCTGCCAGGGTTCGTTGGAGAGGGTGCCGGGGATCGGGTAGCAGATGCGGTCAGCATCGCCGATGTCCAGGCCCAGCCCGGTGCTTTCGACGGTGGAACCGTTGATGTCCAGGGCGAAGAGGGAGGCAGGCAGGTTGATGCCCTTCTCGTAAACCTTGTGGAGGCTGGTGCGCTCAATGCGCTTGCCACGCACCACACCATTCATATCTGCAATCAGAAGGTCAACGTAGAGAACCTCAGGATGTTCCTTAAGGAACGCGTTCGCTTCGTTAAGCTGAACGGCACGCGGGGGTACCGACATGATGCAACACCTTTGTTGTTAAAAATATCAATCAAGGGGGGCTTGCAGGACCAGTCAATCGAAAAGACAAACTGATGTCAAGCCAACCCCATGATGCCTCGAAATGGCACATCGACGGCAGATTTGCTGCATATCGGGGCGTGCCATTATCCGCTATTTCCCTCGCAAAGGGCTATCTCCGACACGCCGTGTTTTATTTTTTACGGAGGTGTTGTGTAAAAAATTTAACAAGGCTAAGCTCGGACTCAACCCAGAACACAATAATACGAGGGTCACATGGTCCGCTTGTCGCGACCTGAACGCGCTGCCTGCGCAGTGCAGTCGGGTATCCCTGCCGTTCCCGCACGCATCGGTCGAGCTGTGGCCTGCATGGCCGCAATAATTGACGCTTTGCGCCTGTGGACCACACCTCGTAACGCTTTTTCGTTGCTCTTCTCGTATTTCTGCCCTTTGATCCCACTGCGGACACGCTTGATTTCAGTGTATCCACAGTGCGCCTGCGCGTGGGTTTTTGCTTTAGCAATCTACTCCCTCCAGAATCAGAGCGCGGACCACCTTACCTCCTGAGGTATTTATGAGTAACAACCTCGACCAGCTCACCGATTGGTTGAAAGAGCACAAGATCACCGAAGTCGAATGCCTGATCAGCGACCTGACCGGCATCACCCGCGGCAAGATCTCGCCGACCAACAAGTTCATCGCCGAAAAAGGCATGCGCCTGCCCGAGAGCGTGCTGCTGCAGACTGTGACCGGCGACTATGTCGACGATGACATCTATTACGACCTGCTCGACCCGGCCGACATCGACATGATCTGCCGCCCCGACCAGGACGCGGTGTTCCTGGTGCCGTGGGCCATCGAGCCGACCGCCCAGGTGATCCACGACACCTACGACAAGAAGGGCAACCCGGTCGAACTGTCGCCGCGCAACGTGCTGAAGAAAGTCCTCAAGCTGTACGCCGACAAGGGCTGGCAGCCGATCGTCGCGCCGGAGATGGAGTTCTACCTGACCAAGCGCAGCGAAGACCCGGACTTCCCGCTGCAGCCGCCGGTCGGTCGCTCTGGGCGCCCGGAAACCGGCCGCCAGTCGTTCTCGATCGAAGCCGCCAACGAATTCGACCCGTTGTTCGAAGACGTCTACGACTGGTGCGAACTGCAGCGCCTGGACCTCGACACGCTGATCCACGAAGACGGCACGGCGCAGATGGAGATCAACTTCCGTCACGGCGACGCCCTGCACCTGGCCGACCAGATCCTGGTGTTCAAGCGCACCATGCGTGAGGCCGCGCTCAAGCACAACGTGGCTGCCACCTTCATGGCCAAGCCGATGACCGGCGAGCCAGGCAGCGCCATGCACCTGCACCAGAGCGTGGTCGACGTGGCCACCGGCAAGAACATCTTCAGCAATGCGGACGGCAGCATGAGCGAGCTGTTCCTGCACCACATCGGTGGCCTGCAGAAGTTCATCCCCGAAGCGCTGCCGCTGTTCGCCCCCAACGTCAACTCGTTCCGCCGCTTCCTGCCCGACACTTCGGCGCCGGTGAACGTCGAGTGGGGTGAGGAGAACCGCACCGTCGGCCTGCGCGTACCGGATGCCGGCCCGCAGAACCGTCGCGTCGAGAACCGCCTGCCGGGTGCCGATGCCAACCCATACCTGGCCATCGCTGCCAGCCTGCTGTGCGGCTTTATCGGCATGGTCGAGGGCATTGACGCCAGCGCGCCGGTCCAGGGCCGTGGCTACGAACGCCGCAATCTGCGCCTGCCGCTGACCATCGAGGACGCCCTCGAACGCATGGAAGTCAGCCGGGCGCTGGAGCAGTACCTGGGCAAGAAATTCATCACTGGCTACGTCGCCACCAAACGCGCCGAGCACGAGAACTTCAAGCGCGTCATCAGCTCCTGGGAGCGTGAATTCCTGCTTTTCGCTGTCTGATCAACCCTGAGGCCGCCGCTGCGGCCGCCGGAAAATGGAGAGGCACATGAGCGTCAACAACCCGCAAACCCGTGAATGGCAAACCCTGAGCGGCGAGCACCACCTTGCACCCTTCTCTGACTACAAGCAGTTGAAGGAGAAGGGGCCGCGCATCATCACCAAGGCGCAGGGTGTGCATTTGTGGGACAGCGAGGGGAACAAGATCCTCGACGGCATGGCCGGCCTGTGGTGCGTGGCGGTCGGCTATGGCCGTGAAGAACTGGTGCAGGCGGCAGAAAAGCAGATGCGCGAGCTGCCGTATTACAACCTGTTCTTCCAGACCGCTCACCCGCCAGCCCTGGAGCTGGCCAAGGCGATCACCGACGTGGCGCCGGAAGGCATGACCCATGTGTTCTTCACCGGCTCCGGCTCCGAAGGCAACGACACCGTGCTGCGCATGGTTCGCCACTACTGGGCGCTGAAGGGCAAGCCGCACAAGCAGACCATGATCGGCCGCATCAACGGCTACCACGGCTCCACCTTCGCCGGTGCGTGCCTGGGTGGCATGAGTGGCATGCACGAGCAGGGCGGCCTGCCGATCCCGGGCATCGTGCATATTCCACAGCCGTACTGGTTCGGCGAAGGCGGTGACATGAGCCCGGACGAGTTCGGCATCTGGGCAGCCGAGCAGCTGGAGAAGAAGATTCTCGAAGTTGGCGAAGACAACGTCGCCGCCTTCATCGCCGAGCCGATCCAGGGCGCCGGCGGGGTGATCATTCCGCCGGAAACCTACTGGCCGAAGGTCAAGGAGATCCTGGCCAAGTACGACATCCTGTTCGTCGCCGACGAAGTGATCTGCGGTTTCGGCCGCACCGGCGAGTGGTTCGGCTCAGACTACTACGACCTCAAGCCCGACCTGATGACCATCGCCAAGGGCCTCACTTCCGGTTACATCCCCATGGGCGGTGTGATCGTGCGTGACAAGGTGGCCAAGGTGCTCAGCGAGGGCGGTGACTTCAACCACGGTTTCACCTATTCCGGCCACCCGGTGGCGGCTGCGGTGGGCCTGGAGAACCTGCGCATCCTGCGTGACGAGAAGATCGTCGAGAAGGCGCGCACGGAAGCGGCACCGTATTTGCAAAAGCGTTTGCGAGAGCTGCAGGACCACCCGCTGGTTGGCGAGGTTCGCGGCCTGGGCATGCTCGGCGCGATCGAGCTGGTCAAGGACAAGGCGACCCGCAGCCGTTACGAGGGCAAAGGTGTCGGCATGGTGTGCCGCAACTTCTGCTTCGAGAACGGCCTGATCATGCGCGCGGTGGGCGACACCATGATCATTGCGCCGCCGCTGGTGATCAGCCATGCCGAAGTGGATGAACTGGTGGAAAAGGCGCGCAAATGCCTCGATTTGACGCTGGAAGCGATTCGATAATCATTTGCTAGGCTAGCGATGTGACATTAAGTCGTTACAAGTCCCTGCTTTCCTTGAAACAGAGCCTTGTAACTTGCCAGACTAGCGGTTGTTTCAGTCGCCGCGCGCTCTGCACCGTGGGTTCTGGCTGCTGGACAGTTGCTAACATAAAAATTCTGGAGCATTACGCATGAATAAAATGGGCAAAACGTTGCTGGCCGCCTCCCTGATGGGTGCCATGGCTACCGCTGTTCAGGCTGACGACACTGTGTTGAACGTCTACAACTGGTCTGACTACATCGCGCCGGACACCATCGCCAAGTTCGAGAAGCAGACCGGCATCAAGGTCAAGTACGACGTCTTCGACAGCAACGAAACCCTGGAAGCCAAACTGCTGGCCGGCAAGTCGGGCTACGACATTGTCGTGCCGTCGAACAACTTCCTGGCCAAGCAGATCAAGGCTGGCGTCTACGAGGAGCTGGACCGCTCCAAGCTGCCTAACTGGAAAAACCTCGACAAGGACCTGCTCAAGGCCGTTGGCGACGCCAGCGACAAGGACAACAAGCACGCCTTCCCTTACATGTGGGGTTCGATCGGCATCGGCTACAACCCGGAGAAGGTCAAGGCCGCACTGGGCGTGGACAAGATCGACTCGTGGGACGTGGTGTTCAAGCCTGAGAACATCGCCAAGCTCAAAAGCTGCGGCGTGAGCTTCCTGGATGCCCCGACCGAAATGCTCCCGGCCGCGCTGCACTACCTGGGCAAGCCGACCAACAGCACCAGCAAGGAAGACCTCAAGGCCGCCGAGGACCTGTTCCTCAAGGTCCGTCCTTCGATCACCTACTTCCACTCGTCCAAGTACATCGGCGACCTGGCCAACGGCAACATCTGCGTGGCCGTCGGTTATTCGGGTGACGTCGAGCAGGCCAAGGCCCGCGCCCACGAAGCTGGCGACAAGGTCAAAGTGGACTACATCATTCCGAAAGAAGGTGCCGGTACCTTCTACGACATGGTCGCCATCCCTAAAGATGCCGAGCACAAGGAAGCTGCCTACAAGTTCATGGACTTCCTGATGCAGCCGGAAGTCATGGCTGAAATCACCAATGCCGTGCGTTTCCCGAACGGCAACGAGGCCGCTACTCCGTTGGTCGACAAGGCCATCACCAGCGACCCGAGCATCTACCCGCCAGCTGACGTGAAGAAACAGCTGTATGCCATTGCTGCACCGGATGCCAAGGTCCAGCGTGACATCACCCGTAGCTGGACCAAGATCAAATCGGGCAAATAACCCCGATGCGTGACCTCTGGGCCGGGGTTTTCCGGCCCAGAGCCAGTGAATGGCAATTGTTGATTGCGGCATCGAAGCTGCGAAGGTAAGTTGCGCGCCGGTTTTGCGTGCGCGGCAGCGCTTGCACCCAGTAAGTACGCCGTCACCCAGGCACTGATTGTGAGGACCACCCACTTGTCTATTTCTGTTTTACGCAAGGCCTTGATGGCTGGAGCGGGCCTGACGCTGGCATGCAGCGTCCAAGCGGCGCCTACGGTGCACTTCTACAACTGGTCGGACTATATCGGCCCGAACACCCTTGCGGACTTCGAGAAAGCAACGGGTATCAAACCCGTGCAGGACGTATTCGATTCCAACGAAACCCTGGAAGGCAAACTGCTGGCCGGCAACACCGGCTACGACGTGGTGGTGCCGTCCAACCATTTCCTTGGCAAGCAGATCAAGGCGGGCGCGTTCCAGAAGCTCGACAAGAACCTGCTGCCCAACTATTCCAATCTCGACCCGGCGCTGATGAAGCGCCTGGAAAAGAACGACCCGGGCAACCAGTACGCCGTGCCTTACCTGTGGGGCACCAACGGTATCGGTTACAACGTCGACAAGGTCAAGGCCGCGCTGGGCGTGGACAAGATCGACTCCTGGGCCGTGCTGTTCGAGCCCGAGAACATGAAGAAGCTCTCCAAGTGCGGTGTGGCCTTCCTCGACTCGGCGGACGAAATGCTCCCGGCGGTGCTCAACTACATGGGGCTCAACCCCAACAGCACCGACCCCAAGGATTATGCCAAGGCCGAGCAGAAGCTGCTGGCCGTACGCCCGTACGTGACCTACTTCCACTCGTCCAAGTACATCACCGACCTGGCCAACGGCGACATCTGCGTCGCGGCAGGTTTCTCGGGTGATGTGTTCCAGGCCAAGGCCCGCGCTATCGAGGCGAAGAAGGGCGTGAACCTGGCCTACGCCATTCCCAAGGAAGGCGGCAACCTCTGGTTCGATGTGCTGGCGATCCCCAAGGACGCCAAGAACGTCAAGGAGGCCCACGCCTTCATCAACTATTTGCTGAAACCTGAGGTTATCGCCCAGGTCAGTGATTACGTCGGTTACGCCAACCCGAACCCCAAGGCTGGCGACCTGATGGACCAGGCCGTGAGGACTGACGCTGCGGTTTACCCACCGCAGGAAGTGCTGGACAAGATGTTCGTGAACTCAGAGTTGCCGCCCAAGGTGCAGCGTCTGATGACCCGTAGCTGGACCAAGGTCAAGTCGGGCAAGTAATTATCCAGACCCGCTGCGGTACCTGGAGCACAGGCCGCGCGGGCACAAAAATCTTGTTGGGAGTTTCACTCATGGCAGTTGCCTCCGGTGCCTATAAAAAAGCCCTCGAGGGTGGCCAGCAACCCAAGCAGGTGCTGGTCAAGATCGACCGGGTTACAAAAAAGTTCGACGAAACGGTCGCCGTGGACGATGTGTCCCTGGAAATCCGCAAAGGCGAGATCTTCGCCTTGCTGGGTGGCTCCGGTTCCGGCAAATCGACCTTGCTGCGTATGCTGGCCGGCTTCGAGCGCCCGACTGAAGGGCGGATCTTCCTCGATGGCGTCGACATCACTGACATGCCGCCGTACGAGCGGCCGATCAACATGATGTTCCAGTCCTATGCGCTGTTCCCGCACATGACCGTGGCGCAGAACATCGCCTTCGGCCTGCAGCAGGACAAGATGCCCAAGGCCGAGATCGACGCCCGCGTGGCCGAGATGCTCAAGCTGGTACACATGACCCAGTACGCCAAGCGCAAGCCACACCAGCTCTCCGGTGGCCAGCGCCAACGGGTGGCCCTGGCCCGTTCCCTGGCCAAGCGCCCCAAGCTGCTGCTGCTCGACGAGCCGATGGGCGCGCTGGACAAGAAACTGCGTTCGCAGATGCAGTTGGAACTGGTGGAAATCATCGAGCGCGTGGGCGTGACCTGCGTGATGGTGACCCACGACCAGGAAGAGGCCATGACCATGGCCCAGCGTATCGCCATCATGCACCTGGGCTGGATTGCCCAGATCGGCTCGCCGGTGGACATCTACGAGACCCCGACCAGCCGTCTGGTGTGCGAATTCATCGGTAACGTCAACCTGTTCGACGGTGAAGTGGTCGACGACGCCGAAGGCCACGCGATCATTGCCAGCCCGGAACTGGAGCGCAAGATCTACGTCGGCCACGGCATCACCACCTCGGTGGAAGACAAGCACATCACTTACGCCCTGCGCCCGGAAAAAATGCTGGTCACCTCGCAGCAACCGACCTGCGAGCACAACTGGTCGCGCGGCAAGGTCCACGACATTGCCTACCTGGGCGGCCACTCGGTGTTCTACGTCGAGCTGCCAAGCGGCAAGGTCGTCCAGTCGTTCGTCGCCAACACCGAGCGCCAGGGCGCACGCCCGACCTGGGGCGATGAAGTGTACGTGTGGTGGGAAGACGACAGCGGCGTGGTACTGCGGTCATGAAACCTCGCAAGCTCAAGCGAGCCTTCCAGCGCCTTATCCCGGAGGGACGGCACCTGGTGATCGGCGTGCCGTTCATCTGGCTGTTCCTGTTCTTCATGCTGCCGTTCTTCATCGTGTTGAAGATCAGTTTCGCCGAAGCCGACGTGGCGATCCCGCCGTATACCGAGATCTACACCTACGTCGAAGACAAGATCCAGTTGGTGCTCAACCTGGCCAACTACGGCCTGCTGACCGAGGACGAGCTGTACATCTCGGCCTACCTGGGCTCGTTGAAGATGGCCTTCTTCAGCACCCTGCTGTGCCTGTTGATCGGCTACCCGATGGCCTATGCCATTGCCAACGCCAAGAAAGAGACCCAGACGGTCCTGCTGCTGCTGATCATGATGCCGACCTGGACCGCGATCCTGATCCGCGTCTATGCCTGGATGGGCATCCTCAGCAACAACGGGCTGCTCAACGGCTTCCTGCTGTGGACCGGATTGATCGATCAGCCATTGCAGATCCTCAACACCAACCTGGCGGTGTACATCGGCGTGGTCTATTCGTACCTGCCATTCATGATCCTGCCGCTGTTCGCCAACCTGGTGAAGCACGACCCTTCGCTGCTGGAGGCCGCTTCGGACCTGGGTTCGAGCACCTTCAACAGTTTCTGGAAGATCACCGTGCCGCTGTCGAAGAACGGCATCATTGCCGGCTGCATGCTGGTGTTCATCCCGGTGGTGGGCGAGTTCGTGATTCCTGAACTGCTCGGCGGCCCGGAAACCCTGATGATCGGTAAAGTGCTGTGGCAGGAGTTCTTCAACAACCGTGACTGGCCGGTGGCATCCGCCCTGGCGGTGGTGATGCTGGCGATCCTGATCGTGCCGATCCTGCTGTTCAACCGCAGCCAGGCCAAAGAAATGGAGGGCAGAGCATGAAGCGCTTCAGTTTTTCCAAGCTGATGCTGGTGCTCGGCTTGCTGTTCATCTACCTGCCGATGCTGATCCTGGTGATCTACTCGTTCAACGCCTCCAAGCTGGTGACGGTCTGGGGCGGCTGGTCGGTGAAGTGGTACGTCGGCCTGCTCGACAACACCCAGTTGATGGGGTCGGTGATGCGCTCGCTGGAAATCGCCTGCTACACGGCGGTGGCGGCAGTGGCGCTGGGTACCCTGGCGGCCTTCGTGCTGACCCGGGTCACCCGCTTCAAGGGCCGCACGCTGTTCGGTGGCCTGGTCACCGCACCGCTGGTCATGCCTGAGGTGATCACCGGTCTGTCGCTGTTGCTGCTGTTCGTGGCCATGGCGCAGATGATCGGCTGGCCGCAGGAGCGTGGCATCGTCACCATCTGGATCGCCCACACCACGTTCTGCGCAGCGTATGTAGCGGTGGTGGTGTCGGCACGCCTGCGTGAGCTGGACCTGTCGATCGAGGAAGCGGCGATGGACCTGGGTGCCAAGCCGTGGAAGGTGTTCTTCCTGATCACCATCCCGATGATCGCGCCGTCGCTGGCGGCGGGCGGCATGATGTCGTTCGCCCTGTCGCTGGATGACCTGGTGCTGGCCAGCTTCGTATCCGGCCCGGGCTCGACCACCTTGCCGATGGAAGTGTTCTCGGCGGTGCGCCTGGGCGTGAAGCCGGAAATCAACGCCGTGGCCAGCCTGATCCTGCTGTCGGTGTCGCTGGTGACCTTCTTCGTCTGGTTCTTCAGCCGCCGGGCCGAAGAGCGTCGTCGCAAGGCGATCCAGCAGGCGATTGAAGAGGGTGCGGCGGCCAACGCCTCGCAGCCACAGGTCAAGCGCCCGGCGCAGATGGCGGCTTCTGCCTGATAGCGGGCCTGTTCGCGGCGCCAAATCGCCGCGAACAGGCCCTTATACGCCCCTGAAACATCAGAACTGATGTCCACCCGTGATTGTTTAGGTAGTCAATTGCTAATGTCTCCGCGTATGCGCGACATCTCAAGATTGCTGTGGGTGGTTGAACTCATCTCGCTGTGCCTGAGGTTATCTACGTTGAGAATAGTAAAATCATTCTCATTGCTTACTGAGAGAGGTGCAACATAACTGGAATCATGTGTAGGTGAGCTTCCAGGTAATACCGCAGGGGTTCTAGCGCTTATCGGCTCCCCTTGTGTAGCATTTGAAATTACGTAGATGTTCCCTTGGTCGTGAGCCGCAGGAGTTCCGGGTCTAGGGGCTTTCAAAATCCCTAAACGGTTCCTTAAGCCAGTAATTGCTCTTTTGCCAAATTTCGCGGCAACGGGTCCTACCATAGTTAAGTATCCAGCAGCCGTCATGGTGCTGTCTCCAGTCAAGTGGCCGGCGGTCGCCAAGCCGACCCCACCCAACGCCACGACCGTGCCTGTAAAGTTCGCCACATTTTTAGGCGTCACAACTTCAAAAAAAGAGTGCCCGGTGGGATCAACCCTGTTTACCGGATCACCTCCACAATACGCATAAACATTAAGCCCTCCTACCCCAAAGGGGCTTGAATTATCTGGGCTGCAGAGTCTCTGTAAAACGGGGCTAAACAGGCGATAGTGGCCTAGCATGTAACAGCCAGTCACCGAGTCTAATTGCTCGCCGTTGAATGCCAAGGAGTTATTCGATTCGCCCTGTGCCTGGCGTCGACCATAAGGGGTGTAGGCAAACTGCGCCTTGCTGGCATTCCCTAGCTTGGTCATGACGGTGTTGGTGTTGTTCACCGCCATGATTGAGCGCGATGCCTCAGCACTTGATCTAGATTGCGCCAGCAGGCCACCTGCATGCCGAAAGGTAGAGCGTGTCAGGGATTTGCTGAGCTCGGTGGCAACACGGCCGCTGTGGTAGAACTGAATTGTTTTTTCTGCTCTGTCCATGAAACCTTCCTGTCGTTCGAGGTTAAGCAGGCCAGATACCTGGTCATCGCTGTGGTGATGAAAATCAACATGAGAACAAACAATGCAGCCTACGCAAGCGCCCGGATACTGGCAGAACTAACAGGTTCCCGATGGATCAGCCGTGCTGAGTCTGCTGTGTATCGCATAGGTGGAATGTCTCCCTTTGGCACCTTGCCAGTGATGTTTATCGAACCCTGAACTACGCTGACACTCGCATTCCACGATTCATTTGCGCGCAAGCAAGGAGCCTGCATGACGTTGATGCGTCCGCTGTCGGTCGTTTGCCTGGGGCTGTTGTACCTGCTCACTGGCTGCAGCAAGGAAGAGGTCCCCGAGACCCTGCCTCGGGTGGGTGTGCAACAGGTTCAGCCCACCGATTTCGCAGCCAGGGTCACCCTGACCGGTGACGTGCAGGCGCGGGTGCAGACTGACCTGTCGTTCCGCGTGGGCGGCAAGATCATTTCCCGTAGCGTGGATGTGGGCGACCACGTCAAGGCCAACCAGGTATTGGCGCGGCTCGACCCGAAAGACCTGCAGAACAATGTCGACTCGGCCAAGGCCGAGGTGTTCGCTGCCCAGGCAAGGGTCACCCAGACCAGCGCCGCCTTCGTGCGCCAGCAGAAACTGCTGCCCAAGGGCTATACCAGCCAGAGCGAGTACGACTCCGCCGAAGCCGCGCTGCGCAGCGACCAGAGTGCGCTCAAGGCAGCCCAGGCAGAACTGGCCGATGCCAATGAGCAACTGGGCTACACCGCGCTGGTGTCCGAAGCCGATGGCGTGATCACCGCGCGCCAGGCCGAGGTCGGCCAGGTCGTGCAGGCGACCATGCCGATCTTCAGCCTGGCCCGTGACGGCGACCGTGATGCAGTGTTCAACGTCTATGAATCACTGCTGGTAGCGCCGCCGAGCGACGCCGGCGTCATCGTCAGCCTGCTGGATGACCCCAAGGTCCAGGCTCACGGCTTTGTTCGCGAAATCACCCCCACCGTGTCGGCACAAAGCGGCACGGTACAGGTCAAGGTGGCGCTCAAGGACGTGCCTACGGGCATGCAGCTGGGCGCGCCGGTCACTGCCAGCACCAATGCGGTGGGGCGGCCCAGCATCGAACTGCCGTGGTCGGCGTTGACCAAGGCGCTGCATGAGCCAGCAGTCTGGGTAGTGGGCGAGGGCGACAAGGTCGAACTGCGCAAGGTTGAAGTCAGCCGCTACCTGACCGGCAAGATCGTGGTCGCCAGCGGCCTGAAGGCCGGCGAGACCGTGGTGGTGGCCGGTAGTCAGCTGCTGCACCCCGGCATGCAGGTACAGAAGGTCGATGCCAAGGCCAAGGGGGGTGTGCTATGAAGCGCCTGCTGATACTGTCGGCCGGCCTGCTTCTGGCTGCCTGCGGTAGCGAGGAGGAAGCGCCCGAGCCGATCCGGCCGGTGCTGTCGGTGAAGGTGGAACCCCAGGTGCAGTCGCAGCTTGGCCGCTTCGCTGGCGTTATCCAGGCGCGCTTTGAAAGCACCTTGGGCTTCCGGGTCGGCGGGCGTATTGCCCGGCGTTGGCTGGATGTGGGCGCCCAGGTGAAACCGGGCGACACCCTGGCCACGCTCGACCCCACCGACCAGCAGAACCAGCTGCGCGCCGCCGAAGGCGACCTGGCCAAGGTGCAGGCGCAGTGGATCAATGCCCAGGCCGATGCCCGCCGCCAGCAGCAGCTGTACGACCGAGGCGTTGGCGCCCAGGCCCAGCTGGATATTGCCCAGACCAACCTGAAAACCACCAGCGCAGCGCTGGAACAGGCGCGCTCTGCACTAAGCCAGGCCCGCGACCAGCTCGACTACAGCACCTTGCGCAGCGACCACGCCGCAGTGATCACGGCTTGGCAGGCCGAGGCCGGGCAAACCGTTACCGCGGGCCAGTCTGTGGTCACCCTGGCCCGGCCGGACGTGAAAGAGGCCGTGATCGACTTGCCCATCGGCCTTGCCGAGCAGTTGAACAAAGACCTGACCTTCACCGTTGCCTCGCAACTCGACCCGACCATCAACACCACGGCCACCCTGCGCGAACTGGAACCCCAGGCCGATGCCGCCACCCGTACCCGCCGCGCCCGGCTGACCCTGGCGAGCACACCGGCCGCCTTCCACCTGGGCACTGCGATCAGTGTGACCCTGAGCTCGCAAGTGTCCCCGCGCAGCGAGCTGCCCCTGAGTGCCTTGCTCGAGCGTGACGGCAAGACCCAGGTCTGGGTGATCGACACCCAGCAGAAAACCGTAGGTACCCGCGACGTCACCCTGATCGACCGTACTGCCGACAGCATCGTCCTGGCTTCGGGCGTACAGCCAGGCGAGCGCGTGGTGACGGCGGGCGTGAACAGCCTCAAGCCTGGCCAGAAGGTCACCTTCGACGAGGATGCGCAATGAAAGGAAGCTTCAACCTGTCCGAATGGGCGCTCAAGCATCAATCGTTCGTCTGGTACCTGATGTTCGTCGGCCTGTTGATGGGCATTTTCTCGTACTTCAACCTTGGCCGAGAGGAAGACCCTTCGTTCACCATCAAGACCATGGTGATCCAGACCCGCTGGCCGGGTGCGACCCAGGACGAAACCCTCTACCAGGTTACTGACCGCATCGAGAAGAAGCTCGAGGAACTGGACTCCCTCGACTACACCAAGAGCTACACCAGGCCGGGCGAGTCGACGGTATACGTGTACCTGCGCGACACCACCAAGGCCAAGGACATCCCGCAGATCTGGTACCAGGTGCGCAAGAAGATCTCCGACATCCGTGGCCAGTTCCCCGCCGGTATCCAGGGGCCCGGGTTCAACGACGAATTCGGCGACGTGTTCGGTTCGATCTACGCCTTCACCGCCGACGGCCTGACCCTGCGTCAGCTGCGAGACTACGTGGAACAGGCGCGGGCCGAAGTGCGCGATGTGCCCAACATCGGCAAGATCGAGTTTATCGGCACCCAGGACGAAGTGCTGTACCTGAACTTCTCGACCCGCAAGCTGGCAGCCCTGGGTATCGACCAGCGCCAGGTCATGCAGGCCCTGCAACAGCAGAACGCGGTGACCCCGGCCGGGGTGATTGAAGCTGGCCCCGAACGCATCTCGGTGCGTACCACCGGGCAGTTCGCCTCGGAAAAGGACCTGCAGACCGTCAACCTGAAGATCAACGATCGCTTCTTCCGCCTGGCCGACATCGCCGACATCCAGCGCGGCTATGTCGACCCACCGTCGCCGATGTTCCGCTACAACGGCCAGACCGCCATCGGCCTGGCCATCGGCATGAAGGCCGGTGGCAACATGCAGGTATTTGGCGCAGCGCTGAAAAAGCGCATGGACCGAGTGATCCAGGATCTGCCGGTGGGCGTTGGCGTGCACACCGTGTCGGACCAGGCCGTGGTGGTCAAGCAGGCGGTCGGCGGCTTCACCAGCGCGCTGTTCGAAGCGGTGGTGATCGTGCTGGCGGTGAGCTTCGTCAGCCTCGGCATGCGCGCCGGCCTGGTGGTGGCCTGTTCGATTCCGCTGGTGCTGGCGATGGTGTTCGTGTTCATGGAATACAGCGGCATCACCATGCAGCGGATCTCACTGGGTGCGCTGATCATCGCCCTCGGCTTGCTGGTGGATGACGCGATGATCACCGTCGAGGTAATGGTCACACGGCTGGAAATGGGCGAGAGCAAGGAGCAGGCGGCCACGTTCGCCTATACCTCGACGGCGTTCCCCATGCTGACCGGTACCTTGGTGACGGTGGCCGGCTTCGTGCCCATCGGCCTCAACGCCAGTTCCGCGGGTGAGTACACCTACACGCTGTTCGCGGTGATCGCGGTGGCATTGATGGTGTCGTGGGTGGTGGCGGTGTTCTTCGCCCCGGTGCTGGGCGTGCACATTCTCAGCAGTTCCAAGCTCAAGGCCCATGAAGCCGAGCCAGGGCGCGTCGGCCGCGCCTTCGAGCATGGCCTGCTATGGTGCATGCGCAACCGCTGGCTGACCATCATCGGCACCATCGTGCTGTTTGCCCTGGCGATCTTCTGCGAGCGCTTCGTGCAGAACCAGTTCTTCCCGTCATCGGACCGCCCGGAAATCCTTGTCGACCTCAACCTGCCGCAGAACGCCTCGATCGAGGAAACCCGCAAGGTGGTCGACCGCTTCGAGGCGCGGATCAAGGACGACCCTGACCTGGTGAGCTGGAGCACCTACATCGGCCAGGGTGCGATCCGCTTCTACCTGCCCCTCGACCAGCAGTTGCAGAACCCGTACTACGCGCAGCTGGTGATCGTCAGCAAGGGCTTCGAAGAGCGCAAGGGCATGATGCAGCGGCTGCAGAAGATCCTCCATGAAGACTTCGTCGGCATCGGCGTCAACGTGCAGTCGCTGGAGATGGGGCCGCCGGTGGGCCGGCCGATCCAGTACCGGGTCAGTGGCGCAAATATCGACGAGGTGCGCAAGCACGCCATCGACCTGGCCACCTTGCTCGACCAGAACGAGCACATCGGCGAGATGATCTATGACTGGAACGAGCCTGGTAAGGTGCTGCGCGTGGAAATCGCCCAGGACAAGGCGCGCCAGCTGGGGCTGTCGTCGGAAGATGTGGCCAATGTGATGAACAGCATCGTCAGCGGGGTGAACATCACCCAGGTCAACGACAACATCTACCTGGTCAACGTGGTCGCCCGCGCCGAGGATAACGAGCGGGGTTCACCCGATACCCTGCAGAACTTGCAGATCCTGACCCCCAACGGCACCTCGATCCCGCTGCTGTCGTTTGCCACCGTGCGCTACGAACTGGAGCAGCCGCTGGTATGGCGCCGTGATCGCAAGCCGACCATCACCATCAAGGCCTCGGTCAACGGCGATATACAGCCTACCGACCTGGTCGCGCAGCTCAAGCCGCAGATCGACGAGTTCGCCAGCAAGCTGCCAGTGGGCTTCGAAGTGGCCACCGGCGGTACCGTGGAGGAGAGCGCCAAGGCCCAAGGGCCGATCCGCAAGGTCATTCCGTTGATGCTGTTCCTCATGGCGACCTTCCTGATGATCCAGCTGCACAGCGTGCAGAAGTTGTTCCTGGTGGTCAGCGTGGCGCCTCTTGGGCTGATCGGGGTGGTGCTGGCGCTGGTGCCGACGGGCACGCCGATGGGCTTTGTGGCGATCCTCGGCATCCTTGCGCTGGCGGGCATCATCATTCGCAACTCGGTGATCCTGGTGACCCAGATCGACGAGTTCGAGGCCCAGGGCTTCTCGCCGTGGGATGCGGTGGTGGAGGCGACCAACCACCGGCGCCGGCCGATCCTGCTGACGGCGGCGGCCGCGAGCCTGGGCATGATCCCGATTGCCCGCGAGGTGTTCTGGGGGCCGATGGCCTACGCCATGATCGGCGGGATCATCGTCGCGACCCTGCTGACGCTGCTGTTCCTGCCGGCGTTGTATGTGGCCTGGTACAAGATCCGCGAGCCTGAACACACGACCAAGCCCCAGCACTGATCCCCTGTAGGAGCGGGGCAAGCCCGCTCCTGCAAAGGCTCCGTGCCCATCCTGGAAAATGGTTATATAAAAATTCTTAAACAGTATTTTTAAGAATAACTCCACCTCACTACTATTGCCTTCAAGCCAGGCAATAACCCCTTCAAATCCCTGCCCGGCACCCTCACTCCAAGGAGAACGAGCATGAGTGCATCGCTGCGTAGCATCGACGGTCAGGACGAAGCCACCATTCTGCGTGAGATCCAGAGCGCCTTGCGCGACCTGCGTTTCGGTGCGGTGGAAATCACCGTGCACAACGCCCAGGTGGTGCAGATCGAACGCAAGGAGAAGTTCCGCCTGCAGCAGCCCGGCAACAAAGCTGGCTGATTCGCGCCACACCATTCAAAAACTAGAAAAATGCCAATCGGGAGCTTCACCATGTCCATCCGCCGTTATGCGCTCGCCGCTTTGGCCAGTGCTGTTTTTGCCGGTTCCGCCATCGCCAAGGACTACGAACTGCTGAACGTGTCCTATGACCCGACCCGTGAGCTGTATCAGCAGTACAACGCCGAATTCATCAAGCACTGGCAACAGGCCCATCCGGGCGACCAGGTGAAGATCCAGCAATCCCACGGTGGCTCGGGCAAGCAGGGCCGGGCGGTGATCGACGGCCTGCGCGCCGACGTGGTAACCCTGGCCCTGGCCGGTGACATCGACGAAATCGCCAAGCTCGGCAAGACCCTGCCAGACAACTGGCAGGCCCGCCTGCCGAACGCCAGCACCCCGTACACCTCGACCATCGTGTTCCTGGTGCGCAAGGGCAACCCGAAAGGCATCAAGGACTGGGGCGACCTGATCAAGAAGGACGTCTCGGTTATCACCCCCAACCCTAAAACCTCCGGCGGCGCCCGCTGGAACTTCCTCGCCGCCTGGGCCTACGGCCTGAAGTCCGGCGGCAGTGAAGACAAGGCCAAGGCCTATGTGCAGGAGCTGTTCAAGCACGTGCCAGTGCTGGATACCGGCGCCCGCGGCTCGACCATCACCTTCGTCAACAACGGCCAGGGCGACGTGCTGCTGGCCTGGGAGAACGAAGCCTTCCTGGCGCTGAAGGAAGACGGTGGCGCCGACAAGTTCGACATCGTCGTGCCGTCGCTGTCGATCCTCGCCGAGCCACCAGTAGCGGTGGTCGACAAGAACGCCGAGAAGAAGGGCAATACCGAGATTGCCACCGAATACCTCAAGCACCTGTACAGCCCGGCCGGGCAGAAGATTGCTGCCGAGAACTTCTACCGCCCGCGTGACGAGAAAGTGGCTGCCGAATTTGGCAAGCAGTTCCCGAAACTGGACCTGGTGACCATCGACAAGGACTTTGGTGGCTGGAAGACGGCACAGCCGAAATTCTTCAATGACGGCGGTGTGTTCGACCAGATCTATCAGGCACAGTAAGGGCCAAGGAAAAGCGGGGCCGCAAAGCGGCCCATCGCAGGCAAGCCAGCTCCCACAGGGATCGCACAGCCTTCAGGCCTGTGGTAAGCCTGTGGGAGCTGGCTTGCCTGCGATGGGCTGCAGAGCAGCCCCGGGATTTAAAAGCCTGCACCGGCCCGGGATTGTTTCCGGGGCTTCGTGCGTTCAACCAGGGATATTTATGTCACGTCGCATTTCCCCCGTCATACCCGGCTTCGGGCTGACGCTGGGTTACACCTTGGTGTACCTCAGTCTGATCGTGCTGATACCGCTGGCGGCCATGTTCATCCATGCCTCGCAGCTGACCTTCGAGCAGTTCTGGAACGTCATCAGCGCGCCACGGGTGATCGCTGCACTCAAGCTGAGTTTCGGCACCGCCCTGTTCGCCGCCATCATCAACGGTGTGATCGGCACCCTGCTGGCTTGGGTGCTGGTGCGTTACACCTTCCCTGGGCGCAAGGTCATCGATGCGATGATCGACCTGCCGTTCGCCCTGCCCACCGCCGTTGCCGGTATTGCCCTGACCGCCCTGTATGCGCCTGCAGGCTGGGTCGGTCAGTTCGCCACCGACCTCGGTTTCAAGATCGCCTACACGCCGCTGGGCATCACGCTGGCGCTGACCTTCGTCACCCTGCCGTTCGTGGTGCGCACGGTGCAGCCAGTGCTAGCAGACATTCCGCGTGAGGTCGAAGAGGCTGCGGCATGCCTGGGCGCGAAACCGTTGCAGGTGTTCCGCCATATCCTCGCGCCAGCGCTGCTGCCTGCCTGGCTCACCGGTTTCGCCCTGGCCTTCGCCCGTGGCGTTGGCGAGTATGGTTCGGTGATCTTCATCGCCGGCAACATGCCGATGAAGACCGAGATCCTGCCGTTGCTGATCATGGTCAAGCTCGACCAGTACGACTACACCGGCGCCACTGCCATCGGCGTGTTGATGCTGGTGGTTTCCTTCATCCTGCTGCTGCTGATCAACCTGCTGCAGCGCCGCATCGAAACCCCTTGAAGGAGGCCGCATGTCCAGTTCAACCCTGAGTGCAAGCGCCGCCGCCAACGCCGCCCGGCGTGGCAGCGCCACTTCGCGGCGTGTCCTGATCGGCCTTGGCTGGCTGGTGTTCGCGCTGTTCCTGCTGCTGCCGCTGGTGATCGTGGTGTCGCAGGCGCTGAAGAACGGCTTCGGCACCTTCTTCGAGGCGATCTTCGAGCCTGATGCCTTGTCGGCGCTCAAGCTCACCTTGCTCGCCGTGGTCATTTCGGTGCCGCTGAACCTGGTGTTCGGTGTCAGCGCCGCCTGGTGCGTGAGCAAGTACAGCTTCCGCGGCAAGAGCATCCTGGTGACCCTGATCGACTTGCCGTTCTCGGTGTCGCCGGTGATCGCCGGCCTGGTCTACGTGCTGATGTTCGGCGCGCAAGGCCTGTTCGGCCCATGGCTGCAAGACCACGACATCCAGATTGTGTTCGCCTTGCCGGGCATCGTCCTGGCGACCATCTTCGTCACCGTGCCGTTCGTGGCCCGTGAACTGATCCCGCTGATGCAGGAACAGGGCACGCAGGAGGAAGAAGCCGCGCGCCTGCTCGGCGCCAACGGCTGGCAGATGTTCTGGCACGTGACCCTGCCGAACATCAAATGGGGCCTGATCTACGGCGTGGTGCTGTGCACCGCGCGGGCCATGGGCGAGTTTGGCGCGGTGTCGGTGGTGTCGGGCCATATCCGTGGCGTGACCAACACCTTGCCGCTGCACGTGGAGATCCTCTACAACGAGTACAACCACGTCGCGGCCTTCAGCGTGGCCAGCCTGTTGCTGATCCTGGCGCTCTTCATCCTGCTGCTCAAGCAGTGGAGCGAGAACCGTATTAACCGCCTGCGCCACAGCGCCGCGGAGGAATGAGTCATGTCGATCGAAGTTCGTAATGTCAGCAAGCGCTTCAACAGCTTCCAGGCTCTGAACGCCATCAACCTGGACATCAACAGCGGCGAGCTGGTGGCCCTGCTTGGCCCGTCCGGCTGCGGCAAGACCACCCTGCTGCGCATCATCGCCGGCCTGGAAACCCCGGACCAGGGCAACATCGTGTTCCATGGCGAGGACGTGTCCGGCCATGACGTGCGTGATCGCAACGTCGGTTTTGTGTTCCAGCACTATGCGCTGTTCCGCCACATGAGCGTGTTCGACAACGTCGCCTTCGGCCTGCGCATGAAGCCCAAGGGCGAGCGCCCGAGCGAAAGCAAGATTGCCGAGAAGGTCCACGAACTGCTGAACATGGTGCAACTGGACTGGTTGTCCGATCGCTATCCCGAGCAGCTGTCCGGTGGCCAGCGCCAGCGTATCGCTCTGGCCCGCGCGCTGGCGGTGGAGCCCAAGGTGCTGCTGCTGGACGAACCGTTCGGTGCGCTCGACGCCAAGGTGCGCAAAGAGCTGCGCCGCTGGCTGGCACGGCTGCACGAGGACATCAACCTGACCTCGGTGTTCGTCACCCACGACCAGGAAGAAGCCATGGAAGTGGCCGATCGCATCGTGGTGATGAACAAGGGCGTGATCGAGCAGATCGGCTCGCCAGGCGAGGTCTACGAGCAGCCGGCCAACGATTTCGTCTACCACTTCCTTGGCGACTCCAACCGCCTGGCCTTGAGCGAAGGGCACCATGTGCTGTTCCGCCCGCACGAGGTGTCGTTGTCACGGCATGAAACCGAGGGCCACCATGCGGCTGAGGTGCGTGATATCCGGCCTTTGGGTGCCACTACGCGGGTAACCCTGAAGGTGGAAGGGCAGAGCGAGCTGATCGAGGCCGAGGTGGTCAAGGACCACGACAGCCTGACGGGGCTGGCGCGTGGGGAGACGTTGTTCTTCCGGCCGAAGGTGTGGCAGAAGGTGGCGGATATCTGAGTCGCTTTGAACAATGAAAAGCCTGGGCATGGTCCCGGGTTTTTTATTGCCCGCAAGATCGTTGGGGCTGCTTTGCAGCCCATCGCAGGCAAGCCAGCTCCCACAGAATCATCACGGGCCCGAGGGCTACGCGATCCCTGTGGGAGCTGGCTTGCCTGCGATCGAGGGCGCAGCCCTCGCGGCAATGTGATGCCTTGCGAGAATATTTCATATGCCCACAAAGCATCAGCACGACGCCCTATCGCCACATCCCGCGAAACCCTTGGTCTAGAGCCATCCTTTAGAAATTCATATTTCCAAAAGATCTAACTTTAATTTTAAACATTACTTTAAGAGATAAGCCCCTGTCCCCGATGATTCAGCCACACACCTGAATCATGAACCCCAGGAGTCTGATCAATGGGTAATGTCCAGTCGGCCATCAGGGCCTACGACCAGCCATGGCGCCCGAGCCCGGGTGACCTGGTCGAGCTTGGACGGACGCTTCGCCTGCCACTGGGCCAGCTGCGCCTGCAGCGTACCCCGGTCAGCGGCCTCAAGCGCCGGGACAAGCTGGCGCTTGGCCTGCTGGTGCTGGCCCTGCACGGTGTCGCTGCCTACTGGGTCAGCCAGGCCCCGACGCCCGCGCTACCCGTGGTGCCGCCACAGATACCGCCTATGACCATCGAGTTCGCCGCCCCCGCGCCGCCGGTGGTGCAACCGCCACCGCCTGCCCCGGCACCGCCGGTGGTCGAGCCACCGCCCCCGGTGATCGACGAGCTGGCCGCCAAGCCCAAGCCAAAGCCGAAACCCGTGCCCAAGCCGGTCGTCAAGCAAGCGCCCAAGCCACAGCCCAAGCCGGTCGAGGCGCCACCGCCTGCTCCGGTTGCAGCCCCGGCGGCGCCTGCGCCACCCGCGCCGGCTCCGGTCACGCCGCCATCGGCCAACGCCGCGTATCTGAAGAACCCGGCGCCGGAGTACCCGCAGATGGCCCTGCGCCGTGGCTGGGAAGGCACCGTGCTGCTGCGCGTCGAGGTGCTGCCCAGTGGCAAGCCGGGGCAGATCCAGATCCAGCAGAGCAGTGGCCGTGATGCCCTCGACGCCGCTGCACTGGCTGCGGTCAAGCGCTGGAGCTTCGTCCCCGCCAAGCAGGGTGACGTGGCCCAGGCCGGCTGGGTCAGCGTGCCGATCGATTTCAAGCTTCGCTAACGTTTCGCAGAACACAGGAAGACATCATCATGAGCCTGCTGGCATCCCCCCTCGAATCCGTTGAAAGTGCAGTCATCTGGCTGCTGGTCGGTTTCTCCGTCGTCACCTGGGGCCTGGCCCTGGTCAAGGTTGCGCAGTTCGTGCGGCTGAAGAATCAGGACAAGCGCTTCCACCAGCAATTCTGGGCCGCATCGAGTCTCGACTCGGCGGCGGAGATCAGCCACGAACTGCCTGGCCCGGCTGCCCGTGTCGCCCAGTCCGGTTACGCCGCGATTGCGGTCGGTGACACCCACGCCAGTGACCTGAGCCACGCCATCAACCACCAGGACCGCCTCGAACGCGCCCTGCGCCAGCAGATCGTGCGTGAACGCCGCTCGCTGGAAACCGGCCTGGCAGTGGTGGCCAGTATCGGCAGCACCTCGCCCTTCATCGGCCTGTTCGGCACCGTGTGGGGCATCATGGAAGCGCTCAAGGGCATCAGCGCGGCCGGTTCCGCCAGCCTGGAAACCGTGGCCGGGCCGATCGGCGCGGCGCTGGTCGCCACCGGTGTGGGTATCGCCGTCGCGGTGCCGGCAGTGCTGGTCTACAACTACTTCCTGCGTCGCCTCAAGCTGACCGCGGCCGACCTCGACGACTTCGCCCACGACTTCTATAGCCTGGCGCAGAAAAGTGCCTTCCGCGTGCTGGTGCACCCGGCCGTGCACAAGGCCCAGGGTGGTTTCACCCAGCCGGTGAAGGAGGCGTCCTGAGATGGCCTTTTCGACCCAGGACAGCGACGAAGTCCTCAGTGAAATCAACGTCACGCCGCTGGTGGACGTCATGCTGGTGTTGCTGGTGGTGTTCATCGTCACCGCCCCGCTGCTGACCAACGCCATCCCGATCAACCTGCCCAAGACCGAGGCCGTGGCCCCGGTGGAGCAGAAAGACCCGTTGGTGGTGAGCATCGACGGTGGCGGCAAGCTGTTCATCAACAAGGACGAGATCCAGCCGGACCTGCTGGAAACCCGCCTCAAGGCCGCCAAGGACAAGGACGCCGACGTGCGTGTGCAGCTGCAGGCCGACGATGGCGTGAACTATGGCGAAGTGGCGCGGGCCATGGCCGCGATCGAGCGCGCCGGGATCAGCAAACTGGCGGTAATAACTGCACGGTAATCTTCACCCTCTTCAGGCAAGTGCTCTCGCAAATGCGATGGGGCCATATCTCTTGGCAGGGGTTGGCCCTTTTTTTTTGCCTGTCATCTGGATGTAATTTTGGTTATTAATAAATAGCTTCTTATTCCTTTACGGATATAACTGCTTCCCTATACTGGTCTCCAAGCACGCAAACTTACTGGAGGCGTCCCCATGCGCAATGAGTCGATTCGTTACCTGATTGTGCCGGGCTGGCAAGGATCGCCAGACAATCATTGGCAGAGTCACTGGCAGCGCACACTCCCCAACAGCGCCCGGGTCGAGCAGCATGACTGGCTCACCCCGCAGCGCCGCGACTGGGTGCAGGCGTTGGAGCAGGCGATTGCCGCCGAACGCTCGCCGGTGATTCTCATCGCCCACAGCCTGGGCTGCGTCACCGTCGCCCACTGGGCCGCACAGGCCAGCCCGGCCTTGCTGCGCCGGGTGCGCGGCGCATTGCTGGTGGCCCCGGCGGATGTCGAACGGCCCACCTGCGCGCCGGCCTTGCGCAACTTCGCGCCGATCCCGCTGCAGGCGCTGCCGTTCCCCAGCCAGGTGGTCAGCTCCGACAACGATCCGGCAGTGAGCGTGCCGCGCGCCCTGTACCTGGCCCAGGCCTGGGGCGCCGAGGCGGGCCTGCTGAGCAATGCCGGGCACATCAACGTCAAGTCCGGCCACGAGCGCTGGGAACAAGGCTTCGCCTACCTGTATCGCCTGCAAAGCCGGGTCGAGCAGCGCGCATTGCGCCGCGCCTGATCGGCCCTGACCGTTCACCGTTTGCCTGACGCCCGGCCATCGATGGTCTGGGGCGGGAGTTTGTCATGACTTTTCAAAGCCCGTTCGGCCAGCCGCTGCTGACCTTCCCTGAACTGGACAAGAGCCCCCTGAGCATCCGTGCCAAGGCGCTGGTGTTCATCGACCCACGCTCGCAGCAGTTGCGCCAGGCCCTGGAGCAGCTGGCGCCGCAACCATTACCGGTGCTGATTCGCGGCGAGACCGGTACCGGCAAGGAACTGCTGGCACGGCAGATCCACCGTGCCAGCGACCGCCCCGGCCTGTTCGTCTCGGTCAACTGCGCGGCCATCAGCCCGACCTATGCCGACGCCGAGTTGTTCGGCTACAGCGCCGGCAGCCAGGGCGGCACGGCCAGCAGCCGCGCAGGCTGGTTCGGCTCGGCCAATGGCGGCACCTTGTACCTGGACGAGATCGCCGACTTGCCGTTGGCGATCCAGGGCAAGCTGCTGGCAGCGTTGGAAAACCGCGAGGTCACCCGTGTTGGCGCGCAGCAACCCCAGCCGGTGGACGTACGCCTGGTGGCCGCGACCAGCATCGACCTGGCGCGGGTGGTGAAGGCCGGGCGCTTCAACGAGCGCCTGTACCAGTACCTGCGCGAGGGCGCGCTGGAACTGCCGCCGCTGCGCGAGCGGCCGGGCGATATCCTGCCACTGGCCGAATATTTCACAGGTATCTACAGCGTGCGCCTGCAGCGCCCGCTGGCGTTGATCAGCGCGGCCGCGCAGCAGGTGCTGGAAGCGCATGCCTGGCCTGGCAACACCCGCGAACTGGAGAACGTGATCCACTTCGCCCTGTTGGTGAACGACGGCGACGAGCTGCTGCCGGAGGACCTCGACCTGCCCAGTTCCGCGCGTTAGACGCACTAATAAGCAAACGGGATGATGGCAGTTTGTTTTTGGAATAAGCAGCTAATTAAAAGATATTGTTACGGAATAAAAAATCTCGGTATTGTCCGCCTCACGCCCGCCAGTGAATCGGTTGGGCACCCGACTTCGCCATCCGCGATGGCCCAGATCCAGAACAAGGAACACCATGAAGAAGCCCCTGCTGACCACTGCCCTGGCCGCCGCCCTGTCGTTCGCTGGCCTGGCATCCGCCGCCGAGAAACTGGTGGTTGCCGCGACCCCGGTGCCACACGCCGAGATCCTTGAGCTGATCAAGCCGACCCTGGCCAAGGAAGGTGTGGACCTGCAGATCAAGGTCTTCACCGACTACGTGCAGCCGAACGTGCAGGTTGACCAGAAGCGCCTGGACGCCAACTACTTCCAGACCCTGCCGTACCTGCAGAACTTCAACGAAGGCAAGGGCACCCACCTGGAAACCGTGGTCGGCGTGCACGTCGAACCGTTCGGTGGCTACTCGAAGAAGGTCAAGAGCCTGAGCGAGCTGAAAGAAGGCGCCAGCGTTGCCATCCCGAACGAGGGCAGCAACAGCGGTCGCGCCCTGCTGCTGCTGCAGAAGGCCGGCCTGATTACCCTGAAGGACCCGAAGAACGCCCTGGCGACCCCGAAAGACATCGCCGAGAACCCGAAGAAGCTGAAGTTCCGCGAGCTTGAGTCGGCCATGCTGCCGCGCGTGCTGGACCAGGTCGACCTGGACATGATCAACACCAACTACGCGCTGGAAGCCGGCCTGAACCCGGCCAAGGATGCGTTGGTGATCGAAGGCAGCGACTCGCCGTACGTGAACTTCCTGGTAGCCCGCCCGGACAACAAGAACAGCGAGGCCATCCAGAAACTGGCCAAGGCGCTGACCAGCCCTGAGGTGAAGGAATTCATCGCCAAGAAGTACCAGGGTGCGGTATTGCCTGCGTTCTGATTCTTTGATCGTGATGTGAAAACGCCGACGCATTTGCGTCGGCGTTTTTGTGTGTGGCTGGCAGCCGCTCAGCGCGGGTTGCCCAGCGCCCGGCGCAGTGCCAGCAGCCACAGCAGTTGTTCGTTGGAATCAGGCGAGCAGGGGCTGTTCATCATTATCGTCCTTGTTGGTGATGGCCTTGCAAGTCACAGTCTGAAGCGCTTTGAGTAGCTCGTTGCAGGAAAGGTTCAGGCGCCTCGCTTATCTCAGGGGTTGCGCGGCAGCCAGTCCCGCAGAAACGCGTTTACCACCTGCGGGTTCTCCAGGCTGGAGATATGCCCCGCAAACGGAATCTGCGCCGCCAGGCAGCCAATGATCCGCGCCATCTCGTTGGACTCTTCAGGCGGTCGTGGAATGTCCTGGTCACCGCAGATCACGATGGTCTTGTCACCTTTCAGCTCACCCAGCTGCCCCAGCAGGTCGGGCCGCCCGAAAATCACCCGCCCCATCGGGTCGAGGCTGTTGCGAATCACCTCGGCGCTGCTTGCCTTCAATGCCGCCCGAAAGCTCTCACGAATTTCGGGCACTGTCTGCCCTCCAGCATGGAAGAAGATCGGCACGATGATGTCCAGCAGCGGGTCCGGGAAGAAACCCGCCTCGCTCGCTGCATCCAGCAGGGCGAAGTACTTCAGCCGGGTCGCCTCCGGTTCGGCGCCGAGGTACGTATCCATCAGCACCAGGCGATCGACCCGCTCGGGGTGTTCGATGGCCAGCTGCGCGCCCCACATGCCACCGACCGACAGGCCAACGAGGTGGCACTTGGCGATGTCCAGCGCGTCCAGCAGGGCCAGGTGCTGACGGGCCAGGGCGCTCATGTCGGTGGTGGTGGCGGGTGGGGCATCGGAGTCACCGTGGCCCCAGAGTTCAGGGACGATGACTCGGAAGTGCTGTGACAGGGCCTCGATCTGTGGTTGCCACATTTCGGCCGACCACAGGTAGCTGTGGCCGAGCAGCACCGGGAAGCCCTGGCCCTGGTCGACATAGCTCATGCGTGCGCCGTCGATTTCGATGAAATGTTTTTGCATGGAAGGGTCTCGACTGGAAGGTCTCAAGGGTATTCGAAATCACTCGGAAGCGGGTACGAGCCTGAGCGTGCTCTGCGCCGGAATCACGCCCATCTGCGCCCGCTGGTACTTCCCTTCGACATACCCCTCGGCCTGGTCCGCGAAATGCCGGTCGAAGGGCACACCGCTCTGCCCGACCGGATTGCTGGTCAGTGCCTGCCCCGCATCGGCGAAGTCGATCAGGCGCCGCGTCGACGGGCCATAGGTCACTGGCCACGGCGCCGGGCCAATCTTCGCCGACAGGTTGTTCGGCACCTCATGGGTGCCGGGGGCGGCAAACGGGCCGACATTGAACAGCAGGTTCAGCGGCTTTTTCGCGCCCAGTGGATGGTTGTGGGTCAGGGTATGGGCCTTGCCCCATTGCCAGCTGGCCGGGTCCTTGCCGAGGGTTTCGCGCAAGTGGCCAAGGCTCTTCTGCCAGGCCACGCGCACGATCGCGGAGCGGTCCGTGCGCTGGGTGGCGCCGCGGGTGCTCCACCAGGGCGAATCGGCATCGGCGGCCAGGCGCGGCAGTGCAGCATCGATGGCGCGGGTGCTGATCAGTACCGGGAACCAGGTGTCGCCCAGTTCGTCATGCAACGCTGCATGGGCCAGTTCGTAGAGGAACTGGTTGAACAACGTGGCGCTGGTGGAGTCCAGTGGATAGTCGCCGCGCCAGGCGGCCAGCTGTTCGACCAGTTCCTTTTCCTCGTCACCCTGGGCGATCTGGCGCAGGGTCGCCAACAAGGGCGCCAAGGTACGCGGGCCGTAATCGCTGGCCGTATCGAGCTGCAGCGCCTGGCTGTTCTGCATGTCCCATTTCACCTGCGGGTTGGCCAGCTGGCGATCGAGCTGGCGGCCACGGTCGGGGAGGTTGTAGTAGCCGGGTATCGGCACCACGGCCGGCGGCTGGTAGTTGGCCGAGACGATATAGCCGTTGGCCGGGTTTTCTTGTTGTGGGTTGACGCTGAACGGGTAGAACCCTGGTTTGTCGGCCTGGTTGCTGGCGCCGTCGAGGATGAATGCCGGGTTCACTCCGTCGGGGCGGATCGGCAGCTTCGCCGCCGCCCACCAGCCGATATCGCCACGGGCGTTGGCCCAGACGAAGTTCAGCCCCGGCGCCTGCACCTTGGCAGCCGCTTCGCGCATCTTGCCCAGGGTGTCGGCACGATTGAGCTGATAGAAGCCTTCGAGGATCGGATTCTCGGTTTCGAGGAATGCCCACCACATGGCAATCGGCGTGGTCCCGGCCATTGCGCCGAGGACGTCGTTGACGATCGGACCGTGGGGTGAGCGGCGCAGGTTGATGGTGACCGGTTGCTCGCCCTTGACTGCAATCTGCTGCTCGGTCTTCTCCAGTGTGCGCCACTGGCCGTCGACCATGACCTGGTCTGCGTTGGCAGGGTTGGTCTTTTCTGCGATCAGGTCGACGTCATCGTTCTGGAACATGGTCAGGCTCCAGCCGAAGTCACGGTTGTGGCCCAGCATCGCGAACGGGTTCAGCGCCTGGAAGTAGCCGTACAGGTTGAAGCCGGGCGCCGAAAGTTCAGCCTCGTACCAGACGGCGGGTACGGCAAAACTGACGTGCGGGTCGCCGGCCAGCAGGGGTTTGCCGCTGCGGGTGTGGCTGCCGGAAACGGCCCAGGCGTTGCTGCCTTCGAACTGCGGGATGCCGGCTGCGACCAGGGCTTCGTGGCTGGTGCGGGCCACGGCTTCGAGGCTTTGCCAGTCGGCCGCCGCCAGTGGTGTGCCCAGTGCGCCTCGTGGCTGCCAGTCGAGATCGAAGATCTTCAGGTATTGCGGGCCAAGCTGGTCGCGGATGTAGGTCAGCGCAGGTTCGGTACGAAAAGCTGCGGCGAAGCTGTAGGCCAGGTAGCCGGCGATGCTCAGGGTGTCTTCGGCGGTGAACGGCCGTGGCGTGATGCCGATCAGGTCGAACTCCATCGGCTTGGGGTGGCTGGCCTGCCAGGCATTGACGCCTTCAAGATAGGCCTGCAAGGCCTGCCAGGCGGGTGACTGGTGGTCCTGGCGCTGAGCCATCAGCGCGGCCTGTTCGCGGATACGCAGGCTGCGGAACAGGGTATCGGTTGGCAGCAGCTTGTCGCCCAGCACCTCGGCCAGTTCACCACGGGCCAGGCGGCGCATGATCTCCATCTGGAACAGTCGATCCTGGGCATGTACGTAGCCCAGGGCGCGGTACAGGTCCGCTTCGCTCTGCGCTTGCAGATGGGGCACGCCACGGGCGTCGTAGCGCACGCTGACCGGTGCCTGCAAGCCGGCCATGGCCACTTCGCCCTCGCGCTGCGGCAACTTGCCGTGCACGTACCAGTAACCGGCACCAGCGGCCAAGGCAACGACTACGGCCAACAGGGTCAGGCTGCGCTTCATGGATACTCCTTGTGAATAGGTCAGTTGGCCCAAGGACAATAGCAGCCCACCGCCAGGGTGTTGGAGGCGCTGACTGTGCGACCGGCCAGCAGCGCCTTGAGGATTGGCTCTATGAAGCTGTTGCTGGCATTGCATACCGCACCTTCGCTGTAAGGGCCGAAATAGGCGAGGTTGCCCTGGCGGTCCCAGATGGCCACGGCGGGAGAGGCGGGCAGGTGTGCGCTGCCGGGCAGGTTGGCGATGGTTTGCAGGTTGGCAAGGTTGGCGGGCAACTGACCGTGGCTGCCGGGCTTCTGCACGACGTGGAAGATCACGCCTAGGCCTGCGAACTGGGTAATCAGGTCGCCCAGGTGCTGCTGGTTACCCACGTTGCACGGGCAGGCCGGGTCCCAGAAGTGCACCACGCGGATCGGGCCGGGGCCGGCGAGTTCGGGCGGCAGTTGCAGCTGGCTGCCGTCGAACAGCGTGGTCTGGTTGTCGAACGGGCGCAGGTAGCGGGACTGGAAGGTGGTGTAGGCTTGCCAGAGCACGGCAACGCCGATCAATAGGGCGATTGCTGCGCACATCTGCTTGATGATTCGAGTCTTCATGGAGGTTTCCGCTAGCCCGTGCAGGAGCGGTGGTGTTGATCGATGGTGAGCAAGCTTGCCACGACGCCGGCCAGAGCTGAATATCCCAGATCAATACTCGCTCCGCCTTGGATGTACCTGATGCCCTCTGCCTTTCACCCCGATACCCTGCGTGCCAGCCTCGCACTGTTGGCCAAGCGCCAGCCGTTGTCCTCGCAGGCGCAGGACTATCAGCGTTTCTATGGCCTGAACCTGTCGGCGCAGAGCTGGCTGGGCGGTTTCCAGGCGGCGGGGTTCGAGCTGGTTGGGCAGGTCTGGCTACCGGAAAAACCCGTTGCGACGCTGTTCCTGCTGCACGGCTACTACGACCACATGGGCCTCTATCGGCACGTGATCGAGTGGGCGTTGAAGCTCGGTTATGCGGTGATCAGCTGTGACTTGCCAGGCCACGGCCTGTCCAGTGGCGAGCGCGCCAGCATCAGTGATTTCGCTGTGTACCAGCAAGTGCTGGAAGCCTTGTTCGAACAGGCGCGTGGCCTTGAACTGCCACGCCCCTGGCACCTCTGCGGGCAGAGCACTGGTGGCGCCATTGCCGTGGATCACCTGCTGCACGAAGGCGAGCGTAGCCCGATCGATGGCGAGGTGATCCTGCTGGCGCCGCTGGTGCGGCCGCGCTCGTGGCGCTGGTCGAAGTTCAGCTATCGGGTGCTGCGCCACTTCGTCAACGGCATCGAGCGGCGCTTCAGCGAAAACACCAACGACCCAACGTTCCTGCCTTTCCTCGAAGCCGACCCGCTGCAACCGCGGCGGCTGCCCACGGCCTGGGTCGGCGCGTTGATCGCCTGGGTCAAGCGCATCGAGGCGGCGCCGCACTGCGCGCGGCGGCCCTTGATCGTGCAGGGGGAAGCGGATGGCACGGTGGATTGGCCCCACAACCTCGAAGTGCTCAAGGCCAAGTTCAGCGAGCCGCAGATCCTGATGTTGCCCGAAGCTCGCCATCACCTGGCCAATGAGCTGCCGGACATTCGCCGGCGTTACTTCGACTTCATCAAGCAGCGCCTGGGCTGATCACTTGAGGTCGGCGCTGTTCTGGCCCACCGCCAGGCCGGCACGCACCGCAGCCACGGCGGCCTGGTAATAGGCCTTGCCGTCCGGCGACTCGGCGAAGGTGGCGAATTCTTCCAGTTCGTCGTCCGACAGGTCGCGGTAGACGTAGAGCAGGGTGTTGTTCAGGTCTTCGCCGATCTGCCCCATAAGACGCTGGCGCTGGCCGTCGAGCAGGCCCTGGGCCTGGCCGGCGCCGAACAGGCCGGGGATCATCGAGCTCAGGCTGTCGGCGGCCACCCCCGCGATTGCCAGGCTGACTTCGGCGCCGGCTTCGCGGGCTGGCAGGGCCTGGGCCAGGTGGCCGATGACCAGCAGGCGGTTGTCGCTGGCCTGCATCTTCGGCAGGCCCTTGGCGTTCTTGGCCAGCTGGTCCTTGCGCGTGGCCAGCAGTTCGGCGGCGACAATCTTGCGCCCCAGCGGCGACTGGAAGAAGGCCAGTGCCGGCGCCGGGTTGGGCAGTGCGCTGCGCAGTTTGGCCAAGGCACGGTTATCCACCGCCTGGGCCTCGAAGCGCTGGTTGCTGTTGTTGACCAGCGCCTGGTAAACCGCAGGCGGCAGGCTGCTGCGGTAGCGCTGCTGGGCGGCGCTCACGGCATCGGAAAAATGGGCGCGCTGGTCGGGCCAGCCGGCGGCCTTGTACAGTTGATCGAGGCTGTCTGCCCAGACAGGCATGGTGCAGATCATCAGCAGAAGCAGGGAAAACAGACGGTGCATTCAGGACTCCTGTCGGCAGGTGGCTATTGTCCTAGGCCCGGCGCCGTTTTGTCGAGCAATCCGAACGCTTCTCAGCCAAGTGGCGCTGTGCGCCGACAGGGCGAATGGATATGATGCGCGCCATGCACATCTCCCCTGAAAACCCGATGCTTGCGGCCGTCGTCGACGATCTGGCCACCCATGGCTGGTCGCAGCAGGCGCTCTTTCTGCCTGCCGACCTGGTGCGCGCGCTGGCGGCCGAATGCCGGCGCCGTGATGCCGAAGGCGAACTCAACCCGGCCGGGGTTGGGCGCGGTGATGCCCAGGAGGTGCGCGAGAGCATTCGCGGCGACCAGATCCAGTGGATCGACCCCGGCCAGGCCGAGGCCTGCGACCAGTACCTGGCGGCCATGGACCAGTTGCGTCAGGCCATCAACCAGGGCCTGTTCCTGGGCCTGGAAGACTTCGAGTGCCACTTCGCCCTGTACCCACCGGGGGCGTTCTATCGCCGGCACCTGGACCGTTTCCGCGATGATGACCGGCGCATGGTGTCGGCAGTGCTTTATCTCAACGAAGACTGGCAGCCAGAAGACGGCGGGCAGCTGCGCATGTTCCTGGCGGATGATGTCGAGCACGATGTGCAGCCGGTAGCGGGTTGCCTGGCGATTTTCCTTTCCGGTGAGGTGCCGCACGAGGTGCTGCCAGCCAGGCGTGAGCGCCTGTCGTTGACCGGCTGGTTCCGGCGCCGTGGCAATGACCCGTTCTGACCTGCCCAAGGTACTGGTGAGTGCCTGTCTGCTGGGGCAGCCGGTGCGCTATGACGGCCGGGCCAGCGGCCATCCTGACTTGTTGCAGCGGTGGCAGGCCGAAGGGCGTGTGGTGCCACTGTGCCCCGAGGTGGCTGGCGGCTTGCCGACACCGCGCCCGCCGGCGGAGATCCCCGGTGGCCAGGGCGCACAGGTGCTCGATGGCGGTGCGCAGGTGCTGACGGTGACCGGTGAGGACGTCAGTGCCGAGTTTCTGGCCGGGGCGCAGCAGGCGCTGGCGATGGTGCGGCGGCATGGCATTCGGCTGGCGGTGCTGAAGGCGGGTAGCCCTTCGTGTGGCAACCGGTTGGTCTACGATGGCACCTTCAGTGGGGTGAAGGTGCCAGGCGAAGGGGTTGCAGCAGCCTTGCTGCGGCGTGCTGGGGTACAGGTGTTCAGTGAGTTGGAGCTGGAGCAAGCGCAGCAGGCGTTGGCTGAGCTGGCTGCAGGTTGCTGAACCACTTCTGCTCCAGCTCCGCCGTACGGCCACTGTTCTTGAGGCGATCAAGTGCATTGTTCACCGCGCTTTCGAACGCCGGGTTGTCCTTCTGGAACGGAATCACCAGCTTCTTTTCGCCAAATGCCTGACTCACGTCGAACGGGCCATCGGCCTTGGGCGACTCGCTCGACGGGATCAGCGAGATGTCATACTTGCCACTTTCCACGCCCGGCAGCACTTCCGCTGACGTCGCCTCGACAAACTCGGCGCGCAGGTCCAGTTCACGGGCCAGGTCCTGGCCAAACTCGATTTCAAAGCCGGTCAGACGGTCGTTTTCCTTGAACGAGTACGGCGCGTTATCGGCCTGTACGGCAATGCGCAATTCGCCCCGGTCGGCAATTTCGTCTATCAGCTCGGCCTGAGCCAATGGAGTGATCAGTACTGCCAGCAGTACGCCTATGGTCGAACGCATGTAGTGCCCCTTTTTCTCAAGCAGATGAATAACTTTCGCCGCGACTTTCTTCCCCGTCGCGGTCGAGCGCAGCCTATGACCTTGAAGCCTTGGCGAGGTTTAACCCTAACTGAAATATTTCTCTTTGTGGGCTATCGTGAACTACCGCCGCCGTTCGTTTTACTGGCAGTGGTCAATAAGTGAATCACAGGAGAAGTGAATGAACAGCCTATTTTCGCGTGCTGCCGTTGCCGGTCTGCTGATGGGCGTCTCGGTGTTCGCCAGCGCCGCAGATGCCCTGAAGAGCCAGGAGCCGCCCGCGGGTGCCAAGGTTTCCATCCTTTCCCCCAAAGATGGCGAGCAGGTCGCCGGGACCTTCACCGTCAAGTTCGGCATCGAGGGCATGGCGCTCAAGCCTGCGGGAGACCAGACCCCGCACACGGGCCACCACCACCTGCTGGTGGATGTGGACAAGGAACCTGCGGCCGACATGCCGCTGCCGACCAGCCTGATGCCCGCAGCGGGTACCGCGTTGCCGGCCGGCCCGCAAGTGCTGCACTTTGGCAAGGCGCAGACCGAAACGTCAATCACCCTGACGCCGGGCAAGCACACCCTGCAGCTGGTGCTGGGTGACCAGTATCACGTGCCGTTCAAGCCGAGTGTCGAATCGAAGAAGATCACGGTTGAAGTGAAATAAAAAAAAGGGAGGCCACCAGGGCCTCCCTTTTTCATGCCGCCAGCGACCTTAGAACAGGACGCGCGAACGGATGGTCCCTTTGACCTGTTGCAGTTTTTCCTGCGCCAGGTCGGAGTACTCGGCGTCAACGTCGATTACCACGTAACCGACTTTCTCGTTGGTCTGCAGGAACTGACCGGAGATGTTGATGCTGTTCTCGGCGAAGACCTTGTTGATCTCGCTGAGCACGCCCGGGATGTTTTCGTGGATGTGCAGCAGGCGGTGCTTGCCAGGGTGCGCCGGCAGGGCAACTTCCGGGAAGTTGACCGACGAAACGGAAGTACCGTTGTCGCTGTACTTGACCAGTTTCTCGGCCACTTCCAGGCCGATGTTGGCCTGGGCTTCGGCGGTGGAACCACCGATGTGAGGGGTCAGGATCACGTTGTCCAGGCCACGCAGCGGGCTTTCGAACTCTTCGTCGTTGGAGCGCGGCTCGACCGGGAACACGTCGATGGCGGCGCCGATCAGGTGCTTGTCCTTGATCGCGGCGGCCAGGTGGTCCAGTTCGACCACGGTGCCACGGGCGGCGTTGATCAGGATCGAGCCCTTCTTCATCGCACGGATTTCCTTCTCGCCAATCATCCACTGGGTGGATGGTAGCTCAGGCACGTGCAGCGAAACGATGTCGGCCAGGCCCAGCAGTTCGTTGAGGCTGGTGACCTGTACGGCGTTGCCCAGCGGCAGCTTGGTCAGCGGGTCGTAGAAGTACACCTGCATGCCTAAGTTTTCTGCCAGGACCGACAGTTGGGTACCGATCGAGCCGTAGCCGACGATGCCCAGTTTCTTGCCGCGGATCTCGAACGAGTTGGCCGCGCTCTTGATCCAGCCGCCACGGTGGCAGGAAGCGTTCTTCTCAGGGATGCCGCGCAGCAGCAGGATAGCCTCGGCCAGCACCAGCTCGGCCACCGAACGGGTGTTGGAGTACGGTGCGTTGAAGACGGCGATACCACGCTCGCGGGCCGCAGCCAGGTCGACCTGGTTAGTGCCGATGCAGAAGCAGCCGACGGCGACCAGTTTCTTGGCGCAGTCGAAGATTTCTTCGGTCAGTTGGGTGCGCGAGCGGATGCCGATGAAGTGGGCATCGGCGATCTTTTCCTTCAGCTCGGCATCCGGCAATGAACCGGTGAGGTATTCGATGTTGGTGTAGCCGGCAGCCTTGAGGGTATCGACTGCGTTCTGGTGCACACCTTCAAGAAGAAGGAACCGGATCTTGCTCTTGTCGAGAGAAGTCTTGCTCATCTGCGTAAACCTGTATCCCGGAGAAAAAATGGCGAGGACTGGTGCCAGGCGCTAGGGCAGCCTTAGCATGAACAGCGGGAGGGCTATGCTAGCATACGCGACACAATCTGAGCTTATCCCGACAGGTGAAGAGTGCTCAGGGTGACTATGAATAAGTCGAGAGTTCCAGCGATGACCCACCCCGCGGTAATTGATGAACTGATGACCCTTGTCGACCCTGGCAAGGTCCTGACCGACCCGGTATCCCTGGAGGCCTACGGCAAGGACTGGACCAAGCATTACCCGCCAGCACCCACGGCCATCGTGTTCCCCAAGACCGTAGAGCAGGTGCAGGCCATCGTACGCTGGGCCAACCAGCACCAGGTTGCGCTGGTGCCGTCAGGCGGGCGCACCGGGCTTTCCGCCGGGGCGGTGGCGGCCAATGGGGAAGTCGTCGTCGCCTTCGACTACATGAACCAGATTCTCGATTTCAATGCCTTCGACCGCACCGTGGTGTGCCAGCCGGGCGTGATCACCCGTCAGCTGCAGGCCTTTGCCGAAGAGCAGGGCCTTTATTACCCTGTGGACTTCGCCTCCAGCGGCTCCAGCCAGATTGGCGGCAATATCGGCACCAATGCCGGCGGTATCAAGGTCATCCGTTATGGCATGACCCGCAACTGGGTGGCCGGCCTGAAAGTGGTCACCGGCAAGGGCGAACTGCTTGAGCTGAACAAGGACCTGATCAAGAACGCCACCGGTTACGACCTGCGCCAGCTGTTCATTGGCGCCGAAGGTACCCTGGGCTTCGTGGTCGAAGCGACCATGCGCCTGGACCGCGCCCCGCGCAACCTCACGGCCATGGTACTGGGCACGCCGGACTTCGACTCGATCATGCCGGTGTTGCATGCCTTCCAGGGCAAGCTCGACCTGACCGCCTTCGAGTTCTTCTCCGACAAGGGCCTGGCCAAGATCATGGCCCGTGGCGATGTGCCGGCTCCGTTCGACACCGACTGCCCGTTCTATGCCTTGCTGGAGTTCGAAGCCAGCACCGAGGAAGTGGCCAACGAAGCGCTGGCCACCTTCGAGCACTGCGTCGAGCAGGGCTGGGTGCTGGATGGAGTGATGAGCCAGAGTGAAACCCAGCTGAAGAACCTGTGGAAGCTGCGCGAGTACCTGTCCGAGACCATCTCCCACTGGACCCCCTACAAGAACGACATTTCCGTCACCGTTTCCAAGGTGCCGGCGTTCCTGCGCGATATCGACGCCATCGTCAGCAAGCATTACCCGGACTACGAAGTGGTCTGGTACGGCCACATTGGCGACGGCAACCTGCACCTGAACATCCTCAAGCCCGAGCACATGAGCAAGGATGACTTCTTCGCCTCGTGCACCAAGGTCAACAAGTGGGTGTTCGAGATTGTCCAACGCTACAACGGCTCAATCTCGGCCGAGCACGGCGTGGGCATGACCAAGCGCGACTACCTGGGCTACAGCCGTTCGCCTGAGGAAATTGCCTGCATGAAGGCAATAAAGGCCGTCTTCGACCCTAACGGCATCATGAATCCGGGTAAGATCTTCGCTCCTGAACAAAAGCAGTAATCAAAGGAGTCGGCCATGAGTTACCAGCACCAGTATGTAGACGGCACGCGCATTCATTTCCCGCTGGGCAAGGTGGTGTGCATAGGCCGCAACTACGCCGAACATGCCAAGGAACTGGACAACCCCATTCCGTCCGAGCCGCTGCTGTTCATCAAGCCGGGTAGCTGCGTGGTGCCGCTGGAAGGCGGGTTCAAGATCCCGACCGACCGTGGCTCGGTGCACTACGAGGCCGAAATTGCCGTGCTGCTGGGCAAGCCGCTGTCGTCCAGTGCGTCCGAGGAAGAAGTGCTGGACGCTATCTCCGGTTACGCCCCGGCGCTGGACCTGACCCTGCGCGACGTGCAGGCCAAGCTCAAGGAAAAGGGCCTGCCGTGGGAGCTGTGCAAGAGCTTCGACGGCGCTTGCGTGCTGCCACCGTTCGTTTCCGCAGCGTCCTTTGAAGATGTGACCGATATTCCGGTGCGCCTGACCATCAATGGTGAAGTGCGCCAGGACGGCAACAGCGCGATGATGCTCAACCCGATCGTGCCGATCATCCAGTACATGGCGGCGCATTTCTCGCTGCAGGCGGGGGATGTGATCCTGACCGGCACCCCGGCCGGTGTCGGGCCGTTCACTGTCGGTGACGAACTGGTGCTGGAGCTGCCGGGCGTCTGCCGTTTCGAGAGCCGGGTGCTCTGAGCTCAAAGTCTGGCGCGCTTCATGTGGGAGCGCGCCCAGGCTCAAATTTATCTTTTTTTCACACCCTATCCGGATAATGCGCGGATCTTCGCCCATTTCCCCAGGACTTTCGCATGCCAGCATCCTCCAGCGCATCCGCATCCCCCAAGCGCCGCTTCTACCTGCGCTGGCCCTTCGGCCTGGCCGTTGCGGCGGTGATCGGTTACGGCGTGGCGGTGGCGATGCACTGGGATGACCGCGGCATGCTGTGGGTCAAGGAGGGCTTCGAAACCAGCGCCGAACGCAGTGAGAGCGTGTGGCTGCCGGACTATCAGGTCGACATCGACGCCAAGGTGCTGCCGGGCATGGAGGATGACGAAGCTTCGGACGTCGCCTACAGCCCCCGCACCCGCACGCTGTTCGCGGTGATGGGCAAAAACCCGTTTCTGGTCGAGCTCAGCCTCGACGGCGACGTGCTGCGCAAGATCCCGCTGGTAGGCTGGAGCAACCCAGAAGGCGTCGCCGTGATGGAAGATGGCAATGTGGCGATCACCGATGAGCGCCTGCACGACCTGACCGTGGTCAAGGTGGATGCGCAGACCACCTCGCTGAACCACGCAGACTTCCAGAGTCACGACCTGGGCGAGTCGGTGAAGCGCAACAAGGGCTTCGAAGGCGTGGCCTGGGACCCGATGCGCCAGCGTCTGGTGATCGGTGAGGAGCGGCCGCCGAAGCTGTACACCTGGAGCACCGACGGGCGCAGCCCGCTCAAGGGTGACAAGCAGGTACTGGCCAGCGACCAGCTCGACCTGCGCAACCTGTCGGCCCTGGGGGTCGACCCGCGCACCGGGCATCTGCTGGTGTTGTCGGCCGATTCCAACATGCTGCTGGAACTTGACGAGCAAGGTCAGCAGGTCAGCTTCATGACCTTGCTGGGAGGCTTCAACGGACTGGAGCACACCATCCCGCGTGCCGAAGGCGTTGCCATGGACGATCAGGGCAACCTGTACATGGTCAGCGAGCCGAACCTGTTCTATCGCTTCAAGAAGAACGACTGACCGAGGTTCTCGGCTCGCTCGTGAATGCCGTTACTCGGCCTTCAAGGTCTTAACGCCTTCAGCTGTACCCAGCAGCAGCAGGTCAGCTGGACGCGCCGCGAAGAGGCCGTTGGTCACCACGCCGACGATGGCGTTGATCTGTGCTTCCAGCTCCACCGGGTTGGTGATCTGCAGGTTGTGCACATCGAGGATCACGTTGCCGTTGTCGGTCACCACGCCTTCACGGTACACCGGGTCGCCGCCCAGCTTGACCAGCTGACGTGCCACGTGGCTGCGGGCCATCGGGATGACCTCGACCGGCAGCGGGAAGGCGCCCAGCACCGGCACCAGCTTGCTGCCGTCGGCGATGCAGATGAAGGTTTTGGCCACGGCCGCGACGATCTTCTCGCGGGTCAGGGCCGCGCCGCCGCCTTTGATCAGGTTCAGGTGCGCATCGCTTTCGTCGGCGCCGTCAACATAGAACTCCAGCTCGCTGACGCTGTTCAGCTCGTAGACCGGGATGCCATGGCCCTTCAGACGCTGGGCAGTGGCCTCGGAGCTGGCGACCGCGCCATCGAAGGCGGTCTTGTGCTGGGCCAGGGCGTCAATGAAGAAGTTGGCGGTCGAACCCGTGCCGACGCCGACGACGCTTTTTTCATCCAGCTTCGGCAGAATGAAGTCGACAGCGGCCTGGGCGACGGCCTGTTTGAGTTGGTCCTGGGTCATGCGGGCTCCGGAAAGGGGCAGGGCGGAAATGAAAGGAGCCTAGTATAACGGCTCGGGCGGCTTTGCTGTGGTCGCCCGACGTAGCGCTGGGGTAGACTCGCAGCCCTTGTCCCGCGGCCAGTGATGCTTTCCCGATGCTCGAACAGTACGTCAAGAAGATCCTCACCTCGCGCGTCTACGACGTCGCTGTCGAAACCCCGTTGCAGAGCGCCGGGCAGCTGAGCAAGCGCCTGGGCAACCAGATTCTGCTCAAGCGCGAAGACCTGCAGCCGGTGTTCTCGTTCAAGATCCGTGGGGCATACAACAAGCTGGCGCAGCTGACCCAGGAGGAGCTGGCCCGTGGCGTGGTGACCGCCTCGGCTGGCAACCATGCCCAGGGCGTGGCCCTGGCGGCTCGCGAGCTGGGCATCAAGGCCACCATCGTGATGCCCAAGACCACCCCGGAGATCAAGGTCGAAGGTGTGCGTTCGCGCGGCGGCAAGGTAGTGCTGCACGGCGACTCGTTCCCCGAGGCGCTGGCCTATTCGCTGAAGCTGGTCGACGAGAAAGGCTTCGTCTATATCCACCCCTACGACGACCCGCACACCATCGCCGGCCAGGGCACCGTGGCGATGGAAATCCTTCGTCAGCACCCGGGGCGACTGGATGCGATCTTCGTCCCGGTGGGCGGCGGTGGCCTGATTGCCGGCATCGCGGCCTATGTGAAATACCTGCGCCCGGAAATCAAGGTGATCGGCGTCGAGCCGGACGACTCCAACTGCCTGCAGGCCGCAATGGCGGCTGGCGAGCGCGTGGTGCTGCCGCAGGTCGGGCTGTTCGCCGACGGAGTGGCGGTGGCCCAGATCGGCCAGCACACCTTCGACATCTGCCGTCACCATGTGGATGAGGTGGTGACGGTCAGTACCGACGAAATCTGTGCGGCAATCAAGGATATCTACGACGATACCCGCTCGATCACCGAACCTGCTGGCGCGTTGGGCGTGGCGGGCATCAAGAAGTACGTCGAGCTCAAAGGTGTGACCGGGCAGACCCTGGTGGCCATCGACTCGGGCGCCAACGTCAACTTCGACCGCCTGCGCCACGTTGCCGAGCGTGCCGAACTGGGTGAGAAGCGCGAAGCCATCATCGCCGTGACCATCCCCGAGCGCCCAGGCAGCTTCAAGGCCTTCTGCGAGGCCATCGGCAAGCGCCAGATCACCGAGTTCAACTACCGCAAGCACACCTCCGATGAGGCGCACATCTTCGTCGGCGTGCAGACCCACCCGGAAAACGACCCGCGGGCAGCGCTGGTGCAGCACCTGATCGAGCAGGGCTTCCCGGTGACCGACCTGACCGACAACGAACTGGCCAAGCTGCACATCCGGCACATGGTCGGTGGCCATTCGGCCGGTGCCAGCGACGAGATCGTGCTGCGCTTCGAGTTCCCCGAGCGGCCGGGGGCGCTGTTCAACTTCCTTACCAAGCTGGGTGGGCGCTGGAATATCTCGATGTTCCACTACCGTAACCACGGCGCGGCTGACGGGCGCGTGGTGGCAGGCCTGCAAGTGCCTGAGGACGAGCGCCACCTGGTGCCGGCGGCGCTGGCCAAGATCGGCTACCCGTACTGGGATGAGACCGATAACCCGGCGTACAAGCTGTTCCTGGGCTGAGCGGCTAAGCTTGGCTTATCGCTCAAGGATGTGAAGACATGGAACACCTGACCACCCTCAAGGCCCTGCACATCATCGCCACCGCGCTGTTGCTGCTGGGCGCCCTGGGCCTGGCGGCCTGGACCGTGCGGGCCCGCCGCCAGGGCGATGCCGAAGCCTATGCCAAGCTGCTGCGCCGGCCACTGGTGTTCGTCTGGCTGGTGATGGGGGTGTGCCTGGTGAGCATGCCCTTCACCGGCTGGTGGCTGGTGCATCTTGTGGGGTGGCCGCTGGGGCAGACTTGGGTGCTGGCTTCCAGTGTCATCTATACGCTGGGTGCGTTTGCCGGGTGGTGGCTGCTGGTGCGGCTGAACCGGCTGCGCAAGGCTGAAGGGGTGGGGTTGCGGTTTACCTTGGCTTTGGCGGTGTTCAGCGGGGTGTGCTTCCTGTCTATTGCCGGGCTGATGGGTGCCAAACCCATCTGACAGATACTGGGGCTGCACAGCAGCCCCGGCACTCTCAATCCCTGAGTGAAACCACTGGCCACCCACGTTTCTCGGCCTCGGCCTTCAACTTCGGGTCCGGGTCCACCGCCACCGCATGGCTCACCCGCTCCAGCAGCGGCAGGTCATTCATCGAGTCGCTGTAGAAATAGCTGTCCTCCAGGTCGAACCCGTTCTCCAGCATCCAACGCTCCAGCCGCGTCACCTTGCCTTCACGGAAACACGCTATATCGGTACTACGCCCGCTATAGCGGCCATCGTGTGTCTCGCATTCGGTTGCCAGCAGCACGCGCACACCCAGGCGGCGGGCAATCGGGGCGGTGACGAAACGGTTGGTGGCGGTGATGATCACCAGCTGGTCGCCGGCCTCGCGGTGTTGTTGCAGCAAGGCCAGGGCCTTGGGCAGGATGATCGGCTCGATGCAGTCGCGCATGAAGTCGCGGTGCCATTGGTCGAGCTGGGCCGGTTCGGTGGCTGCGAGGATTTCCATGGAAAAGGCCAGGTAGGCCTGCAGGTCCAGGGTGCCGTTCAGGTAGTCCTGGTAGAAAGCGTCGTTGCGTTTCTTGTACGCGACCGGGTCGAGAATGCCCCGCTCGCACAGGTAGTCACCCCAGGCGTGGTCACTGTCGCCACCAAGGAGGGTATTGTCCAGGTCGAATAAAGCCAGGCGCATCGTGGTCACTCGTCTCAGCCACAGGGTAGGCCCGCAGAATACGGAGTTTTCACCGCGCTGCACATAAGCTTGGCGGGCGCGTTGCTGCGCTCGCAAGCTTTGTGGAACAATGCGGTGACATGCGTTTGCGAGGTTGCTGCCGTGATCGACCCGGATGGTTTTCGCCCCAATGTCGGGATCATTCTGACGAATGATGCCGGGCAGGTGCTATGGGCTCGGCGGATCAACCAGGATGCCTGGCAATTCCCCCAGGGTGGTATCAACCCTGACGAGACGCCAGAAGATGCCCTGTACCGCGAGCTGAACGAAGAAGTTGGCCTTGAACGCGACGATGTGGAAATTCTTGCCTGCACCCGCGGCTGGTTGCGTTATCGTTTACCCCAGCGGCTGGTCCGCACCCACAGCCAACCGCTGTGCATCGGCCAGAAGCAAAAGTGGTTTTTGCTGCGCCTGGTGAGCAATGAACAACGGGTGCGGATGGACCTGACCGGCAAGCCGGAATTCGACGGCTGGCGCTGGGTCAGCTATTGGTACCCGCTGGGCCAGGTGGTGACATTCAAGCGTGAAGTCTACCGCCGAGCCCTGAAAGAGCTTGCACCGCGTCTGCTGACGCGCGACTGACGACGGAGTTCGACCCCGAGCCATGCTCAATACGCTGCGCAAGATCGTCCAGGAAGTGAACTCCGCCAAAGATCTCAAGACGGCGTTGGGGATCATTGTCTTGCGCGTCAAGGAGGCCATGGGCAGCCAGGTCTGCTCGGTGTACCTGCTCGACCCGGAAACCAACCGCTTCGTGCTGATGGCCACCGAAGGCCTGAACAAGCGTTCCATCGGCAAGGTCAGCATGGCCCCCAACGAGGGCCTGGTCGGCCTGGTCGGTACCCGGGAAGAACCGCTGAACCTGGAAAACGCCGCCGACCACCCGCGTTATCGCTACTTCGCCGAAACCGGCGAAGAGAAATTCGCCTCCTTCCTCGGCGCGCCGATCATCCACCACCGCCGAGTGGTCGGTGTTCTGGTCATCCAGCAGAAGGAGCGCCGCCAGTTCGATGAGGGTGAAGAAGCCTTCCTCGTCACCATGAGCGCCCAGCTCGCCGGGGTTATCGCCCACGCCGAAGCCACGGGCTCGATCCGGGGCCTGGGCCGCCAGGGCAAAGGCATCCAGGAGGCACGCTTCGTCGGCGTGCCGGGCTCGCCAGGCGCCGCTGTCGGGCGTGCCGTGGTCATGCTGCCGCCGGCCGACCTGGAAGTGGTGCCGGAGAAGACCGTCGATGACATCGACGCCGAACTGAAGCTGTTCCAGAACGCCCTCGAGGGCGTGCGCGAAGACATGCGCAAGCTGTCGGCAAAGCTGGCGACCCAGCTGCGCCCGGAAGAGCGCGCGTTGTTCGACGTGTACCTGATGATGCTCGAGGACGCCGCCCTGGGTGGCGAGGTGATCGAAGTCATCAAGACCGGCCAATGGGCCCAGGGCGCCTTGCGCCAGGTGGTGGGCGAGCACGTCAACCGCTTCGAGCTGATGGACGACGACTACCTGCGCGAGCGCGCCTCGGATGTGAAGGACCTTGGCCGGCGCCTGCTGGCCTACCTGCAGGAAGCCCGCTCGCAGTCGCTGGTGTATGCCGACAACACCATCCTGGTCAGTGAAGAGCTGACCCCGGCGATGCTCGGCGAAGTGCCGGAAGGCAAGCTGGTTGGCCTGGTCTCGGTACTGGGGTCGGGCAACTCCCACGTCGCCATCCTCGCCCGGGCCATGGGTATCCCGACGGTGATGGGCCTGGTCGACCTGCCGTACTCCAAGGTCGATGGCATCGAAATGATCGTCGACGGCTACAAGGGCGAGGTGTTCACCAACCCCAGCGAGGTGCTGCGCAAGCAGTACAGCGACGTGGTCGAAGAGGAACGCCAGCTGGCCCAGGGCCTCGACGCCCTGCGCGAACTGCCGTGCGTCACCCCCGACGGCCACCGCATGCCGCTGTGGGTCAACACCGGCCTGCTCGCCGATGTGGCCCGTGCCCAGCAGCGTGGCGCCGAAGGCGTAGGTCTGTACCGCACCGAAGTGCCGTTCATGATCAACCAGCGCTTCCCCAGCGAGAAAGAGCAGCTGGCGATCTACCGCGAGCAGCTGGCGGCCTTCCACCCGCTGCCGGTGACCATGCGCACCCTCGACATTGGGGGTGACAAGGCGCTGTCGTACTTCCCGATCAAGGAAGAAAACCCGTTCCTTGGCTGGCGCGGCATCCGCGTCACCCTCGACCACCCGGAAATCTTCCTGGTGCAGACCCGCGCCATGCTCAAGGCCAGCGAGGGCCTGAACAACCTGCGCATCCTGCTGCCGATGATTTCCGGCATTCACGAATTGGAAGAGGCCCTGCACCTGATCCACCGTGCCTGGGGCGAGGTGCGTGACGAAGGCACCGACGTGCCGATGCCGCCGGTGGGTGTAATGGTGGAAATCCCTGCGGCGGTGTACCAGACCAAGGAGCTGGCGCGGCAGGTGGACTTCCTCTCGGTCGGTTCCAACGACCTGACCCAGTACCTGCTGGCGGTGGACCGCAACAACCCGCGGGTCGCCGACCTGTACGACTACCTGCACCCGGCGGTGCTGCAGGCGCTCAATACCGTGGTGCGTGATGCCCATGGCGAAGGCAAGCCGGTGAGCATCTGCGGTGAGATGGCCGGTGACCCGGCAGCGGCGATCCTGTTGATGGCCATGGGCTTCGACAGCCTGTCGATGAACGCCACCAACTTGCCGAAAGTGAAGTGGATGCTGCGCCAGGTGAACATGAGCAAGGCCAAGGAGCTGTTGGTCGAAGCCTTGAGCCATGACAACCCGCAAGTTATCCACAGCTCGCTACAGCTGGCCCTGAAGAACCTTGGGCTGGCGCGGATGATCGGGCCTGGGGCCAATAAAACCCTCTGAGATTTTGGGGCTGCAAAGCAGCCCCATGGCCCTCAAACCAAAAGCTCGACTTCGCCCAAGTGCCCGCCAAATGGCCCGAAACTGCGCTCAATCAGCCGCCTTCTACCCTGATCATCGACAATCAGCACGGTGCTCGCCCGGGTGCCATAGTTCTGGCTGGCAATGAACACGCTCGACAGCAGCTTCTCGGTCGCCACCCCCACGCCGGTCTCCGGTAACTCACCGTCGGCTGCCGGCTCGTTATCCGCCAGCAATGCCAGCAATTGCTGTGGGTCGGCCGTGTCCAGCAGCCCCTGCAACCCTGTGCGTGCTTTCACCAGCTTCGGCCACGGCGTATCCAGCCCGGCATTGGAAAGCCCGTACACGCCGGCCTCCAGCAAACGTGGCGCCACGTCCCGGGCATGCAGGTAGCCCAGCTGATGACCATCACCCACCAGCAGGTTGAACCCTGAATACTGCCCGCTGCGGCTGGCGACCTGGTCGAGGTAGGTCTCCACCCCCAGTTCACCCTGCAGATACGCCGCCACCAGCTCGCCCCGCGAGCGCGGCCCGAGCACCTGCCCTGGGTCGCGTATATTGGTCAGCGCTGCGAAGCGCCCCTGCGGGCCGACGCCCAGCCAGGTGCCGCCAGCTTCAAGATCGCGCCCGGCATGCACCCCGGGCGCCTCTTCCCAGGCTGCCAGGGCCTGGGTCGGCCGGGCATAGAACTCGTCGCGGTTGGCCGCGACGATCAGCGGCAGGGCATGCCCTGGCCGCCAGGCGAATACGATCAGGCACATAGGTTGGGCCTCTGTGTTTTTGCTCACTGTACCCACTGCACGGGTGTCGATCCATCCTGTCACAGAGTTCACTAGAGCCACGAGCCCGGCTTCCGTTACCATGCCGGATTGTTTTTTCGGGGAAGACGAATGGAATTCGTGCTCTATCTGCTGTTGGGCGCTTGCGCCGGCGTGCTGGCCGGGCTGTTCGGCGTGGGGGGCGGCATCATCATCGTGCCGGTGCTGGTATTCAGCTTCACCTTGCAAGGCTTCGATGCGTCGGTGCTGACCCACTTGGCAGTCGGTACCTCGCTGGCGACCATCGTCTTCACCTCGATCAACGCCGTGCTCGAGCATCATCGCAAGGGCGCGGTGCAATGGCCGATCTTCGCCTGGATGACCCTCGGCATCCTCATTGGCGCCGGTATCGGCGCCAAGACCGCTTCGCTGATCCAGGGCCCGCAGTTGCAGAAGATCATCGGTGTGTTCGCCCTGATCATCGCCGCGCAGATGGCCCTGGACCTCAAGCCCAAGGCCAGCCATGACATCCCAGGCAAGCCGGCATTGATCGGCGCGGGCGGGGTGATCGGCTGGGCTTCGGCGATCTTCGGCATCGGCGGTGGCTCGCTGACCGTGCCGTTCCTGACCTGGCGCGGCCTGCCAATGCAAAAGGCCGTGGCGACCTCGTCGGCCTGCGGTCTGCCGATTGCCCTGGCCAGCGCCCTGAGCTTCATGTTGCTGGGCTGGCACGAGCAACACCTGCCGCCCCACAGCCTGGGTTTCGTCTACCTGCCGGCGCTGGTCGGCATTGCCGTGACCAGCATGTTTTTCGCGCGCTTTGGTGCGCGCCTGGCGCACAAGCTGTCGCCACGCCTGTTGAAACGCCTGTTCGCAGCCTTGCTGTTCTGCGTTGGCCTCAGCTTTCTGATTTGAATCGAGAGGAAGTTCCATGCTGCCTTACCCGCAGATAGACCCCGTGGCCGTAGCCCTCGGGCCACTGAAAATCCACTGGTACGGCCTGATGTATCTGGTCGGCATCGGCGGTGCCTGGCTGCTGGCCTCGCGCCGGCTCAACCGCTTCGACCCGACATGGAGCCGCGAGAAACTCTCCGACCTGGTGTTCTGGTTGTCGATGGGGGTGATCGTCGGTGGCCGCCTGGGCTATGTGCTGTTCTACGACCTGCACGCCTACCTGGCCAACCCGACGCTGATCTTCGAGGTGTGGAAGGGCGGCATGTCGTTCCACGGCGGCTTCATCGGCGTGATGCTGGCCGCGCTGTGGTTCGGCAAGCGCAACAACAAGTCGTTCTTCGAGCTGATGGACTTCGTCGCGCCGCTGGTGCCGATCGGTCTTGGCGCCGGGCGTATCGGCAACTTCATCAACGCCGAACTGTGGGGCAAGCCCACCGACGTGCCATGGGCGATGATCTTCCCGCCATTCAGCGACCCGGCCCAGCTGCCGCGCCATCCGTCGCAGCTGTACCAGTTCGCCCTGGAAGGCGTGGCGCTGTTCGTCATCCTCTGGCTGTTCTCGCGCAAGCCGCGGCCAACCATGGCGGTCTCTGGCATGTTTGCGCTGTTCTACGGCATCTTCCGCTTCATCGTGGAATTCGTCCGTGTACCGGACGCGCAGCTCGGTTACATCGCCTGGGGCTGGCTGACCATGGGTCAGATTCTCTGCGTGCCGATGATCCTGGCTGGCCTCGGCCTGATCTGGTGGGCTTATAATCGCAAACCCACGGCGAAACCCGCCTGATTTTTCCCACGGCAGGGGTGATCCCCCTGCCGTTCTTGTTACAGGTAAGCCATGAAACAGTATCTGGACCTGGTCCGCGACGTCATCGAGAACGGCACGCTGCAGGGCAACCGCACCGGCATCCGCACCATCAGCCTGCCGGGCGCCATGCTGCGATTCGACCTGCAAAAAGGCTTCCCGGCCATCACCACGCGCAAGCTGGCGTTCAAATCGGCGATCGGCGAGATGGTCGGCTTCCTGCGTGGCGTGAAAAACGCCGGTGAATTCCGCGAGCTGGGCTGCAAGGTCTGGGACCAGAACGCCAACGAGAACGCCCAGTGGCTGGCCAACCCGTTCCGCCAGGGCCATGACGACCTCGGCGAGATCTACGGCGTGCAATGGCGCCAGTGGCCAGGCTACAAGCGCATCCCGCTGAGCAACCCAGCAGCCATTGAAATGGCCGAGCAGGCGGGCTTTCGCCGCATCGCCCAGGACGAAGAGGACGGCGTGGCGTTCGTCATCCTGTACAAGGCCATCGACCAGGTGCGCCAGTGCCTGGACACCATCGCCAATGACCCGGGCAGCCGGCGCATCCTGTTCCACGGCTGGAACTGCGCCCAGCTCGACGAAATGGCCCTGCCGCCGTGCCACCTGCTGTACCAGTTCCACCCGAATGTCGAGACCAAGGAAATTTCCCTTACCCTCTACATCCGCTCCAACGACCTGGGCCTGGGTACGCCGTTCAACCTCACCGAAGGCGCAGCGCTGCTGTCGCTGTTCGGCCGCCTGACCGGCTACACCCCGCGCTGGTTCACCTACTTCATCGGCGATGCCCATGTGTATGAGAACCACCTGGACATGCTCAACGAGCAGCTCAAGCGCGAGCCGCTGGAAGCGCCGAAGCTGGTGATCAGTGACCGTGTGCCGGAGTTTGCCAAGACCGGCAAGTACGAGCCGGAGTGGCTGGAGAAAATCGAGCCGAGCGACTTCAGCCTGGAAGGGTATGAGCACCATGCGCCGATGACGGCGCCGATGGCGGTGTGATTCTCTGAATTGCGGGGCTGCAAAGCAGCCCCGGCAAACTCAATGTCCGTGGCTACGCCCCACATGCGAATGCTCGGTATCCGGCACCGATACCGCCCCGTTCGTTTCCAGTTGCTGCAAGATCGCGCATTCCGCCCCCTGCGCATTGCAGCGCCGCCGCAGCTCCACCAGCTGCTCCTGTAACGCCACCAAACCATCGATCCGCGCCTGCACATGCTCGATATGCTCGTCGATCAGCGCATTGACGCTGCCACACGAATCGTCTGGGCTGTCGCGCAGGCGAAGCAGGCTGCGGATCTCGTCCAGGGTCATGTCCAGCGTTCGGCAGTTGCGGATGAAGGTCAGCCGCTCGACATGGGCCTGGGTGTACTGCCGGTAGTTGCCTTCCGTACGTGCCGGCTCCGGCAGCAGTTGTTCGCGCTCGTAATAGCGGATGGTTTCCACGGCGCAATCGGTGGCTTTGGCCAGTTCTCCGATTTTCATGGTGAAATCTCCAGCAAGTGGCTTGACCCTATAGTGGCTACAGGGTGTTCACTTGGCAACAGGCTCAATTTAAGGATGACCCCATGAACCAGCCTGTCAGCCACGAACACAAGCATTCACACGATCATGCCCATGGCGATGAAGGCCATGGGCATGCCGCTCACGCCCACAGCTGCTGTGGCTCCAGCGCCGCGCCCGCTTTGCTGCAACTGAGCGAGAAGGCCAGCAGCCATGCCCAGCTCAGCCGTTTTCGCATCGACGCCATGGACTGCCCCACCGAGCAGACCCTGATCCAGGACAAGCTGGGCAAGCTGGCCGGCATCGAGCAGCTCGAATTCAACCTGATCAACCGCGTGCTCGGTGTGCGTCATACCTTGAGCGGCACGGGCGAAATCGAGCGCGCCATCGACAGCCTCGGCATGAAGGCCGAACCGCTGGCAGCCGAGGATGACGGCAGCACCACTGCCGCGCAGCCGCACAAGACCCGCTGGTGGCCGCTGGCCCTGTCGGGTGTTGCCGCGATCGCCGCCGAAATCGTGCACTTCGCCAGCCTCGCGCCAGAATGGCTGGTTGCCGCGCTGGCGCTGGCGGCAATCCTCGGCTGCGGCCTGGGCACCTACAAGAAGGGCTGGATCGCCCTGAAGAACCGTAACCTCAACATCAATGCGCTGATGAGCATAGCCGTGACCGGCGCCGTGCTGATTGGCCAGTGGCCGGAAGCGGCCATGGTCATGGTGCTGTTCACCGTCGCCGAGCTGATCGAGGCGCGCTCGCTGGACCGTGCGCGCAATGCCATCGGCGGGCTGATGCAGCTGGCCCCGGACATGGCCACGGTGCAGCAGGCCGATGGCCAGTGGCGCGAGGTGGAGGTGCGTGAGGTGGCTATCGGTGCCTTGGTACGGGTACGACCGGGCGAACGCATCGGCCTGGATGGCGAAGTCGTCAGCGGGCAGTCCAGTGTCGATCAGGCGCCCATCACCGGCGAAAGCCTGCCTGTGGAAAAGGCAGCGGGCGACAAACTGTTCGCCGGCACCATCAACCAGGCCGGCGCCTTGGAGTTCCGGGTGACGGCCGGGGCAGGGCAGTCGACCCTGGCGCGCATCATCAAGGCCGTCGAAGAAGCACAGGGTGCGCGTGCGCCTACCCAGCGTTTCGTCGACCAGTTCTCGCGCATCTACACCCCGGTGGTATTCGCCGTGGCCCTGGCAGTGGCAGTGATCCCGCCGCTGTTCATGGCCGGTGCCTGGTTCGACTGGGTGTACCGCGCGCTGGTACTGCTGGTGGTGGCTTGCCCGTGTGCGCTGGTCATTTCTACCCCGGTGACCATCGTCAGTGGCCTGGCCGCGGCGGCGCGCAAGGGCATCCTGATCAAGGGCGGGGTCTACCTGGAAGGCGGGCGCAAGCTGGACTTCCTGGCCCTGGACAAGACCGGCACCATCACCCACGGCAAACCGGTGCAAACCGATGCCAAGGTGCTTGAGCCCCTGTTCGAGAACCGCGCCCAGGCGTTGGCGGCGAGCCTGGCCGACCGTTCCGATCACCCGGTGTCGGGCGCCATCGCCCAGTTCGCCAAGGCGCAGAACCTGTCGCTGAGTGAGGTCAGCGAGTTCGCTGCCCTGGCCGGCCGCGGCGTGCGAGGTGATATCGACGGCGAAACCTACCACCTGGGCAACCATCGCTTGGTCGAGGAGCTAGGCCTGTGCTCGCCGGCGCTGGAAGCCCAACTGGATACCCTGGAACGCCAGGGCAAGAGCGTAGTCCTGCTGCTCGACCGTTCCGGGCCGTTGGCACTGTTTGCCGTGGCCGACACGGTCAAGGACAGCAGCCGCCAGGCCATCGCCGAACTGCACGCGCTGGGCATCAAGACCGTCATGCTGACTGGCGATAATCCACACACCGCCCAGGCCATCGCCGCCCAGGTGGGTATCGACCGTGCCGAGGGCAACCTGCTGCCGGCCGACAAGCTGCGCAGCATCGAACAGCTGTACACCGAAGGGCATCGGGTGGGCATGGTTGGCGATGGCATCAACGATGCGCCAGCCCTGGCCCGTGCCGAAATCGGCTTCGCCATGGCGGCGGCGGGTACCGACACGGCGATCGAGACCGCCGACGTGGCGCTGATGGATGACGACTTGCGCAAAATCCCGGCGTTCGTCAGGCTGTCGCGCCAAAGTGCGGCGATCCTGACGCAGAACATCGTTCTGGCGCTGGGCATCAAGGCGATATTCCTGGCGATCACCTTTGCCGGCATGGCCACCATGTGGATGGCGGTGTTCGCCGACATGGGCGTGAGCCTGCTGGTGGTGTTCAACGGTCTGCGCCTGCTGCGCAAATGAGGTCCTGCAATGCTGAGTGCCGAACTCAAAGCCTTCTACATGGTGGCCCGTCAGGGCAGCATCACCCTGGCGGCGAAGAAGCTCGGGCTCAGCCAGCCGACGGTAACCACGCAGATCCGCAACCTGGAAAGCCACTATGCGGTGGAGCTGTTCTACCGCGGAGGCCGGCGCCTGGTGCTGAGCGAGGAGGGCGTGCGCCTGCTGCCGATGGTCAAGGCGCTGCTGCAGCAGGAGGCCGATATCGAGTTCGAGCTGCGCAACAGCGGCCAGGCCCAGGGCAGCTTGCGCATTGCTGCCACTGCGCCGTACTACATCCTCGACCTGGTGAAGATTTTCCGCGAACGCCTGCCCCAGGTCGAAGTGACGGTGGAGATCGGCAATTCGCAGCAGGTGCTGGAGATGCTTGAAGATTACCGAGTGGATATCGCGGCGTCGTCGCAGCTGGTGGAGGATGCGCGGCTGGTGCGACGGGTGCTGGGCACCGATCCGCTGGTGGTGGCGGTGCACCGCAATCATCCGTTGGCCCATCGGCAGGCGGTATCCATCGAGGGGGTGGCGGGCCATTGCCTGTTGATGCGCGAGAAGGGCTCGACCACGCGCAAGCTGACCGAGCAGATGATGCTGGATGCCGGGGTCAAGGCCGGCGCGTTGCTGGAGATCGGCAGCCGCGAGTCGATCCGCGAAGCAGTGCTGCGCAATATCGGCATCAGTGTGATTGCCCGACATGAGGTGCCGCACAACCCAGAGCTGCGGGTGCTGGCGCTGGAGGATGCGCCAGTGATGCATGAATACCTGTATTGCCTCAAGGACCGGCGCCAGGCCCGGTTGCCGGCGGCCTTCCTCGGTGTGGCGCAGGAAGTGGTGGGTTCGCACTAAAATCTGCCTATACCACTATCACCGGCTTTTGCCCAAAAGCCACAGAACCTTCGCACAGCCTTCCTAGCATGGCCTCACTTGTTCGATGAGGCCTTGCCATGAACCACGCCATCCCGGGCGCACAGATGAAAGTGCGCGGTATCCACAAGCGTTTCGGTGCCTTCACGGCGCTCAACGACGTGTCCCTGGACATCGCTGCTGGCGAGCTGGTCTGCCTGCTCGGCCCGTCCGGTTGCGGCAAGACCACCCTGCTGCGCTGCATCGCCGGCCTCGAACGCCAGGACCGCGGCGCGCTGTACATCGGTGAGCGCGACATCTCCGACCTGCCACCCCAGGCCCGGGACTACGGCATTCTGTTCCAGTCCTACGCGCTGTTCCCCAACCTGACCGTCGAAGCCAACATCGCCTACGGCCTGACCGGCACCCGCCGCGACGAGAGCCGCCAGCGTGTGGCAGAAATGCTTGATCTGGTCGGCCTGCGCGGCAGCGAGAAAAAGTACCCCGGCCAGCTTTCCGGTGGCCAGCAACAACGTGTCGCCCTGGCCCGTGCGTTGGCACCGTCGCCCTCGCTGCTGCTGCTCGACGAACCGATGTCGGCGCTGGATGCCCGGGTGCGTGAGCACCTGTGCACCGAGCTGCGCCAGCTGCAGCGCCAGCTGGGCATTACGACGTTGATGGTCACCCACAACCAGGACGAAGCCATGCTCATGGCCGACCGCATCGCGGTGATGAACAATGGCCAGGTCGAGCAATACGCGACCCCGCAGGAAATCTACGACCAGCCAGCCACGCCGTTCGTCGCCGAGTTCGTCGGCCAGGGCAACTGGCTGCCGTTCCAGCGCAGCAGCGACAGCCACGCCCAGGTCGGCGCCATGAGCATGCGCCTGGCGACCAACGCAGGTACCGCCCGCAGTGGCCGGCTGTTCTGCCGCCCGGAGGCAGTCACCGTCAACCCGGTGGTGCATGAGGAAAACCTGTTCCCGGCCAAGGTTCGCGAAATCACCTTCCTCGGCAACCGCTGCCGCATGAGTTTCGAACTCAAGGCCCTGCCGGGCCATGCGCTGCTCGCCGAACTGGCGCCGGAAGCCATGCCGCGGCTTGGCTCGCAGGATATCTGGGTGGCCTTGCCACCGCACAGCCTGCAGGTGTTTGCCTGAGATGGCCGCGCCAATGTCCCTGCCACTGACCCAGACCAAGGATGTGCGCCGCAGCGACGTCGCCCTGGGTGACCGCCTGTTCGTCATCGGTGGCAAGAGCCTGCTGCTGGTCCTTCTGCTGCTGGCCGTGGTGATGCCACTGCTGGCCATTTTCTGGAAAGGCTTCAGCGGTGAAGCCGCCCAGGGCGGTGGCTTGCTGGCCGCCCGCGAACTGTTCGCCAGCGAAAACTTCCACTGGTTGCTTGGCAACAGCCTGTCGGTGGCCTTCACCGTGGCGGCGATCGTGGTGCCGCTGGCTTACCTGTTCGCCTACGCCCTGCAGCGCACGCTTATCCCGGCCAAGGGCCTGTGGCGCGGCATTTCGCTGCTGCCTTTGCTGGCGCCGTCAATGCTGCCAGCGATTGCCCTGGTCTACCTGTTCGGCAACCAGGGCCTGCTGCGCAGCCTGCTCAGCGACAACATCTACGGCTTCTGGGGCATTGTCCTCGGCGAAGCCATCTACACCTTCCCCCATGCGCTGATGATCCTGCTTTCGGCCTTGTCGCTGGCTGATGCACGGCTGTTCGACGCGGCGTCGAGCATGGGCGCCGGGCCGTGGCGGGCATTCTGCAGCATCACCTGGCCAGCCACGCGTCAGGCAGTGTTTGCCGCGTTCTGCCTGGTGTTCACCCTGACCATCACCGACTTCGGTGTGCCAGTGGTAGTCGGCGGCGACTATCAGGTGCTGGCGCTGGAAGCCTACAAGGCGGTGGTCGGCCAGCAGCAGTTCGGCCGTGGCGCGTTGATCGGCATGGTGCTGCTGCTGCCCGCGCTGCTCAGCTTCGGCGTCGATGCCTGGTTGCGTCGGCGCCAGGGCGAGGCAATGAGCGGCCGCGCCCAGGTGTTCCAGCCCAAGCCGTCGCGCTGCCGTGATGCCTGCTTCCTGGCCATCGTGCTGCTGATCTGCGCGGCCCTGCTGGTGGTGATCGGCATGGCGGTGTATTCGTCGCTGGTGACGTTCTGGCCGTACAACCTGACCCTGTCGTTCAAGCACTACATGTTCGACGACACTGCCGGTGGCGGCTGGCTGGCCTACCGCAACAGCGTGACCATGGCCCTGTGCACCGCACTGATCGGCAGCCTGGTGATCTTCACCGGCGCCTACCTCATGGAGAAAACCCAGGGCCAGCGCCTGCTCAACCAGGCCCTGCGCCTGCTTAGCTTCATCCCCATGGCGGTGCCCGGTTTGGTACTGGGCCTGGGCTACGTGTTCTTCTTCAACCTGGGCGGCAACCCGCTGCATGTGTTCTATGGCGGCATGGCGCTGCTGGTGCTGTGCACCATCGCCCACTACCTGACCACCGCGCAGATGACCGCCGCCACCGCACTGCGCCAGCTCGACGGTGAGTTCGAGGCCGCCGCGCTGTCGCTCAAGGCACCGCTCTACAAGCACTTCGTGCGGGTCACCGTGCCGATTTGCCTGTCGGCGCTGCTGGACATCATCCGCTACCTGTTTGTCTCGGCGATGACCACCGTGTCGGCGGCGATCTTCCTTTACAGCCCCGACACCATCCTCGCTGCTGTCGCCGTGTTGAACATGGACGATGCCGGCAACGTCGGCGGCGCCGCCGCCATGTCGACCCTGATCCTGCTGACCAGTGCCGCTGCTTCCCTGCTGCTGGCCGGTGCTTCCCGCGGCTTGCTGCGCCGCTCCCAGGCCTGGCGCCAGCGCGCGCTCAGGCCTTGACCGACTGCCCACACTGATAGGAAACGCATCATGTTCAAGCCCCTTGCACTTGCCGCTGCCGTATCCGCCGTCTTCAGCCTGCAGGCTTCGGCCGCAGCCACCCAGCTGACCGTCTACACCGCCCTGGAAGCCGAGCAGCTCAAGAGCTACAAGCAGGCCTTCGAAAAGGCCAACCCAGACATCGAAATCAAATGGGTGCGTGATTCCACCGGCATCATCACCGCCAAGCTGCTGGCCGAGAAAGACCGCCCGCAAGCCGACGCGGTCTGGGGCCTGGCCGCCTCCAGCCTGGCCATCCTTGACCAGAACGGCATGCTCGAAGCCTACGCGCCGAAAGACCTGGGCAAGATCTCCGCGAACTACCGCGATGCGGCCAACCCGCCAGCCTGGGTCGGCATGGATGTTTGGGCCGCGACTATCTGCTTCAACACCGTCGAAGCCGAGAAGCAAGGCATGAGCAAACCGGTGAGCTGGCAGGACCTGACCAAGCCTGAATACAAAGGCAAGATCGTCATGCCCAACCCGGCCTCGTCCGGCACCGGCTTCCTCGACGTCAGCGCCTGGCTGCAGACCTTCGGTGAGCCACAGGGCTGGGCCTACATGGACGCCCTGCACCAGAACATCGGCCAGTACGTGCACTCCGGCTCCAAGCCGTGCAAGCTGGCGGCGGCGGGCGAGTTCCCGATCGGTATCTCGTTCGAATACCCGGCCGTGCAGCTCAAGCGCCAGGGCGCGCCGCTGGATATCGTGCTGCCGAAGGAAGGCCTGGGCTGGGAGATCGAGGCGACCGCCGTGATCAAGGGCTCGCCGAAGGCCGATGCGGCCAAGCGCCTGGCTGATTTCTCGGCAAGCCCGGCGGCCATGGAGCTGTACAAGGACAACTTTGCCGTACTGGCCGCGCCAGGCATTGCCAAGCCGCAGACCGAGCTGCCGGCCGACTATGAACAGCGCCTGATCAAGAACGACTTTGCCTGGGCCTCGAAAAACCGCGACGAGATCCTCAGTGAATGGCGCAAGCGCTATGACGGCAAATCGGAGAAAGTGGCGCAGCAGTGAGTGCATGATTTGAGTGGGGTGTTGCCTGGGAGACCGAGCGCCACGCGGGCGGCGCTCGATCTCACAGGCGCTGCACCGCCAAAGGCGTGCCCAGCGCCCTCACTGGATTTGTGAAACCAGTGCCTCCAACTGCTCCTGCCGCTCAGCCTGATTCAGCTTCGCCCCAGGATTGAGCGTCGACCATTGCGGATGCGCCCGCGCCTTGCTCAACGCTTCCGGCAGCTTGCCCACGCGCCAGGCCTTCTCATCCAGCTCACCCAGCCGAATGCTGTCCTGTGCCGCATGTCCTCGACCCTCCAGCGCCACCATCAATTGCTGCTGACGCAACGCCAGCAGCCGCAGTACCGTGTCATCCACCGTCAGCTCGCGTTGCCCCTTCAGCTTGCTCATGAGCCGCGACCCATAGTTGCGTGCCGTCTGCAGTGCGCCACCGGCAATTGCCCCCGCCAGCGCGGCAGCGCCGAGGGTCAGGCCGCCAACCAGCAGGTCAACGCCGGCACCGGCAGCGGCCCCGGCCGCCACGCCGCTACCCAGGCGTACGCCCAGCAATTTCAGGGTCTCGGGATTGAACAGGTCATCGCCCCAGCGCCCGTCCAGCAGTGGCAGATCACCGGCACTGGCATCCTCGCGGCGGAAGGCATACAGCTTGAGCAGCGCCTCCACGCAACGTTGCTCGCGCTGGCGCACATCCTGGCGCAAGGCCTCGATAGCCTTGGCTTCCGCTGCTGGCTCGGCCTCGACGCTGCGCCTGCAGGCGGCGCAGTCGAGCAGAAGTTCGGCAATCAGCCGCTTGCCGCTGTGCTGGCGTGCCAGGCGCTGGGCCTGCTGGTCGTCGATCAGCCGTTGCAGGGCGGGGCGGGCGTCCTCCAGCAGCAATGCGAGGCTCTCGTACAGGCGGCGCTCACCATCCTCTGGCGGGGCTACGCTATCGAACCTCACCAATGCGTGAAGCCCAAGCCGGGCAAGGGCTTCACGCCATTCCGGCTCGCGGTGCTGGCTGCTGGCGACGAAGTTGAGTACCGGCAGCAGCGGCTTGCCGCAGCTGGCCAGCACTTCCAGTTCGTCGCGGTACTTGGCCAGTACCGGCTCGCGGGCGTCGATCACATACAGGCCGGCATTGCTCGCCAGCAGCTGGCGCAGCACCTTGGCTTCCTGCTCGAAGCGCTGACGTGCCTCGCTGCCTTGCAGGAAGCGTTCGAGGCGGGCCGGGCCGTCCAGGCGTTCGCCAGGGCGCTCCAGGCGCTCGAGGTAGTCGAGCAGGGCGATGGCGTCTTCCAGGCCAGGAGTGTCGTAGAGTTCCAGCAGCGGTTCGCCGTCCACCGACAGCCGCGCGCCCTCGACATGACGGGTGGTGCTGGGGCGGTGGGAGACCTCGCCGAAGCCGACGTCGCGGGTGAGCGTGCGCAGCAGCGACGTCTTGCCGACGTTGGTGTGGCCGACCACGGCCAGTTTCAGCGGCTCAGTCATGGCCATGCTCCAGCCAGGTCAGGGGCGAAGTGTCGGCATGGGGCAGGCCGAGGCGGTCGAGGGCGTCGTGCCAGTCGCCCAGGCGTTCGGCATCCAGGGCCTGGCCGGGGGCAGCCTGAAGCAGCCAGATGCGGGTGGCGCCGGCATTGCGTGCCAGCTCCGCGAGCAGTGCCAGGCTGCCTCGGTCGGGTGAGCGGCGTGGGTCGCAGGCGATGGCCAGGCGCGCCGGAGGGAAACGGCTGAGCTGTTCGAGCAGCTTGTTGCGCGATTCGCGACTGTCGAGCACGCCGGCGTCGGTTACCGCCTTGGGCAGGGCGGGCGGCCAGGGGCGTTGGTCGTCGAGTTCGAGGCCTACCAGCAAGGCGCCGCTGCTGCCGCTTTCCAGCTGGCCGGCCTGAAACTGCGGCAGGGCAGCGGGCGCGGCGTCCTGCACGCCGATGCGTTCGCTACGCGGCATCAGTGCATCGCGCAGTTGCGCGTAGCCGGGCAGGCTGAGGTCCAGCGCCAGATGGGCACGGCCCCGGCGCCAGCGCCACAGGCACAGCCCGGCCAGCAGCAGGCGCGGCAGCAGGCCATACACCAGCACCACGCCGAGCAGCCAGCTGGCCCAGGCCTGGCGGGCGGCATCCAGGGCGGGGGAGGTATCGCCACTGGCGCGGATCATGGTTTCGTCCGGCACGGCGAAACCGAGCAGCGAGGGCAGGGCGCCGAGGGCCTGGGTCAGGTGAATGAATGGGTCGGCGGCCAGCAGGGTAGTTTCCCAGACGAAGCCGTAACGGCGGGTTGCCAGCAAAGCCAGCAGCATGCTCAGGGCGGCGACCATCGCCAGCAGCCACAGGCCATGCACCAGCACGCCGAGCAGCCAGCGATTCAGGCGTTGGCGTTGCAGCAGCACCAGCAGTGCTGGCGCCAGGTGGGCGGCCTTGGCGTCGCGGGCGAAGCGCTCGCTCATCCACAACCACAGGCGGCCCAGGCTGGCGCCGTGCTCGCCGCTCAAGGCAAAGCCTACGGCCCAGCCCAGCAACATCAGCAGGTTCAGCCCGAGCAGGCTACCCAGGGCCCAGAACACGTTCACCGGCCGCTGCCCGTCGCCCAGGGCGGCGAAGGCCAGGCCCGCGCCGCTGAAAACGGCCAGCAGCATCAGGGCCAGCAGTGCCAGGCGGGCACCCTGCTTCCAGTGGCGCAGGGCAGTGGTCATGCCGTCGCGCTCGGCAAGGAACAGCGCACGGGTTTCGATGCGCGCTGCCAGGTCACCGCCCAATTGGCGGGCGTGGCGGTTGGCCTCCTGGTCGTCCAGCAGGCCTGCGTGTTCCTCGCGCAGGCGTACCGCTTCGGTGAGCCAGCGCTTGTCCAGTGGAGTCGGTGCAGTCACAAGGTCTTCCATTGCGTGGTTCAGGGCAGAAGCATAACCCACACGCCCGGTGCTATCCTCGCTGGCATGAATACATCACTCCCCCTCAGCCTGATCGCGGCTCACGCCGAGAACCGCGTGATCGGCATCGACAATTCCATGCCCTGGCACCTGCCGGGGGACTTCAAGTACTTCAAGGCCACTACCCTGGGCAAGCCGATCATCATGGGGCGCAAGACCTGGGATTCGCTGGGCCGGCCGTTGCCGGGGCGGTTGAATATCGTGGTCAGCCGGCAGGCGGGCCTGGAGCTGGCCGGGGCCGAGGTGTTTGCTTCGCTGGAGGCCGCAGTGGCGCGGGCCGAGCAGTGGGCGCGTGAGCAGGGCGTTGGCGAGCTGATGCTGATTGGCGGGGCGCAGCTGTATGGGCAGGCGCTGGAGAAGGGGCTGGTGAGCCGGATGTACCTGACGCGGGTCGAATTGGCGCCGGAAGGGGATGCCTGGTTCCCGGAGTTCGATGAGGGCCAGTGGAAGCTGATGTCGAGCGAGGCACAGGCTGAAGAAGGCAAGCCGGCTTACCACTTCGAGGTTTGGGACAAGGTTTGAGATAGCTGGGGCTGCTTTGCAGCCCTTTCGCGACACAAGGCCGCTCCTACAGGGGATGCGCATTTCCTTGTAGGAGCGGCCTTGTGTCGCGAAAGGGGCGCGCAGCGGCCCCAATTATTGTCAGGCGTGGCTCAACTCGGCATGCTCATCACCGGCCAGCACGTCCTTGTCGGTCTCTTTCAGCAGCTGGCTGGTCACCACGCCCGCCGTCATCGACCCATTCACGTTCAGCGCCGTGCGGCCCATGTCGATCAGCGGTTCCACCGAAATCAGCAGCGCTACCAGCTCGACCGGCAAGCCCATGGCCGGCAGCACGATCAGCGCGGCGAAGGTGGCGCCGCCGCCGACGCCAGCCACACCCGCCGAACTCAGCGTCACGATCGCCACCAGGGTCGCGATCCACAGCGGGTCGAAGGTATCGATGCCCACCGCAGGCGCCACCATCACGGCCAACATGGCGGGATAGAGGCCGGCGCAGCCGTTCTGGCCAATGGTGGTGCCGAACGATGCACTGAAGCTGGCAATCGACTGCGGCACGCCCAGGCGGCGGGTTTGCGCCTCGATGTTCAGCGGGATGCTGGCGGCGCTGGAGCGGCTGGTGAAGGCAAAGGTCAGCACCGGCCAGACCTTGCGGAAGAAGCGCAACGGGCTGACACCGGTGGCGGCGAGAATGATGCCGTGGACCACGAACATCAGCGCCAGGCCCAAATACGACACCACCACGAAGCTGCCCAGCTTGAGGATGTCTTCCAGGTTCGAGCTGGCCACCACTTTGGTCATCAGCGCCAGCACGCCATAGGGGGTGAGCTTCATCACCACACGTACCAGGCGCATCACCCAGGCCTGCAGGGTATCGATGGCCGACAGGGCGCGCGCGCCTTTGTCGGCGTCATCCTTGATCAGTTGCAGTGCGGCCAGGCCGACGAACACGGCGAAGATCACCACACTGATGATCGAGGTCGGCTTGGCCCGGGCCAGGTCGCCGACCGGGTTGCTCGGGATGAACGACAGCAGCAGCTGCGGAATATTCAGGTCGGCAACCTTGCCCACGTAGTCGCTGTGGATAACCTGCATGCGCGCGCTTTCCTGGGCGCCGGCCACCAGGCCTTCGGCGCTCAGGCCGAACAGGTTGGTCAGGACAATGCCGATCAGTGCGGCAATGGCGGTGGTCAGCAGCAGGGTACCGATGCTCAGCACGCTGATGCGGCCCAGCGACGAGGCGTTGTGCAGGCGGGCCACGGCGCTGAGTATCGAGGCGAAGATCAGCGGCATGACGATCATCTGCAGCAGGCCGACGTAGCCGTTGCCGACCAGGTCCAGCCAGCTGATGGTGGCTTTGAGTACCGGGTGGCTAGCGCCGTAGAGGGTGTGCAGGGCCAGGCCGAACGCGACGCCCAGCGCCAGGCCCAGCAGGACCTTCTTGGCCAGGCTCCAATCGGTGCGGGCGGTTTTCGCCAGGCCTAGCAGCAGGGCCAGGAACGCCAGCAGGTTGAGGGACAACGGCAGGTTCATTGAAGCTCCAGGAAAAAGCAGAAGAGGCATCGCCTCTGGTGAGCGATTGCGAACGGAAATGCTAACAGCCTGAAAACAAACGAATTTATACCCAAAAGTAATTTGCTTAGTCGTTTATGGAATAACAAGCTGTCGCGGATAGCAATGCACGCGACGTTTACAGTTTTGTGAAGGTCGTTGTGAGGGGCCGTTATCGGCGAATGTTGCACTAGTTTTTCCGGGTCATTTCAGGAGATCCGCACATGAAGTTCGCTCCGAAAGCCCTCGCCATCGGCTTGTCGCTGTTGTTCAGTGTCGAAAGCTTCGCTACCGAGCTCAAGCACTGGCCTGCTGAAGCGGCCAGGCAGCTTGACGCCATGATTGCCGCCAATGCCCACAAAGGTAACTACGCGGTGTTCGACATGGACAACACCAGCTACCGCTACGACCTTGAAGAAGCGCTGCTGCCGTTCATGGAAAACAAGGGCCTGCTGACCCGCGACAAGCTCGATCCGTCGCTCAAGCTGATCCCGTTCAAGGACACCGCCGAGCACAAGGAAAGCCTGTTCAGTTACTACTACCGCCTGTGCGAGATCGACGACATGGTCTGCTACCCGTGGGTGGCCCAGGTGTTTGCCGGCTTCACCCTCAAGGAGCTGAAGACCCAGGTCGATGAGCTGATGGCCTCGGCCAAGCCAATCCCCAGCACCTATTTCGAAGGTGACCAGGTCAAGGCCATCGAGGTGCAGCCGCCAAAGGTCTTCACCGGCCAGGCCGAGCTGTACAACAAGCTGATGGAGAATGGCATCGAGGTCTATGTGATTTCGGCGGCATCCGAAGAACTGGTGCGCATGGTCGCTTCCGATCCCAGGTACGGCTACAACGTCAAACCGCAGAACGTGATTGGCGTCAGCCTGTTGCTCAAGGATCGCGCCAATGGCCAGCTGACCACGGCGCGCAAGCAGATCAGTGCCGGGCAGTATGACGCCAAGGCCAATGAAGGGCTGGAGCTGACGCCTTACCTGTGGACTCCTGCCACCTGGATGGCAGGCAAGCAGGCGGCGATCCTGACCTATATCGATGAATGGAAGAAGCCAGTGCTGGTGGGTGGCGATACACCGACCAGTGATGGCTACATGCAGTTCCATGGCGTGGATGTGAACAAGGGCGGCATCCACCTGTGGATAAACCGCAAGGCCAAGTACATGGACCAGTTGAACGGGATGATCGCGAAGAACGCCGCGGCGCAGGCGAAGGAAGGGCTGCCGGTGACGGCGGACAAGAACTGGGTGATCGTGATGCCGGAGCAGATTCAGTAGGGCGTGCCCGCGAAGAGGCCGGTACAGGCATAAAAAAACCGGCGCTCAGGGCGCCGGTTTCTCTTTCACGCGTTCAGAGCCTCACAGCCCTTCCAGCATCGCCTTGTTACGCACAGCACCTTTGTCAGCGCTGGTCGCCAGCAGGGCGTAGGCCTTCAGCGCGGTAGTCACCTTGCGTGGGCGGACTTCAGCTGGTTTCCAGCCTTTCTTGTCTTGCTCGATGCGGCGGTGAGCCAGTTCTTCGTCGCTGACCAGCAGGTTGATCGAACGGTTAGGGATGTCGATCAGCACCTTGTCGCCGTCGCGCACCAGGCCGATGGCGCCGCCAGCAGCAGCTTCCGGCGAGGCGTGGCCGATCGACAGGCCCGAGGTGCCGCCCGAGAAGCGACCGTCGGTGAGCAAGGCGCAGGCCTTGCCCAGGCCCTTGGACTTCAGGTACGAGGTCGGGTAGAGCATCTCTTGCATGCCCGGGCCGCCTTTCGGGCCTTCGTAACGGATGATCACGATGTCGCCGGCCTTCACTTCGTCGGCGAGGATGCCGCGCACAGCGCTGTCCTGGCTCTCGAAGATCTTCGCGGTGCCTTCGAACACGTGGATCGACTCGTCGACGCCGGCGGTTTTCACCACGCAGCCATCCAGGGCGATGTTGCCGTACAGCACGGCCAGGCCGCCTTCTTGCGAGTAGGCGTGCTCGAAGCTGCGGATGCAGCCGTTTTCACGGTCGTCGTCGAGGGTTTCCCAACGGGTCGACTGGCTGAACGCGGTCTGGGTCGGGATGCCGGCCGGGCCTGCCTTGAAGAAGGTGTGCACAGCTTCGTCATCGGTCTGGGTGATGTCCCACTTGGCGATGGCTTCTTCCATGCTGCGGCTGTGCACGGTCGGCAGGTCGGTGTGCAGCAGGCCGCCACGGGCCAGCGAACCGAGGATGCTGAAGATGCCACCGGCGCGGTGCACGTCTTCCATGTGGTACTTCTGAATGTTCGGCGCCACCTTGCACAGCTGCGGCACCTTGCGCGACAGGCGATCGATGTCGCGCAGGTCGAACTCGACTTCACCTTCCTGGGCTGCGGCCAGCAGGTGCAGGATGGTGTTGGTCGAACCGCCCATGGCGATGTCGAGCATCATGGCGTTCTCGAACGCCTTGAAGTTGGCGATGCTGCGCGGCAGCACCGACTCGTCGTTTTCCTGGTAGTAGCGCTTGCACAGCTCGACGATGGTGCGGCCGGCGGTGAGGAACAGCTGCTCGCGGTCGGCGTGGGTGGCCAGGGTCGAACCGTTGCCCGGCAGGGCCAGGCCCAGGGCTTCGGTCAGGCAGTTCATCGAGTTGGCGGTGAACATGCCGGAGCACGAACCGCAGGTCGGGCAGGCGCTGCGCTCGTACTCGGCGACTTTCTCGTCACTGGCGGTGGAGTCAGCGGCGATGACCATGGCGTCGACCAGGTCCAGGCCGTGGCTGGCCAGCTTGGTCTTGCCGGCTTCCATCGGGCCGCCGGAAACGAAGATCACCGGGATGTTCAGGCGCAGGGCGGCCATCAGCATGCCGGGGGTGATCTTGTCGCAGTTGGAGATGCAGACGATGGCGTCGGCGCAGTGGGCGTTGACCATGTACTCGACGGCGTCGGCGATGATCTCGCGGCTTGGCAGCGAGTAGAGCATGCCGTCGTGGCCCATGGCGATGCCGTCATCGACCGCGATGGTGTTGAATTCCTTGGCCACGCCACCGGCGCGTTCGATCTCGCGGGCGACCAGCTGGCCCAGGTCCTTCAGGTGCACGTGGCCCGGCACGAACTGGGTGAACGAGTTGGCGATGGCGATGATCGGTTTCTTGAAGTCTTCGTCCTTCATCCCGGTGGCGCGCCACAGGGCACGGGCGCCGGCCATGTTGCGGCCTTGGGTGGAAGTCTTGGAACGATAATCAGGCATGAAACACTCCTGGCGGCTTAATCAGGTCACAAAAAGGGGAGTGAGCTTCTCTTGTCCTTTGTACCGCAGGCCGGTTGCCACTGGCACGGATGGGGCCGAAGACTGCGCGGGATCGCCGCGTGCTTGGCCAGAGCTCATAAACCCGCCGGGGATGACTGGCGATGAATAGGCCGATTCTACACCGCTGGCGCGGCGAGGGAATGAAGATGTGTCTGGACGGTGGTTTGGGAGAGATTCCTGGCTGCTTGTAGGACGCTTCTGAAATTCCATCTGCGGGGCAGACCTCGCCAGCCGTGCTGGCTATCATCCGCCGCGCCGCATGTGCGGCTTCACGAGAAATCACCTCAATGGACCTTCCCAGTTTCAGTTCACCGCGAACTTGCAAATTGGCACTGAGCGCGCTGTCGCCAGGGCTTGCGAAGGCTTGAACCCCTGAGTTCGAGGCTCGCGGGTGCCTGCGTCGGCGCCTGGAGACTCACATGTACACTGTCTGCACAAACTGCATCCGCTGCAACGAACCGCTGACGCGCGACCAGGCCAGCGAAGCGCTGGACCAGCTTCGCCAGGAGGCGACCGAAGACTTCCACAAAGGCGCATCGATCACCAATCACGTCGGTAATCTGCGCAATGCCACTGTCGGCCTGCTTTACCGCAAGCGCGTGCTGTGGCTGGTGCTGCTGGTGTTTGGCAACCTGTTTTCCGGCGCCGGCATCGCCGCCTTTGAAGAAACCATCGCCGCGCATATCGTGCTGGTGTTCTTCCTGCCTTTGTTGGTGGACAGCGGGGGCAACGCCGGGGCGCAGTCGGCCACTTTGATGGTGCGGGCGTTGGCGACGGGGGAGGTGGTCATGCGCGACTGGATGCGCATGCTGGGCCGCGAATGTGGGGTGGCACTGGCGCTCGGTGGCACCATGGCTTTGGCGGTCGCATCGCTGGGAGCATTGCGCGGTGGCACGGACGTCGCCGTGATCGTGGCCAGCAGCATGCTGGTGATCGTGTTGATCGGCAGCCTGATCGGCATGAGCCTGCCGTTCCTGTTCACTCGCCTGAAGCTCGACCCGGCGACCGCAAGTGGTCCGCTGGTGACTTCGATCGCCGATGCGGCGGGGGTGCTGGTGTACTTCGGGATCGCCTCGCAGGTGCTGGAGATCTGATGCCAGCCTGGGGCGCAATGCGCCCCAGGCCCTGCGGGTCAGCTGTTCGGCAGCAAGCGGCAGGTGATGCTCTTGATGTAGCGGGTTTCGGCGATCGCCGGGTGCACCGGGTGGTCCGGGCCCTGGCCACCGCGTTCGAGCAGCTGCAGGTTGCGGTCCAGGTGGCGAGCGCTGGTCAGCAGGATGTTGTTCAGGTCGTCCTCGGGCAGGTGCATCGAGCACGAGGCGCTGACCAGGATGCCGTCCTTGCTCAGCATGCGCATGGCCTGTTCGTTGAGGCGGCGGTAGGCCGCTTCGCCGTTTTTCAGGTCCTTCTTGCGCTTGATGAAGGCGGGCGGGTCGGCAATGATCACGTCGAAGCGCTCTTCGGCGGCCTTCAGCTCGCGCAGGGCCTCGAACACGTCGCCTTCGATGCAGGTCAGCTTCTCGCTGATGCCGTTCAGCGCAGCGTTACGCTCGACACCATCCAGGGCAAAGCCCGAAGCATCTACGCAGAACACTTCGCTGGCGCCGAACGCACCGGCCTGTACGCCCCAGCCACCGATGTAGCTGAACAGGTCGAGTACGCGCTTGCCTTTGACATAGGGGGCCAGGCGCGCGCGGTTCATGCGGTGGTCGTAGAACCAGCCGGTCTTCTGGCCTTCGCGTACCGGGGCTTCGAACTTGACGCCGTTCTCTTCCAGCGGGACCCAGTCCGGCACTTCGCCGTAGACGGTTTCGACGTAGCGCTGCAGGCCTTCGGCGTCGCGGGCGGCGGAGTCGTTCTTGAACAGGATGCCGCTCGGCTTTAGCACCTGGATCAGGGCGGCGATCACGTCATCCTTGTGCGCTTCCATGGTGGCCGAGGCCAGCTGCACCACAAGGATGTCGTAGAAACGATCGACCACCAGGCCCGGCAGCAGGTCGGAGTCGCCGTACACCAGGCGGTAGCACGGCTGGTCGAACAGGCGCTCGCGCAGGGACAGGGCGACGTTGAGGCGGTGCACCAGCAACGACTTGTCCAGTGGCAGCTTGATGTCGCGCGACAGCAGGCGGGCACAGATCAGGTTGTTCGGGCTCAGTGCGACGATGCCCAGCGGCTTGCCATTGGCAGCTTCGAGCACTGCCTGCTGGCCGGCCTGGAAGCCTTGCAGCGGGGTCGCGGAAACGTCGACTTCGTTGCTGTAGACCCACAGGTGGCCGGCGCGCAGGCGGCGGTCGGCATTGGCTTTGAGGCGAAGGCTGGGCAGGGACATGACGTCGCTCCGGGAAAAAAGAGCGGGATTATAGCCTGTTGGCTGCCTGCGCTCCCACAATGATTCGGTGGTTGGTCGCCTGGCGCGCAAGGAGGGTAGAATCCCCCGGTCCTTCACGAGTGTGTACGCATGTCCCAAGAACTCAGCGCCGAACAGATCCAGCAAGCCTTGCAAGGCATCACCATTCCGCCGCAGCCGCAGATCATGGTCGACCTGCAGTTCGAGCAGTACATGCCTGATCCGGATCTGGAAACCATCGCCAAGCTGATTTCCCAGGACCCTGGCCTCGCGGGTGCCTTGCTCAAGCTGGTCAACTCGCCGCATTTCGGCCTGTCGAACAAGATCGGCTCGATCCAGCGTGCGGTGAACCTGCTGGGCAGCCGTTCGATCATCAATCTGATCAATGCGCAGTCGATCAAGGGCGAGATGAGCGACGAGACCATCGTCACCCTCAACCGGTTCTGGGATACCGCCCAGGACGTGGCCATGACCTGCCTGACCCTGGCCAAGCGTACAGGCATCCAGGCGGCCGACGAGGCTTATACCCTCGGCCTGTTCCACGATTGCGGCGTACCGCTGATGCTCAAGCGCTTCCCCGAGTACATGCAGGTGCTCGAAGACGCCTACGCCAAGGCCGGTGAGGAAACCCGCGTGGTGGATACCGAGAACCGCGCCTTCAACACCAACCATTCCGTGGTCGGCTACTTCACGGCCAAGTCCTGGCGCCTGCCGGAGCACATCAGCGCGGCCATCGCCAACCACCACAATGCCCTGGCGATCTTCCGCGAAGACTCGTCGCGTAATACCCAGAGCCAGTTGAAGAACCTGCTGGCCGTGCTGAAGATGGCCGAGCACATCTGCGCCTCGTACCGCGTGCTGGGCAACCAGAGCGTCGATCATGAGTGGAATGTGGTCGGCCCGCTGGTGCTGGACTATATCGGCTTGTCGGAGTACGACTTCGAGACCCTGAAACAGAACATTCGCGAACTGGGCGGGCACTGATCGATGCCGGAATTACCTGAAGTCGAAACCACCCGACGCGGGATCGCCCCTCACCTGGTAGGCCAGCGCGTCAGCCGCGTGGTGGTGCGAGACCGGCGGTTACGCTGGCCGATCCCCGACGACCTCGACGTGCGGCTGTCCGGGCAGCGCATTGTCAGCGTCGAGCGGCGGGCCAAGTACCTGCTGATCAACGCCGAGGTCGGCACCTTGATCAGCCATCTGGGCATGTCGGGCAACCTGCGCCTGGTGGCGCTGGGCTTGCCAGCGGCCAAGCATGAACATGTCGACATCGAGCTGGAATCGGGGCTGATGCTGCGTTACACCGACCCGCGGCGGTTCGGCGCCATGCTCTGGAGCCTCGACCCGCTCAACCACGAACTGTTGCTGCGCCTGGGGCCGGAGCCGCTGACCGACCTGTTCGACGGTGAACGGCTGTTCCAGCTGTCGCGTGGGCGCTCGATGGCGGTGAAGCCCTTCATCATGGACAACGCGGTGGTGGTCGGCGTGGGCAATATCTACGCGACCGAGGCGCTGTTCGCTGCCGGCATCGACCCGCGCCGCGAGGCGGGCGGGATTTCCCGGGCGCGCTACCTGAAGCTGGCGATCGAGATCAAACGGGTGCTGGCGGCGGCTATCGAGCAAGGCGGCACGACCTTGCGCGATTTCATTGGCGGCGACGGGCAGCCGGGGTACTTCCAGCAGGAATTGTTCGTCTACGGGCGGGGCGGCATGCCGTGCAAAGTGTGCGGCACGGCCTTGCGCGAAGTGAAGCTGGGGCAGCGGGCGAGCGTGTTCTGCCCGCGCTGCCAGCGTTAGGCCTTGCCGGTGATCCGGCGGTACTTGGCCATCAGCTCGTCCTGGGTTTCCGGGTGCGCTTCATCCAGCGGGATGCAGTCGACCGGGCAGACCTGCTGGCACTGCGGCTCGTCGTAGTGACCCACGCACTGGGTGCACAGGTTCGGGTCGATCACGTAGATCTCTTCGCCTTGGGAGATGGCCTCGTTCGGGCACTCGGGTTCGCAGACGTCGCAGTTGATGCAATCGTCGGTGATGATCAGGGACATGGGGACTCCGGCCGGGGCGCATCGCCCGGGCATGTTCAACGCTTTGGGCACAATTGTGCCGCATTCGCGCCCGCAGTGCACGCGGGCGCGATGATCAGGCGCTCAGGGTTACTTCTTGAAGCGTTCGGTCAGCGCCTCGGCCACCACTGGGTGGACGAACTTGCTGATATCTCCGCCCAACGCGGCTATTTCCCGCACCAGCGTCGAGGAAATGAACGAATAGCGCTCCGAAGGCGTGAGGAACAGGCTTTCGACGTCGGGCGCCAGTTGCCGGTTCATGTTTGCCAGCTGGAATTCGTATTCGAAGTCCGACACCGCGCGCAGGCCGCGCAGGAACACGTTCGCGCCCTGTTCCTTGGCGAAGTGCGCCAGCAGCGACGAGAAGCCGATGACTTCGACATTGGGCAGGTGCTTGGTGACCTCACGGGCAAGCTCGACCCGTTGTTCCAGCGGGAACAGGGGGTTTTTCTTCGGGCTGGCCGCCACCGCGATGATCACGTGGTCGAACAGGCGCGAAGCGCGCTCGACCAGGTCGCCATGGCCTTTGGTAATGGGGTCGAAAGTACCCGGGTACAACACTCGGTTCATCGCGTCATCCTGGCTGGAGTGCGTTGGGGAGTCGGATGGTAGCGCAGCGATTGCGCCCGGCCAAGTCATGCGGCCGGCTGATGGCACTATAGACAGGGCGTGTATTTGTTGTCATGCACTCTGTGCCAGGCGGGCAGCCAAGGCCTCGGTCAGCCGAGCACTGATGGCGTACACCGACAACTGCGGGTTGGCGCCGATACTGGTCGGGAACAGTGAACCGTCATGGATCGACAGGTTTTCCAGCTGGTGATGGCGGCCCAGGCTGTCGCAGACCGCCTGGCGCGGGTCGTCGCCCATTGCACAGCCGCCCATGACATGGGCACTGCCCAGCCGGGTGCGGAACGGTTCCAGGCGCAAAGCGTCGATCACGCGCTGAGCCTCGCCCAGGCTGGCTGCGGCGCGGGCGTCGCCATGGACCGGCGTGACCTGCCTGGCGCCTGCAGCAAACTGGATTTGCGCCATGCTGTGATAGGCGCGGCGCAGGCCGTCGCGCAGGTAGTCAGTGAGCGAGTAATCCAGCACCGGTGAGCCGTCACCGCGCAACTCTACTGTCCCGCCCGTGCTCTGGGGGTGAAAGCCGTCCCGCAGCAGGGCCAGCATCACGTGGGTGTGCGGCAATTCGGCCATGCGTCGGGCATTGTCGCTGCCGAATCCACCGAGCAGGGTGCTGGCCAGGGCCGGGTGCAAGGGTGGCACTTCCAGCTTGTAGCCCACCGGCCCATCGACACCGCCTTGCCACTGGAAGTGATCGCTGTAGATCGATTGCGGAGCGCCGTAGTACGGGTCGATGCGGTCATCGAAGCGTGCAGCGCTGAAGTTCACCAGGTGCAGGAACGTCCGTTTACCCACGCGGCCATGCGGGTCTGGGGCCTGGGAGCGCAGCAGCAGGGCCGGGCTGTTGATACCGCCGCCGGCCACAATGTAGTGGCGGGCGTGCACGCTGATCTGCCGGCCGGTGCTGTGCACGCCTTGGGCATCCAGCGCCTGGCACTGCAGCCGGACGATACGTTCGCCATTGTGCTCAAGGCGTTCGGCGCGGGCGAGGTAGAGCAGTTCACCGCCATTTTCGAGGGTCGCCGGGATGCGCGTGACCAGCATCGATTGCTTGGCATTCACCGGACAGCCCATGCCGCAATAGCCGAGGTTCCAGCAGCCACGCACGTTGCGCGGGATGACCGCCCAGCGATAGCCAAGCTGTTCACAGCCGCGGCGCAGTACGTCGTTGTTGGCGTTCGCCGGCATTGCCCAGGGCGTGATACCCAGTTCGTGCTCGATGCGCTCGAACCAGGGCTGCATGTCTTGTTCCCCCAGGCCCGTGACGCCATGTGCTGCGGCCCAGTGTGCCAGCGTCTGGGGTGGCGTGCGAAAGCTCGAGGTCCAGTTGATCAGCGTGGTCCCGCCGACGGCGCGGCCTTGCAGGATGGTGATGGCGCCATCCTTGCTCATCCGCCCCAGGCCTTCCTGGTAGAGGCTGGCGTAGGCCTCGCTTTCCAGCAGATGGAAGTCGCTGCTGGTCTTCAGCGGGCCTTCTTCGATCAGCAGCACCTTGAAGCCTGCTGCGCTGAGCATCTGCGCGCTGGTGGCACCGCCGGCTCCGCTGCCGATCACGGCGATATCGGCTTCGAGCGTCAGGTCGTGCTCCAGGCGTGAGCCGTCATGGGTGATCCAGCCGCGTTCGAGGCCTTGGCGAAACGGGTCGGTTACTGGCATTGAGGATGCTCTGGTTGTCAGATCTTGGGTGGGCCGGGGTAGCCGCACGCGGCCCAGGCTTCCGGGCGCTCGTACCAGGCCATTTGCAGCAGTTGCAGCAGCGAAGCGTGGCCCATGCGCAGCAGATTCAGCGAGCTGTCCTGCCAGCGCTGCAGAAAGGCCGTTACCTGTGCGCTGCCGGCCTGCCCCCAGGCCCCCCAGACCCCGGTCAACGGGCCGCGGGTCAGCGGCAGGTTGAGCACATCGAACAGTTGCCGGGTGAGCTTGAGCATTTCCGGCGACAGCGCTGCCAGTTTGTGGTCGAGGCTGTGCAGCACCAGCTTGTCGTTGGCCGAGGTGCCGGCGAGCACCACCGGTATCAGCGCAAGCAGGGCTGGCAGGTCATCGTCACGCAGCACCAGGTAGCCGGCTGCGGGCGTTTGCGCGCTGCAGCCAACCAGGCTGGCGGTGCTCAGGAAAAGGCTGGCGCCGAGGCTGAAGCGCAGCAGGTCACGGCGCTGCATCAGCGGATGAACAGCTTGTAGATCAGGCGCTGCAAGGCCTTGCCATAGGGTGGGTAGATCAGCCGCGCGGCATTCAGGCGCTGCTTGGCCAGCACCGCCTTGGCCTTGCTGAAGGTCAGGAAACCTTCATGGCCATGGTAATGGCCCATGCCCGAAGGGCCGATACCGCCGAATGGCAAGTCGTCCTGGGCCACGTGCAGCAGGGTGTCGTTCAAGCACACGCCGCCGGAATGGCTGTGCTGCAGCACGTGCTGCTGCTCGCTGCGGTCGTAGCCGAAGTAGTACAGCGCCAAGGGGCGAGGGCGTTGATTGATGTAGGCCAGGGCTTCGTCGAGGTGGTCGTAAGGCACCAGCGGCAGCAGCGGACCGAAGATCTCGTCCTGCATGACCTGCATGCTGTCGTTGACCCTGGTCAGCAGGTGCGGCGGCAGGCGCCGCCCCTGGCGCACTTCGTCGGGATACAGGTCGAGCACCTTGGCGCCCTTGCTGCGGGCGTCATCCAGCAGGTACTGCAGGCGCTGCAGCTGTCGTGCGTTGATGATGGCGCTGTAGTCGGGGTTGTCGGCGATGCGTGGGTACATGCGCTGCACGACCTTGCGATAGGCATCGGCGAAGTCGTTCAGGCGCTCGCGCGGCACCAGCACATAGTCGGGTGCGACGCAGGTCTGGCCGGCGTTGAGGGTCTTGCCGAAGGCGATGCGTTCGGCGGCCGTGTCCAGAGGTACGCTGGCCGAGACGATGGCGGGCGATTTGCCGCCCAGTTCCAGCGTCACCGGGGTCAGGTTTTGTGCAGCAGCCAGCATGACCTGGCGGCCGATGCTGGTGGCGCCGGTGAACAGCAAGTGGTCGAAGGGCAGACGGGCGAATGCCTGGCCGGCCTCGACCTCACCCAGTATCACGCTGACCAGGTCCTCGGGAAACACCCGTTGCAGCAAGGCTTTCAGCGCCTGCGCGCTGGCCGGAGTGGACTCGCTGAGCTTGAGCATGACCCGGTTGCCGGCCGCCAGGGCACCGGTCAGCGGGCCGATGGCGAGAAACAGCGGGTAGTTCCAGGGCACGATGATGCCCACCACGCCCAGTGGCTGGTACAGCACGCGAGCGCTGGCTGGCTGGAAGGCCAGGCCCACGGCGCGCCGGGCCGGACGCATCCAGCGCTGCAGGTGGCGCTCGGCATGGCGAATGCCTTGCACCGACGGTAGCAGCTCGGCCAACAGCGTTTCGTCGGCACTGCGGCCGCTGAAATCGGCATCGATTGCGTTGATCAGTGCTTGCTGGTCCGCCAGCAATGCCTCGCGCAGGCTTTTCAGCCATTGCCGGCGTTGCGCCGCCGGCGGCATCGGGTTGCCGGCAAAGGCCTGGCGCTGAGCGGCGAACGTCGCTTCAAGGTCGGTGTCGGAATGCACAGGAGGCAAAGCGATGGGCGAGGTCACGGCGGTCTCTCGTCTGGGCTTGAAGTTACTAGAGCCTATACTCTAATTCGTACCATGGTGCGACTTTTTTCGCTGGTGCAAACGGTGCATCAGCGGTGTGATTCACCGTAAGATGACCCATTATCGAAAGCCCGCAGACTGGGAGCTGAGCATGGCCCCGCGCATGAAGACCCGAGAGCGCATCGTGCAGAACAGCCTGGAGCTGTTCAACCAGCAGGGCGAACGCAGCGTCAGTACCAACCACATTGCCGCGCACATGGAAATCTCGCCCGGCAACTTGTACTACCACTTCCCCAACAAGCAGGCGATCATCGCCCTGCTGTTCAGCCAGTACGAAGCGCTGGTGGACAGCTTCCTGCGACCGCCGCAGGGCCGCGTGGCCACGGTCGAGGACAAGCGCTTCTACCTCAAGGCGCTACTCGCGGCGATGTGGAACTACCGCTTCCTGCACCGTGATCTGGAACACCTGCTGGAAAGCGACTCCGAACTGGCCGCCCGCTACCGGCGTTTTTCCGAACGCTGCCTGCGCCAGGGCCAGGCGATCTACCGCGGCTTCGTCGATGCCGGGATCCTGACCATGGAGCCTGCGCAGATCGAGTCGCTGACCATCAATGCCTGGATCGTGCTGACCTCATGGGTACGTTTTCTCAGCACCACGCGTGAACATTCCGCGCATCTGGGTGAAGAAGCCTTCAAGCGCGGCGTCTATCAGGTGCTGGTGCTGGAGCTGGGTTTTGTCACCAGCAACGCCCGCAGCGCGGTGGACGCCCTGTGCCAGGAATTCCACGTTCCGTTCAATCAGGCCCTGGAACACTAGTCAGGGCCTTCGTGCCATCGATCAGGAGATTGTCATGCCCCTTGCGCAATTGATCACCCCGCAACAGCTGGCCGAGCGTCTCGACTCGCCCAAGCTGGTGATCCTTGATTGTCGTTTTGCCCTGGAGGATGTGGATTACGGCCAACGCAGTTATGCCGAGGGGCATATCGCCGGGGCGCATTTTGCCGACCTGGAGCGCGACCTGAGCGGGCCGGTCAGCAAGGGCCGCACCGGCCGCCACCCGCTGCCGGACCCGCACAGGCTGGTCGAGCGCCTGCGCGAGTGGGGCCTGGAAGATGACAGTGAAGTGGTGCTGTACGACGATGGCCCCGGCGCCTTTGCCGCCCGGGCCTGGTGGTTGCTGGTCTGGCTGGGCAAGCGCAGTGGCGTGGCCATCCTCGACGGTGGCCTCAAGGCCTGGCATGCGGCGCACCTGCCGCTGAGCCTGGATGCGCCGGCCAAACACGAGGGGACGTTCAGTGGTGAGGCGGATGCCAAGCTGCTGATCGACGCCGAGCACCTGGCCAAGCGCCTGGGTAGCCCTGACCTGACCTTGATCGATGCCCGTGCGTTGCCGCGTTTCCGGGGCGAAGTCGAGCCGATCGACCCTGTGGCAGGGCATATTCCTGGCGCTCAGTGCGCGGCCTTCAACGAGAACCTCGGTGCCGATGGGCGTTTCCTGGCAGCGGAACAGCTCAAGCAACGTTTCGCCGAGAAGCTGGCAGGGCGCTCGCCAGAGCATCTGGTGGCCTATTGCGGGTCAGGGGTGACGGCTTGCCATAACCTGTTTGCCCTGGCGCTGGCGGGTTATCCGTTGGGCAAACTGTATGCTGGGTCGTGGAGCGAATGGATCAATGATCCCAAACATGGCGTGGCGACTGGCGAATAATCACTGACCGTCGACCAGCCATTGCGGAATTCGCCGCTCCAGGTAATAGCCTGGGTTCCGCAGGCTGCCGTCGACAAACCCTACATGCCCACCCCGCTCATGCAGCTCGAACTGTGTCTGCGGTGCCAGTTCGCTGGCCGTGGGCAGGCTGTGGCCGAACACGAACGGGTCATCGGTGGCATGGATGATCAGTGTCGGCGTGCGGTTTTCTCCCAGATAGAACCGGCTCGATGAGCGGCGATAGTAATCGTGGGCATCGGTGAAACCGTTGAGCGGCGCGGTGACCTTGCCGTCGAAATCCCAGAATGTCTTCAACCTGCCCAAAGGCCCAAGCCGGCCGAGCGCGGCCAGCCCTTCGTGATGTCCGCGGTCCCGGAAGTGTCGTTCTTTCAACTGCACATAAGCCATCATTTCGCGCATGAAATGTGCTTGATAGACCTTGGAAAAGCCCTGGCCGATCCGGTCGGCGCACTGGTCCAGCCGGAACGGCACCGAGACGGCTACCGCTGCTTCCAGTCGGCTGTCAGAACCACTTTCCCCCAGGTACTTGAGCAGTACATTGCCACCCAGCGAGTAGCCGACGGCATACAGCGGTGCCAAGGGGCGCTGGGCACGCAGGTGGGTGACCACTTCGGCGAGGTCTTCGCTGGCGCCGGAATGGTAGCTGCGCGGTAACAGGTTGGGCTCACCCGAACAACCGCGCCAGTTGACCGCCACGCTTGCCCAGCCGCGCGCCTGCAGCGATTGCTGCAAGCCTTTGACGTAGGGCGAGCGGGACGATCCGGTCAAACCGTGAAGCACCAGCACCAGCGGCGCATCCGGGCTATGTGGCCCATGCCAATCGAGGTCGAGAAAGTCGCCATCGGCCAGCCACAGGCGTTCGCGGCTTCGCTCAAGCTCTGGCAACTTGCGCCACAGCGGCCCCCACAGGGTTTGCAGGTGGGGGTTGGACAGGCCAATGGCCGGGCGGAACGTGGCGGTGAGGCTGGGCATGCTGGGCGACTCGTGATTTGCCTGCGTAGAGTGCCATGAAACGCCGCCACTGTACCTGCGCTATTGGTCGAGGGCTGGCAGAGGTCGTTGCTCGACGCTTGGGCCGACGCTGACCTGTACGATGTAGCTTAGATCGAGATGGCGCTGCATGGCGGCACGAACATCTGCTGGAGTCAATCTGTTGATGCGCTCGAGGTAGGTGTTGAGATGATCGTCAGGTTGACCTTGATGGGTAAGCGCCGAAAGCAATCCCGCCAGGTGCTTGTTCTGGGCGACACCACGCAGCAATTGCCCTTCCAGCTGTTTGCGTGCCACTTGCAGCTCGGCCTGGGTTGGCCCTTGCTCGATCAGATCGCGCAGCAAGGTCACCACCAGCTCCTGAGAGCCCTGCACATGCGCCGGTGCGACTTCCCATTCAATGGTGAACAACCCGCCTGCCCGTAATGGCGACATGCGGGTCTGCACGCCGTAAGTGAGGCCGCGGCGTTGGCGCAGTTCCACCATCGAGCGCGATTCGAGCCCTTCTCCCAATACATTGCTGGCCAGCGCCAGTGCCGGGAACTCCGGATCATTGGCGGGCACGTTCAAGGGAAGCGCCAACAGGACAGCACTGCTTGCGCCGGGCTGTTCGACGTGTATGCCCGCGCGGGTGGCGGTCGGGACAGTTGGCAGATCCGTTGCTGACCAACCCTGTGGCAGAGCCTGGCTGATCTGGCGTGAAAGTGCTTGAGCTTCAGCGAATGAAAGGTCGCCGACCACGACCATCTCCAGGTTGCTGGCGGAATAGGCGCGTCGGTGGAAAGTCCGCAGGTCGTCTGTGGTAACCGCCGTTACACCCTGTTCGGTGCTGCCGAGTGGGCAGCCATAAGGATGGCCACTGAACAAGTGGCGGAAGGCTTCGCTACGCGCCCTCGATACGGGATGTCGATCGCGTGAAGCGCTGCTCTGCAGCAACTGCTGTTTGATCTTGTCCAGAGCAGAGGGAAGAAATGCTGGCTGTGCAACAAGGTTAGTGAACAGCGCCAGGGACGGCTCCAGCACGGCCGGGCTACTCAGGCTACGCAGGCTCAGCGTCGCATGTTCCAGATGTATCTGTTTTTCGGTGATTGCACCCAGGCGTTCAAGATGCTCGGCCTGTTGGGTGGCCGTGTACTGCTGGCTACCCTCATCGAGCATGTACAGCGTCAGGGCTGCCAGGCCGGGGTGCACAGTGTCCTGGGCAGTGCCGGCCCTGAACTTTAGTACTACATCGACGATAGGCAGGCCGCGGGCTTCGACGAATTTCACGGTTGTGCCCGCTTGCGTCGTCCAGGTTTGCACCTGAGTCAGGATGGACTCGAACTGATCCAGGTCGAGTCCCTGAGCAGAGACCAGGCCGCCGTAGATGCTGTTTTGGGTTGCAGTCGAGTCATGCATGAGCGCTCTCCTTGTCGTGCATGAACGTAATGGCAGCGCGGGAATCGGTCAGAAACTCAAGGGCTGCCAGGCCGACCTGCTCGGCTGTCACGGCTTCGATGGCCTGCCGCTCATTGTCCAGTGCTACCGGGTCCAGGCCGCAGGCGGCCTGTTTGCCGATGGCTTGGGCTTGCTTGTCGATGCCATCCCTTTCGAACACCTGCCTGGCCAACAGGCGAGCCTTGGCACGTTGAAGGTCTTCCCTGGAAGGTGCCGACTGACGAAACGCTTCGATTTCCAGCATCAGCCTTTCGGCTGCGTTCTCTGGTGTTGCCTGCGGGCTGCAGAGTGCGTAGAGAGCCAGCAGGCCGTCACCGCGCTGCCAGGGTTCGTAGGAGGAGCCCAGGCCCTGCAAAATAGGGTCATCCAGAACCAGTCGTCGCTGCAGGGTACTGCTGTGTCCGTCAGCAAGCAGATCGGGCAGTAGCCGCAATGCGTAGGCTTGCTCGGCGGACTGGGCGGTACATTGGCTGGGGAGGTTGAAACTGAGTATTGCGCCGGTGTAGAGGCCGGGTAGACGCAGTACCTGATGGCGCCGAGCTTGCGCTGGCGGCGCGCAAGGGGGCTGGCGTTGCGGCAGGCGATGGGCGGAAATTGTCGCAAAGTGCCGGCTAACCAAGGTTTGCAGTTGTAGCAAGGTGATGTCGCCCGCGACTGCTAGCGTGGCATTGTTTGGGTGGTACCAGCTCTGGTACCAGGTTCGGGCAGCAGCCGGGGTCAGGTGCTCGAGGTCAGCCTTGTGGCCAATGATTGGCGTGCCATAGCCGTCATTGCCGTAAGCCAGTGACTGGTGATGTTCCAGTGCCAGTGACAAGGGCGCGTTGTCGACCTCCTCGCGGCGCTCTGCCATGACCACATCCAGCTCGCGAGCGAAAGGTGCATCGCTTATCGTGGAGCTGGCCATGACGTCGGCCATGGCTTCAAGGGCAATCTCGAGCCGACTGCCTGGCAGTGTCAGCGGGAAGACTGTGGCGTCGGCGGAGGTGTAGGCATTCGGGTTGCCGCCAAGGCGGGTCATGATGGATGAATACTGGCCACTGGTCAGTTTGCTGCTGCTATCGAACAGCAGATGTTCCAAGGCATGGGAGAGACCGGTATGGCCTGCTGGCTCGTAGCTCGAACCGACGTGAAACCAGAGCTGCACACTGACCAGCGGTGCACGATGGTCTTCGCGCAGGTAGATGCGCAGGCCGTTGGCAAGGGTGAATGATTGTACGGTGCTGCTCTGGAGGGGCGGAGAAGGGTGTTCGATCATGGTTGAAGGCTCCTGCGAGAACGTGGAAGCAGCTTCAACCATGCCGATGGTGGTTTTGCGGTAACTAAATACGGCTTACGACGAGATCAGCCCCGTTGCCACAGTGCGTAATGCACCTGACCGGTCTTTTTCTCGCGGTGCAGGCGCCAGTTGCCGGGCATCGGCAGCGTCGACGGGGCTGCCTCGCTTTCGGTGTAGATCCACGCCAGTTCGCGCAGCCACTGGTTCTGTTCCAGCAGGTTGCAGGTGTTGGCCAGCAGGTCCTGGTGGAACGGCGGGTCGAGGAACACTACGTCGAACTGCTGCTTGGCCGGGTTCTGCAGGTAGCGCAGGGCATCGGTCTGCAGGATCTGCCCGCGTGGGCAGCGCAGGATCTCGAGGTTGTTCTTCAGGTTGCTGATGGCAGCCGGGTTGCTGTCAAGCGCCACGGCATTCTCGGCGCCACGGGACAGCGCTTCGAGCACCAGGGCACCACTGCCGGTGAAGGCATCCAGCACCTGTGCGCCTTCGATGTAGGGCGCCAGCCAGTTGAACACGGTTTCGCGCACGCGGTCAGGCGTGGGGCGCAGGCCTTCGCCTTCCGGCACCGCCAGGCGGCGGCTGCGCCACTCGCCGGCGATGATGCGCAGGTGACCCTGGCCCTTGCTTTGGCCCTGCTGCGGGCGGACGGGAGGGGTGGATCTAGGCATTAGTGCTCCGGTACGCCGAGCGGCTGCTCGGACGGTTTGTCTGTGGGGGCAGGCAGTGGCTGCTGTGGCACGTTCGGGCCAACGGTGACGATCACCAGTTTATCGGCTGCCAGATGCTTGTTCATCGCCGTTTTGACCTGGTCGACGGTCAGCGCCTGGGACTGCTGCATGAAGTCTTCCAGCCAGGTCAGTGGCAGGTTGTAGAAACCGATCGCGCCCAGCTGGCCGACGATGCTGGCGTTGCTGGCATTGGACAGTGGGAAGCTGCCGGCCAGTTCGCGCTTGGCATCGTCCAGCTCTTGCTGGGTCGGGCCGCTCTTGAGGTAGTCGGCGAGGATGTCCTGGACCAGCTTGAGCGTGCCTTCGCTGAGTTCGGCACGGGTCTGCAAGTTGATCATGAACGGGCCGCGTACCTGCATCGGGCTGAACACCGAGTACACACCGTAGGTCAGGCCGCGCTTTTCGCGGACTTCGCTCATCAGGCGGGTGCCGAAGGCGCCGCCACCGAGGATCTGGTTGCCCAGCGACAGGGCCGGCCAGTCCGGGTCCTGGCGGTCGATACCGAGTTCGGCGAGCATCAGGTGAGTCTGCTTGCTCGGGAAGTCGATGTGGGTGATGCCGGCCTTGGGTTCAACCGGCTGGGCCGGTTTGGCCAACGCCGGGCCTTTGGGCAGGGCGGCGGAGACCTGGGCGGCGACGGCCTCGGCCTCTTCGCGGCTAAGGTCGCCGACCAGGGCGATCACTGCGTTGCCAGCGGCATAGGCCTTGGCATGGAAGGCACGCAGCTGCTCGAGGGTGATGCCTGGCACGCTCTCGGCGCTGCCATCGCTTGGTTGCGCGTAAGGGTGGTCACCGTAGAGCTTGCCGAACAGGGCCTTGCCGGCGATCTTGCCAGGGTTCTGCTTCTCATACTCGAAACCGGCCAGCAGCTGGTTCTTGATGCGTTTCAGTGCATCTTCCGGGAAGGTCGGCTTGCCGGTTACTTCGGCGAACAGCTTGAGGGCTGGCTCGCGCTTGTCCTTGGCGCTCAGGCTGCGCAGCGAAGCCACGGCCATGTCGCGGTAGGAGCCGTTGCCAAAGTCGGCACCCAGGCCCTCGAAGCCTTCGGCGATGGCGGTCACGTCCTTGCCGGCCACGCCCTCGTTGAGCATGGCGTTGGTCAGGGTGGCCAGGCCCGGGGTGTTACCGTCCTGACTGCTGCCAGCGGCAAAGGTCACGCGCAGGTCGAACATCGGCAGCTCGCGAGCCTCGACGAACAGCACCCGGGCGCCTTCGGCGGTGGTCCAGTTCTGGATGTTCAGCTGGCGCCGGCTGGGCGCCTTGCCATCCAGCTCGGCCAGCGATTGCAGGGTATTGGCTGGGCGAGCGGCGCTGCTATCGGCTTCGGAGTGCGCCGGCCGGGCGAGCACGGCGGCCACTGCCACCACCAGCGCGATGATGCCCGTACCGATCAGGGTGTAGCGTGGTGCGCTGCGATCACTCATGAGCGGACTCCTCGGGCAGTACATGGGCAACGCTCAGGCGTTCGCGGGTGAAATAGGTGCGTGCAGCGTTTTGCACGTCTTCCGGAGTAACACGCTTGAGTTCGTCCAGCTCGGTGTCGATCAGCTTCCAGGACAGGCCGACGGTTTCCAGCTGGCCGATGGTGGTGGCCTGGCTGCTGATGGAGTCGCGGTCGTAGACCAGGCCGGCAATGACCTGGGCACGCACGCGCTCCAGCTCTTCGGCGCTCGGCGGGGTGGTCTTGAGTTCGTCGAGCAATTGCCAGACACCTTTTTCGACGTCGGCCAGGGACTTCTGCTTCTGCACGTTCGGCGTGGCCGAGATCAGGAACAGGCTGTCGCCACGGGTGAAGGCGTTGTAGCTGGACGAAGCACCGGCCACCAGCTCCTGGCCACGTTCCAGGCGTGCGGGCATGCGCGCGCTGTAGCCGCCATCGAGCAGGGCCGAGATCAGCCGCAGAGCGTGCACGGTGCGTGGGTCCTTGGCGGTGGCCAGGCCCGGTACGTTGAAACCGTAGATCAGGCTCGGCAACTGGGTGCGCACGTGCAGGGTCAGCTGGCGCTGGCCCGGTTCGGCCAGTTCCAGCGGCAGTTTGGCGGGTGGCACGGCGCGCTTGGGAATGCTGCCGAAGTACTTCTGTGCCAGGCCCTTGACCTCATCGGCAGTGACATCGCCGACCACCACCAGGGTGGCGTTGTTCGGTGCGTACCAGGATTCGTACCAGTGGCGCAGCTCCTCGACCTTCATGCGTTCGAGGTCGGCCATCCAGCCGATGGTGGGGGTGTGGTAGCCGCTGGCCGGGAAGGCCATGGCGCGGAACAGCTCGAAGGCCTTGGAACTTGGCTGGTCATCCGTACGCAGGCGGCGTTCCTCCTTGATCACCTCGATTTCGCGGGCGAACTCGTCGGCAGGCAGGCGCAGGCTGGCCAGGCGGTCGGCTTCAAGCTCCAGGGCTACTGGCAGGCGGTCGCGGGCCAGCACCTGGTAGTAGGCGGTGTAGTCGTCGCTGGTGAAGGCGTTCTCTTCCGCACCGAGGTCACGCAGGATGCGCGAGGCCTCGCCGGGGCCGATCTTGGCGCTGCCCTTGAACATCATGTGCTCCAGGGCATGGGACAAGCCGGTCTGGCCCGGGGTCTCGTAGCTGGAACCAACCTTGTACCAGATCTGCGAGACGACCACCGGGGCACGGTGGTCTTCGCGCACGACCACCTTGAGGCCGTTGTCGAGGATGAATTCGTGGGTCGGTTGCACGTCGACGGCAAAGGCCGCAAGCGGCAGGCAGAGCGTGCTGAGCAACAGGCCAGCGGCGCGGCGGGCTAGAGCATTCATACGGTGATTAACCTGTTCGGCGGCCCGCTGGTTTAGCGTCGGCGGGCCAGGAGGTGCTAGGATACTGATCCGGTTGCCTGGCGACCATGCCTGTCGCCGTTCTGGCCTGCAGGCCCATTAAGACAAAACATTGCGCATGAACCAGTCGGATTCAAAATAGTCTGTTCTGCGTTTAGAGAATTCCCGATGCGCCAGCTGCTGGCCCATCGCTACCCTGAGATAGCCGTCTTCCATGTTTGGTTCCAACGACGACAAAAAAGCGCCGGCCGAGGCTGGCGAGAAAAAAGGCCTGTTCAGCTGGTTTCGCAAGAAGCCGCAGCAACCTGTCGCCGAACAGCCTCAAACGCCAGAGCCACAAGCGCCCGAGGTGCTGCCTGCCGAGCCGGTAGCAGCGCAGCCTGCTGTCGAGCAGCCGCTGGTCGAGGCGCAGCAGCCTGCGCCGGTCGAGCCTGTGCCCCCGGTGGTCGAAGCGCCTGTGCCAGAGCCGGTCGCTTCCAAGCCATTGCAGGCGCCCGAGCCTGAGCCGGTTGCTTCTGCGCCGCTGGTCGCACCGGCACCTGAACCTGTCGCCTCCATGCCTCTGCAAACGGCGCCGGTCGAGGTTGCTCCGGTAGTTGAGCATGCCGCCCCTGTCAGCAACCTGGTGCTTCCGGTCGCCGAAGAACCTGTGGCGCTGGTGCCGGACCTGGAGCCGAAGGCGCCGCCGGTGATACCGGAACGTCGCGCCCCGGAGCCGGTGGTCGCGGCCCCTGCGCCTGCCGAACCGGATCCAGCCCCCGTGGTGGCTGCCCCGGCTGCCTCCGAGCCGTCCAAGCCCGGTTTCTTCGCCCGCCTCAAGCAGGGCCTGTCGAAGACCAGCGCCAGCATCGGCGAAGGCATGGCCAGCCTGTTCCTGGGCAAGAAAGTCATCGATGACGACCTGCTCGACGAGATCGAAACCCGCCTGTTGACCGCCGACGTCGGCGTCGAGGCGACCTCGGCCATCGTCCAGAACCTGACCCAGAAGGTTGCCCGCAAGCAGCTGGCTGACGCCGATGCGCTGTACAAGTCGCTGCAGGAAGAGCTGGCCGCACTGCTGCGCCCGGTCGAGCAGCCGCTGAAGGTCCAGGCGCAGAACAAGCCCTACGTGATCCTCGTGGTCGGCGTGAACGGTGCCGGCAAGACCACCACCATCGGCAAGTTGGCCAAGAAGCTGCAGCTGGAAGGCAAGAAGGTCATGCTGGCTGCCGGTGACACCTTCCGTGCCGCTGCCGTGGAGCAGCTGCAGGTCTGGGGCGAGCGTAACCAGATCCCGGTCATCGCCCAGCACACCGGCGCCGATTCCGCCTCGGTGATCTTCGACGCCGTGCAGGCCGCCAAGGCCCGTGGTGTCGATGTGCTGATCGCCGACACCGCCGGCCGCCTGCACACCAAAGACAACCTGATGGAAGAGCTGAAGAAGGTCCGCCGGGTAATCGGCAAGCTCGACGCCGAGGCACCGCACGAGGTGCTGCTGGTGCTCGACGCCGGTACCGGGCAGAACGCCATCAGCCAGGCCAAGTACTTCAACCAGAGCGTCGAACTGACGGGCCTGGCCCTGACCAAGCTGGACGGCACTGCCAAAGGTGGGGTGATCTTTGCCCTGGCCAAGCAGTTCAGCATCCCGATCCGCTTCATCGGCGTCGGTGAAGGTATCGATGACCTGCGTACTTTCGAAGCCGAGCCGTTCGTCAAGGCTCTGTTCGCCGAGCGAGACTGACCATGATCCGATTCGAACAGGTTGCCAAGCGCTACCCTAACGGCCATGTCGGCTTGCATGAGCTGAGTTTCCGGGCTCGCCGGGGCGAGTTCCTGTTCGTCACCGGGCATTCGGGCGCGGGCAAGAGCACCTTGCTGCGCCTGCTGCTGGCCATGGAGCGCCCGACCAGCGGCAAGCTGATGCTGGCCGGGCAGGACCTGGGCCAGATCAGCAATGCGCAGATCCCGTTCCTGCGCCGGCAGATCGGCGTGGTGTTCCAGAACCACCAGCTGCTGTTCGACCGCACGGTGTTCAACAACATCGCCCTGCCGCTGCAGATTCTCGGCTTGTCCAAGGCCGAGATCGCCAAGCGCGTAGACTCGGCGCTGGAGCGCGTTTCGCTGTCCGACAAGGGCGAGCTGTTCCCGGCCGACCTGTCCACCGGCCAGCAGCAGCGGGTCGGTATCGCCCGGGCCATCGTCCACCAACCCGCCTTGCTGCTGGCGGATGAACCCACCGGTAACCTCGACCCGCGCCTGGCCGCGGAAATCATGGGGGTGTTCGAGGATATCAACCGCCTGGGCACCACGGTTCTGATCGCCAGTCACGACCTGGCACTGATTGCGCGCATGCGCCACCGCATGCTGACCCTGCAGCGCGGTCGTCTGATCGGCGATGGGGAGGCCGGGCAATGAGCACTACACGTACACCCAAGGTTTCCGAGCGCGTTGCACCCAAGGCTGCCGACCCGCAGCCAGCCAAGAAGAAGGGCGGCGATCACGACGACGACGGCCCGGACTTCCGTACCTTGCTGCACGCCTGGCTGGAAAGCCATCGCGCCAGCCTGGCCGACAGCCTGCGGCGCCTGGGCAAGCAGCCGATCGGCAGCTTCTTCACCTGCCTGGTGATGGCCGTGGCCCTGAGCATGCCCATGGGGCTGTCGCTGCTGCTGAAGAATATCGAGGTGCTGGGTGGCTCCTGGCAGCGTGCTGCGCAGATTTCGCTGTACCTGAAGCTCGATGCAGGTAGCCAGCAGGGCGAAGCCCTGCGCGACGACATCAAGCGCATGCCGGGTGTCGCCGACGCCCAGTACGTCAGCCCGGGGCAGGCCCTGGAAGAGTTTCAGCAGCAGTCCGGCCTGGGCGAAGCCCTGCGCGAGCTGCCTGACAACCCGTTGCCCGGTGTAGTGGTGGTTACCCCGACCGAAGTCGACAAGCCGGCCCTGGAAGCCCTGCGTCAGCGCCTGTCGGAGCTGCCAAGGGTGGAGAATGCGCAGCTGGACCTGGTCTGGGTGGAGCGCCTGGCGGCAATCCTCAAGCTGGGCGACCGATTTGTCTTCGGCCTGGCAGTGATGCTGATTTCTGCACTGCTGTTAGTAATCGGTAACACAATTCGTCTACATATCGAAAACCGCCGAATCGAGATCGAAGTGATCAAGCTGGTAGGCGGCACCGACAGCTACGTGCGCCGGCCTTTCCTGTACATGGGGGCCTTGTACGGCCTGGGCGCGGGCGTGCTGGCCTGGGCGATCCTGGCCTTTGGCCTGAACTGGCTGAACGAGGCCGTGGTAGGGCTGTCCGGGCTGTATGGGAGTGACTTTGCCCTGGGCGGGGTGCCTGCGTCCGATGGTCTCTCGCTCTTGATCGGAGCGGTGCTGTTGGGGTATATCGGTGCATGGATTGCCGTTGCCCGCCATTTGAACGAGCTGGCACCGCGATAGTTTTTACGTGCCAGCATTGACATTTTCTTCACGATGGAACTTGTACGGTCGTTCCGGGTCAATGTTGGCAGCGCTCACAAGGCGCGAGTTTTGTAAGTCGGAGGTTCTTGAATGACCACATCGTTGCAACCTGCCTATGCCCTGGTGCCCGGTGCAAACCTGGAAGCCTACGTGCACACGGTCAACAGCATCCCGCTGTTGTCTGTCGAGCAGGAGCGTGATCTGGCCGAGCGTCTCTACTACGAGCAGGATCTCGAGGCCGCTCGGCAAATGGTGATGGCCCACCTGCGTTTCGTTGTACATATCGCGCGTAGCTATGCAGGCTACGGGCTGGCCCAGGCCGACCTGATCCAGGAAGGCAACGTCGGCCTGATGAAGGCAGTCAAGCGCTTCAACCCGGAAATGGGTGTGCGCCTGGTGTCCTTCGCCGTGCACTGGATCAAGGCAGAGATTCACGAATTCATCCTGCGCAACTGGCGCATCGTCAAGGTGGCTACCACCAAGGCTCAGCGCAAGCTGTTCTTCAACCTGCGCAGCCAGAAGAAGCGTCTGGCCTGGCTGAACAACGACGAAGTGCATCGCGTGGCGGAAAGCCTCGGTGTCGAGCCACGTGAAGTGCGCGAGATGGAAAGCCGTCTTAGTGGCCAGGACATGGCCTTCGACCCGGCAGCCGAAGCGGATGACGACAGCGCTTTCCAGTCGCCAGCGCATTATCTGGAAGACCACCGCTACGACCCGGCTGTGCAGCTGGAGGATGCCGACTGGAGCGACAACTCCACCAGCAACCTGCACGAAGCGCTGCAAGGCCTGGATGACCGTAGTCGCGATATTCTCTACCAGCGCTGGTTGGCGGAAGAAAAGGCCACGTTGCATGAGCTGGCTGACAAGTACAGCGTTTCGGCTGAGCGTATTCGCCAGCTGGAGAAGAACGCGATGAACAAGGTCAAGGCGCTGATCACTATCTGATCAAGCCTGGCTGCATTGAAAAGCCGCTGACCCGTGAGGGTGAGCGGCTTTTTTGTTGAGGCTCATGGCCTGCGCGAGCTGTCCAGTTGCATCAGGTAACTGGGCCCGCCCAGCTGGCTCATCTGCCGGCGAATCCACCCCGCCCGGCTGGCCACGTAGGCACTCGGCCGGCTGGCACTCCACTTGATCGGGCTCGGCAGCACAGCGGCCAGTTGAGCGGCCTGCTGGCGGGTCAGGCGGCTGGCGTCGACGCCAAAGTGATAACGCGCCGCAGCCTGGGCGCCGAACACGCCTTTGCCCCACTCGGCGCTGTTCAGATACACCTCGAGAATTCGTTCCTTCGTCCAGAACAGCTCGATCAGCGCTGTGAACCAGGCCTCAAGCCCCTTACGAAAATAGCTGCGACCCGACCACAGGAACAGGTTCTTGGCGACCTGCTGGGTCAGGGTGCTGGCGCCGCGGACGCTGCCGCCACGTTCGTTATAGGCCAGTGCCGCCTGGATCGCCGGGATGTCGAAGCCCCAATGGCTGGCGAACTTCTGGTCCTCGCCGGCGATGACCGCCACCTTGAGCTCGTCGGAGATGTTCTCCCACGGTTCCCAGTCGCGTTGCAGGTCGATCGGCTCGCCACTCACCCATGATTGCACCTTGCGCTCGACCATCAAGGCCGTGCCAGGCGGCGGCACCCAGCGGAACACCAGCACCAGCACGATGCTGCCGGCAGCGAACCAGAGCAGGGCGCGGGCGAGGCGGCGAATAAGGGATGACAGCATGGCGATGGCTTGGCCGGACCGGTGGAACGGGCCATTATACAGACCCGATACAAGGAGTCGTCCCATGCTTCGCAGCTTCCTGATGCTCGCCGCCTTTTTCGGCTTTACCGGTGTCGCCCTTGGCGCCTTCGCCGCGCATGGGCTGAAAAACCGCCTGAGCGCCGATTACCTGGCGATATTCCACACCGGTGTCACCTATCAGTTGGTGCACACGCTGGCGATCTTCGGTGTCGCCCTGCTCGCGGCGCATCTGCCGGGTCGCCTGGTCGGCTGGGCCGGTGGTCTGTTCGCCCTGGGGATAGTGCTGTTCTCCGGTAGCCTCTACCTGCTGACCCTGAGCGGTATTGGCAAGCTAGGCATCATCACCCCCATCGGCGGCCTGTGTTTCCTCGCCGGTTGGCTGTGTCTGGGCCTGGCAGCCTGGCGCCTGGGCTGACCAGACGGTCCACAATCGCGACTAATGGTGCGCGCTGCCCTTGGGTTAAGTCGCTGATCGGCGCTAGAATGCGGGCCCCCAAAGAACAATGGTGGCCGTGCGCATGCGCATTCAACTGAACGGTGAACCTTACGAATTGCCCGCTGGCGAAAGCGTCGCGGCCCTGCTGACCCGCCTGGAGCTGACCGGGCGCCGGGTAGCGGTGGAACTCAACCTGGATATCGTGCCCCGTAGCCAGCACGACAGCACGCAGCTGAACGAAGGCGACCAGGTCGAAGTGGTCCACGCCATCGGTGGCGGCTGATCCCGGCCCGGCGATTCACCTGCAAGCCCAGCAATCTTTTCCCGAGGAACAACGATGAGCAACGTTCGTAGCGACAAGCCCTTCATCCTGGCCGGGCGCACTTTCCAGTCGCGCCTGCTGGTCGGCACCGGCAAGTACCGTGACATGGAAGAAACCCGCCTGGCCACCGAGGCCTCGGGTGCCGAGATCGTCACCGTGGCCGTGCGCCGGACCAACCTGGGCCAGAATGCGGGCGAGCCGAACCTGCTCGACGTGCTGTCGCCCGACAAGTACACCATCCTGCCGAATACCGCAGGTTGCTTTGACGCTGTCGAGGCGGTGCGTACCTGCCGTCTGGCCCGTGAGCTGCTCGATGGCCACAAGTCCCACGAGTCGCGCACCCTGGTGAAGCTGGAAGTGCTGGCCGACCAGAAAACCCTGTTCCCCAACGTGATCGAAACCCTCAAGGCCGCCGAAGTGCTGGTCAAGGATGGTTTCGACGTGATGGTCTACACCAGCGACGATCCGATCATCGCCCGCCAACTGGCCGAAGCCGGCTGCATCGCGGTGATGCCACTGGCCGGCCTGATCGGCACGGGTCTGGGCATCTGCAACCCCTACAACCTGCAGATCATCCTGGAGGAGTCCAAGGTGCCGGTGCTGGTCGATGCTGGCGTGGGTACCGCCTCCGACGCCACCATCGCCATGGAAATGGGCTGTGAAGCCGTGCTGATGAACTCGGCCATCGCCCACGCCCAGCAGCCTGTAGTTATGGCCGAGGCCATGAAGCACGCCATCCTCGCTGGCCGCATGGCCTACCTGGCCGGCCGCATGCCGAAAAAACTTTATGCCAGCGCCTCTTCGCCGCTGGATGGTCTGATCAAGTAAGAGCCCCTGATGACTGACTCGCAAGATACGCCGATCTCCGCCGACGGCGACCAGCGCCCACACCGCCGCATCAAGAGTTTCGTGATGCGCGCCGGGCGCATGACCGAAGGCCAGCAACGCGGCCTCGACCAGGGCGGCCCGCAGTTCATCCTGCCGCTGGCCGACAGCCCGGTGGACTACGACCAGGTGTTCGGCCGTTCGGCGCCGCGCACCCTGGAGATCGGCTTCGGCATGGGCCACTCCCTGCTGGAAATGGCCGCTGCCGCGCCTGAACAGGACTTCATCGGTGTCGAAGTGCACCGTCCGGGTGTTGGTGCGCTGCTCAACGGCGTACTGACCCAGGGCCTGAAGAACCTGCGGGTGTATGACTGCGATGCGATTGAAGTGCTCAACCGCTGCGTGGCCGACAACAGCCTCGACCGCCTGATGCTGTTCTTCCCGGACCCATGGCACAAGGCGCGTCACCACAAGCGCCGCATCGTTCAGCTGGAGTTCGCCGAGCTGGTGCGTCGCAAGCTCAAGCCCGGTGGCGTGTTCCACATGGCGACCGACTGGGAGCCGTATGCCGAGTACATGCTGGAAGTGATGAGCGCCGCCCCGGGCTATCGCAACCGTGCTGAAGACGGTACCTACGTGCCGCGCCCGGAAGAGCGCCCGATCACCAAGTTCGAACGCCGCGGCGAGCGGCTGGGGCATGGGGTGTGGGATTTGAAGTTCGAGAAGGTGGATTGATTGGCTGATTCAGCCTTTCGAATTGCTGAGGCCTGTAGAAATTCAGGCGAAAAAAACCGCTCTGAGAAGAGCGGTTTTTTTATGGGAGTGATAGGACTGAGTATCCTTCGCTCCGGAGCTTCACCGAAAACACTCACACAGTCAGTGGATCATAGGTAGCCCGAAAGGAGGCGTCAATGATCAGAAATATCCAGCATTATGTGTGTCGGAGTCGTTAACAGCTCTGACGGTAGAACCGAAGTATTATCGCGCTGCTCCTGTGAGATGAATTCGGTGATGGGCCGGGTAGGAGAAGAATTCTGCTTTCCGGCCCCTTCGACACGGCCTGAGAACCGTGCCGGTGACTCTGCTCGAAGGGCCATTTACCTGGCCACTTCACCGAAAACACTCACATAGTTTTCGAAGGCATCGAAGTACCGGTTAGATGCTGGAAGACTGGCCCGCCAACACGGAGGCCAAGGCATATGAAGCGTTTGCTTGATGCGCTGAGCCGCGTCTGGAAGCTCATCCGGATCTTGACTGTGCTCAAGACCGCTCGAGACTTCATGCGCGATCACTTTGACGATGCCCAGTAAGGGCTAGTCAGGTGGTAGGGCTGCCCTGGTTTTCCGGGGCAGCTTTTAGCAGGCTCACCCGCGGCGGTCAGCCACCACACCAATCAACACCAGCACCACCAACAACACCGGTGCCAGCGCATAGTTGTTGAACTGCCCCAACCCCTTCACCACCCACGGCGTGGCATAGATCAGCGCTGCTCCGCTGCCGATCATCACCAGGGCAGCCATCACCGGCACCCGTAGCGCACCCGCCAGGGCACCCAGGCGCTGGTCCACCCAGCCTTTGATGTCGGTGCCGAACAGCACCAGCAGGCAGCCTACCAGGGCCAGGGAAATCTCAGACAGATTGCTGCGGCTCCAGCGGGAAACCGTGGCGAGCAGATCAAGTACCAGATCCATGGGTCATCCTTAGGTCAAGAAATACTGCAGCAGGTCATTGAGGAACAGCTGGCCGCGCGGCGTGGCCACCAGTCGATCCGGTTCGACCTGCAAAAGGCCCTTTTGTTCGGCTGCGCGGCGGGCTTCGGCCAGCTGCGCCAGGGGCAGCCCGGTGCGCTGGGTGAACAGCTCAGCTTCCACGCCATCGGTGAGGCGCAGGGCGTTCATCAGGAACTCGAACGGCAGCTCGTCCACCGGCAACAGCTTTTCGCCGGCCTTGAACGGCTTGGCCAGGTTCAGGTAATCCTTGGGCAGGCGGGTCTTCCAGGTACGCAGGATGCGGCCATCGGCAAAGGTGAGCTTGCCGTGGGCGCCGGCACCGATGCCGATGAAGTCACCAAAGCGCCAGTAGTTGAGGTTGTGCCGGGCGGCACGGTCAGCCTGGGCATAGGCCGAAACTTCATACTGCTTGAAACCGTTGGCCGCCATCAGCGCCTGGCCGGCTTCCTGGATGTCCCAGAGAATGTCGTCTTCAGGCAGCTCCGGCGGTTGATTCCAGAACACCGTGTTCGGCTCGACGGTCAGCTGGTACCACGACAGGTGGGTCGGCCCCAGGTCAATGGCCTGGCGCAGGTCGCCCAACGCGTCATCCAGCGACTGGTCGGGCAGGCCGTGCATCAGGTCCATGTTGAAGTTGTCGAAGCCGGCCGCACGCGCCATGCCAGCGGCACGGATCGCTTCATCGCCATTGTGGATGCGCCCCAGCGCTTCCAGTTTGGCCGGCTGGAAGCTTTGCACGCCGATCGACAGACGATTGATGCCGGTCTGCCGGTAGGCCTTGAACTTCTCTTGCTCGAAGGTGCCTGGGTTGGCCTCAAGCGTGATCTCGATGTCCGCTGCAAACGGAATGCGCTGCTCCACGCCACGCAGCAGACGCCCCAGGGCATTAGCGCTGAACAGGCTTGGCGTGCCGCCACCGAAGAAGATCGACGACAGTGTCCGGCCCTGCACGGCGGCCAGTTCCAGATCGAGGTCGGTCAACAGGGCGTCGACGTAGGCCTCTTCCGGCAGCTCAGGCCCGGCGGCGTGGGAGTTGAAGTCGCAATAAGGGCATTTGCGCACACACCACGGGATGTGGATGTACAGCGCCAGCGGCGGCAGGTTGGTGAGCGCCACCGCGCCAGCTTGGGACAACGTTGCGATCATGCCAGGCCCAGACGTTGACGCAGCAGGGCCATGGCGCGGGCGCGGTGGCTGAGCTGGTTCTTATCCACAGGGGCGAGGTCGGCGCTGGAGCACTTGCGCTCCGGTACCCAGAACAGCGGGTCGTAGCCGAAACCGTGCTCGCCGCTGGCCTCGAACAGGATGCTGCCGTGCCACAGGCCTTCGCAAAGGATCGGCAGCGGGTCATCGGCGTGACGCACCAGGGCCAGCACGCAGACGAACTGGGCGCCGCGTTGCTCTGGCGGCACGTCCTTCAGGGCTTCGAGCAGCTTGGCGTTGTTCGCCGCGTCACCCTTGCCATCGGCATAGCGTGCCGAGTAGATGCCCGGCGCACCGCCGAGGAAGTCCACTGCCAGGCCAGAATCGTCGGCCAGCGCCGGCAGGCCGGAGAGGCGCGCAGCATTGCGGGCTTTGAGGATGGCATTCTCGACGAACGACAGGCCGGTCTCCTCGGGTTCTACCTGGCTGAACTCACCGATCGAGCGCAGCTGTACGGACTGGCCGAGCATGGCCTGGAGTTCCTTGAGTTTGCCGGCGTTGTGGCTGGCCAACACGAGTTGCTGGAAATTCATCATTCTCCTGGGAACACTTCCTGGTTGAAACTGAGTTGATGGCTGACCCCGCCGGTTTCGACATTCAGGTCGAAGGTCAGGGTCTCGGCCTGCTCGATCTTGAACTGGGCGATGTAGTACACCGCACCCTGGTCGGTTATCTGCTTGAACGACAGCGGGCTGGTGCGCCCGGTCAGGTCTTTCACCGTGCCGCTGACCACCGCCATGGCGGGCTTGTCGGCCTTGAGCACGGCGATGTTGAGCACGCCTTGGTTCTTGCTGCGGTTGAGCCCGGTGGCAGCGGCGATGTCCGGTTGCAGCATGCTCGAGGTGAAGGCGCTGTAGTGCACCGTCACGTCGCCGAAGACTTCCTTGCGCTCGGGTCGGGCGGCATCGGCCGCCATCACTGGCAGGGCCAGGCACAGGCTGATCAGGAACAGGGCTAGGCGACGCATGGTGCGAATCCTCCGGTGGGCGTCAGACCGCCAGTTGATGCTCCTGCAGGCCCGGGCTGCTGACGCGATAGATGCCGATTTCACCTAGAAGATTAGGCCAAAGCCGCCCACCCCACCCGTTACGGTGCAAGTGGTCGACGGCCAGGCGGTCAAGGACCTTGGCGCGGCGCTCATGGCACAGCTCTTCGAAGTCGGCGAAGGTGCAGAAGTGGATGTTCGGCGTGTTGTACCAGGTGTACGGCATGAAGTCCGAAACCGGCATGCGGCCCTTGGTGGCCAGGTACCAGCGGCAGCGCCAGTGGCCGAAGTTGGGGAAGGTGATGATGCACTGGCGACCTACCCGCAGCATTTCGTCGAGGATGCGGTCAGGGTACTCCACGGCCTGCAGGGCCTGGGTCATGATCACCACGTCGAAGCTGTTGCTGGCAAAGTTGCCCAGGCCCTTGTCGAGGTCCTGCTCGATGACGTTGACGCCCTTGGCCACGCAGGCGGCGATGTTGTCGGCGTCGATCTCCAGGCCATAGCCGGTGACCTGCTTGCGGTCACGCAGCGAGGCCAGCAGCTCGCCACTGCCGCAGCCCAGGTCGAGTACCCGGCTGCCGGCGGGAATCCAGTCGTGGATGATTTCCAGATCGGCTCTCATGCTGTCCTCAGATGGCGATGCGGTTCATGTAGTTCGCGAAACCCTGCATGTAGCGAGGTGTGGGGATCAGGAAGGCATCGTGGCCGTAAGGCGAATCGATCTCCAGATAACAGACGTTCTTGCGGGCCGCCATCAGGGCGTCGACGATCTCCCGCGAGCGGGCAGGGGAGAAGCGCCAGTCGGTGGTGAACGACATGATGCAGTAATCCGCCTTGACGTCGGCCAGGGTCGCGGCCAGGTCGCCGCCATTGGCCGCGGCCGGGTCGAAGTAGTCCAGGGCCTTGGTCATCAGCAGGTAGGTGTTGGCGTCGAAACGGCCGGAGAATTCTTCGCCCTGGTAGCGCAGGTAGCTCTCGACCTGGAATTCGACGCTGTGGAAGTCGTAGTTGAGCTTGTCGCTCTTCAGCTCACGGCCGAATTTCTCACCCATCGAGTCGTCAGACAGGTAAGTGATGTGGCCGACCATGCGTGCCAGCATCAGGCCGCGCTTGGGGATCACGCCCTGGTCCTGGAACGAGCCGCCGTGGAACTCGGGGTCGGTGAGGATGGCCTGGCGTGCCACTTCGTTGAAGGCGATGTTCTGCGCCGACAGCTTGGGAGCCGAGGCGATGTCCACGCAATGGCGTACGCGATCGGGGTAGGTGATGGTCCACTGCAGGGCCTGCATGCCGCCCAGGCTGCCTCCCACGATGGCCGCCCACTGCTGGATGCCCAGGCGATCGGCCAGGCGCGCCTGGCTGTGCACCCAGTCTTCCACGGTCAGTACCGGGAATTCGGCACCATAGGGCTTGCCGGTGGCCGGGTTGATGCTGCTCGGGCCGGTGCTGCCATTGCAGCCACCTAGGTTGTTCAGGCTGACCACGAAGAAGCGGTTGGTATCAATCGGCTTGCCGGGGCCGATGCAGCTGTCCCACCAGCCCGGCTTGCGGTCGGTGACGGCATGGTAGCCAGCGGCATGGTGATGGCCGGACAGGGCATGGCAGATCAGCACGGCATTGCTCGCGCTGGCGTTCAGGGTGCCATAGGTCTCGTAGACCAGCTCGTAGCTGTTCAGCGAACGGCCGCAGGCCAGGGCCAGCGGTTCATCGAACCGGGCAATTTGCGGTGTAACCAGACCGACGGAATCTTCGGGAAGGACAGTGGACATCGACCCTGCTCACGCTTGACGGAGGCGTAAGTCTAAAGAGCACTCCCCCCAGCGGCAAGCGAAGGCTTGCCACTGGGAGTAAGTGGGATCAGATCATCCGCCACAGTTCCTGTGGCATGCCGGCATAGGCGGCCAGCGGAGGCATGACGAACGACTGGATCACCTGGATCGCCAGGAAGGCGAAGATCGGCGAGATGTCCATGCCGCCCAGGTTGGGCACGATGCGGCGGAACGGTGCCAGCACCGGCTCGCTGATCTGCCAGGCCAGCTCGGCAGCCGGGTTGTGGCTGTTCGGTGCGACCCAGGAAACGATCACCATGACGATCATCGCCACCCAGAAGATTTTCAGGAACAGCGAGGTGATGCCGATGATGGCCCACATCAGCAGGTGCAGGACGTCGCCAAAGGTACCGTAGGTGACCATCAGCACGAAGCCCATCAGCAGCGCCTGGATGACGATCGCCAGCAGCAGCGATGAGGTGTCCAGGCCGCCGATGCTGGGGATCACCCGGCGGATCGGCTTGAGCAGTGGCTGGGTCGCGCGCACGGCGAACTGGCTCAGCGGGTTGTAGAAGTTGGCCTTGACCAGCTGCAGCACGAAGCGCAGCAGGACGATCACCAGGTACAGGCTGACCAGGGTTTGCACCACGAAGATCGCAGCGCCGGACAGTGCATTCATCAACAGCTCCTTATTTGCCCAGTTGTTCGGCCAGCTCGGCGGAACGCTTCGACGCCGCAGCCAGCGCCTGCTCGACGATGGCTTCGAAGCCGTTGCCCTGGAACGACTTGATCGCCGCTTCGGTGGTGCCGGCTGGCGAGGTGACGCGACGGCGCAGTTCTGCGGCATCGACATCGCTGGCCACGGCCATGTGCGCGGCGCCCAGGGCGGTTTGCAGGGTCAGTTGCGAGGCGGTTTCGCGTGGCAGGCCCAGTTTTTCGCCGGCAGCGGTCATCGCTTCGATCAGCAGGAAGAAGTAGGCCGGGCCACTGCCGGAGACCGCGGTGACGGCGTCCAGTTGTTGCTCTTGCTCCAGCCACAGGGCAGTACCGACGGCCGACAACAGCTGCTCGGCCTGCTGGCGTTGCTCGGCGGACACTTCAGCAGTGGCGTACAGGCCGCTGACGCCCTGGCGCAGCAGCGCTGGCGTGTTGGGCATGCAGCGTACCACCGGGCGGGCGCCGAGCCAGGCCTGCAGGCTGGCACAGGTGATGCCGGCGGCGATCGAGACGATCAGCTGGCCGGCTTCAAGGTTCGGCTTCAGTGCCTCGCACACAGCCTTCATGACCTGCGGTTTCACCGCCAGCACGATCACGTCGGCACCGGCAATGGCCTGGGCGTTGTCTTCGAAGGCTTCGATGCCGTGTTCGGCCTGGACGCGGGTGCGGGTCTCGGCGCCGGGGTCGCTGGCACGGATCTGCGCCGCGTCCAGGCCTTGGGCACGCAGGCCGCCGATCAGGCTGGCGGCCATGTTGCCGGCGCCGATAAAGGCAATACGTGTCTTGCTCATGTCAGGTCCTTGAGGGAAAGAGTGAGTAAAGCATGGAATCAGACGGGGCCGTAATTGCGGGCGCCGAACAGGGCGGTACCGATACGTACCCAGGTCGCGCCTTGAGCAATGGCCGCTTCGAGGTCGTGGCTCATGCCCATCGACAGGGTATCCAGGCCAAGGCCCAGGCTTTCCTGAAGCTGGCGCAGGCTGGCGAAGGCGGCCTCCTGAGCGGCGCGGTCTTCGGTCGGCTCGGGGATCGCCATCAGCCCGCGCAGGCGCAGGTTGGGCAGTGCCGCCACGGCCTTGGCCAGTGCTGGCAGGTCGGCCGGGGCGCAACCGGACTTGCTGTCTTCGCCGCTGACGTTCACCTGCAGGCAGATGTTCAGCGGCGCCAGGCCCGCAGGGCGCTGTTCGGACAGGCGTTGGGCGATCTTCAGGCGGTCCACGGAGTGTACCCAGTCGAAATGTTCGGCAATGGCTTTGGTCTTGTTCGACTGAATGGGGCCGATGAAGTGCCAGATCAAGGGCAGGTCGCGCAGTTCTTCCTGCTTGGCCAGGGCTTCCTGCAGGTAGTTCTCACCGACATCGCGCACGCCAGCGGCGTGGATTTCGCGTACGGCGCTGGCCGGTTTGGTCTTGCTCACGGCCAGCAGCTGGACGCTGGCCGGGTCGCGTCCGGCGGCCTGGGCGGCGCTGTGGATGCGGGCGGCGAGGGCGGAAAGGTTGTCTGCTATGGTGGACATGGATCGATGCCGTCGGCTCTGGAGATCTTCGGCATTCTACCTGCTTGATGGCTATTGGGGAGTCTCATGGATGTGACCGACCTGTTGGCCCGGGCCGCGGATGCCGGGGCAAGCGACCTGCATCTGGCAGCGGGCGAGATACCGATGCTGCGCGTGGACGGCGAGCTGCGGCGCATGGCGCTGCCGAGCGTGACCCCGGCCGCGTTGAGCGACGCATTGACGCCGCTGCTCGATGAGAACCAGTGCCGGCAATGGTTGCAGGGCGATGAGCTGGATCTGGCAGTGGAACTGGCATCGCTGGGGCGTTTTCGCCTCAATCTGTTTCGGCAGTTGAACGGCCCGGCAGCCACGCTTCGGCTGATTCCGAAACGTATTGCCAGTGTCGATGAGCTCGATCTCGAAGAAGTGTTTCAAGCCGTTGCGCAGCACACGGATGGCCTGGTGCTGGTGGGCGGCCCGACCGGTAGCGGCAAGTCGAGCACCCTGGCGGCACTGATCGACCGACTCAATCGTGAGCGGGCGCTGCATGTCATCACCCTCGAAGACCCCGTTGAAGTTATCCACAGCAGCCAGCGCGGCCTGATCAACCAGCGTGAAATTGGCCGGCATTGTCGAGACTTTGCCCAAGGGCTGCGCAGCGCCCTGCGTCAGGACCCGGATGTGATCATGATTGGCGAACTGCGCGACCTGGAAACCATCCGCCTGGCGTTGCGTGCTGCTGAGACCGGGCATCTGGTGCTGGCCACGGTGCATACGCGCTCGGCGGCCAGCAGCATTGACCGCTTGGTTGAGGTTTTTGCGTCGGAGGAAAAAACGCTGGTGCGGGCCATGTTGGCGGACGCGCTGCGGCTGGTGGTGGCGCAGGTGCTCGTCAAGCGTGCGGGCGGCGGGCGGGTGGCGGTGCGAGAAGTACTGGTGGCGACCCCGGCGGTACGCAACCTGGTGCGCGAGGGGCGGATGGCGCAGTTGTGTTCGGTGATGCAGGCGGGGGCGGCGGAGGGGATGCGGACGATGGAGGGGGCGATGCGGGGGCTGAGGGATAAAGGATTGATCAGCGATCTCTAATGTCTGTCCCGGCCTCTTCGCGGGCTTGCCCGTGAAGAGGCTGGAACCGATTTAGCGCTTGGCCAGGCTCAGCTGTTGCTGCTCTTTCGGCAGCACCCGCTTGGCAACCACATAATGTTGCTGCCAGTAAGGCTTGCTCAGGCTGTCGATACTCACCCGCTTGCCGGTGCGCGGCGCATGGATGAAGCGGTCGTTACCCAGGTAGATGGCAACGTGATTGACCCGACGGCTCTTGATATTGAAGAAGATCAGGTCACCTGGCTTGAGGTCGCTCTTGGCCACCTTCACGCCGTGGCCTTGGGCCATGGCGTTGGACGTACGCGGCAGGTCGACGTCTGCCACGTCGTTGAAGGCGTACTTGACCAGCCCGCTGCAGTCGAACCCTTTTTTCGGGTTGCTGCCGCCCCAAACATAAGGGGTACCGAGCACGTTGACCGCACGGCTGAGCACATCGCTGCTCTGCTTCGGCGACATCGCCGCCACGGCAGGCAGGTTGTGGCCCTTGCCCGAATAGTTCGAGCGTGCATGCAGCGCGGTCTGCTTGACGGGCGCGTGTTTCACCGAGGTATTGCTGGTGTAACCGGTGAAACCATTGGGAAGACGTTGCTCACGATTGGTGGCGTGGGCGGCCAGGGGCAATAATAGGCAGAGGGTCAGCCATGTCTTGAAGAAAGGCGGCATAGATGAAGCTCTTTTAAATGTTATGTGTGTGTTGGCGCGCAACTTTATAACAGCTTTTTGCTTCCTTTCAGGGCCGTTGGTCGATTGTCATGCTGCCGTACGTCGGGCTGCGATGAAAAAGTCACATTTTTCTTTAGAAAATTTTCAGATAACCCACGAGGGCTATGAATGAACAGTTATCAGCAAGGGGCGCCGTATCACGACACCCACAGCAAGGTCATCGGTTACCTGCTGTGGATATTCGGCTTTACCGGCTCGCACCGCTTCTACTATGGCAAGCCGATCACCGGAACGATCTGGTTCTTCACGCTGGGGCTGCTCGGTATCGGCTGGCTGATCGACCTGTTCCTGATTCCGTCGATGGACCGTGAGGCGGACATGCGCTTCCAGTCCGGCCGTATCGACTACAACATTGCCTGGATCCTGCTGACCTTCCTGGGCATTTTTGGTGTACACCGCCTGTACCAGGGCAAGTGGATCTCGGCGATCATCTACTTCTTCACCGGCGGCCTGTTCCTGATTGGTGTGCTGTATGACTTCTGGACTTTGAACAGCCAGATTTCCGAAGCCAACGCCCGCAGCCGATAGGGCGGCAGGCGCCCACAAAAAAGGCCTTGTCGCGCTGTGCGGCAAGGCCTTTTTCGTTACTGGCGGGTCTGTCGCTGCTGCAGCAGCAGGTTGCTGAACCCGGCCCCTGCCAGCTGTTTCTGCGCCACGGTCAGCTGCTCACGGTTGCTGAACGGCCCGACCAGTACGCGGTACCAGGTTTCTTCCTTGACGGTACCGGACTCGACCTTGACCACCTGGCCGAGCAGGATGATCTGCGCGCGGACCTTGTCGGCGTCGGCCTGCTTGCGGAACGAGCCAGCCTGCAGGAAGTACTGCGTGGTCGCCGCCGGCTTGATCACCGGTGGCGCGGGTGGCGGTGTCTGCCCCAGCAGTGCGGCCTGGGCGCGCGCGGTATCGATCTTCGCGGCTTCTGCCGGCGTGACCGGGGTCACCGGCTGCGCAGGTACTGGCGGGGTCTTCTCCGGCACGGCCTCAGGCGGCACGATCACCTCGGATTCCGGCAGCAGGGTGTAGAAGTCGTACTTCGGCTTCACCGGCGCCTGTGGCGTTGCAGGGGTGGCCGACTTGCTGGCCTCGGCCACTTTCTCCGGCTTCTGCTGCTCGGGCTTGGTGCGCTTGATGTCACCGCCACCGGGTTCGAGCTTCATCAGGAAGACGATGAACGCACCGACCGTCAGGCCGACCGCCAGCCATACCCAGCCCGGGATCGGCTGCTTGGCGGGGGCCGTCTGACGGCTGGCGCCGCGTTTGGGAGCGGGTTTTTTCTTGGCAGCCAACTTACATGCGCTCCAGGGTTTCCAGGCCGAGCAGCTCCAGACCTTGCTTGAGGGTGCGGCCGGTCAGGGCTGCCAGGCGCAGGCGGCTCTGCTGCTGTTCCGGAGTTTCGGCGGCGAGGATCGGGCAGTTCTCGTAGAAGCTCGAGAACAGGCCGGCGAGGTCGTACAGGTAGCTGCACAGCACGTGCGGGGTACCCTTGTCGGCGACACTGTTGAGGATCTCGCCAAACTGCGTCAGGCGCGCGGCCAGATCCTGCTCGTGAGCGGCCTGCAGCACGATGTTGCCGTCGACTTCGTCGAAGCCCTTGCCCAGCTTGCGGAACACGCCGGCGACACGGGTGTAGGCATACAGCAGGTAAGGCGCAGTGTTGCCTTCGAAGTTGAGCATCAGTTCGAAGTTGAAGCTGTAGTCGCTGGTGCGGTGCTTGGACAGGTCGGCGTATTTCACTGCGCCGATACCGACCACTTCACCGATGTGGCGCAGTTCGTCTTCGGCCAGGCTCGGGTTCTTCTCCTTGACCAGCGCGTAGGCGCGCTCCTTGGCCTCGGTGAGCAGGTCGATCAGTTTGACGGTGCCGCCATCGCGGGTCTTGAACGGGCGGCCGTCGGCGCCGTTCATGGTGCCGAAGCCCATGTGCTCCATCTGCATCGGGTGGCCGACGAAGCCGGCGCGGCGGGCAACCTCGAACACCTGGTTGAAGTGCAGGGCCTGGCGCTGGTCGACGAAGTACAGGGCGCGGTCGGCCTTGAGCACGTTGCTGCGGTAGCGCACCGCGGCGAGGTCGGTGGTGGCGTACAGGTAGCCGCCGTCAGCCTTCTGCACGATCACCGGCAGGGGCTCGCCTTCGCTGTTCTTGAACTCTTCGAGGAACACGCACTGGGCGCCCTGGTCCTCGACCAAAAGGCCCTTGGCCTTGAGGTCGGCGACCACGTTGGCCAGGTCGGCGTTGTAGGCACTTTCGCCCATTACGTCGGCCATGGTCAGCTTGACGTTGAGCAGCTCGTAGGTCTTCTGGCAGTGCGACAGCGAGATGTCCTTGAAGCGCGTCCAGAGGGCCATGCACTCTTGGTCGCCGGCCTGCAGCTTGACTACAAGGCCGCGGGCACGGGTGGCGAATTCCTCGGACTCGTCAAAACGCTTCTTGGCTGCGCGGTAGAAGTTTTCCAGGTCCGACAGCTCGTCGCTGGTGATTGGGTTTTCTTCCAGGTAGGCCAGCAGCATGCCGAACTGGGTGCCCCAGTCGCCCACGTGGTTCTGGCGAATCACGTCGTCGCCGAGGAACTCCAGCACACGGGCGACGCTGTCACCGATGATGGTCGAGCGCAGGTGGCCGACGTGCATCTCCTTGGCCAGGTTCGGTGCCGACATGTCGATCACCACCTTCTGCGCAGGGCCGGCCTTGCGTGCGCCCAGGTGGGCGTCGGCGAGGGCGGCATCCAGGCGGTTGGCCAGGGCGTCGGTGTTCTGGAAGAAGTTCAGGAAGCCTGGGCCGGCGATCTCGACCTTGCTGATGTCGGCGCTGGCCGGCAAAGCATTGATCAGTTTCTCGGCCAGGTCGCGCGGCTTCATGCCGGCCGGCTTGGCCAGCATCATGGCAATGTTGCTGGCGAAGTCGCCGTGGGTCTTGTCCCGGGCGTTTTCCACCTGGATCGCCGGCGACAGCCCTTCAGGCAGCACACCGTCGGTGACGAGTTGGGTGAGGGCTTGCTGGAGCAGCTGGCGAATGGTGTCTTTCATGGGGATCTCTTTTCGACCGCAAGCGCGGTGGAGCGCCTGGATGCGCAGGTGGAAAAACTGGGCATTATCCGTTGCCGGGGGCGGGTTGCCAACCTTTGGGGCAGAAGCTTAATAAAGGTCGACCGGGTCGACATCCAGCGACCAACGTACCTGGCGCCCGCTCGGCAGTTGCTCCAACACTAGCAACCAGGCGCTGATCAGTCGATGCAAGGGGGCCCGGGTATTGGCCTGAATCAATAGTTGCGCCCTGAAACGACCGGCGCGTCGCTCCATTGGCGCAGGCACCGGCCCCAGTAATTCGATGCCAGGCAGGCGCTGTTCGGCGACCAGGCGCTCGGCAGCGGCGCAGGCTTCGTCAAGGAAGCTTTCAGCCTGGCCGGGCTTGTGCGATTCGGCGCGCAGCAGGGCCAGGTGGGAGAACGGTGGCAGTCCGGCGTTGCGGCGTTCGTCCAGGGCCTGCTCGGCAAAGGCGAAGTAACCTTGTTCGGTCAGTTGCACCAGCAGCGGGTGATCGGCCAGGTGCGTCTGGATGATCACTTTGCCGGGCTCTTCGGCGCGCCCGGCCCGGCCGGCCACCTGGACGATCAGCTGGGCCATGCGCTCGCTGGCGCGGAAGTCGCCGGAGAACAGCCCTCCATCGGCATCGAGAATGGCGACCAGGGTTACCCGCGGGAAGTGGTGACCTTTGGCCAGCATCTGGGTACCCACCAGAATGCTTGGCTGGCCGCGCTGGATGGTGCTGAACAGGTTGTGCATGGCGTCCTTGCGCGCCGTGCTGTCGCGGTCCACGCGCAGGATCGGGTAATCCGGGAACAGTACTTTCAAACGTTCTTCGGCGCGTTCGGTGCCAGCGCCAACGGGCCGCAGGTCGACGTGGTTGCACTGCGGACACTGGTGCGGCAGGCGCTCGTCGTAGCCACAGTGGTGGCAACGCAGCACGCCAGAGCGCTGGTGCACGGTCATCCGGGCATCGCAGCGGGGGCATTCGGACAGCCAGCCGCAGTCATGGCACAGCAAGGTCGGGGCAAAGCCGCGGCGGTTGAGGAACACCAGAACTTGCTGGCCGGCCTCCAGGGTCTGGCGGATGGCCTGCTGCAACGGGCCACTGATACCACTGTCCAGCGGCAGGCTCTTCACATCCAGGCGCAGCATGCGCGGTGGGCGGGCGCCGCCAGCTCGCTGGTTCATGCGCAGCAGGCGATAGCGGCCGGTGAGTGCGTTGTGCAGGGTTTCCAGCGACGGTGTGGCGGAACCGAGCAGGATCGGGATGTTTTCCTGGTGGGCGCGCACCAACGCCAGGTCACGAGCGTGGTAGCGCAGGCCTTCCTGTTGCTTGTAGGAGCCGTCGTGCTCTTCGTCGATGATGATCAGGCCGGGGTTCTTCATGGGCGTGAACAGTGCCGAACGCGTGCCGATGATGATGTCGGCTTCACCGTCGCGGGCGGCCAGCCAGGCATCGAGGCGCTCGCGGTCATTCACGGCCGAATGCAGCAGGGCAATGCGGGCATTGAAGCGCTGCTCGAAGCGCGCCAGGGTCTGCGGGCCGAGGTTGATCTCGGGGATCAGCACCAACGCTTGCTTGCCGGCTTCCAGGGTTTCGCGGATCAGCTGCAGGTAGACCTCGGTCTTGCCGCTGCCGGTGACGCCGGCCAGCAGGAACGCGGCGAAACCTCCGAAGCCCTCGCGCACGGTGTCGAAAGCCTCGCGCTGTTCTTCATTGAGCGGCAGTTCCGGCTGCGCCAGCCAGTGTTCGTGGCGGTGCGTCGGCAGGTGGCGGCGTACTTCCAGCTGAACCAGCTCCTTGGCCAGCAGCAGGTCGAGGCTGTCCTTGTTCAGGTTGAGCTTGCTCAGCAGGCTGTGCGCCACGCCGTGCGGGTGCTGGGCCAGGGTCTTGAGGGCATCGCGCTGGCGCGGGGCGCGGGCGATGCGCGGGTCCTCCAGGCGTGCGCCGGGCGCCACGTGCCAGAAGCGCTCCTGGCGCATTTCGGCAGGTTCGCCCTGGCGCAGCAGCGTGGGCAGCGCCCAGCTCAGGGTGTCGCCCAGGCTGTGCTGGTAGTACTGGGCGGTCCACAGGCACAGCTTGAACAGTGATGCCGGGATCGGCGAAACCGGGTCCAGCAAGGCACTGGCGGGCTTGAGCTTGTCGGCAGGCACTTCGCTCTGCGCGCACACTTCTACCAGCACGCCGATCATTTCGCGGCGCCCGAAAGGCACGCGGATGCGCATGCCAGGTGTCAATACCTGGCGCGCCATGCTTGCTGGCGCCTTGTAATCGAACAGGCGACGCAACGGGGAAGGCAGGGCAAGGCGCAGGATGACGTCGGACACGCGGCAGGTCTCAGAGGGTGTTTCAAAGACTGGCGAGCCTAGCAGACGACGGTCGGTGCAAGCGACAACTTGCGTTGGCGCGGTGCTCTGGTATTATTCGCCGCCTAATTACGTGCGGTATTCAACAATAGGTGTTGGGTGGCGGCACGCAGCTCGAGGAAGTGACCATGAAAGAAGGTATCCACCCGAACTACGAAGTAGTTGCAGTCACCTGCAGCTGCGGTAACAAGTTCGAAACGCGTTCGACCCTGGGCAACACCCTGGCGATCGACGTTTGCAACCTGTGCCACCCGTTCTACACCGGTAAGCAGAAAGTCCTGGACACCGGTGGTCGCGTACAGAAGTTCGCCGATCGCTTCGGTATGTTCGGTACCAAGAAGTAATCATGCGCACGGCGAATCCTTCGGGCTTCGCATTGTTGCTGAAAAAGGCGCCCCTTGTGGGCGCCTTTTTTGTGGGCGCAATCTGGCAGCTCCCGGTCCTGGCGTTCTGCCCGGTGCCCGACAGGCCACAGCAGGTGGCGGTGCGCCAGGTGGTGGATGGCGACACGCTGCGCCTGACCGACGGTCGCAGTGTGCGCATGATCGGCATCAATACCCCAGAAATCGGGCGCAAGGGGCGCACCAGTGAGCCGTACGCCGAGGCTGCCAGGCAGCGCCTGCAGGCATTGGTCAAGGCCAGTGACGGGCGTGTCGGGCTGGTGCCGGGTGTCGAGGGCAAGGACAGGTATGGCCGCACCCTGGCGAACATCTATGGGCGTAATGGCGACAATCTCGAGGCACGGCTGCTCAGCGAAGGGCTGGGCTATCGCGTAGCGGTTGCACCCAACGTGCGCCTCGCGGGTTGCCAGCAAGCCGCCGAGCGTGTGGCGCGCGAGGCGCGGGCCGGGCTGTGGCGCCGCTCGCCAGTGCGCAGGGCCGCGGATGTCCGGCATTCCGGGTTCGCCATTGTCGCCGGCACCATCCGCGGCATCGAACGCAATCGTGGCGGTATCTGGCTCGAACTGGACGACACCGTGGTGTTGCAGATTCCCGCTCGTCTGCAACGCAACTTCCCTGACAGCTTCTTCGCTAACCTCAAGGGACGCCAGGTCGAGGCGCGCGGCTGGGTGCTGGATCGTTCCCGCAAGGGTGGGCTCAAGCCAGGGCAGCGACGCTGGGTGTTGCCGCTGACCGATCCCGGGATGCTGGAGCGCACTTCAGGCTGAAAAGATGTAGACAGTTCGCTATCAGATTGTACACACTGTGAGTCGAATGCCCCCGTGCGTGATAGCTTAAAGTCGTAGGCCAAAGGCCTTGACACAAGTGACTGACCAGTCTTGTGGCTCCCCGGCTCTTTGCGTATCCTCGGCGGTCCGTCAGAACAGTAAATAGCGGAATGCCCACCATGTCAGACCTGAAAACCGCCGCTCTCGAATACCACGCTCAACCTCGTCCGGGGAAACTGAGCGTCGAGCTCTCCAAGCCCACCGCCACCGCCCGCGATCTCGCCCTGGCCTACAGCCCAGGCGTTGCAGAACCCGTGCGCGAAATCGGCCGTGATCCTGAGCTGGCCTACAAATACACCGGCAAGGGCAACCTGGTCGCGGTGATTTCCGATGGCACCGCCATCCTCGGTCTGGGTGACCTCGGCCCACTGGCCTCCAAGCCAGTGATGGAAGGCAAGGGCGTTCTGTTCAAGCGTTTCGCCGGTATCGACGTGTTCGACATCGAAGTCGACTCGGAAAGCCCGCAGGCTTTCATCGACACCGTCAAGCGCATCTCGATCACCTTCGGTGGCATCAACCTCGAAGACATCAAGGCTCCAGAGTGCTTCGAAATCGAACGCACCCTGATCGAGCAGTGCGACATTCCGGTATTCCACGATGACCAGCACGGCACCGCGATCGTCACCGCGGCCGGCATGATCAACGCCCTGGAAATCGCCGGCAAGAAGCTGGAAGACGCCAAGATCGTCTGCCTGGGTGCCGGCGCTGCCGCCATCTCCTGCATGAAGCTGCTGGTCAGCATGGGCGCCAAGGTCGAAAACATCTTCATGATCGACCGCAGCGGCGTGATCCACGCTGGTCGCGACGACCTGAACCAGTACAAGGCCCAGTTCGCCCACGCTACCGACAAGCGTACCCTGGCTGATGCCCTGGACGGTGCTGACGTGTTCGTAGGCCTGTCCGGCCCGAACCTGCTGAGCCCGGAAGGCCTGAAGTCGATGGCGGCCAACCCGATCGTGTTCGCCTGCTCGAACCCCGACCCGGAAATCTCCCCAGAGCTGGCGCACGCCACTCGCAACGACGTGATCATGGCTACCGGTCGTTCCGACTACCCGAACCAGGTCAACAACGTACTGGGCTTCCCGTTCATCTTCCGTGGTGCCCTGGACGTTCGCGCCAAGCGCATCAACGAAGAAATGAAGATCGCCGCCGCCATCGCCCTGAAAGACCTGGCCAAGCTGCCAGTGCCGAAGGAAGTCTGCGAAGCCTACGGCGTTGAAGGCCTGGAATTCGGCCGCGAGTACATCATTCCGAAGCCACTGGACGCTCGCCTGATCACCGTCGTTTCCGACGCCGTGGCCAAGGCTGCCATCGAGTCCGGCGTGGCTACCCTGCCGTATCCGAAGCACTACCCGCTGAACAGCGTGGATGAAGTGTTCAACGGCTGATTGCAGCGGTAGCGACACAAAAAAGCCCCGGCTCGCAAGAGTCGGGGCTTTTTGTTTGCCGGTCGGAAAGGGGCGCAAAGCGCCCCCCAGCATTCGATCAGATCAGAACAGATCCATCGGCGCTGCTTCGTCCGCTGGCAGCGGGCTGCCCGGCGCAGTGCCATTGCCCAGCTCATCCACCGACGGTGGCGAATCCTCGGCCTTGAACAGCTCGAAGTAGGCATCTGGCGTGCTTGGCGAAGCTGCACGGCCGCTGACCGGGTCGACCCGCAGGCTGAGGATGCCTTCCGGTTCCGCCGGTGCGTGGCTTGGCTTGTCCTTCAGTGCCGCACCCATGAAGCTCATCCAGATCGGCAGTGCGGCCGTGCCGCCGTACTCACGGTGGCCGAGGGTTTCCGGCTGGTCGAAACCGACCCAGACGGTGGTCACGTAATCGGCGTTGTAGCCGGAGAACCAGGCATCCTTGGATTCGTTGGTGGTACCTGTCTTGCCGGCCAGGTCAGTACGGCCCAGGGCCAAAGCCCGGCGGCCGGTGCCGCGCTTGATCACATCCTGCAGCATGCTGGTGAGGATGTAGGTGGTGCGGCCGTCGATGATCTGCTCTGCGACAGCGGGTGTCTGCGGCGGCGGGGCGATCTGGCCCAGGGCGGATGGCGCCTCGCCAGGCAAGGCCGCGGTGCTGATCGGCTGTTCCGGTGCCGCGAGGCCGGCATGGTCTTCGGCGCCTTGCGGCACCCGTGCCGGGTTGGCGGTGAACAGGGTCTCGCCGCTGCGGCTCTCGATGCGATCGATCAGGTACGGATTGATCTTGTAGCCACCGTTGGCAAAGGTGCTCCAGCCGGTGGCGATCTCCATCGGCGTCAGGGTTGCAGTGCCCAGCGCCAGCGAAAGGTTGCGCGGCAGGTCCTGCTTGTTGAAGCCGAACTTGGCGATGTAGTCGATGGTACGGTCTACACCCATGGCCTGCAGCAGGCGGATCGACACCAGGTTGCGCGACTTGTACAGCGCTTCGCGCAGGCGGATCGGGCCGAGGAAGGTATTGGTGTCGTTCTTGGGTCGCCACTCATTGTTCTGGTACTGGTCGACGAACACGATCGGTGCATCGTTGACCAGGCTGGAGGCGGTGTAGCCGCTGTCCAGTGCCGCACTATAGATGAACGGTTTGAAGCTGGAGCCTGGCTGGCGCTTGGCCTGCATGGCACGGTTGTAGTTGCTCTGCTCGAACGAGAAACCGCCGACCAGGGCGCGGATGGCGCCGTTGTACGGGTCGAGGGATACCAGCGCACTCTGTGCCCCGGGTACCTGGCTGAACTTGAGCTTGCCGTCATTCAGGCGCTGCAGGCGCACCAGGTCACCCACCTGAGCAACGTCGGCAGGCGATTGCGGTGCGCGACCCTGCGAATTGCTGTTGAGGAACGGGCGCGCCCACTTCATGGTGTCCCAGGCAACTTCTTCTTCACTGCCGCCACGGGTCAGCACTTTCACGCCGCTCTTTTCCACGCGCGTGACAATGGCTGGCTCCAGGCCGCCCAGGGTGCGTTGCTTGCTCAGTTCCTGCTGCCAGGCGGCCAGGGTCTTGCCCGGGAAGCGAGCTTCAGGGCCACGGTAGCCGTGGCGTTCGTCGTATTCGGACAGGCCATTGAGGATGGCCTTGTTGGCCATTTCCTGCATGTCGCTCGGTACCGTGGTGGTGACACGGAAACCTTCGGTGTAGGCCTCGCTGCCATAGCGGCCAACCATTTCGGCGCGGGCCATTTCGGCGACATAAGGTGCGTTCACTTCAGGGGTCGGCACGTGGTAGCTGGCATTCAGCGGCTCGGCCAGGGCGGCCTGATAGCTCGCCTCGTCGATCTTGCCGAGCTTGTACATGCGCCCGAGGATCCAGTCGCGGCGCTCCTTGGCGCGGACCGGGTTGGCCAGCGGGTTGAAGCGCGACGGCGCCTTGGGCAGGCCGGCGATCATCGCCATCTGCGCCAGGCTCACGTCACGGATCGACTTGCCGTAGTACACCTGCGCGGCCGCATCGATGCCGTAGGCGCGGTTGCCCAGGTAGATCTTGTTGACGTACAGCTCGAGGATCTCGTCCTTGGTCAGCTCACGTTCGATCTGCAGGGCCAGGAGAATTTCGTTGGTCTTGCGCGAGAAGCTGCGCTCGCTGGTGAGGAAGAAGTTCTTCGCCACCTGCATGGTGATGGTGCTGCCGCCGGTCTGGATGTGACCGGTTTTCACCAGTTGGGTCGCGGCGCGCATCAGGCTGCTCGGGTCGACCCCGTAGTGATTGAGGAAATTGTCGTCCTCGGCTGACAGAAGCGCCTGAATGAACTGTGGCGGAATTTCCGCGAAACGGATCGGCGAGCGGCGCATTTCGCCGAATTCGGCGATCAGCTTGCCATCGCTGCTGTATACCCTCAGGGGGATCTGCAACTGAACGCTTCTGAGCGAATCGACCGACGGCAGGTTGGGGCTAAGATACAGAAACGCACCGCTCACACCGAGTACGAGCGCGCAGATGACTGCGACAAAAGACCACCAGAAGAACTTCAGCAGGCGTATCAAGGCTTTTCGGTGTCCAGATTGAGAGGTGAATTGCGCACGGGGCCGGCGGACGAAAAAACGCTGGGCATTATAAGCATTTTTCGCCTCGCCGGGTGACCGGCCAGGCGGCCCGCTGCACCGTCCGGCCGGTCAGGCCCGGCAATGCGGCGGTTCATGGTTGTAACAAGGAAGTCGCTATGCTTGGACGTTTTGGCAAGGATGCCAGTTCACTGCTGGGGGTGGAGATCGCTTCCGACTCCATCCGCATTGCCCAGCTGCGGCGCCACAGGGGGCGCTACCAGCAGCTGGTCTGGGTGGTCGAGCCGCTTGCGCCCGGCAACGGCTGGCAGGACCCGGATCGAATCGTCGCTGCCCTGCGGAGCGCTTATCGGCAATCCGGCAGCCGCCAGCGCCGGGTCGCCGTGGCACTGCCTGCCTCGCAAGTGATCTGCAAGCTGTGCCAGCTGCCAGTCAGTCAGGCCCCGAGTCAAATGGAGGCACAACTGCTGGCGGAAGCGGACCGGCTGTTTCCCTTTCCCCTTGAAGACCTGGTGCTGGACTTTCAGGTGCTGGGTGCCTCATTGCTGCAACCCGGTAGCCTGGATGTCCTGGTCGCGGCCAGCCGTCAGAGCGCATTGCAGCCCGTGCAGGCAGCATTCGAAGCCGCGGGGCTGGAGCTGGTGGTCGCGGAAGTGGACAGCATTGCCTTGCGCCGCCTGATGCCAAGCCAAGCCAAGGGCCAGGCAGCGCTCCTGCGTATCGAACCGGGCAGCTCGACGCTGCATGGCTGGCTTGGCGATACGCTGCCCGTGCGGCGGGAATGGCTCCCGGGTGCGCTGCCTGAGTTGCCTGGTGATGTATTCGCTGAAGGGGCGGGGCCGGAAGAAGTGCTTGTCGTCGGCGCTCCTGCGATCGGGCGAGGCTTGCACAGCCGACTGGCTGAACGTCTCGGCTTGCCATGCCGGCCATTGCCGCCTGTGGCTGGTGTGGATTGCAGCGAGAGCTGCATGGCCTTGGCTTTTGCACTGGCAATGGGGAGTGTGCGCTGATGGTGCGTCTGAATCTGATGCCGTGGCGAGAGCAGCAGCGCCTGGCAGCGCTCCGGCGTTTGCGCCTGATGTTGGTGGGGGCAGCAGTCGTGGCGTTGTCTGCGGTGCTGCTGATCGACCAGCTGGCCCGGCAGCGAGCGCGGCAGCAAGCCGTTGCCAACAATAGCCAGCAAGCTGCAATCGATGTGCTCGAGGTGCAGATGGCCGAGCATGATCGTATCAGGCAATCCTATGACGCGGTGCGTGCGCAGGCTGCGGCGTTGGCTGACTTGCGTGTCGAGCAGGGGCTGGTGACCGCCGTGTTTGCGGATCTGGAGCGGGCGCTGCCGGAGGGTGTTCGACTGCTCAGGCTCGAGTTGCAAGGTTCACGAGTGAGCGTGGTCGGTGTGGCCGCCTCCGGTGCCGTCGTGGCGCAGCTGATGCGCGAACTGGAGCGGTCTGCTGTGATGGGTGAACTGGAGCTGAAAAGCCTGAAGAGTCAGCCGGGCGGAGACGAGTTTCTGTTGTTGGCCCGCATGTCGGCGATCAGGCCGTGAATCTGCTGCAGCAAGGCGCATGGCTGGCTCTCATCGAGCGCTCGCGGTGCTTTCGCCGCGCGCTGCCATTTGCCATGGGCCTCATCCTGTTAGGCCTCGGCTGTCTGTTTCGCTTGCCGCAATGGCTGCAGCTTCAGGAGCAAGAGCTCGCCAGGCGGGGCCACCTGCTTCAGGCGCATGAAGCCAAGGCTGCCGAGGTGCTGGCGCTCTCGCAAATGCGCAAGGCCCTCGATGAGGCACGGCAACGTTTGCAGGATGCTCGCTGGCGTCTTGCCGCTGGGGACGACATTAGCGACTTGCTCGACCAGTTGGCGACCTCGGGACATACGCATGGCCTGCACTTCGAGCGGCTCGATGTACTTGATGAGGTAAGGCAGCCCGGCTACTGGCAGACACCGTTGGACGTGCAGGTGGTTGGGCGCTATTCGGGGCTGCGGATGTGGCTGGACGACTGGCTTGGCCAGGCTCGCCTGCTGCGCGCCGAGGGGCTGCGGCTGGCACCTGCCGATGACCGGCCTGGCCTGTTGCGCCTTGGCATGCGTGTGCATGCCTATCAGGCTGACGGTCCGGTGCCCGAGCCCTTGTCCCTGGCTGATTCACCCGCTCGAGGTGAAGTACAGCCAGTGGTTCTCGATCCGTTTTCCGCATGGGCGACGCGCATTGCGCAGGCAGGGCTTGCCAGCGTCCCGCTGGCGCAGTTGCAAATGGTCGGCAGCCTGCAGCGGGGGCAGCAGCGCGAAGCGTTGCTGTTGGCGGCGGGTCGCTTGTATCGCGTGCGTCCCGGTGATCGGCTGGGGCGTGACGGTGGTGTTGTGGTGGAAGTCGCAGAAAGGCAGCTGGATGTGCGTGAGCGGCTGTTCCTAGGGGGCGTGTGGCGCGAGCGCACGGTAATGCTGACGCTCAGGAAGAGCGTGACAACGGAGGCCACGGAAGGTGATGAAATGGCTGTTGAAGTGGGTGGTGGTGGCGTTGATACCCAGTCAGTGGTGCATGGCGGCGTCCTATCGGGGTGAGCCCATCTCGCTGAATTTTCAGGATGTCGAGGTGCGCTCGGTGCTACAGGTGCTGGCTGACTACGCCGGGATCAACCTGGTGGCCAGTGACACCGTCCAGGGCAATGTCACCCTGCGATTGCACGAAGTCCCCTGGGATCAGGCGCTGGAGCTGGTCCTTCGTAGCAAGGGGCTGGCTCGGCGCGAGGAAGGGAATGTGCTGCTGGTGGCGCCTGCCGCCGAACTGGCCGAGCAATCTCGCGGCACCCGTATCGGGCAGGAGCTGGATGCGCAGTTGCAACCCTTGCGGCGTGAGTTGCTGCCGATCCATCACGCCAAGGCTTCCGACCTGGCAGAGCTGCTGCTGGCAACCCTGGCGGATGACGGCATTCTGACCGGCCGTGGCAGCCTGAGCGTCGACGTTCGCACCAACACCCTGGTCGCGCACCAGCCTGCGGACCGCCTTGCCGAGTTGCGGCAGTTGGTCGCTCAGCTGGATGTGCCGGTACGGCAGGTAGAGATCGAGGCGCGCATCGTCGAGGCCAATGTCGACTATGAGAAGGGCCTGGGCGTGCGCTGGGGGCGACAGCTTTACGGGGAAGCGCCGCAATTGGGCAAGGACCTGTTTGTCGACCTGGGCATGGAGCGGGGTGGCGCCGGCATCGGTGTCGGCCTGTTGCGTGGCGGCGTGCTGCTGGACCTGGAGCTCAGCGCCATGGAAAAGAGCGGCAACGGCGAAATCATCTCCCAGCCCAAGGTGGTCACGGCCGACAAGGAAACCGCCAGGATTCTCAAGGGTACCGAGGTGCCCTATCAGGAAACCAGCAAGAGTGGCGCCACCTCGGTGGCCTTTCGCGAGGCCTCGCTGTCGCTGGAGGTCACGCCACAGATCACCCCGGACGGCAAGGTCATCATGACGGTCAAGGTGACCAAGGACGAGCCTGACTTCGTCAATGCCCTGAACGACGTGCCGCCGATTCGCAAGAACGAGGTCAATGCCAAGGTCCGTGTGGCGGACGGTGAAACCATTGTCATTGGTGGTGTCTACTCGACCACGCAAAACAATGTGGTCGACAAGGTGCCATTTTTTGGCGATCTGCCGTATGTTGGGCGGCTGTTTCGACGCGATGCATTACAAGAGAAAAAATCCGAGCTGCTGGTCTTCCTGACTCCGCGTATCATGAGTGACCAGGCGATTGCTGTGAGTCGTTGATTCTGTGCGAAATTTGATACTTGTAGGGCCCATGGGTGCTGGCAAAAGCACCATCGGGCGCCTGTTGGCCAAAGAGCTGCGCCTGCTGTTCAAGGATTCCGACAAGGAAATCGAACTGCGAACCGGCGCCAACATCCCGTGGATCTTCGATAAAGAAGGCGAACCGGGCTTCCGTGACCGTGAGCAGGCGATGATCGCCGAGCTCTGCGCGCTCGATGGCGTGGTCGTGGCGACTGGCGGCGGCGCAGTCATGCGCGCGGAAAACCGCCAGGCACTGCACGAGGGCGGTCGGGTCATCTACCTGCACGCCTCGGTGGAGCAGCAGGTCGGGCGCACGGCGCGCGATCGCAATCGCCCGCTGCTGCGTACCGCCAACCCGGAAGCCACCCTGCGTGCCTTGCTGGAGGCGCGCGACCCGCTCTATCGCGAAATCGCCGACCTGGTGGTGGAAACCGACGAGCGGCCGCCGCGCATGGTGGTGCTCGATATTCTCGAGCGCCTGCAGCAGTTGCCGCCCCGCTAAGCCGGGACTATTCTCGGCCAGCGCCGAGGCGAGGTTCAACGTTACCGCGCGGGTCGTACAGCCGGCGCCGCGCCCAAGAACATTGTGGGGATACATGCAGACACTAAAGGTCGACCTGGGCGAGCGTAGCTACCCGATCTACATTGGCGAAGGCCTGCTGGACCAGGCCGAACTGCTGGCGCCGCATATCCGCGGGCGGCAGGTTGCCATCGTTTCCAACGAGACCGTCGCGCCCCTGTATCTCGAACGCCTGAGCAAGACCCTCGGCGCCTACTCGGTGCTGCCAGTGATCCTGCCGGACGGCGAGGCTCACAAGAACTGGGAGACCCTGCAACTGATCTTCGACGGCCTGCTGACGGCGCGGCATGACCGTCGCACCACCGTGGTAGCCCTCGGCGGTGGCGTGATCGGCGACATGGCCGGCTTTGCGGCGGCCTGCTACCAGCGTGGTGTCGATTTCATCCAGGTGCCTACCACGCTGCTGTCCCAGGTCGACTCCTCGGTGGGCGGCAAGACCGGCATCAACCACCCATTGGGCAAGAACATGGTCGGTGCCTTCTACCAGCCCAATGCGGTGCTGATCGATACCACCAGCCTCAAGACCTTGCCCGAGCGCGAGCTGTCGGCAGGCCTGGCTGAAGTGATCAAGTACGGCCTGATCTGCGACAAGCCGTTCCTTGCCTGGCTCGAAGACAACATGAAGGCCTTGCGTGCCCTGGATCCCGCTGCGCTGACCGAAGCGATCAGCCGCTCCTGCGCTGCCAAGGCTGCCGTGGTCGGCGCTGACGAACGTGAGTCCGGCGTGCGTGCCACACTGAACCTGGGCCATACCTTCGGCCACGCTATCGAAACCCACATGGGCTACGGCGTATGGCTGCACGGCGAAGCCGTGGCTGCAGGCACGGTGATGGCCCTGGAAATGTCCATGCGCCTGGGCTGGATCGACCAGGCCGAGCGTGATCGCGCAATCCGCCTGCTGCAGGACGCAGGTTTGCCGGTGGTGCCACCACAGGAAATGACCCCGGCGCATTTCATGGAGCATATGGCGGTCGACAAGAAGGTGCTCGATGGTCGCCTGCGGCTGGTGCTGCTGCGCCAGCTGGGCGAAGCCGTGATCACCGACGACTATCCGAAAGAGATTCTTCAGGCCACGCTGTCGGCGGATTACCGCGCGATCGTGGCCCAGCTTTGAGGTTGTGACAGCGTAATGACCAGTTTGCATGCCGATGAGGCGTTCCTCGAACATTACCAGTTGAGCCACGATCCGTTCGCACCGCGTGTGCCCGGCTTCAAGTTCTTCCCCGCCCAGCGCAAGCCGGTGCTGGGCCAGCTGCATCACCTGGCCCGCTACAGCCAGCTGATGCTGGTGGTCACCGGCCCCGTGGGCAGTGGCAAGACCTTGCTGCGCCAGGCCCTGGTGGCCAGTACCAACAAGCAGTCGGTGCTGAGCGTGGTGGTATCTGCCCGCGGCGCCAGCGACGCTGCCAGTGTGCTCGGCCAGGTGGCGCAGACGCTGGAAGTCTCCCAGCCTGAAGTACAGGCGATCCTGAACAAGGTGGTGCAGCTGGCACTGACCGGGCAGGAAGTCTATTTGCTGGTGGACGATGCGGAACAACTCGACGAGTCGGCACTCCAAGCGTTGCTGGAGCTGGCGGCAGGGCTACCGGAAGGGCGCCCGCACGTGTTCCTGTTCGGCGAGCCGTCGCTGATTGCCGGGTTGGACGAGATCCAGGTCGAGGAAGAGCGCTTCCACGTCATTGAACTCGCCCCCTACAGCGAGGAAGAAACCCGCGAGTACCTGGAGCAACGCCTGGAAGGCGCTGGCCGGGGCATCGAGGTGTTCACCCGTGAACAGCTAGTCGATATTCATGAAAACTCCGACGGATGGCCTGGCAACATCAACCAGGTCGCCCGCGATACTTTGATCGAAGCCATGATCGCCAGCCGTACCACGGTCAAGCGACCATCCATGGGGTTCAAAATGCCTAAGAAACACGTACTCGCGCTGTCCGCTGTCGTCGTGGTCGCCGTAGGTGCTGCGGTTCTGATGCCCAAGAAAGGCGACAAGGCCCCTGCCGAGGCGCCTGTGGCCCAGGCCCAGTTGCCGCTGGGCGAAGGCCAGCCAGGTGGTGCCCAGTCGAACAACGGCAACCCGGCCATCGAATTCTCCGGCCAGTCGCAGCCGATGCCGCTGCCGCTGGTGGGCCAGTCCCAGCCAGTCATGCGCGAGCCACTGGCGCAAGCGGCCGGCATGGGTGATGGCGAAGAAGGCAGCCCGGCCGGCAACACCGCCTTGCAGCCTGGCAATCCGCCGACCGTGACCACCATCGCGCCGCCACAGGGCGTGCCTGCAGGCCCTGCGCCGAGCATGGCCCAGGTTACCGCGCCGGCTCAGCCGGTTGCGCCTGCGCCCAAGCCCGTCGCTACCCAGCCGGTCAAGCCGGTTGCGCCCGCCAAGCCGGTGCCGGCACCGACTCAGGTCGCTGTCGCCAAACCCGCTGCCAAACCGGTGGAAAAGCCGGTCGCCAGCGCCAGCACTGGCGGCAGCAGTGGCTGGTACTCGGGCCAGAAACCCGGCAACTATGTGGTGCAGATCCTCGGCACCAGCTCCGAGGCGTCGGCCCAGGCCTTCGTCAAGGCGCAGGGTGGCGACTATCGCTACTTCAAGAAAAACCTGCAGGGCAAGCCTCTGTACGTAGTCACCTACGGCAACTTCGCCAACCGCGACGCAGCGGTTGCTGCAATCAAGAACTTGCCAGCGAAGGTCCAGGCTGGTAAACCTTGGCCACGTACCGTTGCCAGCGTCCAACAAGAGCTGGCCTCGGCCCGCTGATACCTGCCGGGCGGCATCACCCCCGCCGCCCAGTTGCTGAGCGATTAACGACATTCGAATAGCCTGCTGCGCCCGAGCGCGGCAGGCTTTTCTGTCCCAGACTGCCGGCCACAAGCCTCTGTTGCAGTCATGGCTGAAACGCTTCAGACTCGAGCCAAGCCGCTATCACGGCGCATGGCGCAAAAACATTCAAAATTGCGACATAAATTTTCAATGGTGAGACATGAAAATTTGTGGGTATGACTGTCGCTGTGCAACAATGGTTTTCCATGGCCACCGCAAAAAAGCTGGCGTTTGATCGGCGTGGATGGTAAGTGGTTGTACATAAAAGAGATTTGCCTCCGGTTGAGAGGTGAACCTGGTGAGAAAGTGTCTATGAAAACAGGTCTGTACCATCCCGAAGAATTCAAGGACAACTGTGGTTTTGGCCTGATCGCCCATATGACGGGCGAGCCGAGCCACCACCTTCTGCAAACCGCCATGCAGGCACTGACCTGCATGACCCACCGCGGCGGTATCAACGCCGACGGCAAAACCGGTGACGGTTGCGGTCTGCTCATGCAGAAGCCCGATCAATTCCTGCGGGCCGTGGCCCAGGAGCACTTCGCCGTCGAGCTGCCCAAGCAGTACGCCGTCGGCATGGTGTTCTTCAACCAGGACCCGGTCAAAGCCGAAGCTGCCCGCGCCAACATGGACCGCGAAATCGTCGCTGCCGGCCTGAAGCTGGTCGGCTGGCGCAAGGTCCCGATCGACACCAGCGTGCTCGGCCGCCTGGCCTTGGAGCGCCTGCCGCAGATCGAACAGGTGTTCATCGGCGGTGAAGGCCTGAGCGATCAGGAATTCGCCATCAAGCTGTTCAGTGCCCGTCGCCGTTCGTCCGTGGCCAACGCCCACGACGCCGACCACTACATCTGCAGCTTCTCGCACAAGACCATCATCTACAAAGGCCTGATGATGCCGCGCGATCTCGCGGCGTTCTATCCAGACCTGGGTGACGAGCGCCTGCAAACCGCGATCTGCGTGTTCCACCAGCGCTTCTCCACCAACACCCTGCCGAAATGGCCGCTGGCGCAGCCGTTCCGCTTCCTCGCCCACAACGGCGAGATCAACACCATCACCGGCAACCGCAACTGGGCCATGGCCCGTCGCACCAAGTTCGCCAACGACCTGATCCCCGACCTCGAAGAGCTCGGCCCGCTGGTCAACCGCGTCGGTTCCGACTCCTCGAGCATGGACAACATGCTCGAACTGATGGTCACCGGCGGCATCGACCTGTTCCGCGGCGTGCGCATGCTGGTACCGCCAGCCTGGCAGAACGTCGAGACCATGGACGCCGACCTGCGCGCCTTCTACGAATACAACTCCATGCACATGGAGCCGTGGGATGGCCCGGCCGGTATCGTCATGACCGAAGGCCGCCACGCGGTGTGCCTGCTCGACCGTAACGGCCTGCGCCCGGCGCGCTGGGTGACCACCACCAATGGCTACATCACCATCGCCTCGGAAATCGGCGTGTGGGGCTACCAGCCTGAGGAAGTCCTGGCCAAGGGCCGTGTCGGCCCGGGCCAGATCCTTGCCGTGGACACCGAGACCGGCCAGATCCTCGACACCGACGCCATCGACAACCGCCTGAAGTCGCGCCACCCATACAAGCGCTGGCTGCGTCAGCACGCCCTGCGCATCCAGGCGACCCTGACCGACGACCAGGGCGTGGCCAGCTACGACGCTGACCAGCTCAAGCAGTACATGAAGATGTTCCAGGTCACCTTCGAGGAACGTGACCAGGTACTGCGCCCACTCGGCGAGCAGGGCCAGGAAGCGGTCGGCTCGATGGGCGACGACACGCCGATGGCCGTGCTCTCGCAGCGCGTGCGTTCGCCGTACGACTTCTTCCGCCAGCAGTTCGCCCAGGTGACCAACCCGCCGATCGACCCGCTGCGCGAAGCGATCGTCATGTCCCTGGAAATCTGCCTGGGCGCCGAGCGCAACATCTTCCAGGAATCCCCGGAGCATGCTTCGCGGGTGATCCTCAGCTCGCCGGTCATCTCGCCCGCCAAGTGGCGTTCGCTGATGAACCTGGAACGCGAGGGCTTCGACCGCCAGCTGATCGACCTCAACTATGAAGAGAGCGTCGGCCTGGAAGCAGCCATCCGCAATATCGCCGACCAGGCTGAAGAAGCCGTGCGCAGCGGCAAGACCCAGCTGGTGCTGAGCGACCGTTACATCGCCCCGGGCAAGCTGCCGGTACACGCTTCGCTGGCCGTGGGTGCCGTGCACCACCGCCTGACCGAACAGGGCCTGCGTTGCGACAGCAACATCCTGGTCGAAACCGCCACTGCCCGCGACCCGCACCACTTCGCCGTGCTGCTGGGCTTCGGCGCCTCGGCCGTGTACCCGTACCTGGCCTACGAAGTGCTGGCCGACCTGATCCGTACCGGCGAAGTGCTGGGCGATCTGGACGAGGTCTTCAAGTACTACCGCAAAGGCATTTCCAAGGGCCTGCTGAAGATCCTGTCGAAGATGGGCATCTCCACCATCGCCTCGTACCGTGGCGCCCAGCTGTTCGAAGCCGTGGGCCTGGCCGAAGAAGTGGTCGGCCTGAGCTTCAAGGGCGTGTCCAGCCGCATCAAGGGTGCGCGCTTCGTCGACCTCGAAGGTGATCAGAAGCTGCTGGCAGCCGAAGCCTGGAGCGCGCGCAAGCCGATCCAGCAGGGTGGCCTGCTGAAGTTCGTCCACGGTGGCGAATACCACGCGTACAACCCGGACGTGGTCAACACCCTGCAAGCCGCTGTGCAGCAGGGCGACTACGCCAAGTTCAAGGAATACACCACGCTGGTCGACCAGCGCCCGGTGTCGATGATCCGCGACCTGCTGAAAGTGAAAGTGGCCGACGAGGCCCTGCCGCTGGATCAGATCGAGCCGCTGGAGGCCATCCTCAAGCGCTTCGACTCCGCCGGTATCTCGCTGGGCGCACTGTCGCCGGAAGCTCACGAAGCCCTGGCCGAGGCGATGAACCGCCTGGGGGCACGCTCCAACTCCGGTGAGGGCGGTGAAGATCCGTCGCGCTACGGCACCATCCGCAGCTCGAAGATCAAGCAGGTGGCCACTGGCCGCTTTGGTGTGACCCCGGAATACCTGGTCAACGCCGAAGTGCTGCAGATCAAGGTTGCCCAGGGCGCCAAGCCCGGTGAAGGCGGCCAGCTGCCAGGCGGCAAGGTCAATGGGCTGATCGCCAAGCTGCGCTATGCGGTACCGGGCGTGACCCTGATCTCGCCGCCGCCGCACCACGATATCTACTCGATCGAAGACCTGGCCCAGCTGATCTACGACCTCAAGCAGGTCAACCCGCAGGCCCTGGTTTCGGTCAAGCTGGTGGCTGAGGCCGGCGTTGGCACCATCGCCGCTGGCGTGGCCAAGGCCTATGCCGACCTGATCACCATCTCCGGTTACGACGGTGGTACCGGTGCTTCGCCGCTGACCTCGATCAAGTACGCTGGCGCCCCGTGGGAACTGGGCCTGGCTGAAACCCACCAGACCCTGCGCGGCAACGACCTGCGCGGCAAGGTACGGGTACAGACCGACGGTGGCCTGAAGACCGGCCTGGATGTGATCAAGGCCGCCATCCTCGGCGCCGAGAGCTTCGGCTTCGGCACCGCGCCGATGATCGCCCTGGGTTGCAAGTACCTGCGCATCTGCCATCTGAACAACTGCGCCACCGGCGTGGCCACCCAGAACGAGAAGCTGCGCAAGGACCACTACATCGGCACCGTCGACATGGTGATCAACTTCTTCACCTTCGTCGCCGAAGAAACCCGTGAGTGGCTGGCCAAGCTGGGCGTGCGCAGCCTCGGCGAGCTGATTGGCCGTACCGACCTGCTCGACGTACTGCCAGGCGACACCGAACGCCAGCAGTATCTCGACCTGTCGCCACTGCTGGGCAGCTCGCACATCCCGGCCGACAAGCCGCAGTTCTGCGAAGTGGACAAGAACCCGCCGTTCGACAAGGGCGAGTTGGCCGAGAAAATGGTCGAGATGGCCTTGCCGGCGATCCGCGACCAGGCCGGTGGCGAGTTCAGCCTCGACATCTGCAACTGCGACCGTTCCATCGGTGCCCGTATCTCTGGTGAAATCGCCAAGCTGTACGGCAACCAGGGCATGGCCGACAAGCCGGTGACCTTCCGCTTCAAGGGTACTGCCGGCCAGAGCTTCGGCGTGTGGAACGCCGGTGGCCTGAACCTGCACCTGGAAGGTGACGCCAACGACTACGTCGGCAAAGGCATGACCGGTGGCAAGGTGACCATCGTGCCGCCAGCCGGCAGCCCGTTCGCCACCCAGCACAGCGCCATCGTCGGCAATACCTGCCTGTACGGTGCCACCGGCGGCAAGCTGTTCGCCGCAGGTACCGCGGGCGAGCGCTTCGCTGTGCGTAACTCCGGCGCCCACGCTGTTGTCGAGGGTACTGGCGATCACTGCTGTGAATACATGACCGGTGGCTTTGTCTGCGTTCTGGGCAAGACCGGTTACAACTTCGGATCTGGCATGACTGGCGGCTTCGCCTACGTGCTCGACATGGACAACAGCTTCGTCGACAAGCTCAACCACGAACTGGTGGAAATCCAGCGCATCAGTGGTGAGGCGATGGAAGCCTACCGTAGCCACCTGGCGCGGGTCCTTGGCGAATACGTGGAAGAGACTGGCAGCGAGTGGGGGCGTGAGCTCTTCGAGAACCTGGACGACTACGTGCGGCGCTTCTGGCTGGTCAAGCCGAAGGCGGCCAACCTCAAGCAACTGCTGTCCAGCACCCGTGCCAACCCGCAGTAAGAACAGCTGCAAGTGACGGCCCCGTGCGCGGGGCCTGTCGTGCTCAAGTGATCGTCTTGCAGCTTGCAGCCTGAGGCTGGCAACTGCGGTAAAGAGGTTTTGAAAAATGGCTGAACGTCTGAACAACGACTTCCAGTTCATCGAAGTGGGCCGCAAGGACCCCAAGAAAAAGCTGCTGCGCCAGCGCAAGAAGGAGTTCGTGGAAATCTACGAACCGTTCAAGCCTGCGCAGTCCGTGGAGCAGGCACACCGCTGCCTGGGCTGCGGTAACCCGTATTGCGAATGGAAGTGCCCGGTACACAACTTCATCCCCAACTGGCTGAAGCTGGTCTCCGAAGGCAATATCCTGGCCGCAGCCGAACTGTCGCACCAGACCAACACCCTGCCGGAAGTGTGCGGCCGCGTGTGCCCGCAGGACCGTCTGTGCGAGGGTGCCTGCACCCTGAACGACGGTTTCGGCGCGGTGACCATCGGCTCGGTGGAGAAGTACATCACCGACACCGCCTTTGCCATGGGCTGGCGCCCGGACATGTCCAAGGTCAAGCCAACCGGCAAGCGCGTCGCCATCATCGGTGCCGGCCCGGCTGGCCTGGGCTGCGCCGACGTGTTGGTGCGTGGTGGCGTGACCCCGGTGGTGTTCGACAAGAACCCTGAGATCGGTGGCCTGCTGACCTTCGGCATCCCCGAGTTCAAGCTGGAAAAGACCGTGCTGAGCAATCGACGCGAGGTCTTCACCGGCATGGGCATCGAGTTCCGCCTGAACACCGAGGTGGGCAAGGACATCACCATGGAACAGTTGCTCGCCGAGTACGACGCCGTGTTCATGGGCATGGGCACCTACACCTACATGAAGGGTGGTTTCCCGGGCGAAGACCTGCCAGGCGTGCATGACGCCCTGGACTTCCTGATCGCCAACGTCAACCGCAACCTGGGCTTCGAGAAGTCGCCGGAAGACTTCGTCGACATGCAGGGCAAGAAGGTTGTGGTGCTCGGCGGTGGCGACACCGCGATGGACTGCAACCGCACCTCGATCCGCCAGGGCGCCAAGTCGGTGACCTGCGCCTATCGCCGTGACGAAGCCAACATGCCGGGTTCGCGCAAAGAGGTGAAGAACGCCAAGGAAGAAGGCGTCAAGTTCCTCTACAACCGCCAGCCCATCGCCATCGTCGGCGAGGACAAGGTCGAAGGCGTGAAGGTGGTCGAGACCCGTCTCGGCGAGCCGGATGCCCGTGGCCGTCGTAGCCCCGAGCCGATCCCGGGCTCCGAAGAGATCCTCCCGGCCGATGCCGTGGTGATCGCCTTCGGCTTCCGCCCAAGCCCGGCACCGTGGTTCGAGCAGCATGGCATCCAGCTGGACAGCCAGGGCCGCGTGGTGGCCCCGGAGAAAGCCAAGTTCAAGCACCAGACCAGCAACCCGAAAGTGTTCGCTGGTGGCGACATGGTGCGCGGTTCGGACCTGGTGGTGACGGCGATCTTCGAAGGCCGCAACGCTGCCGAAGGCATCCTGGACTACCTCGAAGTCTGACCAATTGCAGGGGCCGCATTGCGGCCCCAAGCATTTTGTATACAAAATCGTTTGATCTGTGGCACCCAATAGACAAAACGCATGGCCTTGACCGTGCCTTTTGCGCTGGCGTCTGAGAAAATGCCCGCACTATTTTTCCGGATGCCGACATGACTGCCCTGAAGAACGATCGTTTCCTGCGTGCACTGCTCAAGCAACCCGTAGACGTCACCCCTGTCTGGATGATGCGCCAGGCCGGCCGCTACCTGCCGGAGTACCGCGCCAGCCGCGCCAAGGCCGGTGATTTCATGAGCCTGTGCATGAACCCGCAGTTCGCCTGCGAGGTAACCCTGCAGCCGCTTGACCGCTACCCGCTGGACGCGGCGATCCTGTTCTCGGACATCCTCACCATCCCCGACGCCATGGGCCTGGGCCTGTACTTCGAAACCGGCGAAGGCCCGCGTTTCAAGAAGACCATCAGCACCCCGGCCGATATCGAAGCACTGCCGATCCCTGACCCGCAGAAAGACCTTGGCTACGTGATGGACGCGGTCAGCACCATCCGCCGCGAACTTAATGGTCGCGTGCCGCTGATCGGTTTCTCCGGCAGCCCGTGGACCCTGGCCACCTACATGGTCGAAGGTGGCTCGTCGAAGGACTTCCGCAAGACCAAGGCCATGGCCTACGACAACCCGCAAGCCCTGCACCTGCTGCTGGACAAGCTGGCCCAGTCGGTCACCAGCTACCTCAACGGCCAGATCCTCGCTGGCGCCCAGGCCGTACAGATCTTCGATACCTGGGGCGGCAACCTGTCGGCGGCGGCTTACCAGGAGTTCTCCCTGGCCTACATGCGCAAGATCGTCAGCGGCCTGATCCGCGAACACGAAGGGCGCAAGGTGCCGGTGATCCTGTTCACCAAGAACGGCGGCCTGTGGCTGGAAAGCATCGCCGAAGCTGGTGCTGATGCGCTGGGCCTGGACTGGACCTGTGAGATCGGCGACGCCCGCCGCCGCGTCGGTGACAAGGTGGCCCTGCAGGGCAACATGGATCCGACCGTGCTCTATGCCAAGCCAGAAGCCATCCGCAAGGAAGTGGCGCGCATTCTGGCCAGCTATGGCCAGGGCACCGGCCATGTATTCAACCTGGGCCATGGCATCACTCCGGAAGTCGATCCGGAGCACGCAGGGGTGTTCATCAACGCCGTTCACGAGCTGTCGGCGCAGTACCATCAGTAAGCGTGTTAAAACGAAAAGCCCGGCCAAATGCCGGGCTTTTTTGTGGACCAGGGAAGATCATCAACTGGTCCGAGGGCCTATTCGCGGGCAAGCCTGCGAAGGCTTCACACCGATTTCGGCGCCAGTTTGCTAAGGTGCAATGCCACCAGCAACGCCACCGCCAGCAGGCTGCCAATGAACAGCCCGATGCCGTTCCAGCCCCATTGGTGCCAGAACACCCCACCGGCCGTACCGGCCACGCTGGACCCTGCGTAGTAGCTGAACAGGTACAGCGACGAAGCCTGCCCCTTGGCCTTCAGCGCCCGGCGGCCGATCCAGCTGCTGGCCACCGAGTGCGCACCGAAGAAGCCGAAGGTGAACACCAGCATGCCGACGATCACCAGTGCCAGCGGGTTGGCCAGCGTCATCAGCAAACCGCCGGCCATCACCACGATACTGGCCCAGAACACCTTGCGCCGGCCCAGCTTGTCGGCCAGCGCACCGACCTGTGCCGAGCTGTAGATACCCGACAGGTACACCACCGACAGCAAGCCGACCAGCGCCTGGTTCATGTGATAGGGCTCGGCCAGCAGGCGGTAGCCGATGTAGTTGAACAGGGTGACGAAAGCCCCCATCAGCAGGAAGGCTTCGAGGAACAGCCACGGCAGCCCGGCGTCCTTGAAGTGCATGACGAAGCCGTCCAGCAGGCTGCGCGGGTTCATCAACTGCGGGCGGAAATTGCGCGATTCAGGCAGCACTTTCCAGAACACCAGCGCCGCCACCAGGGCCAGGCCGCCAATGGTCAGCATCGCCGTGTGCCAACTGACGAAATCGATCAATACCCCGGTAATCAACCGCCCGCTCATGCCGCCGATGGCATTGCCGCCGATGTACAGGCCCATGGCCAGGCCGATGTGCTGCGGGTGGATCTCTTCGCTCAGGTAGGTCATCGCCACCGCCGCCAGGCCGCTCAGCGACAGGCCCACCAAGGCGCGGGTGGCCAGCACCAGCTCCCAGCTCGGCATCACCGCGCTGGCCAGGGTCGACAGGGCGGCGCAGACCAGGGCAAAGACCATCACCGGCTTGCGGCCGATGCGGTCGGAGATCGGACCGGTGATCAGCAGGCCGAACGCCAGCATTGCGGTGGACACCGACAGCACCAGGCTGCTTTGCGCTGCGTTGATGGAAAACTCCTTCGACAGCAGCGGCATCATCGGCTGCACGCAGTACAGCAGGGCGAACGTGGCGAAGCCGCCGCTGAACAGGGCCAGCACGGTTTTCATGAAGGCGGGGGTGCCTTTCTCGATCCACATGTCGTTCAGGGGGGCAGGTTCTGGGCCGGCAGGAAGGGGGGCTACAGCAGTTTTCACGGGCGGTACCTCTGGCGCAATGAAAAAAGCATATAGCTGGCTAATGATTAGATCCAATATATTGTTCGACCTATTTGAGACGTTTGACGACCTGATTGGAGCCGATCATGGAACTGCGCCATTTGCGTTACTTCATTGCCGTTGCCGAAGAGTTGCACTTCGGCCGCGCGGCCCAGCAACTGGGCATCTCCCAGCCGCCGTTGAGCCAACAGATTCAGGCGCTGGAACAGGAACTGGGCGCTCGCCTGTTCGAGCGGACCAATCGTCGGGTCGAGCTGAGCGAGGCGGGCCGACTGTTTCTTGAAGAGGCGCGCCAGGTGCTGGCGCAGGTGGAGAAGGCAGCCGATGTGGCGCGCCGTGCGCAGTTGGGTGAACTGGGCGAGATGAAAATCGGCTTCACGTCATCGGCGCCGTTCACGTCGAAGATTCCCAAGGCCATTCATGCCTTTCGCCAGCGCTTCCCCGCAGTGCACCTGAACCTCAAGGAAATGAGCAGCCGGGATGTCGCCGAAGGGGTGTTCGACGAATCCATCGAAGTCGGTCTGATGCGGCCGATGCCGCTACCGGAAGGCCTGGTGGCCACCGAACTGTTTCGCGAACCGCTGGTGGCAGTGATCAATGCCTCGCATCCGTTGGCGGAAGGTACGGAACATGGCGTGCACATGACCGCCCTGGCCCATGAACCGTTCGTGTTCTTCCCGCGCAGCTATGGCAGTGGCTTGCATGCACAGTTGCTGAGCCTGGCGCGCCAGGCCGGGTTCAGCCCGCATTTCTCTCAGGAAGCGGGGGAGGCGATGACCATCATCGGCCTGGTGTCGGCGGGGTTGGGAGTGTCGGTGCTGCCCGCATCCTTCAAACGCATGCAGATCGAAGGCGTGGTTTACCGCACGTTGCTGGATGAAGGTGCGATGTCGGCAGTGTGGCTGGTGCAACGCGAGCGCGGCGGTTCGGCGATGGCCCGGGCGTTCGCCGAGTTGCTGACGGGGCTGGTGGCAGGCCAGGAGGGGTGATGTGCTGTGCCCGCGAATGGGCAAATGGCACTGGCCATTGCCGCTGCGCCGCCACATACTCGGGCATTCGTTGATACACGGAGGTCAATCATGCGGCGCGTGGTGTTCAATCAGAAAGGTGGCGTGGGCAAGTCGAGCATCGCTTGCAACCTGGCGGCGGTGAGCGCCAGCGAGGGTTATCGGACCTTGCTGATCGACCTGGATGCCCAGGCCAACTCGACCCAGTACCTGACCGGCCTCACTGGCGACGATATCCCCATGGGTATTGCCGACTTCTTCAAGCAGAGCCTGTCCAGTGGACCGTTCAGCAAGAAGAACAAGGTCGATATCTACGAAACCCCGTTCGACAACCTGCATGTGGTCACCGCCACGGCGGAGCTGGCCGACCTGCAACCCAAGCTGGAAGCCAAGCACAAGATCAACAAGCTGCGTAAGTTGCTCGACGAGCTGGACGAGGACTACGACCGGATCTACATCGACACGCCGCCAGCCCTCAACTTCTACGCAGTTTCCGCATTGATCGCCGCTGATCGCGTGCTGATCCCCTTCGACTGCGACAGTTTCTCGCGCCAGGCACTGTACGGCCTGCTGGCTGAGATCGCAGAGCTCAAGGAGGACCACAATGAAGACCTTCAGGTTGAAGGCATCGTAGTCAACCAGTACCAGTCCCGCGCCAGCCTGCCTCAGCAGATGCTCGAAGAGCTGCTGGCAGAAGGGCTGCCGGTGCTACCGGTGTACCTGGGCAGCTCGGTGAAAATGCGTGAATCGCACCACGCCAGCCTGCCGCTGATCCACCTGGAGCCGCGGCACAAGCTGACCCAGCAGTTTGTCGAACTGCACGATTTGCTTGAGCGCTGCGAGTAAGCCTTACACCCAATCTCTTGCATGAAAGCCGGGTCCCGAGCATAATCTCCCAAAACGGGAGATGTGCTTGGATGCGCGTCATTGCCAAAAGCACCTTGGTGAAGTTCTGGGAATTACCCGGGTATGAAGATGCCAAGGCACCCTTGGAAAGTTGGCACGATATGGCCATCAAGGCCATCTGGCGAACGCCGCAGGATGTAAAGGATCAGATTGGCAACGCCAGCATATGTGGCAATAACCGCGTGGTCTTTAACATCGGAGGTAACAAGTACCGGCTAGTGGTCGAAATGCAGTATCGAGCCGGTATTGCCTGGGTGAAATTCGTCGGCACGCACAGGCGCTATGACGAGATTGACGTGGAGACAATCTGTGAATATTAAGCCAATCCGCAATGATGACGATCTTCGAGCGGCATTTCAGCGGCTCGAAACTATTTTCCAGGCAGAAGCTGGCACGCCAGAAGCTGATGAAATGGAAGTGCTCGTGACACTGATCGAGGTATACGAAAACCAGCACTATCCCATTCATCCTGCCAACCCCATTGAGGCCATCAAGTTCTGCATGGATCAACAGGGACTTACGCCGCGGGATCTTGAGCCCTTCATCGGTCCAAGCGGGCGGGTTTCGGAAGTCCTTAATGGCAAGCGCGGTCTAAGCCTATCCATGATCAAGCGCCTGCATGATGGCCTGCGCATTCCCTACGAGTCCCTGCTGGCAAACGCCTGAAAACTAGACCCCCTGGCTACGCAACCACTCCAGCAGCGACTGGAGTGGGAACGCCCCGGCCTGGCGGCTGATTTCGCGGCCGTTCTTGAACAGGATCAGGCTGGGGATCGAGCGGATGCCCAGTTGCCCGGCCAGGTTGCGGTTGGCTTCGCTGTCGAGCTTGGCCAGGCGGCAGCGGCCGCTGAGCTGGCGGGCAGCCTGTTCGAAGGTCGGGGCGAAGGATTTGCATGGGCCGCACCAGTCGGCCCAGATGTCGATCAGCAGCGGCAGGTCGCCCTTGATCTGGCTGGCGTAGTTGGCTTCGCTGAGTTCGAAGGGCTGGCTCAGCAGCACGTCCTGTTTGCAGCGGCCGCATTTCGGGGCGTCGCCCAGGCGCGCTGCCGGCAGGCGGTTGAGGCCGTTGCAGTGGGGGCAGGGGATTACCAGTGGCTCGGACATGTGGGTTTCCTTGAACATTATGAAGAACAGCTGATTTCCAGGTGCTTGCCCCACTCCGGTGGGCGCTCGGCATAGGCCTGCATGCCGGCTTGCGCCTCGAACGGCTTGCTCAGCACCTGGTGCAGGCGTCGCACCTCACTGTAATCCCCCGCTTCGGCCGCTTCGATGGCCTTCTGCGCCAGGTAGTTGCGCAACACGTACAGCGGGTTCACTGCGTGCATGCGCTCACGACGGCCTTCGGCATTGCCCGCCTCGCGCTCGCAGCGGGCCAGGTAATCCACACCCCAGGCATCGAAGCCGGCAAGGTCGATGAAGTCGTCGCGCACCGCCTTCAGCGCCTCGGCAGCGGGCTGGTCGCCCAGCTTGCGGAAGAACAGGTTGTAATCCACGCCACCGCTCTGCATGCGCTGCAGCAGGCGCTCGACCAGCGCCATGTCGTCGTCTTCCGCAGTGGTCAGGCCCAGGCGCCGACGCATCAGGTCCAGATAGTGCGCCTGATACAGCGGCAGGAACAGGCCAAGCGCGTCCTTGAGCGGTTCCACCTCGATCACCGTGGTCAGGGCCTGGGCCAGGGCGCTGAGGTTCCAGTGGGCGATCGGTACCTGGTTGGCGTAGCTGTAGCGGCCACGGTCGTCGGAGTGGTTGCAGATGAAGTTGGCGTCGAAGTCGTCGAGGAAGGCGAACGGGCCGAAATCGAAGGTGATGCCGAGGATCGACATGTTGTCGGTGTTCATCACCCCGTGGCAGAAGCCATAGGCCTGCCAGCGGGCGATCAGCTCGGCGTTGCGCTCGACGATGGTGCGGAACATGGCGAGGTAAGGCTGCTCGGCATCACGGCATTCGGCGTAGTGCTGCTCCAGCACGTGGTCGATCAGCATACGCTGCTGTTCCGGCTGTTTGGTGTAGTAGAAGTATTCGAAATGCCCGAAACGCACATGGCTCTGCGCCAGGCGGGTGAGCATTGCCGCGCTCTCGCGGGTTTCGCGCCATACCGGAGTGCTCGAACCGATCACGCACAGTGCCCGGCTGGTGGGGATGCCCAACGCGTGCAGTGCCTCTGAAGCGAGGAACTCGCGGATCGACGAGCGCAGCACGGCGCGGCCGTCGCCCATGCGCGAATAGGGCGTCTGGCCGGCGCCCTTGAGGTGCAGGTCCCAGTGCTCGCCCTGGTCATTCAGCACTTCGGCCAGCAGCAGGCCGCGGCCATCGCCCAGGCGCGGGTTGTAGGAGCCGAACTGGTGGCCGGAATAGACCATCGCCCGCGGATCGGCCTGGTCCCAGAGCTTGTGGCCGCTGAACAGCTCGGCGAACACTGGCTCATTGGCCTGGGCCGGGTCGAGGTCGAGCAGGCCCATGGCCGACTCGCTGGCCACCACCAGGCGCGGCTCGGCAATCGGCTCGGGCAGGACCTGGGTGGAGAACGCATCGCCCAGGCGGGCGAAGCGATTGTCGAAGGTGAGTTGGTCGAGGGCTTTCACGGGCTGCTCCTGAGATTCAGCACAGAATAAAGCATTCGAGCCCACTCAGGCCGGTGCAGTGCCATCCGGTTTGGGTTGCTCTGTCGGGATCAACTGCTGCTTGCCGCCATTCGGGTCCATCAGGAACACCTCGACCTGGCGTACCGAGATCTTGATGTTGTGCGCCTTGAACTCACGGCTGATGTAGCGGTTGATCTCGTCCAGCGTTGGGTTGCGGTCACCAAGGTCACGCACGTGCATGCGCAGTTCGTGGTCCAGCGAGCTCTCGCCGAAGTTGAGGAAGTAAACGATCGGCTCCGGGTCCTTGAGCACCCGCGGGTTCTCGTGGGCGCCCTTGAGCAGCAGTTCGCGCACCAGGTCGAGGTCGGAGCCGTAGTCGATGCCCAGCTTCAGCGTCACCCGGGTGACCGTGTCGGTCAGCGACCAGTTGATCAGCTGGCCGGTGATGAAGGTCTTGTTGGGGACGATGATGTCCTTGCGGTCGAAATCGGTGATGGTGGTGGCGCGGATGCGGATCTTGCTCACCGTGCCGGACAGATTGCCGATGGTGATGGTGTCGCCGATCCGTACCGGGCGCTCGAACAGGATCATGATGCCGGAGATGAAGTTGGCGAAGATCTCCTGCATGCCGAAGCCCAGGCCCACCGACAGCGCGGCCACCAGCCATTGCAGCTTGTCCCAGCTCACCCCGAGGGTCGACAAGGTGCTGACGATACCGACGCCGACGATGGTGTACGACAGCAGCGTGGTGGTGGCGTAGGCGCTGCCCTGCGCCAGGTTCAGGCGCGACAGCACCAGCACTTCCAGCAGGCCCGGCAAGTTGCCGGCCAGGGCAAAGGTGATGCCGACGATCACCAGCGCGCCAAGCAGGTCGCCGAGGCTGATCGGCACCATGCTGGCGGCGGCGCCGGTGCCGCTGGTGTACTCGTACAGGACAAAGTTGTTGAGGTAGGCGAATACCGAGATCAGGTCCGACCAGACCCAGTACAGGCCGGCGATGAAGCCGCCGAGCAGGGCCAGGCGGATCAGGCGCAGCGACTGCTGGTTGACCTGTTCGATATCCAGGGTCGGTTCTTCGGTGATGACTTCGCCATCCAGCCCTTCCTTGGCCGCCTGGCGCTTGCTCAGCGCACGCTGGTAGGCCAGGCGTCGCGCCGCCACCGACAGGCCGCGAACGAAGGCGGCCTCGATCACCAGCCAGAACAGCAGCAGGTAGAGGGTGTAGATCAGTCGGTCGGTCAGTTTCAGTGCGGTGTAGTAGTAGCCGAAGCACACGGCCACGAACAGCGCGATCGGCAGGGCGGTGAAGGCCACCCCGACAGCCCTGCGGAACAGCGAGGTGTCACGGTGCGCCGGGCTGCTCAGCAGCAGGCGGCTGAGCAGCCAGGCCATCAGTGCATAGCAGGTCAGCACCACGCCGATGCCGAGCACGTCGTCGGCCAGGGCCGAAGGTTGGTGCTCGGCGACCGCCACCACGCCGACCAGCGCCAGCACCACGGTACCCAGCCGACGTACCCAGCCACGCAGGAACTCGACCTGTGGCTTGTGCCAGCGGAAGTGGATTTCCGCCACCCCGCCGGGGGCGAGGATACGGTAGGCGGTGTAGAACACCAGCCAGGCCTGGGCCAGTTGCCAAAGCGCCGCGCCGAGGTTGGCGTTCTGCCCGCGGGCGTCGATCTGCAGGGCATAGCTGCACAGCGCCAGGCCCAGGCTCACCGGCATCGCCAGGAGGATGTTGATCAGGATGGCCTGGGGGGTGTGCCACTGGCTGTCACGGCGGAAGTGGCCGATGTCCTGGTGCACCTTGCCCAGCCGTTGGTAGAGGTACTTGCGCCGCCACAGCAAGGCGCCGATCGCCAGCAGCAGGGGCAGGAACAGCAGCGGGCGCTGGCTCAGGCCGTCGGCCAGCTCCTTGATGCCCGAGCCCCAGGGCAGGCTGGCGACCTGTTCGGGGAAGCGTTCCGGCACCAGGCGCAGCCAGTCCCAGTCCAGCGGCTTGTTGCTGGGGATCCAGAACATCTGCTCGTCGAGGGTGTTGCGCAGGCCCTGGGCAGTGCCCAGCAGTTGCTTCTGGTTGAGCTGCAGGGTGATCGATTCGTTGAGCAGTGCCGACAGCTCGCGGTTCAGGCGTTCGAGCAGGTCGCTGCGGGTGATCGCCACTTCCAGCAGGGCCTTGCGCAGTTGCGGCGTGACGTCTTCCTGTGGCTGGTTGGCCAGCAGCTTGTCGACGTAGGTCACCGGGTTGCTCATCTGCTCGCGCTGCTGGTTGATCTCGAACTGGTACAGGCGGATATCGGCGATCTGGTCGGCCAGGTCGCGGTCGAGCTTCAGGTGCGGCAGTGCCTGCTTCTGCTTGTAGAGGATCTTCGACAGCAGCAGGCTGCCCTTGAGCACATTGATCTGCTCATCCAGCGCCTGGTCGGCCTGGGTCAGGCTGTCGAGCTGCTGCTTGGTGCGCAGGTTCTGCTGGGTCAGCTCGTTGAGGCGGTCGGTGCTTTTCAGCAGGTAGTCGGAGAGCTTGAGGTTGGCCGCGCTCTCGGTGGCCAGCAGGCTGCTGCCGCCGGCCTTCTGCGCTTCGATCGACTGCTGGGTGACGGTTTGCTGGGACTGGGCCAGGCGCTTTTCGTTGATCAGCGTCTGCAGGTCCTGGATTTCCTGCTCCAGGCGCGCGGCGCGCTCGATCAGCAGGTCGTGGCGGGCATTGCCGAGGTCTTGCAGCAGGCCGTTGCCGGCCAGCTCCTGGCGGCGCAGCAGGGTCAGGGCGTTGAGCGAGGCCAGTTCGGCATTGAGCTGGTTGCGCTGGTCGGCGTTGATCGGCTTGCCGCCGTCCTTGCCGCTCTTGAGGCTGTTGTTGATCTGCTGGGTACGGGTCTGGTTGTTGCTGATCTCGGCCTGGGCGCGCTCAGGGCGGGTCTGCGAGTTGATGATCAGGCTGTTGGCTTCGGACAACGCCTTCTGCAACTCGCCCTGCTGGGTGTTGCGCTCGCTGAGCATTTGCTCGAGCTGCGGCACGGTCAGGCTGGCATAACGCTGGGCGACCGGCTGCGGCTTGCTTTCCTTGAGCTTGGCCAGTTCTTTCTGGCTGTCGCTGGTTTCCTTGGGGGCGCTGGCCAGCTGCTGCTTGAGCGCGGCGAGCTTCTTCTCGCTGTCTTCCTTGCTGTTGAGCAGGCTCAAGGTCTGTTCGAGCACCTGCTGCAAGGCCTTCTGGTCGGCCTCGGGCAGCTTGCGCTCGGCGATCTTGTCGAGGCTGTTCTGGATGCTGGCGGTGGTCGGGGTTTCCGCCGCGTTGACCGCGAAAGAAAGGGACAGGCACAACCCGAGCAGGGCTGTGCGAAGGTACACGCGCAGGGACATAGGCAGACTACTTGTGGATCAGGCAGAAACGGAGTTTAGAGGAACAATCCTGGTCCGGGTCGCGTTCCTTCGGGGAATCTGACGCCGACTTTCTGGATCTTGTTCCCGTCCATGGTCGCCACGGTCCAGATCGTGCCGTGCCAATCGACCTGGTCGCCTACTACTGGAGCGCCTCCGACCTTCTGTCGGATGAACTGCGCCAGTGGCATCTTCGCGTCCAGGCCGTCCAGTTTGAGGCCATAAAGGGCGGCCACCGCGCCAAGCTCGGCATCGCCTTCAAGCACGAAGTCGCCGAAGAAACGCAGGTCCAGGCCACGCTGGGGTGCCTGGCTGAACAGCTTGCCCAGCGCCGGGAGGTTATGTTCGTGGCCGATCACGCAGAGCATGTCGCCGACTTCCAGTACCGTGCTGCCGGACGGGTGCAGCAGTTGCTCGGCGCGGAACAGCGCGGCGATGCGGGTGCCCTCAGGCATTTTCAGCTCGCGCAGGGCGGCACCGATGCACCATTTTTCCGCACCCAGACGGTAGACGAACAACTCCCACTCGCTGGTGATGTGCACTTCCAGGGCCGACCGGGAAATCGGCGCGGGGTCTGGTGGTACGGTGACCTTCAGCAGCTTGGCCATCCACGGCAGGCTGGTGCCTTGCACCAGCAGCGACACCAGCACGATGAAGAACGCCAGGTTGAAGAACAGCTGGGCGTCCGGCAGGCCGGCCATCAGCGGGAACACCGCCAGAATGATCGGCACCGCGCCGCGCAGGCCAACCCAGGAGATGAAGCCTTTTTCGCGACCATGGAAGGCCTTGAACGGCAGCAGGCTGGCGACCACCGACAGGGGGCGCGCCACCAGGATCATCCACAGCGCCAGGCCCAGTGCCGGCAGGGCGATCGGCAGCAGGTCGTGGGGCGTGACCAGCAGCCCCAGCACCAGGAACATGCCGATCTGGGCCAGCCAGGCCATGCCGTCGAGCATGTGCAGGATGCCGTGGCGGCTGCGGATCGGCTTGTTGCCCAGCACCAGGCCACACAGGTACACGGCGAGGAAGCCACTGCCGTGCAGGGCGTTGGTCAGCGAGAACACCACCAGGCCGCCGGCCACCACCAGGATCGGGTACAGGCCACCGGCCAGGTTGATGCGGTTGACCAGCTGCAGCATCAGCCAGCCGCCGCCCAGGCCCAGCAGGCTGCCGATGCCGAACTCGCGCAGCAGGTGGGTCAGCAGGCTCCAGTGCAGGCCGGTCTGGCCGCTGGCGATCATGTCGATCAGGGTGACGGTGAGGAACACCGCCATCGGGTCGTTGCTGCCTGACTCGATTTCCAGGGTGGCGGTGACCCGTTCGTTCAGGCCCTTGCCACCGAGCAGCGAGAACACCGCTGCGGCGTCGGTGGAACCGACGATGGCGCCGATCAGCAGGCCCTGGATCAAGCTCAGGTTGAACAGCCAGGCGGCCACCAGACCGGTGAGCGCAGTGGTGATCATCACGCCGACGGTGGCCAGCGACAGCGCCGGCCACAGTGCCACGCGGAAGCTCGCCACCCGGGTGCGCAGGCCACCGTCGAGGAGGATCACGGCCAATGCCAGGTTGCCCACCAGGTAGGCGGTCGGGTAATTGTTGAAGATGATGCCGCCACCATCGACACCGGCGACCATGCCGACGGCGAGGATGATGACCAGAATAGGGATGCCCAGGCGCGACGACAGCGAGCTGACCAGGATACTTGCGCCCACCAGCAATGCGCCGATCAGAAACAGGCTGTTGATGGTGCTGGCATCCAAAGGCAGGTACTCCGGGGTAGCGCGGGAAAAGGAACTGACTGGCAAGTCGCGTGCCAATCGATTCTAACCTGATGAATTGGCAGCCTGTAAAGCGTTTCTGCAGATGAAAAAAAGGCACCGCGATGGGTGCCTTCTCTGGTGTTGCCTATGCTTGCCCGCGAAGAGGCCGGAGCGGGCTTATGCCTGCTTCACCTCACGCATCGCCTTGCCCTTCACCGGTGCACCGTTGGCCACGTAGTACTTGGCGGTGCTGCGCGGCAGTGGTTTGCGGTTGCGGATCTTGTCCGAGATCTTCTCGGCGATCATGATCGTGGTGGCGTTGAGGTTGCCGGTGATGATGATCGGCATGATCGACGCATCGACCACACGCAGGCCCTTCATGCCGTGCACGCGGCCTTCGCCGTCGACCACTGCCATGTCATCGGTGCCCATCTTGCACGAGCAGGATGGGTGGAAGGCGGTTTCGGCGTGCTCGCGGATGAACTTGTCCAGCTCTTCATCGGTTTGCACGTGCTCGCCCGGGCTGATCTCGCGACCGCGGTACGGGTCCAGCGCCGGCTGGGCCATGATTTCGCGGGTCAGACGGATGCCGTCACGGAATTCCTGCCAGTCCTGCTCGGTGGCCATGTAGTTGAACAGGATGCTCGGGTGCTGGCGCGGGTTCTTCGACTTGGCCTGGATGCGGCCACGGCTAGGCGAACGCATCGAGCCCATGTGCGCCTGGAAACCGTGCTCCTTCACGCCGTTGGAGCCGTTGTAGTTAATGGCGACCGGCAGGAAGTGGTACTGGATGTTGGGCCACTCGAACTCAGGGCGGGTGCGAATGAAACCACCGGCCTCGAACTGGTTGCTGGCGCCGATACCGGTACCGTTGAACATCCACTCGGCGCCAATGGCCGGCTGGTTCCACCACAGCAGCGATGGGTACAGCGACACAGGCTGGGTGCAGGCGTACTGCAGGTACAGCTCGAGGTGGTCCTGCAGGTTCTCGCCGACGCCCGGCAGGTCATGCACGACCGGGATGTCGAGGCTTTCCAGCAGGGCGCGCGGGCCGACGCCGGAGCGTTGCAGCAGCTGCGGCGAAGCGATGGCGCCGGAGCTGACGATCACTTCCTTGCGGGCACGGGCTTCGACGCGCTCTTCGCTGTCGCCGACCAGGTAGGTCACGCCGATGGCGCGCTTGCCGTCGAACAGCACGCGGTCAGTCAGGGCATGGGTAACGATGGTCAGGTTCGGGCGCTTCTTGGCCTGGTCCAGGTAACCGCGGGCGGTGCTGGAGCGGCGGCCGTTCTTGGTCACCGAACGATCCATCGGGCCGAAACCTTCCTGCTGGTAGCCGTTGAGGTCTTCGGTGCGCGGGTAACCGGCCTGCACGCCGGCTTCGACCATGGCGTGGAACAGCGGGTTGTTGCCGGCTTTCGGCGTGGCCACGCTGACCGGGCCGTCGCCGCCGTGGTAGTCGTTCGGGCCGATGTCGCGGGTTTCGGCTTTACGGAAGTACGGCAGGCAGTCCAGGTAGGTCCAGTCTTCCAGGCCTGGCAGCTCTGCCCAGCCGTCGAAGTCCTTGGCGTTGCCGCGGATGTAGCACATGCCGTTGATCAGCGACGAGCCACCCAGGCCCTTGCCGCGGCCACATTCCATGCGGCGGCCGTCCATGTGCGGCTCCGGATCGGTCTCGTAGGCCCAGTTGTAGCGACGACCCTGCAGCGGGAAGGCCAGGGCGGCCGGCATCTGGGTGCGGAAGTCGAAGCGGTAGTCGGGGCCACCGGCTTCCAGCAGCAGCACGCTGACGCCGGCGTCTTCGGTCAGGCGGGTAGCCAGGGTGTTACCGGCGGAGCCTGCTCCGACGATGATGTAATCGAATTCTTGGGACATGGAAGTACCCTCGTGTTGGCGGTGATCAGGGAGCGGAAACGCCCGTGCACAGTGGCACGGGCGTGGCTGGACAGGGCCTTAGAAGACCGAGTTGTAGCCGCCCAGCTCGACCTGGACCGACTTGATGCGAGTGTATTGAGCCAGCGAGCTGACGCCGTTCTCACGGCCGACGCCCGACTGCTTGTAGCCGCCAACCGGCATTTCGGCTGGCGATTCGCCCCAGGCGTTGATCCAGCAGATACCGGCTTCCAGCTGGTGGATGATGCGGTGGGCGCGGGAGATGTCGTTGGTGCAGACACCGGCGGCCAGGCCGTAGTCGGTGTCGTTGGCACGGCGGATGACTTCTTCTTCGGTTTCATAGGTGAGGATGCTCATCACCGGGCCAAAGATCTCTTCCTTGACGATGGTCATGTCGTCGCTGCAGTCGGTGAACACGGTCGGGGCCACGAAGGCACCGTTGGCGAAATCACCGGCAGTCAGACGCTCGCCGCCGCACAGGACGCGGGCACCTTCTTCTTTGCCTTTGGCGATGTAGCCGAGCACGCTTTCCATGTGCTGGAAGCTGACCAGCGGGCCGAAGTTGGTGTTCTCGTCTTCCGGGTTGCCAACGCGGATGCGGGCAACGCGTTCGGCGATCTTGGCTTCGAAGGCAGCCTTCATTTCAGCCGGGATGAACACGCGGGTGCCGTTGGTGCAGACCTGACCGGAGCTGTAGAAGTTGGCCATCATGGCGATGTCGGCGGCCTTGTCCAGGTCGGCATCGGCGCAGATGATCAGTGGCGACTTGCCGCCCAGTTCCATGGTGACTTCCTTGAGCGACGAGCTCGAAGCGCTGGCCATGACCTTCTTGCCGGTGGTGGTGCCGCCGGTGAAGGAGACTTTCTCGATGCGTGGGTGCTCGGTCAGCCAGGTGCCGACTTCACGGCCGCTGCCGGTCAGGACGTTGAACACGCCGTTCGGCAGGCCGGCTTCGGTGTAGATCTCGGCCAGTTTCAGGGTGGTCAGCGAAGTGACTTCCGACGGCTTGAAGATCATCGCGTTGCCGGCAGCCAGGGCCGGGGCGGATTTCCACAGGGCGATCTGGATCGGGTAGTTCCAGGCGCCGATGCCGACGGTTACGCCCAGCGGCTCGCGGCGGGTGTAGACGAAGGACGACTCGCGCAGCGGGATCTGCTCGCCTTCGATGGCCGGTACCAGGCCAGCGTAGTACTCCAGCACGTCGGCGCCGGTGACGATGTCGACGTAGCGGGTTTCCGAGTACGACTTGCCGGTGTCCAGGGTTTCCAGCATGGCCAGTTCATCGTTGCGCTCGCGCAGGATGTCGACGGCGCGACGCAGGATGCGCGAACGCTGCATGGCGGTCATCGCGGCCCAGACCTTCTGGCCGCGCTCGGCGCTTTTCACGGCCTTCTCGACGTCGGCCTCGGTGGCACGTTGCACGTGGGCGAGGACTTCGCCGGTAGCCGGGTTGATGGCTTCAAAGGTGGCATCGCTGCCAGCGTCGACGTAAGCGCCATCAATGTAGAGTTTTTGCGTTCCGAAACGGGCCATAGTGTCCTCGCAAGTGCAGTGTGTGGTTGGCTGCGCGTCACGCTCCTGCCGGGTTGGCAAGCGCCGTGCGTGCTTGATCAGCGGCCTGGTCGGTTGTGCCCAGGGTGTGCTGTTTAGCCAGTTGTAGATCCATGTATTCGTAAGCAATCCGTACTGCCTGGTCGGTGTCGAATGCATCTCCCGACAGGGCGCCACGCAGCCACAGGCCGTCGATCAGGGCTGCCAGGCCGCGGGCTGCCTTGCGCGCATGGTAGAGCGGCAGGGCACGGCGGAACTGGCAGCACAGGTTGGAATACAGGCGGTGATCGTTGATCCGCTGCAACCTGTGCAAATCGGGCTGGTGCATGCTGGAAGCCCAGAAGGCCAACCAGGTTTTCATTGCCGGGCCGTTCACCTGGCTGGCATCGAAGTTGCCCTCGATGATCACTTTCAGGTGGGCGCGCGGGCTGTCGTCCGTCAGGGCCTGGCGACGTGCTCTAACGCCTTCGTTGAGCATGTTCATGATGTAACCCATCGTCGCTGCGATCAGGCCGTTCTTGTCCCGAAAGTAGTGACTGATGATGCCGTTCGACACACCGGCCAAACGGGCAATCAGCGCAATGCTGGCGTCACCCAGTCCGACCTGATCGACCGCCTGCAACGTGGCTTCGATCAACTGCTGGCGGCGGATGGGCTGCATACCGACCTTGGGCATCTTGCTATCTCCTCAGGCCTGCGAGCAGACGACAGGCGGCTGACTCGGCGAAGGCCAGTCTATTTTGTTTTGATTGAACGTTCAATCAATAAAGAATAAGCTCTGCGACAATTTGTGCCATTGACAGTTTTTCAGGCCGTCGAGAAGGCACCGATTGACACCCCAGGAAATCGCGTAACCCCCGGAATACAAGGCGTTGACGGGCATGAGCGATGCGAAATGCAGATTCTGCCGTACGGTCACTGGCCCTGCGACAGGCCCTTGGAGCGGGCGGGGTGATCTGTGACGAATGCGCGCACCTCAGCTGAGGCGTGGCATTTTCAGCAGGCCACCTGTCTGTTTTTTTGCAACGTATCGATTCGGGATCACGGTTTCCAGGGTGCTTTTATAACACCTGATGCACTGGCGGAATTCCACCAATTGCTCGGGAAAAGACTGATTAGCCTCCACAGCCGTACTGCCCGGAGCATTCGTGCAATGAGTTCTGCCTCACTTACCAAGCCCCCCGCCGAGAGGGTACGGGTCAACCGCGTGGTGTTCCTCACCTCCGCGCTGATGATCCTCGTTCTGACTGCCTTGTTGATCGCTGTACCCGAAACCGCCGGCCAGGTGCTGGGCGTGGCCCAGAAATGGCTGACGCGCACCTTCGGCTGGTACTACATGCTGGTGATCGGCGGTTACCTGCTGTTCGTCATCTACCTGGCGTTTTCCGACTACGGCAAGCTCAAGCTTGGCGGCAAGGACGACCAGCCTGACTTCAGCTATGGCGCCTGGGCCGGCATGCTGTTTTCCTCCGGTATCGGCATTTCGCTGCTGTACTTCGGCGCGTCCGAGCCGCTGGACCACTACTTCAATCCGCCGGAAGGCACCTCTGCCAGCCTCGAGGCCGCGCGCCAGGGGCTGCAGCTGACCTTCCTGCACTGGGGCCTGCATGGCTGGGCGATCTACGCCCTGGTCGGCCTGGCCGTGGGTTACTTCGCCTACCGCCACAACCAGCCGCTGGCGCTGCGTTCGGCGCTGTACCCGCTGGTGGGTGAGCGCTGGGTCAAGGGCGCTGCGGGCAATGCCGTGGACATCTTCGGCATGTTCGTCACCCTGCTGGGGCTGGTGACCAACCTGGGCATCGGTTCGATGCAGGTGTCCTCGGGCCTGGAATACCTGTTCGGCATGGACCACAGCAAGACCAACCTGCTGGTGGTGATTCTGGTCATGGCCGGCGTTGCCACCGTGGCGGCGGTATCGGGTGTGGAAAACGGCATCCGCCGCCTGTCCAACCTGAACATCATGCTGTTCAGCGGCCTGCTGATCTTCGTCCTGCTGGGCGGCCAGACCCTGCACCTGCTCAATGGCTTCGTGCAGAACGTCGGCGACTACCTAAACGGCATCGTGCTGAAGACCTTCGACCTCTATGTGTATGAAGGCGAAGCCGGCAAGTCCGAGCGCTGGCTGGGCCTGTGGACCGTGTTCTACTGGGCCTGGTGGATCTCCTGGGGCCCATTCGTCGGCATGTTCATTGCCCGTATCTCCAAGGGCCGTACCGTGCGCCAGCTGGTCAGCGGCGTGCTGCTCATCCCGCTGGGCTTCACCCTGGCCTGGCTGTCGATCTTCGGCAACACCGCGCTGGACCTGGTGATCAACCAGGGCGCCGTGGAGCTGGGCAAGACTGCCCTCGAACAGCCGTCGATGTCGATCTACCAGCTGCTGGAATACTTCCCGGCCGCCAAGATCGTGATCGGTGTGGCAGTGTTCGTCGGCTTCGTGCTGTTCCTTACTCCGGCCGACTCTGGTGCGGTGATGATGGCCAACCTGTCGTGCAAAGGCGGCAAGGTCGACGAAGATGCCCCGCACTGGATGGTGGTGTTCTGGTCGGTGGTCATCACCCTGGTCACCATCGGCCTGCTGTTCGCCGGTAATTTCGAGGCCATGCAGACCATGGTGGTGCTGGCGGGCCTGCCGTTCTCGGTGGTGCTGGTGCTGTTCATGTTCGGCCTGTACAAGGCCATGAAGCAGGACGTGGCCGTCGAGCAGGAACGTGCCGAGCTGGCCGCCCGTGGCCGCCGCGGCTTCACCGAGCGCCTGAGCCAGCTGGACCTGCAGCCGACCCAGGCCGTGGTGCAGCGCTTCATGGACAAGCAAGTCAGCCCGGCGCTCAAGGACGCCGCCGCACAGCTGCAGACCCTGGGCTTCGAAGTGGAGACCCGTGTCGGCCAGTCGCGCAACATGATGGGCCTGCGGGTGATGATGGACGAGGGCAACCCGTTCGTTTACGAGGTGAGCCTGGACGGCTACATGGCCGCGCCGAGTGAAGCACCGGTGGAAGGCGAGCCGGAAGTACGCCAGCGCTTCTACCGTGCCGAGGTGTACCTGCACGATGGCAGCCAGGAGTATGACCTGATGGGCTTTGCGCCGGAGCAGATCGTGCGTGACGTGCTGGATCAGTTCGAAAGCCACCGGCAGTTGCTGGGCCGTGTGTATAGCTGATCGCCCTTGAGGCAAACAAAAACCCGCTCACCTGAGCGGGTTTTTTTTATGCCTGGAAGGCTACGCGGTCCCTTGCAGGAGCGCACCGTTTTGATGTCAGCGGTTGGCGTAGCGGCCATTCTTGCCATGCCCCGGCATCGCCAGGTTGCTGCGCACGGCAATCATCTGCTTGAGCCTTATCAGCTCGATACCCTGTCGCTTGAGCCGTGGCAGCTCACGCTCCAGCACTTCCAGAGTCTGTGGATAAGGGTGCCCGATCAACACCGCCGAGCCCTGCTTGCGGGCCAGGGCGATGCCCTGCTGCAACTGCCCGGTAATGGCCTCGGTGGTGCGCACGTCGTCGAGGAACACATCCCGCGACACATGCGCCAGCCCCTGGGCCTGTGCCTCGGCCGCCGCGACCGTGGCCGCGCTGGTGCGGCTGTCGACGAAGAACAGGTGCCGACGTTGCAGCTCACCCATCAACCAGGCCATCGGCTCACGCTGGGCGGTCATTCGGCTACCCATGTGGTTGTTGATGCCAGCGGCGTACGGGACTTTGGCCAGGGCTGCGTCCAGGCGCCGCGCCAGCTCTTCGATCGGGATGCCTGGGTGCCAGGCATAGGGCCCGGTCGCCGGGTCCATGGGCATGTGCAGGATCACCGTCTTGCCGGCCTTGTGGGCCTGGCGGGCGAAATCGGTGGCATGCGGGGTGTCGGGCATGATCGCCATGGTCACCGGCCCGGGCAGGGCCAGCGTTCGGCTGTCGCGATCGGCGCTCTGGCCCAGGTCGTCGATGATGATGCTCAAGTAGGCCTTGCCGGCCGGCGCCGCTTGCGCGACCCCGGCCATCAGGCAGAACAACAGACACAGCAGATAACGCATGGGGTGGATCAGTCGCCCTTGGTGATGTTCAGGCCCTTGAGCAGGCTCAGGGCCTGGCTCAGCTGGTAGTCACTGTCCTGCGGGCGCTCCTGGCGCTTGCTGCTGCCGGTCGGGCGGTCGGCACCGCCGTTGCCGTTGCCCAGGTGGCCCTGCAGGTCGGCTTCCTTGAAGGTGTCGTTGTCGCTGGCATCGGCGGTCAGCTTGGCCGGGCGCACTTCGATGTCGGGGACGATGCCCTGGGCCTGGATCGAGCGGCCGTTGGGGGTGTAGTACAGCGCGGTGGTGAGCTTCAGCGCGCGGTCGTTGGCCAGCGGCAGCACGGTCTGTACCGAGCCTTTGCCGAAGCTGTCGGTACCCATCAGCACGGCACGTTTCTGGTCCTGCAGGGCGCCAGCGACGATCTCCGAGGCCGAGGCACTGCCGCCGTTGATCAGCACCACCAGCGGCACGCCTTCGCTGGCGTCGGCCGGGTCGGCATAGAAACGCAGCTCGGAGTTGGCGATGCGGCCCTTGGTGTAGACGATCAGGCCCTTGGTCAGGAAGTGGTCGGCCACTTCCACTGCCGACTGCAGCACGCCACCGGGGTTGTTGCGCAGGTCGAGGATCACCCCGCGCAGCTTCTTGCCGTTGTCCTTGCGCAGCTTGGCCAGGGCTTTGCCTACTTCGTCCCCGGTCTTGACCTGGAACTGGGTGATGCGAATGTAGCCATAGCCGCTCTCCAGCAGCTGGCTCTTCACGCTCTTGACCTGGATCACCGCGCGGGCAAGGGTCACGTCGAACGGATTGCCGCCGTCGCGCACCAGGGTCAGGGTGATCTTCTCGCCAACCTTGCCGCGCATCTTGTCTACCGCTTCGGTCATGGTCTGGCCGCGGGTAGGTGCGCCGTTGATCTTGACGATCAGGTCGCCGGCCTGCACGCCGGCACGCGAGGCAGGGGTGTCGTCGATCGGCGACACCACCTTGATATTGCCGTCTTCCTGGCCCACTTCGATGCCGAGGCCGCCGAATTCGCCGCTGGTGCTTTCCTGCAGCTCCTGGAAGTCCTCAGGGCCGAGGTAGGCCGAGTGTGGGTCAAGGTTGCTGAGCATGCCCTTGATGGCGTTTTCCAGCAGGGTCTTGTCGTCCACGGGTTCGACGTAGGCGGCCTTGATGCGGTCCATGACCTCGGCAAAGGTGCGCAGCTCTTCCAGCGGCAGTGGCGCCTTGGCGGTCACCTCGGTGGCTGGTACGGCGGCAGTCTTGGCTGGCGAGGCTTTCGCCGGCTCCGCGGCGCTGGCCAGGGGCGCACCGATCGCCAACGCGATGGTCAGGGCCAGCTGGGTGAGGCGAGGCGAGTGCAGCATGTCGAACGAACTCCTGATCCTGTAAACGCTCCCTGCGGAGCATCGGCGCAGCGCCTGGCGCTATGCCGTATGTAATGTGTCAGCCGCGGCACCACTGCGAAGGGTCGGTAGGCCGGCCCTGCTGGCGGATGGCGAAGTACAAGCCTGCGCTGTCCTGGCCACCGCTGTCGCCAACGGTGGAAATGGCCTCGCCGGCCTTGACGATGTCGCCGGCGCTCTTGAGCAGGCTCTGGTTGTGGCCGTACAGGCTCAGGTAACCATTACCATGGTCGAGAATGACCAGAAGTCCAGCACCACGCAACCAGTCGGCAAACACCACGCGCCCGCCGTGCACCGCGCGTACCTGGGTGCCGGGGCTGGCGCTGATCATCACGCCGTCCCACTTGGCCCTGGCATCATTGCCGCGGGCATCGCCGAAGCGTGCCAGCAATCGACCATTGACCGGCCAGGGAAGTTTTCCCCGCGCTGCAGAAAATGCACCGCCGTAGCTGGCGCCGTCACTGGAAACCAGCGGGCCGAGGGTGGTGCGGGCCTTTTTCGGCGGCTCGGCTTCTTCCTTGTCCGCGCGGGCGGCCAGGGCCTCCTGCTGGCGGCGTTTCTCGGCCTCCTGCTGGGCGAGCAGGGCTTTCTTGCGTGCTTCTTCGGCTTCGCGGGCCTGGCGGGCCAGGGTTTCCTCGATGGTCTTGAGCACCTTGGCCAGGTCAGCCTGGTCCTGTTGGCGGGCCTGCAGCTTCTGGTCGCCGTCTTTCACGTCGCTGTTGAGCTTGGCCAGTACCTGCTGGCGCTTGCTGCGCTCGCCGTCCAGCGCCTGGCGGCGGGTGTCGAGGTCTGCGCGCTGGGCCAACAGTTGTTCCTGCTGGCGGGAAATGTCCTGCTCGACGCTGGCCAGCTGGCGCAAGGTCTCGTTGAACGCCTTGAGCTGGTCGAGGCGCGCCTTGCTCAGGTAGTCGTAATAGGTGAGGGTGCGGGCGAATTTCTCAGGGTTCTGCTGGTTGAGCAGCAGCTTGAGGTATTCCTCGCGGCCATTGTTCTGGTAGGCCGAACGGGCCTGTATGGCGATCAGTCGCTGTTGTTCAACGCGGGCGCTCTGGAGTTTTTTTTTCTCGGTATCAAGGCGCTCCAGCTCGCCCTCGGTCTTTTTTAGTTCTTGTTGCAGGGCCTCCACCTGCTTCTCCAGGTTACCGATGTCGGTCTCGGTGGCCTTGAGGTCTTTTTGCACACCGGCCTTTTCTTCCTGGAGCTTGCCCAGCGTCTTCTTGAGCTCGGCAATGTCCTGGCGGGTGGCGTCCAGTTGCTGCTGGGTCTGTGCGCGCTCATCGGCAAAGGCCGGGCTGAGCAGGCAGGACAGGGCTAAAGGGATCAGGGCGCGTAGCATGGGGTTTGGCGTACCGGGGATGGAGACTGGCCTAGTATGCCCGTGCGGGCAGGCAAAAAAAACGCCTCGCTGCGGGGGCAGTGGGGCGTTTGTCCGGAATTCATGTGCAAAGGGGCTGCAAGGCGGCCCCGGTACACCGAATCAGGCGTCGACCAGGATCGAAGTACCGGTCATTTCTGCCGGTTTTTCCAGGCCCAGCAGTTTCAGCATGGTTGGCGCCACATCCGCCAGCACACCGCCTTCGCGGACGTGCACCTTGCGTTTGCCGACATAGATGAACGGCACCGGCTCGCTGGTGTGCGCCGTGTGCGCCTGGCCGGTGCACGCGTCTTCCATCTGCTCGACGTTGCCGTGGTCGGCGGTGATCAGGGCTTCGCCGTCGACCTTTTCCAGCGCCTCGACGATGCGCCCGACACAGGTATCCAGGGCTTCGACTGCTTTGACGGCAGCCTCGAACACGCCGGTGTGGCCGACCATGTCGCCGTTGGCGTAGTTGACCACGATCACGTCAAACCGCTGCTGCTCGATGGCTTCGACGATGCGGTCGGTCACTTCAGGGGCGTTCATCTCGGGCTGCAGGTCGTAGGTGGCGACCTTTGGCGACGGGATCAGGATGCGCTCTTCGCCTTCGAACGGCTCTTCGCGGCCACCGGAGAAGAAGAACGTGACATGCGCATACTTTTCGGTTTCGGCGATGCGCAGCTGGGTCTTGCCGTTTTTCGCCAGGTACTCGCCAAGCACGTTGTTCAGGCTGGAGGGGGCGAAGGCGGCCGGCGCGGCGATTTTTGCCGAGTACTGGGTCAGGCCGATGTAGGCCGCCAGTTTCGGCAGGCGGGCACGCGGGAACTCGTTGAAGTCCGGCTCGACGAAGGCGCGCGACAGCTCGCGGGCGCGGTCGGCGCGGAAGTTCATGAAGATCACGGCGTCGCCGTCTTCGACCTTGACCGCCTCGCCAATGCGCGTGGCCTTGACGAATTCGTCGTTCTCTTCGCGGGCGTAGGCTGCTTCCAGGCCTGCCAGCGCGCTGTCGGCGGTGTAGTCGGCAACGCTGTCGACGATCAGGTTGTAGGCGGCACTGACGCGGTCCCAGCGGTTGTCGCGGTCCATTGCGAAGTAGCGGCCGATCAGGCTGGCGATACGGCCCTTGCCGAGCTTGGCGAAGGTCGCGTCGAGCAGTTCGATCGACGATTGCGCGCTGCGTGGCGGGGTGTCACGGCCATCGAGGAAGGCGTGCAGGTAGATCTTCTCGGCACCGCGCTGCGCGGCCAGTTCGGCCATGGCGATCAGGTGGTCCTGGTGGCTGTGCACGCCACCGTCGGACAGCAGACCGAGGATGTGCACGGCCTTGCCGGCGCCTGCAGCCTTGTCCACCGCGCCGGTGAGCACCGGGTTCTCGAAGAATTCGCCATCACGGATGGCCTTGGTCACTCGGGTGAAGTCCTGATAGACGACGCGACCCGCGCCGAGGTTCATGTGACCGACTTCGGAGTTGCCCATCTGCCCGTCCGGCAGGCCGACATCCATCCCTGATCCGGAAATCAGGCCATGCGGCTGGGTAGCGCGCAGCCGGTCATAGACCGGTGTGTTGGCGGCATAGATGGCGTTGAATTCGGGGCTTTCGCTGTGGCCGAATCCATCCAGGATGATCAGGACCAGGGGTTTGGGCGTACTCGTCATCAATCAAACTCACGGTTGTTCAAAGATGATAAAGACACGCATTTTAGGGCAAATGCGCCATCAGCGGCGAATAATCGTCCTGTCGCCCGACCGGCGCAGGCGGCCCGGTAACATGAAGGTACCTTTGCCACCGGCCCGTCGGGCTTTGGTGGCACTGGGGGGCTGTGTATACTGGCCGGCATTTTCAATCGCCTGGAACACCGCTGATGGTTGCTCACCTGATTCAATTCGCGACAGATCACTACATCCTGGTGGCGATCTTCGTGGTTCTGCTGGTTGCCCTGCTCGTCAATGAACTGCGCCGTGGCGGCCAGAGCCTGAGCAACGGCCAGCTGACCGCGCTGGTCAATGCCGACAAGGCACTGGTCATCGACATTCGTCCGTCCAAGGAATATTCCGCCGGCCACATCGTCGGTGCGCTGAACATCCCGCAGGACAAGATCGCCAACCGCATGACCGAGCTCGAGAAGCACAAAGAGAAGACCCTGATCGTCGTCGACGCGATGGGCCAGCAGTCCGGCGCGGTCTGCGGCGAGCTGATCAAGGCCGGTTACACTGCCGCCAAACTGAGCGGTGGCGTTTCCAGCTGGAAAGCCGATAACCTGCCCCTGGTGAAGTGATATGAAGCCCGTCATCGTCTACTCCAGCGACTACTGCCCCTACTGCATGCGCGCCAAGTACCTGCTCGAGAGCAAGGGCGTGGCCTTCGAGGAAATCAAGGTCGACGGCAAGCCGCAGGTTCGCGCCGAGATGAGCCAGAAGGCCGGCCGTACTTCGGTGCCGCAGATCTGGATCGGCAGCACCCACGTCGGTGGATGCGATGACCTCTATGCCCTGGAGCGCGCCGGCAAGCTCGACGCGCTGCTGGCGGCCTGATTTGCACTGCATTCAAAAACATTAGGATTAAGGATCTGCCATGACTGACCAACAGACCAACGGCGCTGCTGCAGAAGACAACAGCCCTCAGTTCTCCATGCAGCGCATCTACGTGCGTGACCTGTCGTTCGAAGCCCCGAAAAGCCCGCAGATCTTCCGTCAGACCTGGGAGCCGAGCGTTGCCCTGGACCTGAACACCAAGCAGAAGGCCCTGGAAGGTGACTTCCACGAAGTGGTACTGACCCTGTCGGTGACCGTCAAGAACGGTGACGAAGTGGCCTTCATCGCTGAAGTTCAGCAGGCTGGCATCTTCCTGATCAAGAACCTCGACGCTTCCTCGATGAGCCACACCCTCGGCGCGTTCTGCCCGAACATCCTGTTCCCGTACGCCCGTGAGACCCTGGACAGCCTGGTGACCCGTGGTTCGTTCCCGGCCCTGATGCTGTCGCCGGTCAACTTCGATGCCCTGTACGCGCAAGAGCTGCAGCGCATGCAGGAAACTGGTGAAACCCCGACCGTGCAGTAATTCTGCCGGTATCAAAAAAGCGCCTCTCGGGGCGCTTTTTTGTTGCCTGCACTGGCCTCTTCGCGGGTACAGGATGAAGATCAGCTCCCGGCAAAGCCGTTCTGCCGCCAGGCTTCATAGACGGTAACCGCCACGGTATTGGACAGGTTCAGGCTTCGGCACCCCGGCCGCATCGGCAGGCGCAGGCGTTGCTCGGCTGGCAGGCTGTCCAGCACTTCGGCCGGCAGACCGCGGCTCTCTGGCCCGAACAGGAACGCATCACCGGGCTGATAAGCCACTTCATGGAACGGATGCGAGCCCTTGGTGGTAAAGGCGAACAGCCGCGGATTGCCCAGGCTTTCCAGGCATCCGGCCAGGCTTTCGTGGCGCTTGAGCGTGGCATACTCGTGGTAATCCAGCCCCGCACGGCGCAGGCGCTTGTCGTCCAGCTCGAAGCTGATCGGCTCGATCAGGTGCAGGGCGCAACCGCTGTTGGCGCAAAGGCGGATGATGTTGCCGGTATTCGGCGGAATTTCTGGTTGAAAAAGGATGACGTGAAACATGCACGGCTCCAAACGTGAAGATGACGAGCATTCTACCCCCGAACCCGACCTGCGTTCGAAGGCCTGGCCGCGCATGCTGCTTTCCCTGGCGTTGTTCGGTGTATTGGTGGGCTTGATGATTGGCCGTCTGACTGCCCCCGATGAGCATGTGCTGGAGCAGGTCGAAGTGGTTCAGGATGGTCTGGACCTGTGGTTCAACGAAGAACCCAAGCTGCATGGCGAAAACGTCGAAGGTACCGTGGCGCTGCTGTTCGAGGCCGAAGGCAAGGCGCAGCGCGGTCAGTTGGACTTGCAAGGCAAGCCGGTCGGCTGGCGATTGCAGAAGAGCGACAAGGGGTTGTTGCTGACGGTGATTGCCGCGCGCCCTCTGCACGGCGAATGGGCCGGTGCAGAGGACGCTGGACGTTGGCGGGTGCAGGTGAAGCTGCACGAATAAAAGAGGGGATATCTCGGCCTGCCTGTACCAAGGTCCCCAAAAGGGCTTACAGCGAATTAAAGAGGGGATGGCCCGGCCTGCCTGTACCGAGGTCCCCGAAAGCGGCGTTACTGCGAATAAAAGAGGGGTCACCCGGCCTGCCTGTACCAGGGCCCCCGAAACTGGATATGTATTAGCTATTGCAGGGGGCGTGCCAGTTTTGAAAAGCCCGGAAATATGGGATTTCAGGGCGATTTGGTCGAGTTTTGAGGGGTTTTGTGCCTTCGTGAGGTGCATCGGGCACAGGATCGGTGCATCGGGGCTGAATGGCTGGGGCCGCTTTGCGGCCCTTTCGCGACACAAGGCCGCTCCTACAGGGGATTGCAGTCTTCCTGTAGGAGCGGCCTTGTGTCGCGAAAGGGCTGCGCAGCAGCCCCAGGGATGTTGCAGGTGTACCGCTTAATCAGTGCTCATCACCCTCTTCATCATCCCCGCCATCCACATTCATCCCCAGCTCCTTGATCTTGCGAGTCAGGGTATTGCGCCCCCAGCCCAGCAGCACCGCCGCATCACGGCGGCGCCCGGCGGTGTGCTTGAGCGCGGTCTCGATCATGATCCGTTCGAAACTGGGCACTGCGCTGTCGAGCAGGTTCGACTGCCCGCGCGCCAAGGCCTGGTCAGCCCACTGGCGCAGGGCCTGTTCCCAGTTGGTCACCGGTGCTGCGTCCTGCGGCAGGTTCAGCAGCTCTGGCGGCAGGTCGCCGATCAGCACCTCGCGGCTGGAGGCCATCACGGTGATCCAGCGGCAGGTGTTCTCCAGCTGGCGCACGTTGCCTGGCCACGGCAGGTTGCGGATGAACTCCTCGGTTTCCGGCTTGAGCAGCTTCGGCTCGACGGCCAGCTCCTGGGCGGCACGGCCGAGGAAGTGACGGGCCAGCGACGGGATGTCCTCGCGGCGGTCGGCCAGGCGCGGGATATGGATGCGGATGACGTTGAGGCGGTGGAACAAGTCTTCACGGAACTTGCCGGCCGTCACCAGCGACTCGAGGTTCTGGTGGGTCGCCGCGATGATGCGCACATCGACCTTCACCGGCACGTGGCCGCCAACGCGATAGAACTCGCCATCAGCCAGCACCCGCAGCAGGCGAGTCTGGGTATCGGCGGGCATGTCGCCGATCTCGTCGAGGAACAAGGTACCGCCGTCGGCCTGCTCGAAGCGGCCGCGGCGCAGGTTGGCCGCGCCGGTGAAGGCGCCTTTCTCGTGGCCGAACAGCTCCGACTCCATCAGGTCCTTGGGGATGGCCGCCATGTTCAGGGCGATGAAAGGCGAGGCGGCCCGCGGGCTGTGACGGTGCAGGGCGTGCGCCACCAGTTCCTTGCCGGTACCCGATTCGCCGTTGATCAGCACGGTGATGTTGGAGTGGCTCAGGCGGCCGATCGCGCGGAACACCTCCTGCATCGCCGGCGCTTCACCGATGATTTCCGGGGTGCGGGCCAAGGCCTGCGGCACATCGAGGCCTTGCTGTTCCTGGGCGTGCTGATTGGCACGCTTGACCAGCGACACCGCTTCGTCGACGTCGAATGGCTTGGGCAGGTACTCGAAGGCACCGCCCTGGTAGGACGCCACGGCGCTGTCCAGGTCGGAATGGGCGGTCATGATGATGACCGGCAGGCGCGGATGCTGCTCGCGGATCTGCGCCAGCAGGTCGAGGCCGCTGGCACCGGGCATGCGAATGTCGGAAATGATCACATCAGGCTGCTGGCGGGCCAGGCGGCCCATGACGCCATCGGCGCTGTCGAAGCTCTGGGTGGTCATGCCTTCTTGTTGCAGGGCTTTTTCCAGGACCCAGCGGATGGAGCGATCATCATCGACGATCCATACGGTTTCACTTCGGCTCATGAGGCGGTGGCTCCTTGTTCCAGTGGCAGGAAGATCGAGAAGGCGGTGTGCCCTGCGTGGCTTTCACACTCGATCAGGCCCTGGTGCTGGCTGATGATGTTCTGGGTAATGGCCAGGCCGAGCCCGGTACCGTCCGGGCGCCCACTGACCATGGGATAGAAAAGCGTGTCCTGCAGTTCCGCGGGGATGCCCGGGCCGTTGTCGATGATCTCGATACGCGCCGCCAGGCGATGGCGCACATGGCCGATGGTGAACTGGCGCACGGCGCGGCTGCGCAGGGTGATGCGGCCCAGGCGCAGCTCGTTCTGTGAGCTGATTGCCTGCATCGCGTTGCGCACGATGTTCAGTACGGCCTGGATCATCTGCTCGCGGTCGATCAGCACGTCCGGCAGGCTAGGGTCGTAGTCGCGCACCAAGGTGATGCATCCCTGGCTTTCGGCTTCGACCAGGCTGCAGACCCGCTCCAGTACCTCGTGGATGTTGGTCATGGCCAGCGACGGCAGCTTGTTCGAGCCGAGCATGCGGTCGACCAGGTTGCGCAGGCGGTCGGCCTCTTCGATGATCACGTTGGTGTAGTCGCGCAGGCCCTCTTCGGGTAGCTCGCGGGCCAGCAGCTGCGCAGCGCCACGGATACCGCCGAGCGGGTTCTTGATCTCGTGGGCCAGGCCACGCACCAGCATCTTGGTGGTTTCCTGCTTGCTCAGCTGGGCTTCTTCCTTGGTGATGCGCAGCAGGCGATCACGCGGGTGCACTTCCAGCAGCAGCAGGGTATTGCCCTGATGCAGGATCGGCGTCACGGCGTAGTCGACGGTGATGGCCTGGCCGGTCAGCGAGGTCAGTTGCGCTTCACGCTTGGTGAACGGGTGCGCCTGTTCCACGGCCTGGCGCAGCGAGTTGAGCGCCTCGGTCGATTCGGTGAACAGTTCACTGATGAACTGCCCGTGGCTGCGCTGGCCGCTGACGGCCAGGAGCATTTCCGCAGCCGGGTTCATGTATTCCAGGCGCAGCTCGGCATTGAGCAAGAGCGTCGCGGTGGTCAGGTTGTCCAGAAGCAGACGGTGCTGTGCATCGCTGATGGTCATAAGGCGTCGTTGACCTCTTTTGGCGCTTGTCAGGCATGGCACGGCCATGGCCGGGCGCGCGGCGGATCCGCTGATGCCAGTCTCTGTCCAGGAAAATGCAAGAAACAAACCAAGGCTCCGAAAAGAAGCGTAATTGCCTGATAAAGACCTGGAATTGCGCTTATTCGGACCAGATTGCCCTGATTTATCGTTTCAAGTGACCTGTTTTGGGTTGCAGATCGAGGCGCTGGGTGAGCTTATGCACCAATATAGAGCATTGCTGGGCTTAGCGTTCCACGCACAGTTGTGCGGTTGCGCGGACCAGTGCCGTGTGGCGGAGTGGGTCGCTGGCATACCTGGCCAGTGCATCTGTCAGCTGGCGAGGGCAATCGTGCAAGGGTTTGCGGTCCAGATCGGCAAGTTCGAACAGCAATCTTGCCTGGAGCATGTCCAGGCGCGGACGCAGTTCTTTGGCCAGGTCCTGTGCGTGCTGAGGGGGCCGTTGCCCTAGTGCTGTCCAGCGGTCGATCAGGCCGTACTGGACGATCTTGTTGGCTTCGATCTGGTCGGCGAAAAAGGCCGCTGCCCGTTCGCGAGTCAGGCCATAGTCGTGTGCGGCAGCTTGAACCTGCTGCAGGACCTCTCGCTCCCGGGCGGGCGCTTCGACTGGCAGGCCATTGTCCCATTTGTGCACGGCCACCGAGTAGGCCAGGTCCAGGCGCTGCCCGATTGCCGCGAGCAGCGGCTTGAGTTCAGGTTGTGAGGGGGAGCTGCAGCCGAGAAGGGTGACGATGAAGCACAGCAGAAAGGGCATCAGGCGCATGGCAATCTCCTTGTGGTCGGAGATTTGATTGTGGGCAGTCTGGCAGCCCTTGCTTGTAGGAAGCATCTGAAACGGATGGGCGTAAAACAAAAAACGGCCTTCAGATGAAGGCCGTTTTCGGTGATTCAGATTGGCGTCAGGCGCCAATCAGATCAGCAGCTGTAGTACAGCTCGTATTCCAGCGGGTGCACGAAGGTGCGGACCTTGATTTCTTCTTCGCTCTTCAGCTCGATGAAGGCATCGATGAAGTCGTCGGAGAACACGCCGCCCTTGGTCAGGAACGCACGGCCTTTATCCAGCTCTTCCAGAGCCTCTTTCAGGCTGCCGCAAACCTGCGGGATGTCCTTGGCTTCTTCTGGTGGCAGGTCGTACAGGTTCTTGTCGGCAGCATCGCCTGGGTGGATCTTGTTCTGGATGCCGTCCAGGCCAGCCATCAGCAGGGCCGCGAAGGCCAGGTACGGGTTGGCCGATGGGTCCGGGAAGCGTGCTTCGATACGGCGGGCTTTCGGGCTGCCGACGTAAGGAATACGGATCGAGGCGGAACGGTTGCGAGCCGAGTAGGCCAGCATTACCGGGGCTTCGAAGCCTGGAACCAGACGCTTGTACGAGTTGGTCGACGGGTTGGTGAAGCCGTTCAGGGCCTTACCGTGCTTGATGATACCGCCGATGAAGTACAGGGCGGTTTCGGACAGGCCGGCATAGCCTTCACCCGAGAAGGTGTTCTTGCCGTCTTTCCAGATCGACATGTGCACGTGCATGCCCGAGCCGTTGTCGCCGTACAGTGGCTTCGGCATGAAGGTGGCGGTACGGCCGTAAGCGTCGGCAACGTTGTGCACGACGTACTTCAGGGCCTGTACTTCGTCAGCTTTCTTCACCAGGGTGTTGAACTTGACGCCGATTTCGTTCTGGCCGGCAGTCGCCACTTCGTGGTGGTGAACTTCAACGGTCTGGCCCATTTCTTCCAGAGCGTTGCACATGGCGGTACGGATTTCGTGGTCGTGGTCGAACGGCGGAACCGGGAAGTAGCCACCTTTCACGCCTGGACGGTGGCCTTTGTTACCGCCTTCCACGTCAGCGTCAGACATCCACGAGCCTTGCTCGGAGAAGATCTTGAACATCGAGCCGGAGATGTCCGACTTGAACTTCACTTCGTCGAAGATGAAGAACTCTGGCTCTGGGCCGGCGAATACGGTGTCACCGATGCCGGTGCTCTTCAGGTACTCTTCAGCGCGCTTGGCGATCGCACGTGGGTCGCGATCGTAGCCCTGCATGCTCGACGGGTCGACGATGTCGCAGGTGATGATCAGGGTAGGTTCTTCGGTGAACGGGTCCAGAACGGCGGTCTCGTCGACCGGCATCAGGATCATGTCGGACGCTTCGATGCCCTTCCAGCCAGCGATGGAGGAGCCGTCGAACATCTTGCCGACTTCGAAGAAGTCTTCGTCCAGCGCATCACGCGCTGGCATGGTCACGTGGTGCTGAACGCCTTTGGTGTCCGTGAAACGCAGATCAATCCACTTGACGTCATGATCTTTGATGAGTTGAACCGACTTCGACATGTTGTCCTCCGGATGGTCTAGGGCGCGGTGGGCCGCTGCCCTGGAAAAAGGGTGTTGCCGGGCGCGGATAGTCGGCCAAGCTTACCTGCCTCACAAGGGAGCAAATTGCATGCCAGTGCCCGAAAATGGCGAGGCCGAGATAAAAAGGGGCGTTTGCGGGCATTTGGCGGTGGGGTAGGTCGGAAAAATGCACCTTTAAGATGCGAATTTTAGTGGTGGCGCACCAATAGTGTGCGTGTCGTGATTTTTGTGGTGCTCGTGAGATCGAGCGCCGCCCGCGCGGCGCATCGCAGGCAAGCCTGCTCCTACATCTGTTTCGGGCCAGCGTTCATGTAGCCTGCGCGCGCGGCCCCCTCGTGCATGCCTCGATACCGAATGGAACGAACAAAGCGTTCGCGCGCGATGGGGCAGGCGTTACTGGACCGAAACAAATGTAGGAGCAGGCTTGCCTGCGATGCGCCGCGCGGGCGGCGCTCGATCTCCCAGGCGCCACAAATCGCGGCTCTGGCACTTATCTCAAACCTTCTGATCAAAAGTTGGTCAAAACCTGAGCAATTTCCGCTATAATTTGCGCCCCTCATTTTCGGCAGGCCCTGCGCGCGCTGTTAACCCAATGAAACTTATCGTCAAAGTCTTCCCAGAAATCACCATCAAGAGCCGGCCGGTGCGCAAGCGCTTCATCCGCCAGCTCGGCAAGAACATCCGCAACGTGCTCAAGGACCTTGATCCTGAGCTCGCGGTCGATGGTGTCTGGGATAATCTCGAGGTGGTCACCCGCGTCGAAGACGAGAAGGTCCAGCGCGAGATGATCGAGCGCCTCACCTGCACTCCGGGCATCACCCACTTCCTGCAGGTCGAGGAGTACCCGCTGGGCGACTTCGACGACATCGTCGCCAAGTGCAAGCACCACTTCGGCCATCTGCTGGCCGGCAAGCGCTTCTCGGTGCGCTGCAAGCGCGGCGGCCACCACGACTTCACCTCGATGGACGTCGACCGCTACGTCGGCAGCCAGCTGCGCCAGCAGTGCGGCGCCGCCGGTATCGACCTGAAAACGCCTGAAGTCGTGGTGCGCATGGAGATCCGCGACCAGCGCCTGTACGTGATCCACAACCAGCACAACGGCATCGGCGGCTACCCGCTGGGTGCCCTGGAGCAGACCCTGGTGCTGATGTCCGGTGGTTTCGACTCCACCGTGGCGGCCTACCAGATGATGCGCCGCGGCCTGATGACCCACTTCTGCTTCTTCAACCTCGGTGGCCGTGCCCACGAACTGGGCGTGATGGAAGTGGCTCACTACCTGTGGAAAAAGTACGGTAGCAGCCAGCGCGTGCTGTTCATCAGCGTGCCGTTCGAGGAAGTGGTCGGCGAGATCCTCAACAAGGTCGACAACAGCTACATGGGCGTGACTCTCAAGCGCATGATGCTGCGCGGTGCCGCGCACATGGCCGACCGCCTGCAGATCGACGCGCTGGTTACCGGCGAGGCGATCTCCCAGGTCTCCAGCCAGACCCTGCCGAACCTGTCGATCATCGACTCGGCCACCGACAAGCTGGTACTGCGCCCGTTGCTGGCCAGCCACAAGCAGGACATCATCGACCAGGCCACCGAAATCGGCACCGCCGACTTCGCCAAGCACATGCCGGAATATTGCGGCGTGATCTCGGTGAACCCGACCACCCATGCCAAGCGTCACCGCATGGAGCACGAAGAAAAGCAGTTCGACATGGCCGTGCTGGAGCGCGCCCTGGAGCGCGCCAAGTTCATCTCCATCGACCATGTGATCGACGAGCTGGGCAAGGACATCGAAGTCGAGGAAGTGGCCGAGGCGCTGCCAGGCCAGATCGTCATCGACATTCGTCACCCCGATGCCCAGGAAGACGAACCTCTGGCGCTGGAAGGTATCGAAGTCCAGGCCATGCCGTTCTATGCGATCAACAGCAAGTTCAAGCACCTGGACCCTACGCGCCAGTACTTGCTGTATTGCGACAAAGGTGTGATGAGCCGTCTGCACGCACACCACCTGCTCAGTGAGGGACATGCCAATGTGCGTGTTTATCGTCCGACATAAGACGCCAGGGCTGTATGGCGGCAGCATCCGCCATCGCCCTCCCGACCACCGGGCCCGCTGAGCCTCAAACCGTACATATTCGCCGCCTACACTGGCGGCAACCGAATCCTCTGATCGAGATACAGTTGTGATCGAAAATCTGCGTAACATCGCCATCATCGCCCACGTTGACCATGGTAAAACCACCCTGGTCGACAAACTCCTGCGTCAGTCCGGCACTCTGGAGCGTAACGAGCTCAACGACGAGCGCGTCATGGACTCCAACGACCAGGAAAAAGAGCGCGGTATTACCATTCTGGCGAAAAACACCGCCATCAACTGGAACGGCTACCACATCAACATCGTCGACACCCCCGGCCACGCCGACTTCGGTGGCGAGGTTGAGCGTGTAATGTCGATGGTCGACTCCGTGCTGCTGCTGGTCGACGCCCAGGACGGCCCGATGCCGCAAACCCGCTTCGTGACCAAGAAGGCTTTCGAAGCCGGCCTGAAGCCGATCGTCGTGATCAACAAGGTCGACCGTCCGGGCGCTCGTCCTGACTGGGTTCTGGACCAGATCTTCGACCTGTTCGACAACCTCGGTGCCACCGACGAACAGCTGGACTTCAAAGTCGTTTACGCCTCGGCCCTGAACGGCATTGCCGGTCTGGACCACACCGCCATGGGCGAAGACATGACCGCCCTGTACCAGTCGATCGTCGACAACGTACCAGCGCCTTCCGTTGACCGTGACGGCCCGTTCCAGATGCAGATCTCCGCGCTGGACTACAACAGCTTCCTCGGCGTTATCGGTGTTGGCCGTATCGCCCGTGGCCGCGTCAAGCCGAACACCCCGGTTGTCGCCATCGACACCAACGGCAAGAAGCGCAACGGCCGTATCCTCAAGCTGATGGGCCACCACGGCCTGCACCGCGTCGACGTCGAGGAAGCCCAGGCTGGCGACATCGTCTGCATCAGCGGTTTTGACGAGCTGTTCATCTCCGACACCCTGTGCGCCCCGGATGCGGTAGAAGCGATGAAGCCGCTGACCGTTGACGAGCCGACCGTTTCGATGACCTTCCAGGTCAACGACTCGCCGTTCTGCGGTAAAGAAGGCAAGTTCGTCACCAGCCGTAACATCAAGGACCGTCTGGACAAGGAGCTGCTGTACAACGTTGCTCTGCGCGTTCAGGAAACCGATTCCCCTGACAAGTTCAAGGTATCGGGCCGTGGTGAGCTGCACCTGTCCGTTCTGATCGAAACCATGCGCCGTGAAGGCTTCGAGATGGCCGTAGGCCGTCCAGAAGTGATCATCCGCGAAGTCGACGGCGTGAAGCAGGAACCGTTCGAGAACGTCACCATCGACATCCCTGAAGAATCCCAGGGCAAGGTCATGGAAGAGATGGGTCTGCGTAAAGGCGACCTGACCAACATGGTGCCGGATGGCAAGGGCCGTGTTCGCCTGGAGTACAACATTCCAGCCCGTGGTCTGATCGGTTTCCGTAACCAGTTCCTGACCCTGACCAACGGTGCAGGCATCCTGACCTCGATCTTCGATCGCTACGACACCATGAAGTCGGGCCAGATGTCCGGCCGTCTGAACGGTGTTCTGGTTTCGGTCGAGACTGGCAAGGCACTGACCTACTCGCTGGAAACCCTGCAGGCTCGCGGCAAGCTGTTCGTTGAACACGGCCAGGAGATCTACAACGGTCAGATCATCGGCCTGAACAGCCGTGACAACGATCTGGGCGTGAACCCGACCAAAGGCAAGAAGCTCGACAACATGCGTGCTTCGGGCAAGGACGAAGTCATCGCCCTGGTTCCGCCAGTTCGCCACACCCTGGAACAGGCTCTGGAATTCATCCAGGACGACGAGCTGTGCGAAGTGACGCCTAAGTCGATCCGCCTGCGCAAGAAGATCCTGGACGAAGGCGAGCGTACCCGCGCTGCCAAGAAAGCCAAGAACTGAGTTAGCCCAGGCTGAATGAAAACGCCCCCGGTCGAAAGGCCGGGGGCGTTTTTTTTGGACTGGGGGATGCTCAGCGGGTCGTGCCCAGTTCGGCGTCGTCCAGCAGGGCCTTGGCCAGGGCACTTAGGTAGTGCGCGGCCCAGATCATCTTGAGGTTGCAGGTGGGCCACCATGGGTCCGCCACACCATCACAACCAAGGCATGCGCCCGGTGGCCCTCACCCAATCAAAAGGCGATCACCGCCCAACCACCTTCGGCTTGTAAGCACAGTACCCCGGCCGCGGCCCGACCTTGGGGTGGTTGCGGCAGGTATCCGGCCGCTTGTCATAAATGGTGCACAGGCGGCTCTTGCGATCCAGGTACATGCAGTCATCGTTGCTCATCCGGGTCAGGGTGAAGATCCCCGACTTCTGGTTGAAGCGCTCGATGATGCCTTCCTTCTGCAGGCGCTTGGCCACGTTCTTCGGCGGTTCGTCTTTCTCGAACTCGTCGACCACGCCGATGCGGATCAGATCCTTGATCTTCACCTCCACCGGCAGGGTACAACAGGTCGAATGGCAGCCATGGCACATGTTGCTGGTGTAGCGCTGCCAGGTCTCCAGGCGGTCGACTTCGGCCGCGGCGATCAGGGTCGTTTTCATCGTTATGGGGGTGAATCACGGTCTTGGGGCGCGCGATCATACCGGAATTGTTCAAATTATGAACAACCTTTTGACCGAATGCGCAAAGGTTCATGAAAACCGCGAACACTGGCTGTCGCTCTTGGTCGAAGCGTCTAGGCTCAACAGTCTCCCTCCGCTTTCGTCAACTTGCCCGAGGATGCCGCATGTCCCAGGAACCTGAAGCTCGTGACGCCGAAGTCGCGGATTTTCGTGCTGCTGTACTGGATAAGCTGACCTACGCGGTCGGCAAGGACCCGGAGCATGCCTTCGATCACGACTGGTTCGAAGCCATCGCCCTGGCCGCGCGCGATCACATGGTCGACCACTGGATGGACCACACCCGCCGGGCCTATCGACGCAGCCAGAAGCGGGTCTACTACCTTTCCCTGGAATTTCTCATCGGCCGCCTGCTCTACGACAGCCTGAGCAACCTCGGCTTGCTGGATATCGCTCGGGATGCCCTTGAAGGCCTGAACGTCGACCTGGAGCGCATTCGCCTGCTCGAGCCGGATGCCGCCTTGGGTAACGGTGGCCTTGGCCGTCTGGCGGCTTGCTTCATGGAAAGCATGTCGACCTTGGGCATCGCTGCCCATGGTTACGGCATCCGTTACGAACATGGCCTGTTCCGCCAGGCGGTGGTCGATGGCTGGCAGCAGGAGCAGACCGAGAACTGGCTGGACTTCGGTAACCCCTGGGAGTTCGAGCGCGCCGAGGTCATCTACCCGATCAGCTTCGGTGGCAGCGTCGAAACGGTGCATGACACGCAGGGCAAGCAGCGCCAGGTGTGGTGGCCGGGCGAGACGGTGCGGGCTGTAGCCTACGACACGCCCGTGGTCGGTTGGCGCGGCGCCAGCGTCAACACCTTGCGCCTGTGGCGGGCCCGGGCACTGGAAGAGCTGCACCTGGAGCGCTTCAACGCCGGTGACCACCTCGGCGCCGTTGCCGAAGTGGCGCGGGCCGAGAGCATCTCGCGGGTGCTGTACCCGGCCGACAGCACCGAGGCTGGCCAGGAACTGCGCCTGCGTCAGGAGTACTTCTTCGTTTCGGCGTCGCTGCAGGACCTGCTGCGCCGGCACCTGAACATGCACGACAACCTGCTCAACCTGCCGGACGCGGCAGCCATCCAGCTCAATGACACTCACCCGTCGATCGCCGTGGCCGAGCTGATGCGCTTGCTGGTCGACCAGCACGAAATCCCTTGGGACACTGCCTGGGAACTGACGGTCGGCACCCTGGCCTACACCAACCACACGTTGCTGCCCGAGGCTCTGGAAACCTGGCCGGTGGCGCTGATGGAGCGCATGTTGCCGCGGCACATGCAGATCATCTACCTGATCAACGCCTACCATATCGACAGCCTGCGCGCCAAAGGCCTGCATGACTTCGATGTGCTGCGTGCGGTATCGCTGATCGAAGAGGACAACGGCCGTCGGGTGCGCATGGGCAACCTGGCATTCCTGGGTTCGCACAGCGTCAATGGCGTGTCGGCGCTGCACAGCAAACTGATGAAGAGCACCGTGTTCGCCGAGCTGCACAAGCTTTACCCGCAGCGGATCAACAACAAGACCAACGGCATCACTTTCCGCCGCTGGCTGTACCAGTCCAATCCACAGTTGACCGAGATGCTGGTCGAGGCACTCGGGCCGGAGCTCAGGGACGACCCCGAGGGGCGCCTGGCCGGGCTGGTGCCATTCGCCGACAAGGCCAGCTTCCGCAAGCAGTTCGCCGCCCAGCGCCTGCACAGCAAGCGCGCCCTGGCCAGCATCATCCAGGACCGGGTGGGCGTCACAGTCAACCCTGAGGCGCTGTTCGACGTGCAGGTCAAGCGCATCCACGAGTACAAGCGCCAGCTGCTCAACCTGCTGCACACCGTGGCGCTGTACCAGGCCATGCGCAACGACCCCGGTAGCAACTGGGTGCCGCGGGTGAAGATCTTCGCCGGCAAGGCGGCGGCCAGTTATCACCAGGCCAAGCTGATCATCAAGCTGGCCAACGACATCGCCCGGGTGGTCAATAACGACCCGACCGTGCGCGGCCTGCTCAAGGTGGTGTTCCTGCCCAACTACAACGTCAGCCTTGCCGAAAGCATCATCCCGGCGGCAGACCTGTCGGAGCAGATCTCCACCGCCGGTTACGAGGCGTCGGGCACCAGCAACATGAAGTTCGGCCTCAACGGCGCCCTGACCATCGGCACGCTCGACGGAGCCAACGTCGAGATGTGCGAGCAGGTGGGGGCGGACAACATGTTCATCTTCGGCCTGACCGCGCAGCAGGTGGAGGCGCGGCGCAAGGCGGGGGACTTCGGCGCGAATGCGGCGATTGCCGCGTCCAGCCGCCTGAGCGATGTGCTGCAGGCGATTCGCAGCGGGGTGTTCTCGCCGGATGACCCATCACGCTATGCGGGGCTGATCGATGGGCTGGTGGGCTATGACCGGTTCCTGGTGTGCGCCGACTTCGATGCCTACTGGGATGCCCAGCGGCGGGTCGAGGAGCTGTGGCACACACCGCAGGAGTGGTGGCGCATGGCGGTGTTGAACACGGCGCGGATGGGCTGGTTCTCCTCGGACCGGACCATTCGTGAATATGCCAGCGAGATCTGGAAGGCTTTGGATTGATGTGAGGCCATTCGCGGGCAAGCCCGCGAATGGGCCCATAACCAGACCATCGGCCTGGCGCATGCTGAACTACCGACCTATTGTGCCGTCAGAGAGCCGTGGCGAGTCTCATCACTCGCTAGCCCGCAACTCTCCCTGTAAACTGCGGGGGTTTTTATCTCCCCCTATCCTTCGGAGCCATACATGTCCCGCGTTACCCTGAGTCGCTATCTGATTGAGCAGACCCGCAGCAACAATACCCCTGCCGATCTGCGCTTCCTGATCGAAGTGGTGGCGCGTGCGTGCAAGGAAATCAGCCATCACGTGTCCAAAGGCGCCCTCGGCGGCGTGCTGGGCAGCATGGGCACTGAAAACGTGCAGGGCGAAGTCCAGAAGAAACTGGACGTGATCTCCAACGACATCCTGCTCGAAGCCAACGAATGGGGCGGCCACCTGGCCGGCATGGCGTCCGAGGAAATGGACAACGCCTACCAGATCCCGGGCAAGTACCCGAAAGGCGCCTACCTGCTGGTCTTCGACCCGCTGGACGGCTCGTCCAACATCGACGTCAACGTGTCGGTCGGCACCATCTTCTCGGTACTGCGTTGCCCTAACGAGTACCTGAGCCAGAACGAAACCCTGAACGAGAACGCCTTCCTGCAGCCAGGCACCCAGCAGGTCGCCGCCGGCTACGCCATCTATGGCCCGCAGACCATGCTGATCCTGACCCTGGGCAACGGCGTCAAGGGCTTCACCCTGGACCGCGAACTGGGCAGCTTCGTCCTGACCCACGAGAACATCCGCGTGCCGGAAAGCACCGCCGAGTTCGCCATCAACATGTCCAACCAGCGTCACTGGGAAGCCCCGGTGCAGCGCTATGTAGGCGAACTGCTGGCAGGCGAGACCGGCCCGCTGAACAAGAACTACAACATGCGCTGGATCGCCTCGATGGTGGCCGACGTGCACCGCATCCTGACCCGTGGCGGTCTGTTCATGTACCCGCGCGATGCCCGCGACCCAAGCAAGCCGGGCAAGCTGCGTCTGATGTACGAAGCCAACCCGATGTCGTTCATCATTGAACAGGCCGGCGGCGTGTCCACCGATGGTTACCAGCGCATCCTCGACATCAAGCCGGAGGGCCTGCACCAGCGCGTGTCGGTGATCCTCGGCTCGAAGGAAGAGGTTGAGCGCGTCACCGCCTACCACAAGGAGTAAGTCATGCTCGCACCTTGGCAGCCGTTGCTGGAGTGGTGGTTCGGTTGGGGCACCAGTCCCCAGGCCGTGGCTGACGAGAAGAGCACGCTGTGGTTCGGCAAGCATCACGATGCCGAAGCCCAGGCGTTGTTTGGCGACCTGGTCGAGCACGCCCTGGCGGGTGGGCTCGACGAGTGGCAGCAGAGCCCGCAGGGTTGGCTCGGCTTGCTGATCCTGCTGGACCAGCTGCCGCGCATGCTTTACCGCGACACACCGCGCGCCTTCGAAGGTGACCGGCGGGCTCAGGTGGTCGCCATGCAGGGCCTGCAGAGAAACTGGGATTACCAGTTGCTGCCGATCCAGCGGGTGTTCGTGCTGCTGGTGCTGGAGCATGCCGAGGTGCTGGACTGGCAGAACCTGTGCGTCGAGCGTTACCAGGTGCTGCTGGAAGAGCAGCCCGAGGATCACCGGCGCTTGTTCGAAGGCTTCCTCGATTATGCCGAGCAGCACCAGCGGGTGATTGCCCGCTTCGGCCGCTTCCCGCACCGCAACCTGGTGCTGGGGCGACCGAGTACCAGTGAAGAGATGGACTTTTTGCTGGAGCCTGGGTCTCGGTTCTAGATTCTTGGGGCCGCAGCGCGGCCCCAGCCGTTTCAGATCCTGAAACTGCCCACCAGATGCTTCAACCGCTCGACCTGATGCTCAAGGTCGGTGCAGGCACGCAAGGTGCTCTGCAGGTTCTGCACCCCTTCCTGATTCAACGTATTGATCTCGGTGATGTCGACATTGATCGACTCGACCACGGCCGTCTGCTCTTCGGTGGCGGTGGCCACCGACTGGTTCATGCCATCGATCTCGCCAATGCGCTGGGTCACGCTGCCCAGCCGCTCGCCGGCCTGGTTGGCAATCCCCACGCTGTGGTCACTGTGCTCACGGCTCTGGTTCATGGTGCTGACCGCCACTTGCGCGCCGGCCTGCAGCTCCTCGATCAGGCGCTGTACCTGCTGTGCAGACTCCTGGGTACGGTGGGCCAGGTTGCGTACTTCATCGGCCACCACGGCAAAGCCACGCCCGGCCTCGCCGGCACGGGCCGCTTCGATCGCGGCGTTGAGCGCCAGCAGGTTGGTCTGCTGGGAAATACCGCTGATCACATCGAGGATCTGGCCGATGTTGGCGGTGTGGGCATTGAGTGTCTCGATGTTGCCGCACGAGTCGCTGATCCGTGCCGACAACTGGTTCATCACATCGATGGTGCGCCCGACCACTTGCTGGCCGTCCTCGGCCAGGCCACGCGCTTCGCTGGCATGTTGCGAGGCCAGTGCGGCGTTCTGGGCGATTTCCTGGGCGGCGGCGCCCAGCTGATTGATGGCTGCCGCCACGCTGCTGGTACGGCTGGACTGCTGGTCGGCATTGTTGATCGAGGCATTCGAAGCGTTCACCACCTGGGCGGCTACAGCGTTGACCTGGCCGGTGGCCGAGGCCACTTCGCGGATCGACTCGTGAATACGCTCGACAAAGCGGTTGAACGATAGGCCAAGGCTGCCGAATTCATCCTGGGCGTGGATGGTCAGGCGCCGAGTCAGGTCGCCTTCGCCCTCGGCGATGTCATGCATGGCACGGCCCATCAGGTGCAGTGGCTCCATCAGCACGCGAATCAGCAGGCCGAGCAGGGCGATGATGGCCACCACCGCGATGAAGGTGGCGAAGATGGCGGAGGTGCGCAGTTCACCCAGCATGGCGAACGCGGCGTCCTGGTCGAGTACCAGGGCCACGTACCAGTCTGCCGACGGCACACCGTCGACGTGGGTGAAGCTGATGAACTGCTTGTGGCCATCGACTTCGACTTCCTTCAGGCCGCTGCCGATGCGCGGCGTTTCTTGCGGGTAGACGTCGGCCAGGGTTTTTAGGGCCAGGTCGGCTTTGGGGTGGATGAGGATCTTGCCTTCGCCGTTGACGATGAAGGCATGGCCCTGGCCGTCGAAGTTCAGGGCGTTGATCAGGTTGCTGATGGTCTGCAGGTCGGTGTCGACGCCGCTGACGCCGATTAGCCGGCCCGCTTGCTGCACCGGGGTAGCCAGGGTGATCACCAGTTTGCCGGCCGAGGCCGAGATGTACGGCTCAGTGACAATGGTTTGGCCGCTGGCGCTGGCCGCCTTGTACCAGCCCCGCACCCGCGGGTCGTAGTCGGCGGCGCGGTTACCCACCGGTACCGACTGCATGCTGCCGTCCTGGCCGCCGAAGTAGGTGAGCTGGAAGTTCTTGCCGTACACCGGCAAGGCCAGGCTGCGGTCCAGGCTGGCTTTGCCCGGCCCATCGACGGCAACTTGCTGGGCCAGCGAGTCGAGCAACTGGATGCGGCTGTCGAGCCAGTTGCGGATGTTGCCGGCGGTGAGGTTGCCCAGGTCCTGCAGGTTGGTCTGCGTGTCGCTGCGCAGGGACTGGCGTTGTCGGTAGTCGTTGAACAGCACGAAACAGGTAAAGGCAACGGCCACCACGAGGGCGGCGGCCATCAGGATCTTGTGGCTGAACTTGAGGTTCTTGGTCATTTTTCTGGTCTGCACAAGGCAAGGCATAGGAGGGCGCTGTGGCAATGCGCCACAGCGTGCTCGCTGTGTCGTCGCAGCGCGTCAAAACATTAATCGTTTGCGCAGGTCCAGCCGACCAACGGCGTACGACTAAAGCGGTGTCGTCAGGGAACCAGGGAGGGTTTTTCCCGTCGAAGATCACTGCAGGCCACTCGCCTGTATCTATTTTCCAGGAGTGTGCCTTCATGTCGTTGCGTTCCCTCGCCCTGTTGTCCTTGTGCGTCGTCCTGACTGCGTGCAGCAAGATCAATCAGGAAAACTATTCCAAGCTCAAGGCCGGCATGAACAAGGCCGAGGTCGAGCAACTGCTCGGCACGCCCACCGAGTGCTCCGGCGCGCTGGGCATGAGCAGCTGCACCTGGGGGGACGAGAAGAGCTTCATCAGCGTGCAGTACGCGGCCGACAAGGTGCTGATCTACTCCGGGCAGGGCCTCAAATGAGGCGTCTGCACGTTCTGCTGGGGCTGTGCCTGGTGATGCTGCTGGGGGGCTGTGCCACCTCCGCCACCGACCCGCTGGCGCCGAAGACTGCCGGTAATGTCGACCTCAAGCGCTATCAGGGCAAGTGGTACGAACTGGCACGCCTGCCGATGAAGTACCAGGCCGAGTGCGCGCAGTCTGAAGCGCATTACAACCTCAAGCCCGATGGCTCGTACGGCGTGCTCAATCGCTGCCGCACGATGGGGGATGAATGGCTGCGCGCCGAGGGGCACGCCAACATCCAGGAACCGGGGCATACCGACCGCCTGTGGGTCGAGTTCGACAACTGGTTCACCCGCCTGGTACCGGGCGTGGCCAAGGGCGAGTACTGGATCCTGTACGTGGACGATCACTACCGTACCGCGATCGTCGGCAGCCCGGACCGCAAGTACCTGTGGATCCTGTCGCGCACGCCGACACTGCCGGTGTGGGAGCGCGAGAGCCTGATGTCCAAGGCCCGTCAGCAGGGCTATGACACCAGCCGGCTGATCTGGCGTACGCCGGACAAGCAGATTGTGCAGATGCATTGAAATGAAGGGGGCCGCAGTTGCGGCCCCTCTGCATTCAGCTCAGTAGTGTTCGCAGCACGGCGGCAAACGCCTGCCGGCTTTCTTCTTCATGGGCGTGCTGCCCTTGGCGCACTACCCATTTGCCATTGACCATCACATCCCGCACCTGACGGTCGCCACCCGCGAACAGCCAGCGGTTGAGAATCCCGTCGCCCTCGGCCATGGCGATATACGGGTCCTGCCCATCCAGCACCAGCCAGTCGGCCCGCTTGCCTACCGCCAGCTCGCCAACCGGTTGCCCCAGTGCCTGGGCTCCGCCTACCAGCGCCGCGTCATACAGCGTGCGCCCGACCATCGGCTGATCGCCACGGTATAGCCGATTACGCCGCTGATCCCGCAGGCGCTGGCCATATTCCAGCCAACGCAGCTCCTCGACCACGCTCAGCGACACATGGCTGTCCGAACCGATGCCCATGCGGCCGCCCTGGGCCAGGAAATCCACGGCCGGGAAGATACCGTCACCCAGGTTGGCTTCGGTGGTCAGGCACAGCCCGGCCACTGCGCCACTGCGCGCCATGGCGGTGACTTCGTCAGCTTCGGCGTGGGTGGCGTGCACCAGGCACCAGCGGCGGTCCACTTCGACATGTTCATACAGCCATTGCAGCGGCCGCAGCCCACTCCAGGCGAGGCAGTCGTCGACTTCCTTCTGCTGTTCGGCGATGTGGATATGAATCGGGCATTGTTGATTGCCGGCGGCCAGCACCTCGGCGATCTGGCCGGGCGTGACTGCGCGCAGCGAGTGGAAGCACAGGCCCAGTTGCTGCGCGGGTTTTGCCGCCAGCGATGGCGCCAGCTGCGCCTGTAGTTGCAGGTACTGTTCGGTTGAGTTGATGAAGCGTCGCTGCCCTCCATTCGGTGCCTGGCCGCCGAAACCGGCATGGCTGTACAGCACCGGCAGCAAGGTCAGGCCGATGCCGCTGCTGGCCGCAGCCGCACTGATGCGTCGGGACAGCTCGGCGGGGTCGGCGTAGGCCTTGCCCGCCTGGTCATGGTGCACGTAGTGGAACTCGGCCACCGAGGTGTAGCCAGCCTTGAGCATCTCGATGTACAGCTGGCGGGCAATGACCTGCAGCTGCTCCGGGGTGATCTTGCCTACCAGCCGATACATCAGTTCTCGCCAGGTCCAGAAGCTGTCATTGGGGTTGCCCGCGACCTCCGCCAGCCCCGCCATGGCCCGCTGGAACGCGTGCGAGTGCAGGTTGGGCATGCCTGGCAGCAGCGGCCCGGCCAGGCGTTCGGCGCCTTCGGCCGAGGCGTCGGCTTCGATTCGGCTCAGCAGGCCATCACTGGAGACTTCGAGGCGGACGTTACTGGCCCAGCCCGTGGGCAGCAGGGCGCGTTCGGCAAAATAGGCGGACATCGGCAAAAATCCTGTTATTGTTTAACTTGTATATACATATACAGGCGTTTGCCTGCCGGGTAAACTGCGGCAAGCTACCGCTCATTCCATTGCCTAAGGACTCAACGCCGTGCCGACACCTCCTGTCTCCGCGCTGGTTGCCCAGATGGGCGAGGGCCCGGCGCCGCTGTATGCCCGGGTCAAGCAGATGATCATCCAGCAGATCGAAAACGGCAGCTGGCCACCGCATCACCGGGTGCCTTCGGAGAGCGAACTGGTCAGTGAGCTGGGCTTTAGCCGCATGACCATCAACCGCGCCTTGCGTGAGCTCACCGCTGAGGGCCTGCTGGTACGAATGCAGGGCGTGGGCACCTTCGTCGCCGAACCCAAGAGCCGCTCGGCGCTGTTCGAGGTCAACAACATCGCCGACGAGATAGCCGGCCGTGGCCACCAGCATAGCTGCCAGGTGATCAAGCTGGCCGAGGAGGCCGCCGGTTCCGAGCGCGCCCTGGCCCTGGACATGCGCGAAGGGCAGCGGGTGTTCCACTCGCTGATCGTGCATTACGAGAACGGCGTGCCGGTGCAGATCGAAGACCGCTACGTCAACGCAGCGATTGCCCCCGAGTACCTCAAGCAGGACTTCACCCGGCAGACGCCTTATGCCTATCTGTCCCAGGTCGCGCCGCTGACCGAGGGCGAGCACGTGGTCGAGGCGATTCTCGCCGAGCCCGAAGAGTGCCGCCTGCTGCAGATCGAACGCGGCGAGCCCTGCCTGCTGATTCGCCGTCGCACCTGGTCTGGCCGTCAGCCCGTGACGGCGGCGCGACTGATCCACCCGGGTTCCCGTCACCGCCTTGAAGGACGTTTCAGTAAATGACCCAGTTGCAGTTGCTGCGTGCGCAGGATTACCCGCGCATGCCCTGGAAGAACGGTGGCGGTTTCACCGAAGAAATCACCCGTGACAACGGCGAGGGGCTGGATGGTTTCGGCTGGCGCCTGTCGATCGCCGATATCGAGGAGTCGGGCGGGTTTTCCGTGTTCACCGGCTACCAGCGGATCATCACCGTGCTGCAGGGTGACGGCATGCGTTTGCTGGTCGACGGTCAGGCCAGCCGGCCGCTGCTGCCGTTCGATGCCTTCGCCTTCAGTGGCGAGAGCCAGGTCAGCTGCCAATTGCTCGGTGGGGCGATCCGCGACTTCAACCTGATCTACGCGCCGCAGCGCTATCGGGCGCGCTTGCAGTGGTTCGACGGCACCAGCCGGTTGTACAGCTCGGCGTCGACGGTGTTGCTGTTTGCGGCGAGCAATCAGGTTGAAGTGGCGATAGCTGGGCATGAAACGCAGCGATTGGGCCTGTATGACTGCCTGCGGCTCGAGGGCAATGACGCGTTGCTGGGGCTGGATGTGCAGGGGCGATTCTGCCTGATCGAGCTGCAAGCGCGCTGAGGGCTCGCCGATACATTTTTGGCGCCGGTGAGATCGAGCGCCGCCCGCGCGGCGCATCGCAGGCAAGCCTGCTCCTACATCTGTTTCGGGCCAATGCTCATGTTGCCTGCGCGCGCGGCCCCTTGGCGCATGGCTCGATATTGAGGTGAACAAACAGGGCGTTCGCGCGCGACGGCACAGGCGTAACTGGCCCGAAACAAATGTAGGAGCAGGCTTGCCTGCGATGCGCCGCGCGGGCGGCGCTCGATATACGCCCCACCCCCGAACCCCCAGTCCTGCCCCAGGGTCCGATTATTTTGGTTGTCCATGCTTGTACATACAAGTAAAGATGTGTTTGTATATTGACCACGACACAACTGCCCGCGGACAACCGCCGAGGACCTTCCCGTGACCGACAACAACAAATACCGTGACGTTGAAATCCGTGCCCCACGTGGCAACAAACTGACCGCCAAGAGCTGGCTGACCGAAGCGCCACTGCGCATGCTGATGAACAACCTCGACCCGCAGGTCGCGGAAAACCCGAAAGAGCTGGTGGTGTATGGCGGCATCGGCCGCGCCGCGCGCAACTGGGCCTGCTACGACAAGATCGTCGAGACCCTGACCCGCCTGGAAGACGACGAAACCCTGCTGGTGCAGTCGGGCAAGCCGGTCGGCGTGTTCAAGACCCACAGCAACGCCCCGCGCGTACTGATCGCCAACTCCAACCTGGTGCCGCACTGGGCCAACTGGGAACACTTCAACGAGCTGGATGCCAAGGGCCTGGCCATGTACGGCCAGATGACCGCCGGCAGCTGGATCTACATCGGCAGCCAGGGCATCGTCCAGGGCACCTACGAAACCTTCGTCGAAGCCGGTCGCCAACACTACGGCGGCAGCCTGAAAGGCAAGTGGGTGCTGACCGCCGGCCTGGGCGGCATGGGCGGCGCCCAGCCACTGGCCGCAACCCTGGCCGGCGCCTGCTCGCTGAACATCGAATGCCAGCAGAGCCGCATCGACTTCCGCCTGGAAACCCGCTACGTCGACGAGCAGGCCACTGACCTCGACGACGCCCTGGCACGCATCGCCAAGTACACCGCCGAAGGCAAGGCGATCTCCATCGCCCTGCACGGCAACGCCGCCGAAATCCTGCCAGAGCTGGTCAAGCGTGGCGTGCGCCCGGACATGGTCACTGACCAGACCAGCGCCCACGACCCACTGAATGGCTACCTGCCGGCCGGCTGGACCTGGGAACAGTACCGCGACCGTGCGCAGACCGAGCCGGCTGCAGTGGTCAAGGCCGCCAAACAGTCGATGGCCGTGCACGTACAGGCCATGCTCGACTTCCAGAAGCAGGGCATCCCGACCTTCGACTACGGCAACAACATCCGCCAGATGGCCAAGGAAGAAGGCGTGGCCAACGCCTTCGATTTCCCAGGCTTCGTCCCGGCCTACATCCGCCCGCTGTTCTGCCGCGGCATTGGTCCGTTCCGCTGGGCGGCGCTGTCTGGTGATGCCGAAGACATCTACAAGACCGACGCCAAGGTCAAGGAATTGATCCCGGACGACGCCCACCTGCACCGCTGGCTGGACATGGCCCGCGAGCGCATCAGCTTCCAGGGCCTGCCGGCACGTATCTGCTGGGTTGGCCTGGGCCTGCGCGCCAAGCTGGGCCTGGCCTTCAACGAAATGGTCCGCAGCGGCGAGCTGTCGGCACCGGTGGTGATCGGCCGTGACCACCTGGACTCCGGCTCGGTGTCCAGCCCCAACCGCGAAACCGAAGCCATGCGCGATGGCTCCGATGCAGTCTCCGACTGGCCGCTGCTCAACGCCCTGCTCAACACCGCAGGCGGCGCCACCTGGGTTTCGCTGCACCACGGCGGCGGCGTGGGCATGGGCTTCTCCCAGCACTCGGGCATGGTCATCGTCTGCGACGGTACCGATGAAGCCGCCGAGCGTATCGCTCGCGTGCTGACCAACGACCCGGGGACCGGCGTGATGCGCCATGCCGATGCCGGTTACGACATCGCCATCGACTGCGCCAAGGAGCAGGGCCTCGACCTGCCGATGATCACGGGCTGATCGCTGCGCTTTGAGTGATACTGAACAATAAGAGGGGCCTGCGGGCCCCTGACAGAATTGGAGTAGCGAAGTGACCGTACTGACCCTCAAGCCCGGCACCCTGACCCTGGCCCAGCTGCGCACCATCCACGCCGCGCCCGTGCGCCTGCAACTGGACGCCAGCGCCGCGCCGGCCATCGATGCCAGCGTTGCCTGCGTCGAGCAGATCATTGCCGAAGACCGCACCGCCTACGGCATCAACACCGGTTTCGGCCTGCTGGCTTCCACCCGCATCGCCAGCCATGACCTCGAGAACCTGCAGCGCTCGCTGGTGCTGTCCCACGCTGCCGGTATCGGCGCACCGCTGGACGATGCCCTGGTGCGGCTGATCATGGTCCTCAAGATCAACAGCCTCAGCCGTGGTTTCTCCGGTATCCGTCGCAAGGTCATCGATGCGCTGATCGCCCTGGTCAACGCCGAGGTCTACCCGCACATTCCGCTCAAGGGCTCGGTCGGCGCTTCCGGCGACCTGGCACCGCTGGCGCACATGTCGCTGGTTCTGCTGGGCGAGGGCAAGGCCCGTCACCAGGGCCAGTGGCTGTCGGCTACCGAAGCCCTGGCGGTCGCCGGCCTCGAGCCGCTGACCCTGGCTGCCAAGGAGGGCCTGGCCCTGCTCAACGGCACCCAGGCTTCCACCGCCTATGCCCTGCGCGGCCTGTTCCAGGCGGAAGACCTGTACGCCGCCGCCATTGCCTGCGGTGGCCTGAGCGTTGAAGCGGCACTGGGTTCGCGTTCGCCGTTCGATGCGCGCATTCACGAAGTGCGTGGCCAACGCGGCCAGATCGACACTGCGGCCTGCTTCCGCGACCTGCTGGGCGACGCCAGCGAAGTGTCGCTGTCGCACAAGAACTGCGACAAGGTCCAGGACCCGTACTCGCTGCGCTGCCAGCCACAGGTCATGGGCGCCTGCCTGACCCAGATCCGCCAGGCCGCCGAGGTGCTGGGCATCGAAGCCAACGCCGTGTCGGACAACCCGTTGGTGTTCGCCGCCGAAGGCGACGTGATTTCCGGTGGCAACTTCCACGCCGAGCCGGTGGCCATGGCCGCCGACAACATCGCCCTGGCGATTGCCGAAATCGGTTCGCTGAGCGAGCGCCGCATTTCGCTGATGATGGACAAGCACATGTCGCAGCTGCCGCCGTTCCTGGTGGAAAACGGCGGGGTCAACTCCGGCTTCATGATCGCCCAGGTCACCGCAGCTGCCCTGGCCAGCGAGAACAAGGCCTTGTCGCACCCGCACAGTGTCGATAGCCTGCCGACCTCGGCCAACCAGGAAGACCACGTGTCGATGGCCCCGGCTGCTGGCAAGCGCCTGTGGGAAATGGCCGAGAACACCCGTGGCGTGCTGGCCATCGAATGGCTGGGTGCGTGTCAGGGGCTGGACCTGCGCAAAGGCCTGAAGACTTCGGCGAAGCTGGAGCAGGCGCGTCAGGCGCTGCGCCGTGAAGTGCCGCACTACGACCGTGACCGCTTCTTTGCGCCGGACATCGAGGCAGCTGTCGAGCTGCTGGCCAAGGGCAGCCTGACCGGGCTGCTGCCTGCTGGTGTCCTGCCTAGCCTGTGATGCCCCCGGGGCCGCTTCGCGGCCCTTTCACGGCACAAGCCCGCTCCTACAGAGGCAACGCTCTCCTGTAAGGGCGGGCTTGTCCCGCGAAAAGGGCTGCAAGGCAGCCCCCTTCGATCTCACGACCACAAAAACAATTTAAGGACGTGACATGCAACAAGCTCAAGGTCTCAAGCGCGGGCTAACGGCCCGCCACATCCGTTTCATGGCCCTTGGCTCTGCCATCGGCACCGGCCTGTTCTACGGCTCCGCCTCGGCCATCCAGATGGCCGGCCCGGCCGTGCTGCTGGCGTACCTGATCGGCGGCGCTGCGGTGTTCATGGTCATGCGCGCCCTTGGCGAGATGGCTGTGCACAACCCGGTGGCCGGCTCCTTCGGCCACTACGCCACCACCTACCTCGGCCCCATGGCCGGCTTCATCCTCGGCTGGACCTACGCCTTCGAGATGGTCATCGTGGCCATCGCCGACATCACCGCCTTCGGTATCTACATGGGCTTCTGGTTCCCGGAAGTGGCCCGCTGGATCTGGGTGCTGGGCATCGTCTTCGTGATCGGCGGCCTCAACCTGTGCAACGTCAAGGTGTTCGGCGAAATGGAATTCTGGCTGTCGCTGCTCAAGGTCGGCGCCATCGTGGCGATGATCCTGGCCGGCCTCGGCATCATGGCCTTCGGCTTCAGCCAGGTGAGTGGCGAACATGCCGTGGGCATCAGCAACCTGGTCGAGCATGGCGGCTTCATGCCCAATGGCATCGGCGGCCTGATCGCATCGTTCGCCGTGGTGATGTTTGCCTTCGGTGGCATCGAGATCATTGGCGTCACCGCCGGTGAAGCCAAGGACCCACAGCGCGTCATCCCCAAGGCGATCAACGCCGTGCCGCTGCGCATCCTGCTGTTCTATGTGCTGACCCTGTTCGTGCTGATGTGCCTGTACCCGTGGCCGCAGATCGGCAGCGAAGGCAGCCCGTTCGTGCAGATCTTCAGCCATCTCGGCATTGGCTCCGCCGCCGCCGTGCTGAACATCGTGGTGATCTCGGCTGCGATCTCGGCAATCAACAGCGACATCTTCGGTGCCGGCCGCATGATGTACGGCCTGGCTCAGCAAGGCCATGCACCGCGCAGCTTCGGCAAACTGTCGAAACACGGCGTGCCATGGATGACCGTGGTGGTGATGGGCGCGGCGCTGCTGGTCGGCGTGCTGCTCAACTACCTGATCCCGGAAAACGTGTTCCTGCTGATCGCCTCCATCGCCACCTTCGCCACCGTGTGGGTGTGGCTGATGATCCTCGTCACCCAGGTGGCCATGCGCCGCAGCATGAGCCGTGAAGAGAAGGCGCAGCTGCAGTTCCCGGTACCGTTCTGGCCCTATGGTCCGGCCATGGCCATTGCCTTCATGGTGTTCATTTTCGGTGTGCTCGGTTACTTCCCGGATACCCAGGCGGCCTTGCTGGTCGGCGTGGTCTGGGTGGTGTTCCTGGTGGCGTCCTACCTGCTGTGGTGCAAGCCGCGTGCAGGTAAGCACGCGCCGGTCGAGCTGCACCGCTAGTCAAGGAGATTGCACATGAGAACCCTCTGGCAGCACTGCCACGCGGCAACCCTGGCCGAAGGCCGTTACTCGATCATCGAGGACGCGGCCATCGTCACCAGCGCCGGGCTGATCGAATGGATCGGCCCCCGCGCCGAGTTGCAACCCTTCGATGTCGACCGCACGGTGGACCTGGGCGGCGCCTGGGTCACCCCGGGGCTGATCGATTGCCACACCCATGCGGTGTTCGGTGGCAACCGCAGCGGCGAGTTCGAACAGCGCCTGCAGGGCGTGAGCTATGCCGAGATCGCCGCCCAGGGCGGCGGTATCGCCAGCACCGTGCGGGCCACCCGCGCGGCCAGCGAGGATGAGCTGTTCGCCAGCGCTCGCCAGCGGGTTCAGGCGTTGATGCGCGACGGAGTGACCACTATCGAGGTCAAGTCTGGCTACGGCCTGGACCTGGCCAACGAGCGCAAGATGCTGCGTGTGGCCCGGCGCCTGGCTGACGAGCTGCCGCTGGCGGTGCGCGCCACCTGCCTGGCCGCCCATGCCTTGCCGCCGGAGTATGCCGGCCGGTCCGACGACTATATCGCCCATATCTGCGACGAGATGCTGCCCGCCCTGGCTGCCGAAGGACTGGTGGATGCGGTGGACGCCTTCTGCGAGCACCTGGCGTTTTCGCCGGTACAGGTCGAAAAGGTGTTCATCAAGGCACATGAACTGGGCCTGCCGGTCAAGCTGCATGCCGAGCAGCTGTCTTCGCTGCACGGCTCCAGCCTGGCAGCGCGCTATCAGGCGTTGTCGGCCGACCACCTGGAGTTCATGACCGAGGAAGACGCGATCGCCATGGCCAAGGCCGGCACCGTTGCCGTGCTGCTGCCAGGCGCCTTCTACTTCCTGCGCGAAACCCAGCTGCCGCCGATGGATGCCCTGCGCCGCCACGGTGTGAAGATTGCCCTGGCCAGCGACCTCAACCCGGGCACCTCGCCTGGCTTGTCGCTGCGCCTGATGCTGAACATGGGTTGCACGCTGTTCCGCATGACCCCGGAAGAGGCCCTGGCCGGCGTCACCCTGCATGCCGCCGCTGCACTCGGCCTGGGTGACAGCCACGGTTCGCTGGAGGTCGGCAAGGTCGCCGACTTCGTCGCCTGGCAGATCGCCCGTCCTGCCGACCTGGCCTACTGGCTCGGCGGCGACCTGCCCAAGCGCGTGGTGCGCAAGGGCCACGAAATTTCCAACTGAGCGAGGCACGATGGACAAGGTACTGAGTTTTCACCAAGGCCGCCTGCCGCTGCTGATCAGCATGCCCCATGCCGGCCTGCGGCTGAGCGACGCCGTGCGCGACGGCCTGGTCGACCAGGCGCGCAGCCTGCCGGACACTGATTGGCACATCCCACGGTTGTACGACTTTGCCCGCGGGATGGGCGCCAGTGTGGTGGCGGCGGAGTATTCGCGCTTCGTCATCGACCTGAACCGCCCGGATGACGACAAACCGTTGTACGCGGGCGCTACCACCGGCTTGTATCCGGGCACGTTGTTCGAGGGCGAGCCGCTGTTCAAGGACGGCCTGGCGCCGACCGGCGAGCAGCGCAAGCAATACCTCGAGCAGATCTGGCGCCCGTACCACGAGACGCTCCGCAGCGAGCTGAACCGCTTGCGTGAGCAGTTTGGCTACGCATTGCTGTGGGACGCCCACTCGATCCGGTCATTGATCCCGCACCTGTTCGACGGCAAGTTGCCGGACTTCAACCTGGGCACTTTCAATGGTGCCAGTTGTGATCCGGCACTGGCCGAGCGCCTGCAAGGCGTATGTGCCAAAGCGCCGGGCTACAGCCATGTGCTCAATGGTCGCTTCAAGGGCGGGCATATCACCCGGCATTATGGTGACCCGGCCAACCACATCCATGCGGTGCAACTGGAGCTGGCGCAGAGCACCTACATGGAAGAAACCGAGCCTTTTGCCTACCGCGAAGACTTGGCACAGCCGACCCAGCAGGTGTTGCAACAGCTGTTGCAGGCACTGCTGGCATGGGGCAAAGAGCGATATGGGCGGTAAATGCCGCCTTTGATGATGGCGACGCGATGCAGGCCATGCGCGTCGCCGCACTTCAAGGTCAGTTGTTGTTGACCTGGGCGATGGTGAGTTCGCGCAGCAACTCCCGCTCTTCCTGGTTTTTATCGTCTTGCAGGCCCTGCTGCAGGTTCAGTTCGTCCTGAAGCGAGTGGTTTTCATTGGCCAGTTGCAGCACCCGCAGGCGGTAACGGGCTTCGATTTCGGTGAAGCGCTCGCTGAATTCGGCGCGCAGGCGTGCAACCCAGTCCGTGTTCGCCAGCATGTAGTTCACCAGTGTATCGCTCAGTTCACTTCGCCGGACCTTCTCCAGAACGCCGGACAACTCGTCACGCGCCAGGTTTGCGGCACCCCGAAAGCGCATGCTGTCGGCGATCGGCAGGTCCAGTTCCCTGGCCAGCTCACGGCGGTAAGCCAGGCGTACCGAAACCAGGTCACCCGAGCCGGAGCGCTGGTTGGCCAGTAGCTCCAGCTGTTCAATCCGGAACAGTTGCAACAGGCGACGCCGCAGCGTTTGCAGGGTGTCGCCAGCGTCGATCAACAAGCGCTGGCTCATCAAGTACAGCTCGATATTGTTGAATTCCTGCAGGGCGCCGTCATGGCAGGTTTGCGAGCCGGTTTCCGGGTCAGGCAGGGCAGCCGCAGCGATGGTTTCCATGATAGGGCGCTCGGTCTCATTGCTCGCAGCCACCACCAGCATGATGCGCACCCGCTCGCAGAAGCTGGCCTGGGTATTCGGGTCGACATAGGGCGCAGCATTTTGCAAACGGCCCGCCAGGCGCAAGAGGTCACTGCCTTCAAGGGTTTTCCAGCATTCCTGCAATGCTTCGTTCTGCGCTTCGCTGCCACGCGCCCAGGCTTCAACCCTTGGCGAATCGTCACCGAGCAACGGGAAGTGCGGGTGCTCGAGTGAGCCTTCGCTTGATGAATCGGCCAGCAACAGATTGCCAGGGATATCCAGGGCGAAGGAGTAGCTGTGCTGGCTGTCCGAGAACGCGCGCACGCGCAGGATGGTATCGAGTGGCAATGGGTTGTCGAACAAGGCGATCGAAGTGATCGGCATGGGATTGTTCAAGTTCGAGAGGATGTGGTCGGGCAGTTGACTGATGTTGTTCGAACTCAGGTCCAACAGTTCCAGCGGCAACAGGCTGTCACACCAACTTGGCCAGGCCTGCAGGTTCATGTTGGTCAGCCCCAGTGACTGCAGGTTGTTGGATAACCGTGCGGGCACCTGGCTGATGGTGCCCACGCGGTTGCCGGACAGGTCGAGCGAGGTCAGGTGAGCGAGCCCGGCGAAGGTTTCCAGCATCGCCTGATCGACTTCCAGGCCCATGTTGAGAAATTCCAGGTAGGTGAGTTGGGGGAGGCGTGCAAGGGCAGAAGCCAGCGAGGCGGTGGCAGCCTGGTGGGCATCGATGGTTAACCGGGTCACATTGGGGAAGCGGCGTAGCAGTTCATCGAGCTGCGATGCGCTGCCACGCAAGCGGGTCAGTATCATTGCATGTACGCGTTCCCCGAAAAACGCAGGCAGCCGCCGGGGGAAATGCTCGATGGCAACGTCCTCAAGATGCAGGCGCAGGTGGAGCTGGCCTTGCTCCTGCTGTTCCCAGAACTGGCTGACCGCGCTTTGGATACGCTGCCTGTCCGCCAGTGCCGCCTGGGTCAGCGGGTTGCTCGAACTGGAGGCCTGCGCCCAGCCATCGAGCGCATCGCGCATCTGTTGCCGCTCGCTGCGGATGCGAGCGAGTTGCTCAGCGAGCACGGCGGGCTGGTCCGTGGTGATGCCGGACAGGTCGATACGATCATTCAGCAGCAAGCGCTGCAGGTGGTTTTCATTGATGTTGTTGCCCTGCAGTGAGATCACTGGCGGTGCGGCCAGTGTGTCTGCTTCGTGTAGCAGGAACGAGGGCAACGACCTGAGGTTGTTGTCGCGCATGGAGAGGTGTGCGATACGTGCAAGGGCATCGCTGCCAATGCCGATGGGCCACTGGGACAGCTGCATCTGGTTCAGGCCCAGGTAGTCCAGGGTCAGCTCGTGGAAACTGGGGCTGTTGTTTTGCGCCAGGCGATTACCGCTCAAGTCCAGGTACCTGAGCCGACCAAGGCCGGACAGCAGGTTGAGGTCGCTGTCTGAAAGCATGATGTTCTGGTTGGTTATCGCCAGCCGCTGCAGGGCGGGCAAGCGCTCGGTGATGGTGGGTATGCTGAACAGGAAAGACGAAGGCGTTGCCCTCGGGTCATAAGGTCGGCTGATTTCCAGCGATTCGACGTGTGGCAACTGCTCGAGCAGGCGATTCAGCAGGCGCTCGTTTTGCGCCCAGCCTGCCAGCGAGCCTGACGACAGGTCGATCAGGCTCAGGCTGCGCACGCGTGCGTTGAAAAACTCAGGCAAGGTCAAGGGGATGTCGGCCAGTGGGACGTGGGTGATACGCAGCCCGGTCGCATGCCCGGCGCTTTCGTCCAGGGCCGTGTCGTACCAGTGTTGCATGATCGCGTCACGCAAGTTGTCATAGTCGAGCGCAGCCTGGTCGGTTGCCGGTGAAATGGCTTCGCTCCAGTCGTCCAGCCGGCTTTGCAGCTCATTGCGCTGCTCCAGCAAGGTCTGCAAATGTTCGAGAACCTCCAGGTGTGTACGGCCGTGGCCGGAAAGCGCCAGCAAAATCTGGTCCGCTGACTGGCCGGTACGTGTGACGAGCCCCGTGGCTTCGACGGCTTCCAGCAGGCGCTGGCGGGTGACGCCCTGTGTGGCCGCGCCGCCACCACTGAGCGGGTAGCCCACGCGGCCATTGGCCAGGCGCATGGGCGAACGGTAGCCGGGACGCACAGGCTGCATGCCCAGTAGCACCCTCAAGGCCGGGCGGGGCAGCAGGGGGCTCTCCTGTACAAGGCGCTGTAGCGCCTGCTGATCGGTGATACCCATGTGTGCCATGGCCTGCGGCAGAGCCTCATACAAGGCAATGTAAAGGCTCGGGTAGGGGGTGATCGCTGCACTCGGTTGGCTATCGTCATGGACGATGTACCCAGCCTCGGCGTGGGTGATGGTTGTGTACGGGCGCCCATCCAACGGCCCCAGCTCATGTTCCTGAGCGGGCCACGACAGCCGCTGCAGTAGCCTCACCCGGGTTTCCGCGGGCCAGCCAGGCAAGTGCGCCAGCGTATGCACGATCAACCGGTCGCTGTCCCAGTTCGGCACGTAGTTCAGGTACAGCCCTTCGTAGGCGCGGGCCAGGCGAATCTGTTGCCGGTAGAGGCGAATTTCTTCGCCAAGGCGCAGGGGCACCTTGCCCTCGCCGAGCGTCTGCAACTCGCTGGCGTTGGCGGCGCGTGCCAGTTCATTACTGACTCCGTCTGGTAGTTGTGGATAGAGCCGCTGGATGACTTCGGCACCCGGCACCAGCACGGCCGGCAGTTTCGCGTAAGCCCTGGCAAACTCGGCTGGTCTGGCGCTGATAGTGGGTAGTTGCCGGATCGTTTCGTCGAGCTTGAAGCGCTGCAGGGTGTCTTCCAGCAAGGCCGGCAATCGCTGGTTCTCGGCCAAGGCCCTGCGCAGCTGGTCTTCGTCCGTGCCGCTGATGGCGATGATGCGTTGCAGCGTCGCTTCGTCGAAGTGCGCGTTCAGGTGGCCGATACGGCGCAACAGTGTCATGCCCGACCAGCTCAGCGGTTTATCCGTTGCCAGCAACCAGGCCCCGGCGCCGTTGTGCCGCAGTGGCGGCTGATAGCGACGAGGGTTTTGCGGGTGTTGCAGGCGGTACTCGCCGGTAGCGGCTGCCTGTTCGACCCTGTACCGATTACCCTGCAGCACCAGCCAGCGCCTGCCGTTGTGCTGACGCAGGCCGAGTTCGTCCGCTGCCAGCCCGTCGGGCAGCACTTCGGTGCTCCGGTAGGGCGCGAGGTCGGGTTTCCACAGGCGCACCAGGCCTTCGGGCGTTTCGACGTTTTCCAGTTCCTCGATGAATGAGGGCGTTTCCACAGGAATACGTTCTATCTCTTCTTCCTGGTCATCAGGCTCTTCTATCACTGGCCCGTCCTGGCCAGCGCCGGCTTCGCCCTTCTGCGCACCTCGTACTGCCTTGGCCGCCGCAGTGAGGGCCGTCATGATCGCCACATTCTCGATCACATCGACCATGTAGCTGTAAGCAGTATCGCGCTCGTCATTCTCCCAGGCTTCGATGCCGTCATAGACCTCATGGGCCAACTGAACCACGCACACGGCAAGCATCAGCTCGCCCAGCCCGGGTACGAAAAAGCCGGCGATGTTGAGGGCGTTCAGCACGCGGCCGGCGAACAGTTCCCGGTGTGCCTGGGCGGTGCGTCGGTCGACGATTTCGGTCGGGGTCGCGTGGAACAGCACATCCTTTTCATGGCGCTGGGCTTTCTGAAACGCCATCACACCCTGGAATGCATGACTGAACGGCCTTTTGACCGGGTGCAGGGTGGCGTGTGGATCAGGCACTCGCTCCAGCACCCCGCGAACACTCCAGCTGATGGGCGTCAGCCGGTCCTTGAGGCGGGTGATGATCGCCGCTTTGTCGCGGTCGGCAATGTGTACGTCCAAGTACTCCATGTTGGCCTGGAGCCGGTCACGCAGCTCGTCCTGCAAGGCTTGCTGACTGGCGAACTCTTTGAGCGGGGCCGTGCTGTCCTCGGGAATGTACAGCGCCACGGCCTGATGACCTTCGGTTTGCAGGCTGATGACCACCACGCCGGTCAGTTCGGCTTCCCACAAGTGGAGCAAGCTGAACGCTACAGGCGAGCCTGTCACTGGCGCCTGGTCAAGCGGCGCGGCAAGCGCCGCGCTGTATAACGCTTCACTGATATCGCCCTTGAGGCGGGCGAAATGCAGCGACTGCCTGAAAGCCGAGACCTCGGCACGCCCCAGGGTTTCATAAACGGCCAGTGCCGCTTCATCGGCACTGAGTGCTGTCGTGGCCGCAGGGTAGTAGATGGCATGTACCCGTTCATGGTACTTGCCGCCGATATCCAGGGTACGGCACAAACCGGCGAAGTCTTCGGCGCTGACAGGCAGTGCGTTGGTGATCGGCGTGGTGCCAAGGAAGCGTCGGTGATCGAGGATGACCGACTTTTTCAGCAGGGCGGCGGGCGCATCCATGCCACGCTCGGCAGAGGAGGGCTGGTCGAAGTTGTGCAGGGCGCAGTGCAGCAGCGAGCGGGTGGCCCGGTTGACAGCCAGGCGACTGTCGGCCGCGTTGGTTGTGTCGATCAGGCGGGCATCGACCAAGTGGGTGTTGCGCACATCCAGGTCGAGTCCGAACCGTTGCTTGATGGCTCCGGTCAGGGCCTGGATGGCAAAGGATTCCAGCTCGGGCAGCTGTTCGAACAGCTTGTGCACTTGCGCCTGGTGTTCGCGGTGGCGAGCATGCTCTTCCTGCCATGCCCTGGCGATTTCCGGTTGTTGCCGGATCGCCGTTGCAAGCCAGGCAGGTGCTCGTTGCCAGTCGTGCAATGCGCGACGAACTTCTGGAGGGGCTTGCTTGAGCCAGAGAGGGATCTTGCCCTCGATGGTGGTGTAATGAGCGCCAGGCGCGCCAGTGACTGCAGTCGGCATGGGAAGGCCCTTGCTTGATAGGGGGGCACGCGACTATCGCTGGCCCCGCTGGCCTGGGCGCGGTAGATATGTGTGCCCTTCCTGAGCAGTCGCATCAGCGAGGACGGTGCTCAAAGCGCAATTCAGGTTTATGATGGCCCACGGCCGAACCAAACCTCACACGGAGTGCGCAATGCAGACCCTCTACCCGCAGATCAAACCCTACGCCCGGCACGATCTGGCCGTGGAAGCGCCGCATGTGCTGTATGTCGATGAAAGCGGCTCGCCGGAAGGTCTGCCTGTGGTATTCATCCACGGTGGCCCGGGCGCGGGCTGTGATGCCCAGAGCCGTTGCTACTTCGACCCCAACCTGTACCGCATCATCACCTTCGACCAGCGCGGTTGTGGTCGCTCCACGCCGCACGCGAGCCTGGAAAACAACACCACCTGGCACCTGGTCGAGGACCTGGAGCGCATTCGCAAGCACCTGGGGATAGACAAATGGGTGCTGTTCGGTGGCTCGTGGGGCTCGACCCTGGCCCTGGCCTACGCCCAGACCCACCCCGAGCGCGTGCATGGCCTGATCCTGCGCGGCATCTTCCTGTGCCGCCCGCAGGAAATCGAGTGGTTCTACCAGGAAGGTGCCAGCCGCATGTTCCCGGACTACTGGCAGGACTACATCGCGCCGATTCCGCCGGAAGAGCGTGGTGACCTGGTCAAGGCCTTCCACAAGCGTCTGACCGGCAACGACCAGATCGCCCAGATGCATGCGGCCAAGGCCTGGTCCACCTGGGAAGGCCGCACCGCCACGCTGCGCCCGAACCCGCTGGTGGTCGACCGCTTCTCCGAGCCACAGCGCGCGCTGTCGATCGCCCGTATCGAATGCCACTACTTCATGAACAATGCGTTCCTGGAGCCGGACCAGCTGATTCGCGACTTGCCGAAGATCGCCCACCTGCCGGCGGTGATCGTGCACGGCCGTTACGATGTCATCTGCCCGCTGGACAACGCCTGGGCGCTGCACCAGGCCTGGCCGAACAGCGAGCTCAAGGTGATTCGCGACGCCGGCCATGCCGCCTCCGAGCCAGGTATCACCGATGCCTTGGTGCGCGCCGCCGACCAGATGGCCCGCCGTCTGCTCGACCTGCCACTGGAAGAAGCATGAGGGGTTTGCTGCAGCGCGTGCGTGGCGCACGTGTGGAGGTTGGCGGGGAGATTGTCGGCGCCATTGACCAGGGATTGCTGGTGCTGGTGGCCGTCGAGCCTGAAGATACCCGTGAGCATGCCGATAAACTGTTGCACAAGCTGCTGAACTATCGGGTGTTCAGCGACGATCAGGGCAAGATGAACCTGTCGCTCAAGGATGTCGGTGGCGGCCTGCTGCTGGTTTCCCAGTTTACCCTGGCGGCTGATACCCGCAGCGGCATGCGCCCGAGCTTCTCGACCGCCGCGCCACCGGCACTCGGGGCTGAATTGTTCGACTATCTTTTGAACAAGGCTCGTGGCCAGCATCCCGATGTGGCGAGCGGGCGTTTCGGTGCCGACATGCAGGTGCACCTGGTCAATGATGGCCCAGTGACATTCTTGTTACAAATATGAGGTCGAAAAACCCTTTGTTTATAGGAAAACAAGGGGTTTTGTACGATAAATAGTTAGTCCACACTGATGCGTTGTAACGCATCCTGCTGGATAATCGCGCGCTGCGTGAGCCTGCGTTCGCAGGTTCGTTTCACTCTGACTCGAGCATTGTCTGGACCTGTTTGGGGAATCATTACGCCCTCATGGGGTCCGAACAGTGCTCGCCAACCCGGCATTTGTCGCTGGCCGTTGGTTTCATGATCTGTTTTCGGCGAGGGTTGCTCGTGATTGTTAGTCCCCAAAAAGCATCAAGAATCCCCGGCACCGGGCTGCGCAAGGCGCTGATGGCCAGTGTGGCACTGGTCGGCCTGATGAGCGCGGGCCAGCTGTGGGCATTCAATCTTGACGATGTTGCAGCCAAGGCAAAGGATCTGGCCGGCCAGAAATACGAAGCACCGAAAAGCAATCTGCCGGCTGCTTTCCGTGACATGAAGTTCGCGGACTACCAGAAGATCCACTTCCTGCAGGAAAAGGCCGAGTGGGCCAAGGACAAGACCCCGTTCAAGCTGTCCTTCTACCACCAGGGCATGCACTTCGACACCCCGGTCAAGATCAACGAGATCACCGCCACCAATGTCGAGGAAATCAAGTACGACGCGAGCCGCTTCGAGTTCGGTGACGTGCCGCACGACCCGGAAACCGTCAAGAATCTCGGTTACGCCGGTTTCCGCGTGCTCTACCCGATCAACAAGGCCGACAAGCAGGACGAGATCATGACCCTGCTGGGGGCCAGCTACTTCCGTGTGGTCGGCAAGGGCCATGTGTACGGCCTGTCGGCCCGTGGCCTGGCCATCGACACCGCGCTGCCGTCGGGCGAAGAATTCCCGCGCTTCACCGAGTTCTGGGTCGAGAAGCCCAAGCCGGCCGACAAGCACCTGGTGATCTACGCCCTGCTGGATTCGCCACGCTCCACCGGCGCCTACAAGCTGATCCTGCGCCCTGGCAGCGACACCGTGGTCGACGTGCAGTCGCGCGTGTTCCTGCGTGACCAGGTCAGCCGCCTGGGCATCGCCCCGCTGACCAGCATGTTCCTGTTCGGCCCCAACCAGCCGTCCAAGGTGCTGAACTACCGCCCGGCCCTGCATGATTCCGAAGGCCTGTCGATCCACGCCGGTAACGGCGAGTGGCTGTGGCGCCCGCTGAACAACCCGAAACACCTGGCTGTAAGCAACTTCAGCGTCGAGAACCCGCGTGGTTTCGGCCTGATGCAGCGTCAGCGCGCCTTCAGTGACTTCGAAGACCTCGACGACAACTACCAGAAGCGCCCGAGCGCCTGGATCGAGCCGAAGGGTGACTGGGGCAAGGGTACCGTGGACCTGGTCGAAATCCCGACTGCCGATGAGACCAACGACAACATCGTTGCCTTCTGGAGCCCGGAGAAGCTGCCTGAGCCAGGCAAGCCGTTCGAGTACGCCTATCGCCTGCACTGGACTATCGACGAGCAGCAGTTCCAGGCGCCTGACCTGGGCTGGGTCAAGCAGACCCTGCGCTCCACCGGTGACGTCAAGCAATCCAACCTGATCCGCCAGCCAGACGGCAGCGTCGCCTTCCTGGTCGACTTCGCCGGCCCGGCACTTGCCGCCCTGCCAGAAGACACCCCGGTGCGCAGCCAGATCAGCGTTGGCGACAATGCCGAGGTGGTCGAGAACAATCTGCGCTATAACCCGGAGACCAAGGGCTGGCGCCTGACCCTGCGGCTGAAGGTCAAGGAAGCCAACAAGTCCACCGAAATGCGTGCTGCGCTGGTGCGTGACGTGCCGGTCGAGCCGGCCAAGCCAGCTGCTGAAACCAAGCAGGAAAAGGCTGCGGCCAAGCACGCCAAGCATGAGAAGACCGCCAAGGCGGAACCAGCCAAGGCCGAACAACCTGCCGCCGATGCGGCGCCCACCAACGGGACCCCGGCCACCACTGAAAAAGTGCTGACCGAGACCTGGAGCTATCAGTTGCCTGCCGATGAGTAACTCAAGCGCAAGGCCGGAATCGCTTGGCGAATACCTGGCCCACCTCCCACTGAGCGATGAACAGCGCGCGGAACTCGCCAGCTGCACCTCGTTCAGTGAGCTGCACCAACGCCTGGCGGCCAACCCGGCCGCCAACACCACCGAGGCCGTGCAGGCCTCGGTCGGCCCGCGCCTGACCGTGGGCAGCGCCGCCGAGCTGGAAGACGCCGAGATGCTCGGTGTCGACGGCAGCGGCCGCCTGTGCCTGAAGATCGCGCCGCCGATCAAGCGCACCAAGGTCGTGCCCGAGCCATGGCGCACCAACGTGCTGATCCGCATGTGGCGGCGCATGACCGGCCGCCCGAACGCCCCGCAGCCGCCCAAGCGTGAGCTGCCAGCGGCGCGCTGGCGCACGGTCGGCTCGATCCGTCGTTACATCCTCCTCACCCTGATGATCGGCCAGACCATCGTCGCCGGCTGGTACATGAAGGGCATCCTGCCGTACCAGGGCTGGTCGTTCGTCGACCTCGACGAAATCGTCAGGCAACCGCTGTGGGACACCGTGGTGCAGGTCTGGCCGTATGCCTTGCAGACGTCCATCCTGGTGCTGTTCGGCATCCTGTTCTGCTGGGTATCGGCAGGTTTCTGGACCGCCCTGATGGGCTTCCTCGAGCTGCTCACCGGGCGTGACAAGTACAAGATTTCGGGCAGCAGTGCCGGCAACGAGCCGATTGCGCCCGAGGCGCGTACTGCCCTGGTGATGCCGATCTGCAACGAAGACGTGCCGCGTGTGTTCGCCGGCCTGCGGGCGACCTTCGAGTCGGTGGCGGCCAGCGGCAACCTCGACCGTTTCGACTTCTTCGTACTCAGCGACACCAACGACACCGACATCGCCGTGGCCGAGCAACAGGCCTGGCTGGACGTGTGCCGCGAGACCAAAGGCTTCGGCCGCATCTTCTACCGCCGCCGCCGGCGCCGGGTGAAGCGCAAGAGCGGCAACCTCGACGACTTCTGCCGTCGCTGGGGTGGCGAGTACAAGTACATGGTCGTGCTCGACGCCGACAGCGTCATGAGCGGTGAATGCCTGAGCAGCCTGGTGCGCCTGATGGAGGCCAATCCGGACGCCGGCATCATCCAGACCGGTCCGAAGGCTTCGGGCATGGATACCCTGTATGCGCGCATGCAGCAGTTCGCCACCCGTGTGTACGGCCCGCTGTTCACCGCCGGCCTGCACTTCTGGCAGCTGGGCGAGTCGCACTACTGGGGCCACAACGCGATCATTCGCATGAAGCCGTTCATCGAGCACTGCGCCCTGGCGCCGTTGCCGGGCAAGGGCGCGTTCGCCGGGGCCATTCTCTCCCACGACTTCGTCGAAGCCGCGCTGATGCGCCGCGCCGGCTGGGGCGTGTGGATTGCCTATGACCTGCCGGGCAGCTACGAAGAACTGCCGCCGAACCTGCTCGACGAGCTCAAGCGCGACCGCCGCTGGTGCCACGGCAACCTGATGAACTTCCGCCTGTTCCTGGTCAAGGGCATGCACCCGGTGCACCGTGCGGTGTTCCTTACCGGCGTGATGTCCTACCTGTCGGCGCCGCTGTGGTTCCTGTTCCTGGTGCTGTCGACGGCATTGCTGGCGACCAACACCCTGATGGAGCCGCAGTACTTCATCGAGCCGTACCAGCTCTACCCGCTGTGGCCGCAGTGGCACCCGGAAAAGGCCGTGGCGCTGTTCTCCACCACCATCGTGCTGCTGTTCCTGCCCAAGCTGCTCAGTGTCATCCTGATCTGGGCCAAGGGCGCCGTCGAGTTTGGCGGGCGTATCAAGGTCACCCTGTCGATGCTGATGGAGATGCTGTTCTCCATGCTGCTGGCGCCGGTACGGATGATCTTCCACACTCGCTTCGTGCTGGCCGCGTTCCTCGGCTGGGCAGCGACCTGGAACTCGCCGCAACGTGACGACGACTCCACCCCGTGGAGTGAAGCGGTGCGCCGCCATGGTCCGCAAACCCTGCTGGGCTTCGCCTGGGCCGGGCTGGTGGCGTGGCTGAACCCGAGCTTCCTGTGGTGGCTGGCGCCGATCGTGGGCTCGCTGGTGCTGTCGATCCCGGTATCGGTCATCTCCAGCCGCACGCGCCTGGGCCTGGCGGCCAAGGACGAGAAGCTGTTCCTCATTCCCGAGGAGTACGCGACGCCGCAGGAACTGCTGGCCACCGACCAGTACACCCACGAGAACCGCTGGCATGCCCTGCATGACGGTTTCGTGCGTGCAGTGGTCGACCCGCGGCAGAACGCCCTGGCCTGCGCCATGGCCACTGCCCGTCATGGCCAGGCCGCGCCGATCGAGGCGCTGCGTGCCGAGCGCGTGGCCAAGGCGATCGAGGTCGGGCCGAAAGGGCTGGACCTCAACACCCGCCTGGCCTTGCTCAGCGACCCGGTGGCCCTGAGCCGCCTGCACGAGCAGGTCTGGGCCGAGCACAATGCGGCGTGGATCGATGTGTGGCGTGCCTCGATCAAGAACGACCCGCATTCGCCGCTGCTGCCGCTGCATCCGGAGAATGAAGGCCAACCGGCACTCGTCGGCGCCTGATCCATCGCAATCGCGGATAAATCCGCTCCTACGGGGTTACGCCTGTAGGAGCGGATTTATCCGCGATGCTTTTTTTGGCCAACAAAGTCCCCCCCGGCTCTAGGTCCGGGCGCCGCCATGCGTTAGCATCCCTCTCCGATAATCCGCATCGGCCGGTACGGCCGTGCCAAGACAATAAGATTCGCTTCTTTACTTGCTAGGGGACTTGGTGATGATCAAGAAATACCTTTCGCGACTGCTGGTCGGTGTTACCGCCCTGGTCGCCGTAACTGCGGCCCAGGCCGGCGCCATCGATGAAGCGGTCAAGCGCGGCACCCTGCGGGTGGGCATGGACCCAACCTACATGCCGTTCCAGATGACCAACAAGCGCGGCGAGATCATCGGCTTCGAAGTCGATATCCTCAAAGCCATGGCCAAATCCATGGGCGTCAAGTTCGAGGCTGTTTCCACTGCCTATGACGGCATCATCCCGGCCCTTTTGACCGACAAGTTCGACATGATCGGCAGCGGCATGACCCTGACCCAGGAACGCAACCTGCGCCTGAACTTCAGCGAACCTTTCATCGTGGTTGGCCAGACCCTGCTGATCCGCAAGGAGCTGGCTGGCGAGATCAAGTCGTACAAGGACCTGAACAACGAGAAGTACCGCCTGACCTCCAAGCTCGGCACCACCGGCGAGATGGTGTCCAAGAAGCTGATCGGCAAAGCCAAGTACCACGGCTACGACAACGAGCAGGAAGCGGTGATGGACGTGGTCAATGGCAAGGCTGACGCCTTCGTCTACGACGCGCCGTACAACGTGGTGGCGGTCGAGAAGGCCGGCGCCGGCAAGCTGCTGTTCCTTGAAGAACCCTTCACCTACGAGCCGCTGGCCTTCGGCCTGAAGAAAGGCGACTACGACAGCATCAACTTCATCAACAACTTCCTGCACCAGATCAAGCATGACGGGACCTACGATCGTATTCACGACAAGTGGTTCAAGAACAAGGATTGGCTGAAGGAAATGGAATAAGGCCCAGGCCACAAGCCCGGCTTTATGACCCCGACGCGCAGGCAAACCCTGCGCGTTCGCATTTACGGAAGTACCCCACGTGATCAAACACAAGAAAGCCCAGTGGCCCTGGCATGGCTTGACCGCCCTGGTCCTGGTGGGCCTGGCGTTCAGCCTGTACATGGCCACTTCGATGATTTCCTACGAGTGGCGCTGGAACCGCGTACCGCAGTATTTCGCCTACAAGGCCGAGGAAACCCAGCGCGCCGCCGGTTACGGTACCGTGCAGGAAATCGTCATCTCCGGCGATAACGCCCGCGTCACGCTGAAGGACGAGAGTGGCGCCGAGCAAGTGCTCGATGTGGCCAAGGACAGCCTGCAACTGAGCCGTGGCGACGATTTTGCCGAAGGCGACCAGATTGGCGTGACCCGGCACTGGGCAGCCGGCCCGCTGGCCTGGGGCCTGTGGACCACGTTGTGGATCTCGGTGGTGTCCGGTGCGTTGGGCCTGGTGATCGGCCTGTTCGCCGGCCTGTGCCGGTTGTCGAACAACCCGACCCTGCGCGACCTGTCGACCGTTTACGTCGAACTGGTGCGCGGCACGCCGCTGCTGGTGCAGATCTTCATCTTCTACTTCTTCATCGGCACCGTACTCAACCTGTCCCGGGAGTTCGCCGGGGTGGCCGCGCTGGCGCTGTTCACCGGCGCCTATGTCGCGGAAATCGTCCGCGCCGGCGTGCAGTCCATTGCCAAGGGCCAGAACGAGGCTGCTCGCTCGCTGGGCCTGAACGCGGGCCAGTCCATGCGCCACGTGATCCTGCCGCAGGCGTTCAAGCGCGTGCTGCCACCGCTGGCGGGGCAGTTCATCAGCCTGGTCAAGGACACCTCGCTGGTGTCGGTGATCGCCATCACCGAACTGACCAAAAGCGGCCGCGAGGCCATCACCACGTCGTTCTCGACCTTCGAGATCTGGTTCTGCGTGGCAGGCCTGTACCTGCTGATCAACCTGCCGCTGTCGCACATCGCCAGCCGGCTCGAGCGGAGGCTTGCGCAAAGTGATTGAAGTCCGTGACCTGCTGAAAGTCTTCGACACCCGCGGCCAAGTGGTGCGGGCTGTGGATAACGTCACCACGCAAGTCGCCAAGGGCGAAGTGGTGGTGGTGCTCGGCCCGTCGGGTTCGGGCAAGTCGACCTTCCTGCGCTGCCTCAATGGCCTGGAGCATTTCGACGAAGGCCATGTGGCCATCGACGGCCTGCAACTGGCCGACCCGAAGACCGATATCAACGCCTACCGCCGCGAAGTCGGGATGGTGTTCCAGCACTTCAACCTGTTCCCGCACATGACCGTGCTGGAAAACCTGTGCCTGGCGCAGAAGGTGGTGCGCAAGCGCAACAAGGCCGAGCGTGAAGCCAAAGCCCGTGCGTTGCTGGAAAAGGTCGGTATCGCGCAGAAGGCCAACGAGTACCCGTCGCGCCTTTCGGGTGGTCAGCAGCAGCGGGTGGCGATCGCCCGCGCCCTGGCGATGGACCCGAAAGTGATGCTGTTCGACGAACCAACCTCGGCGCTCGACCCGGAAATGGTTGGCGAGGTGCTGGACGTGATGAAGACCCTGGCCCAGGAAGGCATGACCATGGTCTGCGTCACCCACGAAATGGGCTTTGCCCGTGAAGTGGCGGACCGCGTGCTGTTCTTCGATCACGGCAAGCTGCTGGAAGATTCGGCGCCGGCCGCGTTCTTTGCTGCGCCTAAGGACCCGCGCGCGCAGGCCTTCCTGCGCCAGGTGCTTTAACCGCACCGGCCCCTTCGCGGGTCAAGCCCGCTCCCACAGGTCCTGCACCGCCTTCAAGGCTGGTGTCTGACCTGTGGGAGCGGGCTTGACCCGCGAAGCAGGCGACTCGGTCTTAGAGGCTGAACCGCCCCACCATCCCCCGCAACTGTCGCCCCAGCTGCTCCAGCTCCCCACTCGAAGCCGCTGTCTGCTCGCTGGCCGCACCGGTCTGGTCCGACACATCCCTCACACTGATCACGCTCCGGTTGATCTGCTCGGCCACCACGCTCTGTTCTTCGCTGGCCGTGGCTATCTGCTGATTCATGCCCTGAATGCTCGAGACCGTGTCAGTGATCTGCCCCAAGGCCTGCCCCGCCCTGCGGCTCAGCTCCACGCTCTGCTCGGTCAGGCGCTTGCTGTCGTCGAGCAAGTGGGTGACCTCGTCGGTACCGCTGTGCAGGCTGTCGATCAGTTGCTCGATTTCCTCGGTGGACTGCTGGGTACGTTGCGCCAGACCGCGCACCTCATCGGCCACCACGGCAAAACCGCGGCCCGCTTCACCCGCCCTGGCGGCTTCGATCGCCGCGTTCAGTGCCAGCAGGTTGGTCTGCTCCGATACCGATTTGATCACATCGAGGATACTGCCGATTCGCTGGCTTTCGCCGGCCAGGTGCTGCATGGCGGCCAGGCAATGGTCCATCTGACCGGCCAGCTGTTCGATGCGGCCGATGGCTTCACCTACTACCTGGTCACCCAGTTGTGCCTGCTGGTCGGCATTGGTGGCCGCCAGTGAAGCTTGCTCGGCGTTTTGCGCCACTTCCTGCACGGTGGCGCTCATCTGGTTCATGGCGGTGGCGACCTGGTCGGTTTCCTCGCGCTGCTGGTTGATGCGCAGCTTGGTGTCCTCGCTGCTGGCTGCCAGCTGCGAAGCAGCCTGGGACAGCTGGCCGACGCCCTGATCGATACCGCCAATCAGCTCGCGTAGGCTCATGGTCATCTCGCGCATGCTGGCCTGCAACTGCCCCATTTCGTCGCGGCGCTGCACGGGCTCGAGCTGGCTCAGGTCGCCTTTGGCGATACGCGCCGCCAACGTCAGCGTCTGGCGCAGGGGTTGGGTGATCTGTTGGGTAATCAGCCAGCCGGCGAGGATGCCGACGATCAGGGCCAGCACGGCCACGCTGGTCAGCAAGGAACGGGCGGCCACGGCCTCGTTGTCACGCTGTTCCACTTTGCGTTCACCCAGTTCGACGCTGACAGCCCTGAGCTCGATGCCCATCTGCTCCATTTCGTTCTGCAGCTGCTCGACCTGCAGCGCGGTGCGGCGGTATTGATCGAGGCTGGTCCGGTACTTGGCCAGTTCGATGCCGGGCTGCTCGGTGAGGGCACGAGGCAGGCCCAGCGGCATGAGGGCTCTGAGCAACTGCTCGAGGCTGACGTCGGCGGCATCCAGCGCGGCATCGCCAACCTTGGCAAAGTCTTCCAGCGGGGAGAACGTATAGGCCGGTACCAGGCTCTGCTGGTTGGCGGAGTCAACATGCCGGCTGAGGGTGTCCATCAAGCCCAGAACGGCGCCTTGCTGGTTGTCGCCTGGCATCTTCAGCAGGGCCTGTGTCTGCAGATCATCGACGACGGAATTCAGTTTCGCTTCCTGCGCCTGCATGGCCGTACGCAGCTGCGTGCGACTGCTGACCGTGTTCTGCAGGGCGGTGAAAGCATCACGCATTCGCTGCAGCAGTTGCAGCTTCTGCGTCAGCATCTGCCGCGACTCATCGACGTTGCTGCGTTGCTGAAGGGTCGTCAGCAGGCTTTCCAGTTGCCCGAGGATCTGCACGATCTGCGCCTTGCTGGCGTCATCGGCCAGCACACGATAGGTGATGCGCTCGGCGCGCAGGTCTTTGACCAGGTCGTTGATCCGGCCGATTTCGCTGAGTTGTTCCGAGCGGGTGATGGCGCCGTCGAGGGCACGCCAGCCGCTGACCGTGGTGGCCAGGGTGAGCGCGAGGACCACGGCGAAGCCCAGGGCGAGTTTGGCGCCGACACTGATGTTGCCGAGCCTGTGATTGAGGTAGCCGAACATGGCAGGTCTCCGTCCAGTTGATGGGGATGGGGTGCTGGCGTAATGCCGGCATCCCATCCCTGCCAATCGGCGGAGGGCTTGTAGGACTTGACCTGAAAATTATGTAGGAAAATTCAGCACAGATAGAAGCATCAGAGCCTGAATCGTCCGACCAACCCTTGCAGGTGGGTGCCCAGGCGGGCCAGTTCGACGCTGGAGCTGGCGGTCTCCTCACTCGCCGCCGACGTCTGGTCGGAGATATCGCGAACATTCATCACGCTGCGGTTGATCTCTTCGGCGGTAGCACTCTGCTGTTCGGCTGCCGTGGCGATCTGCTGGTTCATGGCCTGGATCGACGACACGGTGTGGGTGATGGTTTCCAGCGAACTGCCAGCGCGGCGGGTCAGTTCGACGCTGCTGTCGGTCAGCTGACGGCTGGCGTCCATCACGCTGGCCACGCGCTGGGTGCCGCTTTGCAGGCCGGCGATCAGCTCTTCGATTTCTTCGGTGGATTGCTGGGTGCGCTGGGCCAGGCTGCGCACCTCGTCAGCGACCACCGCAAAGCCGCGCCCGGCCTCACCCGCACGCGCCGCTTCGATGGCGGCATTGAGTGCCAGCAGGTTGGTCTGTTGGGCCACCGACTTGATCACGTCGAGCACACTGCCGATCTTGTCGCTTTCGGCCTTGAGCTGGTTCATCGCTTCGCTGGAGTTGACCACTTCACTGGCCAGGCGCTCGATCTGCGCGACCGCCTCGCTGACCACCCGATCGCCCTCGCGTGCCTGCTGGTCGGCCATTGCCGCAGCCTCCGAGGCCTGCTCGGCGTTGCGTGCCACTTCGTGCACGGTGGCGGCCATCTCGTTCATCGCGGTCGCGACCTGGTCGGTCTCGACCTTTTGATTGTTGACCCCGGAGCTAGTCTGCTCGGTGACTGCCGACAATTCTTCGGCGGCGCTGGCGATCTGCGTGACGCCATCGCCGATGCCGCCGATCAGCTCGCGCAGGCCCTGGGTCATGCGCTGCATGCTGGCTTGCAGCTGGCCAAGTTCGTCGCGGCGGGTCGAATGCAGGTCCTGGCGCAGGTCGCCGTTGGCCACGCGCTCGGCGGCAGCCAAGGTCTGGCGCAGGGGGATGATGATCTGCCGGGTTATGGCCCAGGCTGCGAGCAGGCCCAGTACCAAGGCCAGGGCGGTGGCACCGCCGAGCATGACTTTGGCCTGGGCAGTGCCGGCATCGCGCACTTCGGTCTGCGAAACGGTCATTGCCTCACTGGTCTGCAACAGCACCGTGCCCTGGTCAGCCATGCGCTGCAGCGCCTGCTCGCTGGTGCTTTGGGCGTTGCCGAACTGGGTTACCGCATCGCGGTAAGCGGCCAGCGCGGTGGCCGAGTCGTCGAGGCTGGCGGCATATTCGGCCGGCAGCCTGGCGGGCAGTGCCTTGAGCTCGGCCAGCGCCTGGTCGATGGCCTGCAGCGCGGTCTGCTGGTAGTCCGCGTTGCCGCTATAGGTGTAGCCACGTACCTGGAAGCGTGCCTGCTGCACCAGCACGCTGACGTCCACGGCATGCTGGTACTGGCTGATGTCGCCACCCTGCAGCAGGCGCTGCTGCACCCGGCTGATCAGCTCGACCGCCTTGTCGGCGCTGTCACCCAGCACACCGCGAGCGGCGTCGCGGCGTTGACCGGCTTGCTTGAGCTCGTTGAAGGCCTGCTGGTACTGGCTGACTGCGGCCTGCTGCTGTTGCAGGCGCTGGCGGTCGGTGGGTTGCTCGATCTGCCCGAGCATGAAGGTGATCTGGCGCTCCAGATTGCCCAGGGCCTTTTCCAGCTCGCCGATGGCCGCATCGTTGCGGTCGCGCTGGTAGTGCTGGCGGGCGATGCGCAGCTCCTGGGTGTACTGGTGGATCACCGAAATGTTGCCCAGCTTGTCACCGCGCTCGGTGACGCTGTTCAGGCCCTGCCAACCGGTAAAGGTGATGGCCAGAGTCAGCAACAGCACCAGGCCGAAGCCCAGCCCCAGCTTGCGATTGACGCTTACATTCCCGAGCGATTGGGAAAACCATTGGTACATGTTCGACTCCCCGGCAACGTGGCAGCACAGATTTTTTGTTGTGTTGCCAAACACCATCGGCTTGCGCCGGGGAAACTTGATAGCAAAAAGCTGACCCGGCTGTCAGAAAATCCTCGAAAGCAGGGCAGTCACGGCGGTTTCCACGCGCAGAATGCGATCACCCAGCTGAACAGGTGCCAGGCCAGCCTTGCCGAACAGGTCGACTTCGTAAGGGATCCAGCCGCCTTCGGGGCCGATGGCCAGGGTTACCGGGCCTTCAACCGCACGCGGGCAGGCCGGGTAGGGGCCGGGGTGGCCGACCAGGCCGAGGGTGCCGTCGGCGATGGCTGGCAGGCGGTCTTCGACGAACGGTTTGAAGCGTTTTTCGATGATCACCTCGGGCAGCACCGTGTCACGGGCCTGCTCCAGGCCGAGGATCAGGTTCTCGCGGATGGCTTCTGGGTGGAGAAAGGGCGTTTGCCAGAAGCTTTTCTCAACCTTGTAGCTGTTGACCAGAATCAGCCGCGGCACGCCCAGGGTCGCCACGGTCTGGAACAGCCGGCGCAGCATCTTCGGTCGCGGCACGGCCAGCACCAGGGTCAGCGGCAGCTTGGCCGGTGGCTGCTGGTCGAAAGCCACCTCCAGTTCGGCTTCATGCTGTGCCAGGCGCAGCACTGTGGCCTTGCCCATCAGGCCGTTGATGCGGCCTACGCGCAGCGTGTCACCCACGGCGACACGGTGGATGTCCTGCATGTGGGTGAAGCGCCGATCAGCGAGAACGACGCGGTCGGCCGAGACAAAGTCGGCCTCTTCAAGGAGTAACAGGTTCACGGCTGGGTCGCTGGCGGCTGGTCGTTGTGGTCGTTGGTGGCTTCGTCTTCAGCATGGCTGCGCTTGCGGATCAGGCTGCCGCACAGCACGCCGATTTCGAACAGCAGCCACATCGGCACGGCGAGCAGCGTCTGCGAGAAGATGTCCGGCGGGGTGAGGATCATGCCGACCACGAAGCAGCCGATGATCACGTACGGGCGGACCTTCTTCAGGTACTTCACGTCGACCACGCCGATCCACACCAGCAGCACCACGGCCACCGGGATCTCGAAGGCAACGCCGAAGGCGAAGAACAGGGTCATGACGAAATCGAGGTAGGCGGTGATGTCGGTCATCATCGCCACGCCTTCCGGAGTGGCTTTGGCGAAGAAGCTGAACATCAGCGGGAACACCAGGAAGTAGGCGAAAGCCATGCCGGCGTAGAACAGCAGGATGCTCGACACCAGCAGCGGAATGGCGATGCGCTTTTCATGGCGGTACAGTCCGGGTGCGATGAAGCCCCAGATCTGCTGAAGGATGAACGGGATCGCCAGGAACAGCGAAACGATCATGGTCAGCTTGAACGGCGTGAGGAACGGCGAGGCCACATCGGTGGCGATCATCGTCGCGTTGGCCGGCAAGTGTTCGCGCAGCGGCGCCGACACCAGGGTGTAGATCTGCTGGGCGAAGGAGAACAGCCCGGCAAAGATCAGGAAGATGACCGCCACGCAGCGCAGCAGGCGGGTGCGCAGTTCGGTCAGGTGCGAAACCAGCGGCATCGGCTGGTCGTGTTCCGGATTTTCGCTCATGGGGCTCGCGGCGGTTGAGGCGGTTCAGAGGGTGCGGTCGGGGCGGCAGGTTGCTCTACCGGCCTGGCTTCAAGCCCGGCAGGTGGCTGCACGCTGGCTGTGGTCACCGGCGGCTGCGCGGGTGGCGTCAGCGGGTTGAGGATGCGCTTGGCTTCCTCTTCCATCTGCAGGATGTGCTCGTTATGCAGCTGGCGGCGGATGTCGTCGGCACCGATTTCGCGCTCGACCTCCATCTTGATCGCATTGAAGCTGCGTTTCAGCCGCCCGATCCACAGCCCCGCAGTACGCGCGGCGCCAGGCAGGCGCTCGGGGCCGAGCACCAGCAGGGCGACCAGGCCGACGAGCAGCAGCTCGCTGAAGCTGATGCCGAACATGGGTCAGTCTTTCCGCTGCGGCTCTTGGACCGGCTGGGCCTGGCCCTCGATGGTGTGGCCTTGCTGCGGCTGGGCGGTGTTCTGTACTGGCGGCACAGGCTGGGCGGGCGGCGGGGTCTGCTCGGCCGGCTTGTTCTCTTCTTCGCTCATGGCCTTGCGGAAGCCCTTGATCGACTCGCCCAGGTCGCTGCCGAAGTTCTTCAGCTTCTTGGTGCCGAAGACCAGGACCACAACGACCAGCAGGACGATCCAGTGTTTCCAGTCAAAAATACCCATGGTGCTCTCCTAAATGCGGTTTGCTCAGGCCGATGGCTGACGCGCGGCCTTTTCATCGTGCCCGGAAAGCCCGAAACGGCGCTCCAGTTCATCAAGCACGGCTTGTGGATGCTGGCCCAGCGCGCTGAGCATGACCAGGCTATGGAACCACAAGTCTGCGGTTTCATAGATGACATCACTGTAATCCTTGCTCACGGCGGCGTCTTTGGCCGCGATGATGGTCTCGACGGACTCTTCGCCGAGCTTTTCGAGGATCTTGTTCAGGCCCTTGTGGTACAGGCTGGCCACGTAGGAGCTGTCGGGAGCCGCTTGCTTGCGCTCTTCGAGCACTTCGGCCAGGCGGTTGAGGGTATCGCTCATGTCAGTGTCCTGCGCTGTAGATGGCATCCGGGTCTTTCAGAACCGGGTCGACGGTGTTCCACTGGCCGTCCTCGAAGACGCGATAGAAGCAGCTTTCGCGGCCGGTGTGGCAGGCGATATGGCCCAGTTGCTCGACCATCAGGATGATCACGTCGGCATCGCAGTCCAGCCGCATTTCATGGAGCTTCTGCACATGGCCGGACTCTTCGCCCTTGCGCCACAGCTTGCCACGGGAACGCGACCAGTAGATGGCGCGTTGCTCGGCAGCGGTCAGCGCCAGCGATTCGCGGTTCATCCAGGCCATCATCAGCACGCGTCCGGTCTTGTGGTCCTGGGCGATCGCCGGTACCAGGCCGTCGCTGTTCCACTTGATCTCGTCCAGCCAGTCTTTCATCGTCGACTCCAAAGCGGGCCCGCTCCTGTGCCGGGCCCTTTGCGCTAGTGTGCCAGCCAGCAGCGCGGCTGGCTATTGGCGCACGATCAGGTAGAGGCCGGCTGCCAGCATCAGCCAGGCCGGCCAAGCGCCAGGCGCCGCCAGGCTGGCGGCCTCGGCGGCACCGGCGGCCAGTACCGCACCGCCACCGAGCAGGCCGGCACCGAGCAGGCGCAGCGCCCAACGGTCGCCCTGGCGCCGGCGTTCCGGCAGCTGCGGGTCTTCCAGGTGTGGCTGCGACAGGCGTTCGAGCAGGTCGCGGGCCATGCCAGCCAGGTGCGGAAGCTGCTCGACTTGGCCATGAATGTTACCGAATACGGCCTTGGGGCTCATGCGGTCGCGCATCCAGCGCTCAAGGAACGGCTTGGCGGTGCTCCACAGGTCCAGGTCGGGGTAGAGCTGGCGGCCCAGGCCTTCGATGTTGAGCAGGGTCTTCTGCAACAGCACCAGCTGCGGCTGGACCTCCATGTTGAAGCGCCGAGCGGTCTGGAACAGGCGCATCAGCACCTGGCCGAAGGAAATATCCTTTAACGGTTTTTCGAAGATCGGCTCGCACACGGTGCGGATCGCCGCTTCGAATTCATTGACCTTGGTATGCGCCGGTACCCAGCCCGAGTCGATGTGCAGCTGGGCAACGCGGCGGTAGTCGCGCTTGAAGAAGGCGATCAGGTTGCGCGCCAGGTAGTCCTGGTCCTCGGCGGTGAGGCTGCCGACGATGCCGCAGTCGATGGCGATGTACTGCGGGCTCCACGGTTTCACCGTGCTGACGAAGATGTTGCCCGGGTGCATGTCGGCATGGAAGAAGCTGTCGCGGAACACCTGGGTGAAGAACACTTCGACGCCACGCTCGGCGAGCATCTTCATGTCGGTGCGCTGGTCGGCGAGGGTGGCCATGTCGGTGACCGGCACGCCGTAGATGCGCTCCATCACCAGCACTTTCGGGCGGCACAGGTCCCAGTACACCTGGGGCACGTACATCAGCTCGGAGCCTTCGAAGTTGCGCCGCAACTGGCTGGCGTTGGCGGCTTCGCGCAGCAGGTCGAGTTCGTCGTAGATGGTCTTCTCGTAGTCACCGACGATTTCCACCGGGTGCAGGCGGCGGGCATCGGCCGAGGCGCGTTCGGCGGCCTTGGCGATCAGGAACAGCCAGGCCAGGTCCTGGGCGATGACCGGCTTCAGGCCGGGGCGAACCACCTTGACCACCACCTCTTCGCCACTCTTGAGGCGGGCGGCGTGCACCTGCGCGACCGAGGCCGAGGCCAGTGGCTCGACGTCGAAGCGGCTGAACACTTCGCCGACCTTGGCGCCGAGCTGATCTTCGATCATCGCCACGGCTTTTTGCGGGTCGAACGGCGGCACGCGGTCCTGCAGCAACATCAGTTCGTCGGCGATGTCGGTGGGCAGCAGGTCGCGGCGGGTGGACAGCAACTGGCCGAACTTGATGAAGATCGGCCCCAGGTCCTGCAGCGCCAGGCGCAGGCGCGCCCCGCGGCTGAGCTCGGAGGGCTTGCGCGGCAGCCAGCGCCAAGGCATCAGCAGGCGCAGGCTGGCCAGCCACCAGGGCAGCAGGGGTTGTTCGAACAACAGGTCATCGAGACGGTAGCGGATCACCACGCGCTGGATGCGAAAAAGACGGCGGACGGCGAGCAGCTTCATGCGTTATCGCTGGTATCAAGGGATCGGGAGAGGCGCAGCAGGCGCGCCTCGAGGCGTTCGATATCGAGTTTGAGGGTGTCGAGCTCGCTGAAGGCGGCTTCGGCTTCGCGCTTGCCCACCAGGGTGCGTGATTCCTCGGCCAGGTATTCCGACAGATTCTGGCTGAAGCGTGCCAGGCCCTGACGGGTCCAGCGCGCGCGCAGGCGAATGTGGCCGGCGAGCATTGCCGTGGCGACCGGGCCGAGCCAGCGCTGCAGCTCGTGTTCCCAGTCCAGTTCCAGGTCCTGCAGTATGCCGAACAGGTCAAGCAGCACGGCACTGTCGCCGTGCAGTTCGACTTGCGGGCTGTGCAGCACGGCAGTCTTGTCCCTGGCAACGGCCAATTGCACCAGGCTGCCAGCCGGGGCGCGCAGGCTGCAGTCGACCTCACCCTCCCAGTGGGCGGCGAGCATCAGGCCTTCTTCATCGGGCAGGATGAACAACTGCAGGGCCGGTTGGCGGCAGTCGATCTCGATGACCTTGCCTTCCAGCGCGGCCAGCCGCGGCAAGGCCGTGCTGTCCATGCGCAGGACGCGGTTCAGGCCATGTTCGGCACTGGCGAGCAGCCCGGCCAACAGCATCAGGGCTTGATTCCCCGGTGCACGGCAACGATGCCGCTGGTCATGTTGTGGTAGGTGACGCGGTCGAAACCGGCCTCGACCATCATGCTCTTGAGGGTTTCCTGGTCGGGGTGCATGCGGATCGACTCGGCGAGGTAACGGTAGCTCTCGGAGTCATTGGTGATCAGCTTGCCGGCCAGCGGCATGAAGGCGAACGAATAGGCGTCGTAGGCCTTGGACATCAGCTTGTTGGTCGGTTTGGAGAACTCCAGGATCAACAGGCGGCCGCCCGGCTTGAGCACACGCAGCATCGAGCGGATGGCTTCGTCCTTGTGCGTGACGTTGCGCAGGCCGAAGGCGATGGTCACGCAGTCGAAGTGGTTGTCCGGGAACGGCAGCTTTTCGGCGTCGGCCTGGACGAACTCGATGTTGCCGGCCACGCCACGGTCGAGCAGGCGGTCACGGCCGACCTTGAGCATCGAATCGTTGATGTCTGCAAGCACCACCTGGCCAGTCGGGCCGACCAGGCGCGAAAACTTGGCGGCCAGGTCGCCGGTGCCGCCGGCGATGTCCAGCACGCGGCTGCCGGCGCGCACGCCCGACAGCTCGATGGTGAAGCGCTTCCACAGGCGGTGCATGCCGCCGGAGAGCACGTCGTTCATCAGGTCGTACTTGGCGGCCACCGAGTGGAACACTTCGGCGACTTTTTTCGCCTTCTGGCTTTCAGGCACGTCCTGGTAGCCGAAATGGGTGGTGGGTTCGGCGTGGTCGCCTTTGCGCTGGTCGTTCATATCGCTTCACCGGAAAAAATTACCGCCATTCTAGGGCGAATGGGCGGATTTGTCTTGGCGGGGTGTGCCTTGGGGCAGGGGCGGGCATAATGCAGATTATGTCTTCATACCCAGGAACACCCGCATGACCCAGATCAGCGTCGAACGCAAACACTCCCTCGGCCGCGATGCCGCCCGTGCCAAGGCCGAGGCGCTGGTCGATAAGCTCAGCCGCGAATACGACCTCAAGGCCACCTGGAACGGTGACCGGGTCGATGTGGCCCGCAGCGGCGCCAATGGCAGCGTGCACATCGGTGAGGACAGCATCCGCGTGGAGCTGAAGCTGGGCATGATGCTGTCGATGATGGGCGGCACCATCAAGGGCGAGATCGAACGGGCGCTGGACAAGGCCCTGGCCTGAACGCGCCGGTTGCTCAGTGCGGCGCGGCCTCCGCGAATGGAATGATGCCGAGCACCTGTTCCAGGCGCAGATCACCCCGGTAGATCGCGATGCGCTCCCGTGCATTGGCGGCTTGCTCGAGCATGGCATCGCGGCGCCTTACCCCTGCATCCCAGAACTTGAGGTGGCCTTTGACGAAGTCATGGCCGCTCGCCTCGAGGCTGGGGTAATGGAAATGCGCTTCCCACAGTATTTGTTGTGGGGCTTGCGCGTCGCGAATCTCGTAGACGTCGAGGTAATCATTGACGTGGCGTAGCTGTCGGCGAATCACGCTCTGCCTGATCCTGATCCGATTTTGCTCGGCGAGGAAGCGAAGCGCTTTGCCGTCGGGATGACGGGTATTCAGATACGCGTCGGTGAGTAGCCGACGTCTTTCGTGATCGACTCGGTCTACCGCTGCCTTCAGGAGATCGACCAAGCCGTTGTCCAGCGGGTTGTTGAGTTCGCTCAGCTGCTGTTGCGCTTCGCGCATGTCGCCTGCAGGCCATTCCAGGAAATCGCTCAGGCTGTTGGGTTCATCCGAGTAGTGAGCGGCGAAGGCGATTTTTCCATCCACCTCTGCCAGCAGGCGGTTTGCACGCTGACGCACCTGTGCCCGGTCGTGCTGCGCCGGCTGCGCTTGCTCAGGCACTTCATGCCAGACACCGTTGCGTTGAGCGAAGTTGCCAGCAGGCTGCTGGTTGAACGCATTGCGCTGGAATGCGCGGTTGCCCGCTTGTTCGACCTCCACCAGCAGCGGCCGGCCTCGGTCAACACGGATTACCCGGCGCCTCACCGGTGCGAGACGATGATAGGGCGCTGGCGGGGGTGGATTGATGCCGCTGTCGAGGTTGGCCAAGGTAGTGCTCAGCTGCTGTTCCGTGATCTGGGTCATGGTCGACAGCTCGCGTATGTACTCGTCCAGCATGTCAGCGATCAGCGCGGGGGCGTCAAGCGTCAGCATGTACTGGGCGCGGTCCAGCACCGTACGGTACTTCTGAAGGATGTCTTCGAGCAGTTCGGCTTTGACCTGCGCCGTCTCTTCGGTGGCTGCCAGCCCGTCGTGACTCCATATCGTGCGGCTCAATTCGCTGTCGCTGAGCAGCGCGCGCATGGTCAGCAGGTGCTCGGCCGTTTCTGCAGTGAGTCGAGTCTTGTCCACGGCGAGGTAGGCCAGGTCACTGAGCAACTGGGCCCGAACGACCAGTGTCGAATAGGTCCTGCGTCGGATGGACTGGGCGAGCTTGGTGGCTTTGTCGGGAAAATCGACCCTGGGGTCCTGGAGTGCCTCCGGTAGGGTCCGGTCCAGCCGCTGGCTGACGACCAGCAGTCGGCGGCTGGCCTTGCAGGAGTCGTTTATCAGTTCGCGATAATCGAGGTACTGCTTTATTTGCTCTGCTGTCTCCGGAAAGCGGCGCAGCCTGGCACTCTGTGCGCTCAGCGCCTGGTGGTCGACTTGCTCCAGCAAACGGCGGCACAGCAGCATATCGTTGTCCAGGGCGGCGTCGTACCAACTGCCATAGCGGCGTCGAGCCTGATCTTTGGTGTCGAATCTGCTGAACCGTGGCTCCATCATCTCTTTGAACACTTCGATGTTGTCATGCAGCAGTTTGCTCTGCCGCTCGAGGTAGAGCGCGGATACCTTGAGTTGGGGCACGTGCAGTTCGCGTTGTGCTTTCAGCGCTTGTTTCTGTAGTTGCAGGGCTTGTGGCGGCGAGGCACGCTCATGCGCGGGCATGGCGTCGAAAGCCACGCTGTACTCCAGGGCAAGGTCGTCATAGGCCTGCAGCTGTGAGGTGTTGATCAACATGAGGGGCTTCAGTTTGCTCAGCGCCTGCTGATTGTCCATGGCACTTGCGTTCAAAGCGTCGAACCGTTGTCGATTTTCAGTGTTGATTGACTGCCTGTTCCTGGGCATGCCGCCGGCGAGGTTCAGGTTCAAGCTCCAGTGACCGTTCCATCGTGTCAGCCACGGGCCTTTGCTGCGCTCACGGCCAACGATGTGGTAACTGTCCGTGGCGCCACCCCATTGCGAGACCCAGTCGCTGCTGCTGTGGTCGGGGCCGATGATCTGCATGCCGTTCCAGGTCTCGATCACCTCGTAGACACCCTCGCCCAGCGTAACGTAGAGCCGGTCGGTAATCTTGAACAACCCACGCAAGCGGCCCTCAGCCAAGGGTGTGTGTCCTTCCAGTGACTGCGTGGCCTGCAGTTGGCTCAGTGTTCGCCGTTGTTGCGCCGACAGGTTGCCGAGGCGCTGCCCGTCATGCCAGCCCTGCACACGCACAGGGGCCGACGGTGTCCCTTCGATCGGGTTGTCCCAGGCCTTCTCCTGCGGCCGCCCGAGCGTTCGTGTTGCGAACTCACCCTTTGGCGCAGGGCCGGTAAAGCGCAGAGTCGTGGACGGCTCGCCGATGGCAGGTGGCGCTGTGGTGCGATGTGCGAGGAGCAAGGCCAGGTTGGTGAGCAGGTCAATTGCCGCGACGATTCTGTTGCCACCCCTGCCGTTGATCAGCGCTTGCACGTCGTCTTTCGCCGCCGATAGCGCCAGTACCAACCATACCAGGCTGGTCATCGGGCCATGCCAGAGCTGGGTGACAGTGTTGAAAAGCGCCCAGGCGGCCTCTTTTACCAAGGCGCGTTTTTCTTCAGCGTTGGACACGCTGTTGCTGCTGGCGGCCAACTGCATGGTTTCGATCCTGGCGTTGAACAGATGGCTGTCCAGATCATCCGCCCAAGGCTGGAACGAGGCCTCGACCGGCCGCTTGAGGCGTTCAAGCACGGTGTCCACCAGCTCGCCTTCGGCACTGACCAGGTGGAGCAGCGAGGTAAGGCCAGGATGCAGGTGTGGCCGTGTGAAACCGTCATTTTCGTAGACCGGGCGCGCGTCATCGTCCAGCCAGGCCAATACGCTTTCTTGCAGTTCGCCCTGCTTACGGATTGCGGCCATCAGCAAGCCGAGGGTCGGAAACTCGAGCAATGCCTGTTCGGCGTAGAAGGGGCGGTACAGGACCCAGCTGTGGCTTGCCGGAACTTCGATGATGAACATCCCATGAGCCACGTCGCTTGCTGACGCGCCGGGCGCGCAAAGGAAGGCCAGTGGGGAGATGCGCGCTCGGTCTGTGGCGTTGCCCGGCCCTTGGCAGAAGTCGAGGATGGCCTGGCTTGCAGTTTCGCCAAGCTGGCGTTCGATCTTTGCCTTGAGGGCGCTGAAGCGAAGGGCGTAACGCCACTCCTTCGCGTGTTGTCTGATCCGTCGGGCCCTGCGTGGTTCGGCCTTGACCTTGTCATTCAGGTAGGCGGGATACTGGCCGCCGATATCGACCTGGTGAATCAGCGCCCTGATCTGCTCGATGTTCAACCCGTCAGCCATGGGCGAGCTGATGCCGGTCATCACTTCGCCGGCCCCCAGGCGCAGGCGGGAGATCGCCAGGTCGGTCAGGCTCGTCGTGCGCAGGAACAGCGACTGCCCTTGTGCTCCGGGGCCGGTGATGCTCTGGGAGATGCGGATGATTACCTTGTCCGGGTCGGGTAGCGCCTTGTATGGATGGCTGGCCTGCAACTGTTCGCGTAATCGGCGTGCGGCGTAGCGGTGGATATCCTCGATATCTCCCAGGGACGTGGAGCCTTTCGAGTGGCCTTGGCTCGCCGCCAGGTCGAGCAGCGCGGCGTGATAGGCATGGCGATCTTCGCTACTGGCATTGGCCAGCCATTGCGGCACACTGACGGCCGGCAGGGCCTGCTCCTGGGAGGGCTGGCTCGGAAAGTGCGCCGATGGGTCGCTCACCTGGCGCAATTGCAGCTCCAGCTCGTCGATGGTTGCCACTGCTCCGATCCGCAGGCGGCCGATGTCGTCCAGGATGCCGTTGAGCAGTTGTCTGGCTTGGCAGGCCAAAGGGCGTCCGATCAGCGTTGTGCGTGCCCACGACAATGTGTCGAAGCGATAGCGTAGCGCCAGCGCTGTTTGCAGCTCGGCGGCGAAGCTGGCCAGATTGGCATGGCTGCGCACCGAGCCGCAGGGTTTGCACTGCAGAACCCGAGGGCGGCTGCCGCCTGTGGTGGTAAGCAACAGGTCCGGTAGCGTAAAGGTGTGTGTGCCATTACCCGTTCCCAGTGTGACTTGCACCGCCTCGATGACCAGGCCGTCGACCACTCCATCGAGCATGGCGTACACGGCGGCTTTCTCGTCCTCTTCCAGGCCCAGGCGCGGGAGGTTGTCGAGCAAGGTGGCCTTGATGGTGTGCTCCAGCCAGCGCATGCGCGAGACCTGGCTGTCTTCGTCGAGTCCGTTCCAGAATCCGACCTGGGCTTGCTGGAATACCGATATCAAGGTGCCGAGCAGTGTGTCGTAGTCATTGCGGAGCCTTGTCAGGTCCGGCGTGATTTCGGGTTGGCTGGCGCTGTCCGGGCCTTGTTCCTGGATGCGGAACACTTGCGGGGGGCTGATGCTCAGCCTGTCCGTGCTGCCCGGTTGCAGAGGTTCTTTCGTTAGAAAATGCTTCAGGAGCTCGTCCAGCAGCCCGCTCTGGCGTGGGTGATCGTCCGTGCCGACAGGGCTGTGGAGGATGACGAAGTCGTCCAGCGATGTGATGTGCGGATGGTTGCGGCGTATCCACGGGTAGTGGTCGGCCAGGATTTGAAAACCTTCGTGCGACAGCACCTCGCGCAAGCTTGGCCGTCTGGCGAAACAGGCTGCCAGCCTTTGCCTGAAAGTCGGCACAGGGGGATTGGTTGCAGCGGGCATGGCATCGATCTCCGTTTAGTGAAGCCTGCGACGCTAGCGCGTTGGCCGCAGGTGCCTGCGGTAGATGGATGCGACAACGAAGACCTTAGGGTGAGGTTTCTAATTTTCTTCCCTACCTTGTGCACAAGCCCAACCTCCATGGGCGGTTTTTCCTCCACTCATGAGCATGAGGTACACAGCATGGCCAAAGTGATTGTGAAGAAAAAAGACGAAGCCCTGGGCACGCTTGGCGAGGTGCGTGGCTACGCACGCAAGATCTGGCTGGCCGGTATCGGCGCCTACGCCCGTGTTGGCCAGGAAGGCTCCGACTACTTCAAGGAACTGGTGAAAGCCGGTGAGGGCGTCGAGAAACGCGGCAAGAAGCGCATCGACAAAGAGCTCGATGCCGCCAACCACCAGCTCGACGAAGCCGGTGAAGAAGTCAGCCGCGTACGCGGCAAGGTCGAAATTCAACTCGACAAGATTGAAAAAGCTTTCGACGCACGGGTAGGTCGCGCCTTGAATCGCCTTGGCATTCCGTCTAAACATGACGTTGAGGCGTTGTCCATCAAGCTTGAACAGCTGCATGAGCTGCTCGAGCGCGTCGCGCACAAACCATAAGGAGAGCAGGATGGCTGGCAAGAAGAATTCCGACAAAGAAGGCAGCTCCTGGATCGGCGGAGTCGAAAAGTACTCCCGCAAGATCTGGCTGGCTGGGTTGGGGATCTATTCGAAGATCGACCAGGACGGCCCGAAGCTGTTCGACTCGCTGGTGAAGGATGGCGAGAAGGCTGAGAAGCAAGCGAAGAAGACCGCTGAAGACGTCGCTGAAACCGCCAAGTCCTCGACCACTTCGCGCGTATCTGGCGTGAAGGACCGTGCGCTGGGCAAGTGGAGCGAACTCGAAGAGGCCTTCGACAAGCGCCTGAACAGTGCCATTTCGCGCCTGGGCGTACCGAGCCGCAACGAGATCAAGGCACTGCACCAGCAGGTTGACAGCCTGACCAAGCAGATCGAGAAACTGACCGGTGCATCGGTCACCCCGATCTCCTCGCGCTCCGCAGCGGCCAAACCGGCAGCGAGCAAGGCAGCGGCCAAGCCATTGGCCAAGCCGGCGGCAAAAACTGCTGCGGCCAAACCGGCAGCGGCGAAACCGGCGGCCAAGACTGCCGCGGCCAAGCCAGCGGCGAAATCGGCTGCCAAGCCTGTTGCAGCCAAGCCTGCCGCAGCGAAGAAGCCGGCGGTGAAGAAGGCCCCGGCCAAACCAGCCGCCGCCAAACCGGCAGCGCCAGCGGCCAGCGCCGCTCCGGCCGCGACCGCAGCGCCGGCGCCAACTGCGGCCCCGGCCAGCAACCCGCCTTCGGCTCCGGCCAGCACCGGTTCTCTGCTCTGATAGCGGTGTAGCGCCTTTCGCGGGCGAGCCCGCTCCCACAGGTACAGCGTGCACTCAAGCACTGCACCTCACCTGTGGGGGCGGGCTTGCCCGCAAGGGGCATATCGCCGACCTGGCAGGCTTACCCTTTCAGGTACCGCACCGCCAACTCTTCGGCCGCCGCCCGTGCCTGCACCTCCAGATGCGGCGCCACCAGCATCATCACCTGATACACCACGATCCCCACATCGCCTTCACGCCCCAGCACCCGCTGGTAGTCGAGCGAGAACATCAAGGTCAGGGTGATCTGTTCCACCAGTTGCCCCAGTGCCTGCGTCTCGCTGACCACCTGCCCCTGGCCCTTGAGGCTGGCCAGCAATGCCGCCAGCGTGCGCTTGAGCGCGTTGATCAGGCTGCGCATGCCCCGTGCCAGCTTCGGCAGGCGCCCGGTCAGGTTGGACAGGTCCTGGAACAGAAACCGGTACTGCGCCATACGCTCGACGATCAAGTGCAGGAACAGCCAGTAGTCCTCGGCTTCGAGGCGCACCTCCAGTGGTGGGTCGAGCAGTGGCATCAGCGCTTCCTCGAAGCGGTCGAACAAGCCGTGGATCAAGGGTTCCTTGCCGTGGAAGTGGTAATACAGGTTGCCCGGGCTGATGCCCAGTTCGTTGGCGATCTCCAGGGTCGAGACATTGGGCTCGCCCTGCGAGTTGAACAGCTGCAGGGCGCATTCGAGGATACGGTCGCGGGTCTTCATCCAGTCGTGGCGCTCATCGGGTCAGGACGTAAGTGCCTGGCGCAGGGCCCAGCGGTGGATAGGTGGCGTTGCCCAGTTCCGTGCGTGGCGCCTTGAGCGGGCCGGAGCGCGGCGTGATCCACTCCAGCCAAAGTGGCCACCAGCTGCCGTCGCGGCGCTGCGCATCATGGAACCAGGCGCGAGGGTCGCTCGATAGCTTGGGGTTTTCCAGGTAGTACGCCTTGGGGTTGCCGGGCGGGTTGATGATGCTCTGGATGTGCCCGCTGTTGGCCAGCACGAACTGCCGGTCGCCACCGAGCAGCAAGGCCGAGCGGTACACCGCGTCCCACGGCGTGATGTGGTCGTTGCTGCCGGCCACGGTGAAGCTGTCGAGGTCGACCTGCTTGAGATCGATGGGTGTGCCGCACACTTCCAGGCCTGCGGCGTGGGTCAGCGGGTTGACCTTGAAGAAGTCCAGCAGGTCACCATGCAGCGCGGCCGGCAGGCGGGTGCTGTCGGCGTTCCAGTAGAGAATGTCGAAGGCCGGCGGGGTCTTGCCGAGCAGGTAGTTGTTGACCCAGTAGTTCCAGATCAGGTCGTTGGGCCGCATCCAGGCGAAGATCCGCGCCACCTCGCCACCGTCCAGCACACCACGCTGGTACGAGCGACGTTTGGCGGCCTCGATGGTCTGTTCGTCGGCGAACAGGCTGGCCGGGCTGTCGAACTTGCTGTCGAGCAGGCTGACCAGGTAAGTGGCGCTGCGTACCCGGCGCAGCTGGTGCTTGGCCTGCAGGTGGCCCTGCAGCGCAGCCATGGTCAGGCCCCCGGCGCAGGCGCCCATCAGGTTCGGGTCACGGCTGCCGCTGATGCTGCGGCAGGCGTTGAGTGCTTCTTCCAGGGCCTGCACATAGCTCGACAGGCCCCACTCGCGGTGGCGCGGGTCGGGGTTGCGCCAGCTGACCATGAACACCTGCAGGCCGTTCTTGAGCATGTACTGGACGTAGCTGTTGGTCGGCTGCAGGTCGAAGATGTAGTACTTGTTGATCTGTGGCGGCACCACCAGCACGGGCCGGGCGTACTGCTTTTCACTCATCGGCTTGTACTGGATCAGCTCCAGCAGATCGTTGCGGAACACCACGGCGCCAGGTGTGGCTGCCAGGTTGCCGCCCACTTCGAAGGCGCGCTCGTCCACCTGGCGCGGTAGGCCGTCGTTGTGGCGCAAATCGTCGAGCAGGTGGGCGACGCCACGCACCAGGCTCTGCCCGCCGGTGTTGAATAGCTCCTTGACCGCCAGCGGGTTGAGCAGCGAGTTGCTCGGTGCCAGGGCGTCGTTGATCAGGGTGAACAGAAAGTGTGCACGGGCCCGGTCATCGTCGTTCAGGTGGCTTTCCTCGATCCACAGGCGGGTCTGTTTCTGCCAGGCCAGGTAGGCCTGCAGGCTGCGCCGGTAGAACGGGTTCTGGCTCCAGGTCGGGTCGCTGAAACGGGCATCGCGCGCGCTCGGCTGATAGGGCGTGTCGCCGAGCATCACCCGGCCCAGCTGGCCGCCCAGCGTCAGCAGGTGGCGGGCGGTGTGCAGGGGATTGAGCAGGCTATGGCGGCCAACACTGCGCAAGGTGGAAATCAGGTCGCGACCGCGCACACCGAGGATGGCGTTCTGCACGTTCATGCTGGTGGCGGGGAGCGTTGACGTTCCTTTGGCCGGTTTTTCTTTCATGGCAACAACTCCCTTGTCAGGCCACGGTCGTACTCATCAGTCGTGCTCGTGCAACAGCAAGCAACAATTCAGCCACCAGAGGCCGGACTGGGGTGCATGACCGCGCGCTGACGTTCTTGCTGGAGAAACTTCATGATGATGGGGGCGACGGCCTCGGCCCGGGTGATCAGGAACAGATGGCCGTCGTCGATAATGTGTAGCTGGGCATTGGGAATTCGCCAGGCCAGCAGGCGCATGTTGATCAGCGGGATCAGCGGGTCGTCGTCGCCGGCCAGCACCAGGGTCGGCTGCTGGATCTTGTGCAGCCAGTGGATGCTGGTCCAGCCCAGCCCGGCGAACAGCTGCCAGTAGTAGCCCATCTTGCCGCCGGAGCGCACCTTGGCGGCGTGGTGCATGGCCAGGTCCGGGTCGCGGCGAAAACCGCCGCCATAGATCAGCGGCGCGATGCGGATCACATGCGATGGCTGCACGTAACGCCGGGGGCTCGCCATCATCCACAGCACCTTGGGCTTGCCGGGCACCATCACCGCACCTGCCGCAGTGGCCGCCAGCACCAGTTTCTTGCAGCGCTCCGGGTAGTCATGGGCAAACTGTTGGGCCAGGGCGCCGCCCCAGGACACGCCGATGACATTGACCTGGCCGTAGTCCAGGTAGTCGAGCATGCGCGCCGTCAGCTTGGCCAGGCCGGGAAAGCGGTAAGGGTGGCGTGGCGTGGACGAGCCGCCCACGCCGGGGACGTCGAAGGCGATGACTTCCAGGTCCGGGTCCAGTGCCTCGATGAACGGGAACACCAGCTCCAGGTTGGCGCCGATGCCGTTGAAGATCAGCAGCGGCGTCAGGTGCGGCTTGCCCGGGCGCACCGCGGTACGGATGGATTGGTCGTCCAGCTCGACGGTGCGGAAGATGTAGGGTAGCGGCATGCGCGTGGCTCTGTGGCTTGAAAAAGTACCGTGGCGCGCTCCAAGCGGCCACGGCATTGCGACTCAACGCTCGTGGACGTATGTCCCCGGTGCTGCCTCGCCAGCGGCATAGGCACGGTTGCCCAGGCGCGTCGGCGCCTTTTTCAGCTCGCCGGCACGCTCGCCCAGCCAGGTCTGCCAGTGCAGCCACCAGGAGTCGGCATGCTTTTCGGCGTTATCCTGCCAGGCCACCGGGTCGCCCGGGCGGTCGGCGCCGGTCATGAAGCGCGCCTTGGGGTTGCCTGGCGGATTGAGGATGCTCTGGATGTGGCCGCTGTTGGACAGCACGAACTCGATCTTGCCGCCGAACAGGTGTGCCGAGCGGTAGCACGACTGCCACGGGGTGATGTGGTCGGAGGTGCCGGCGACGCTGAAGATGTCGCACTGGACTTTCTTCAGGTCGATGGCGGTGCCGCACACTTCCAGGGCATCCGCGCGGGTCAGCGGGTTGTTCTTGAACAGCTCGATCAGGTCGCCGTGGAAGGCGGCGGGCAAGCGCGTGGTGTCGTTGTTCCAGAACAGGATGTCGAATACCGGTGGCTCGTTGCCGAGCAAGTAGTTGTTGACCCAGTAGTTCCAGATCAGGTCGTTGGGGCGCATCCAGGCGAACACCTTGGCCATGTCGCTGCCTTCGAGCACCCCGGACTGGTAGGAGTGGCGCTTGGCTGCTTCCAGTGTCTGTTCGTCGACGAACAGCGCTACCTCGGTGTCCATCGTGGTGTCCAGCACGCTGACCAGCAGGGTCAGGGCATTGACCTTCTGCTCACCCAGCGCGGCATAGTGGCCGACCAGGGCGGTGCAGGTGATGCCGCCGGAGCAGGCACCGAGCATGTTCAGGTCTTTGCTGCCGGTGATTGCCAGTACCGCGTCGACCGCTTCCTTCAAGGCATCGATGTAGGTCGACAGGCCCCACTCGCGCTGGGCCTTGGTCGGGTTGCGCCAGCTGATGATGAAGGTCTGCTGCTGCGAGCGCAGGCAGAAGCGCGCCAGGCTCTTTTCCGGGCTCAGGTCGAAGACGTAGAACTTGTTGATCTGCGGCGGAACCACCAGCAGCGGGCGGGCATGCACCTGCTCGGTGATGGGGCTGTACTGGATCAGCTCCAGCACATCGTTGCGGTAGACCACGGCGCCTTCGCTGGTGCCGAGGTTCTTGCCGACTTCGAACGCTTCCATGTTGACCTGGCTGGGCATGCCACCGTTGTTGACCACGTCCTTGGCCAGGTTGGACAGGCCGTCCAGCAGGCTTTTGCCGCCGGTTTCGAAGAAGCGTTTGACCGCCGCCGGGTTGGACAGGGTGTTGGTCGGCGCCATGGCCTCGGTCATCAGGTTGATGACGAACTGGCCGCGGGCGATGTCCTGGGGCGACAGGTCACTGTTGCCGATCCACTCCTGCAGCTCCTTGCGCCAGGCCAGGTAGGTTTGCAGGTAGCGGCGGTAAAGCGGGTTCTTGCTCCAGGCCGGGTCCTGGAAGCGACGGTCGTCACCTGCCGGGGCGAGGCTGGATTTGCCCAGCAGCACGTTCTTCAGCTCCAGGCCGAAGTGCGCCACATGCTTGGCACTGTGCAGCGGCTGGCGCACGGCCTGACGCAACACGGTACGCGCAGAGCTCAGCAGGTCCTTGCGGCGGATGCCGATGACCGGGTTCAGCCCCAGGGTGTTTTCCGAGGCTTGCCGCTGCAACTCATCGTTGTTCTTGTTACTCATCTACGACGCTCCGTTGTCCTGAGACGAGTACCGGATTGCTGTGGCGCATTGCACAGCGGACAGCCCGGTACTGCTACTCGGGTGACCAGTGATAAGGAACAGCGGTGCTGCGGGCCGGATGCATTCGGCGATGAGCTGCGGGGGATTCTGCGTGTGAAGACAGCCTGCTTTCGCTCGCGACCTCTACATACCGGCCAGTGCCTGATTGCCTTCAAGGCGATGCAGGGAACTTGCCAGCTCCATTGGTTACCCGACTTTCATGTAATGCGCAAGACAACCCGTTCAAGAGTTGTCTGTAAGGCATTCAAACAGATGAGATTAGAAAATGCGCTCTAAAGCCTGCAAGGCTTGAGCTAGAGCATGAGTTTGACCACCGATTGCGCCGGGTCGCGGGACTTGCCGGCCTTGTGCAGTTCATCGAGGTAATCGGCCCACAGCTGCTCCTGGCGCAGGCACAACTGCTCGAGGTATTCCCAGGTGAACAGGCCGCTGTCATGGCCATCGTCAAAGGTCAGTTTCAGTGCATATTGGCCGGCAGGTTCCAGGCCGATGAGGCCGACATTGATCTTGCCGAATTGCAGGATGGGGTTGCCGTGGCCCTGGACCTCGGCGGAGGGGGAGTGCACCCGCAGGAATTCGGCGGGCAGCTGGTAGACCTCGCCGGGGGCGTAGGTGAGGCTGAGGGTCTTGGAGGCTTTGTGCAGGTTGATGGCGGTGGGCAGGCGGGCCATGGTCTGAATCTCTCGGGAGCTGATGGTGCAAGCTTCGAGTGATTCAAGCCATTGTGCAAGGGGGCCGCGAAGCGGCCCCGTGCGGTCTTACAGGATGTAGCGCGACAGGTCTTCGTTCTGCGCCAGCTCACCGAGGTGGCCGTTCACATACGCGGCATCGATCAGAATCGGTGCTTCGTCGTGGGTGCTGGCCAGGTCCCCGGCGCTGAACGACACCTCCTCGAGCAGGCGCTCGAGCAGGGTGTGCAGGCGGCGGGCACCGATGTTCTCGGTCTTCTCGTTCACCTGATAGGCAATCTCGGCCAGGCGCTTGATACCGTCGGCGGCGAACTCGATGTTCAGGCCTTCGGTCTTGAGCAGTGCACTGTACTGCTCGGTCAGCGATGCATGCGGCTCTTTCAGGATTCGCTCGAAATCTTCCGGGGTCAGTGCCTTCAGTTCGACACGGATCGGCAGGCGGCCCTGCAGCTCGGGCACCAGGTCGCTCGGCTTGCTCAGGTGGAACGCACCGGAAGCGATGAACAGGATGTGGTCGGTCTTGACCATGCCCAGCTTGGTGTTGACGGTGCAGCCTTCGATCAGCGGCAGCAGGTCGCGCTGCACGCCTTCACGGGATACGTCGGCACCGCCGACATTGCCACGCTTGGCGACCTTGTCGATTTCGTCGATGAACACGATGCCGTGCTGCTCGACCGCTTCCAGGGCCTTGCCCTTGAGCTCTTCCTCGTTGACCAGGCGGCTGGCTTCTTCGTCGCGCACCATCTTCAGTGCTTCCTTGACCTTCAGCTTGCGGGTCTTGCGCTTGCCCTTGCCCATGTTGGCGAACAGGCTCTGCAGCTGGTTGGTCATTTCTTCCATGCCGGGTGGCGCGGCGATTTCGACGCCCATGTTCTCGGCCACTTCGATCTCGATTTCCTTGTCGTCCAGCTGGCCTTCGCGCAGGCGCTTGCGGAACAGCTGGCGGGTGTTGGAATCGGTGCTGGTCTGCGCGGCTTCCTCGCTGAAGCTGCTGACCCGCGCCTGCGGCAGCAGGGCATCGAGGATGCGGTCTTCGGCGGCGTCTTCGGCGCGGTGGCGCACGCGGACGATTTCCTGCTCGCGCAGCATCTTCAGCGCGGCATCGGCCAGGTCACGGATGATCGACTCGACGTCGCGGCCGACATAACCCACTTCGGTGAACTTGGTGGCTTCGACCTTGAGGAATGGCGCGTTGGCCAGCTTGGCCAGGCGGCGGGCGATTTCGGTCTTGCCGACACCGGTAGGGCCGATCATCAGGATGTTCTTCGGGGTCACTTCGGCACGCAGCTCGGCGGGGAGCTGCATGCGCCGCCAGCGGTTGCGCAGGGCAATGGCGACGGCGCGCTTGGCGTCGTCCTGGCCGATGATGTGGCGGTTGAGTTCGTGGACGATCTCGCGGGGGGTCATGGACATGATGAAAATGGTCCTTGTACAGAGTGGCATCAGCGTGGAAAAGCTCCGTCACCGGGACGGAGCGCCAGAACAGCTGATTACTCGGCCAGGTCCTGCTCCTCGATGGTCAGGTTGTGGTTGGTGAACACGCAGATGTCACCGGCGATGTTCAGGGCAGCCTCGGTGATTTCCCGGGCCGACAGGTCGGTCTTGTTCAGCAGGGCGCGGGCTGCGGCCTGGGCATAGCCGCCACCGGACCCCATGGCGATCAGGCCGTCTTCCGGCTCGACCACGTCACCGTTGCCGGTGATGATCAGCGATGCGTCCTTGTTGGCCACCGCCAGCATGGCTTCCAGGCGGCTCAGGGAGCGGTCGGTACGCCATTCCTTGGCCAGCTCGACGGCGGCACGCACCAGGTGGCCGGAGTGTTTCTGCAGTTGGGCTTCGAAGCGCTCGAACAGGGTGAAGGCGTCAGCGGTGGCACCGGCGAAACCGGCGATCACTTCGCCGTTGTACAGGCGACGGACTTTCTTGGCGTTGCCTTTCATCACGGTGTTGCCGAGGGATACCTGGCCGTCGCCGCCCATGACGACTTTGCCGTTACGGCGGACAGAAACGATGGTGGTCAAGGGGAGAGTCTCCACGCAGCGGGGCAAAATTGCCTGATGCAGACTCATATGGGGGTGGGGGGAAGGATTTCAACCGGGGGGGATGAATGGTCGCTACCCTTCGGGGCTGGGCGCGTTCATTGTAGGAGCGGCCTTGTGTCGCGAAAGGGCTGCGTAGCGGCCCCGGATCTCGGCATCATGCGGAAATCGCCGGGGCCGCTCTGCGGCCCTTTCGCGACACAAGGCCGCTCCTACAAGAGCAAGCTGTGAGCTTGGTCAGGCCTCGTGGCAGACGTGCCCATCGACCAAGGTATAACGTACGGCCGCCGGCAGGCAGTGGCCGATGAACGGGCAGTTTTCGCCGCGCGACAGCCATTGCTCACCGGCAATCGTCGAGGCCTTGGCGTCGAACAGCACCAGGTCGGCCGCGCCGCCGACTTTCAGCTCACCGGCCGGCAGGCGCATGGCCTTGGCCGGGCCGCTGCTCAGGCGGGCGAGCAGGGTCGGCAGGTCGAGCAGGCCGTCCTCGACCAGGGTCATGGCCAGCGGCAGCAGCAGTTCGACGCTGCTGATACCCGGTTCGGTGGCGCCGAACGGCGCCAGCTTGGCATCGCGCTCGTGGGGCTGGTGGTGGCTGGAGATCGCCTGGATCACGCCCGACTTAACTGCCGCGCGCAGGCCGTCGCGGTCGGCGGCGGTGCGCAGTGGCGGCTGCACGTGGTACAGGCTGGAGAACTCACGCAGCGACTCGTCGGTGAGGATCAGCTGGTACAGCGCCACGTCGGCCGTTACCGGCAGGCCCAGCTGCTGGGCCTGCTCGATCAGCCGTGCGCCACGGGCGCTGGTGATCTGGGTGAAGTGCGCACGCACGCCGGTCTGTTCCACCAGCAGCAGGTTGCGCGCCAGGGCCACGGTCTCGGCGGTCTCGGGGATGCCGGGCAGGCCGAGGAAGCTGGCCATGGCGCCTTCGTGGGCCAGGCCACCCTGGGCCAGGTCGCGGTCCTGGGAGTGGAACACCACGGTCAGGTCGAAGGTGGCGGCGTACTCCAGGGCGCGGGCCAGGGTACGGTTGTTGGGGATTTCCTTCAGGCCGTTGCCGAAGGCCACGCAACCGGTGTCGCGCAGGGCCACCAGTTCGGCCAGCTGCTCGCCCTCCAGGCCCTTGGTCAGGGCGCCGATCGGGTAGACCTTGCTGTTGGCCGCTTCGCGGGCGCGGTCGAGGATCAGCTCGGCCACTGCCGAGGTATCCAGCACCGGTTTGGTTTGTGGCGGGCAGCACAGGCTGGTGACGCCACCGGCCACGGCGGCGCGGGTTTCACTGGCGATCGAGCCCTTGCGGCTATAGCCCGGCTCGCGCAGCGAGACGCCGAGGTCGACCAGGCCGGGCGCGGCGATCAGGCCATCTGCATGAATCGTGCGGCTGGCGTTGAAACCGGCCGGAGCAGCGCCGATGGCGGCGATGCGGCCGCCGTCCAGGTGCAGGTCGGTGACCTGGTCCAGGCCGCTGGCAGGGTCGATGACCCGGGCGCCAAGAATACTGAGGGTCACTGGGCGTTCTCCTGGTCGAATTGACGTTGCGCGTTCTGCCCGCTCATGGCCATGGACAGCACGGCCATGCGCACGGCGATGCCGTAGGTGACCTGGTTGAGGATCACCGAGTGTTTGCCGTCGGCCACCGCCGATTCGATCTCCACGCCACGGTTGATCGGGCCCGGGTGCATGACGATGGCGTCGGGCTTGGCGCCGGCCAGGCGTGCGGTGGTCAGGCCGAACAGGCGGTAGAACTCGCCTTCGCTGGGCAGCAGGCCACCGGCCATGCGCTCACGCTGCAGGCGCAGCATGATCACCACGTCGACGTCCTTGAGGCCTTCGGCAAGGTCGGTGTAGACCTTCACACCGTATTGCTCGATACCGATCGGGATCAGGGTCTTCGGGCCGATCACGCGGATGTCGGGGCAGCCCAGCGCTTTCAGCGCGAGCATGTCGGAGCGGGCCACGCGCGAGTGCAGGATGTCGCCGACAATCGCCACCGAGAGGTTCTCGAAGCTGCCCTTGTGGCGGCGGATGGTCAGCATGTCGAGCATGCCCTGGGTCGGGTGCGCGTGGCGGCCGTCACCGCCGTTGATCACGGCGACGTCCGGGCACACGTGCTCGGCGATGAAGTGCGCGGCGCCGGAGTCGGAGTGGCGCACGACGAACATGTCGGCGGCCATGGCTTCGAGGTTGCGCAGGGTGTCGAACAGGGTTTCGCCCTTGCTGGTCGAGGAAGTCGACACGTTCAGGCTGATCACGTCGGCCGACAGGCGCTGGGCCGCCAGCTCGAAGGTGGTGCGGGTACGGGTCGAGTTCTCGAAGAACACGTTGCACACGGTCTTGCCGCGCAGCAACGGGACTTTCTTCACGGCCCGGGCGCCGACTTCGAGGAACGAGTCGGCGGTGTCGAGGATCTCGGTGAGCAGTTCGCGGGGCAAACCGTCGAGCGAGAGGAAGTGGCGCAGCTGGCCCTGATCATTGAGCTGCAGCGGGCGCTTGGCGTCGATTGGCGTCATCGCGAGGGGACTCTTAAAGGGCGGAAGCGGTGGCGAGGTCCTGGCGCTCGAGGGCGAGCGGTGCGGGTCCGGTCAATTTTACCCGTTCATGGGCGGCCAGCGACAGGGTGGCGCCGAGTACATTGGGGCGGATGGGCAGCTCGCCGGCATCCAGGTCGAGCAGGCAGACCAGGGTGACACTGGCCGGGCGGCCGTAATCGAACAGTTCGTTGAGTGCGGCGCGGATGGTGCGGCCGCTCATCAGCACGTCGTCGATCAGCACCAGGTGCTGGCCTTCGACCTCGAACGGCAGCTCCGACGGGCGCACCTGCGGGTGCAGGCCGTTCTGGCTGAAGTCATCGCGATAGAACGACACGTCCAGAGTGCCCAGCGGGCTCTGGTCGGACATTTCCGCCTGCAGGGCCTGGGCAACCCAGACGCCGCCGGTACGGATGCCGATGAAGCGCGGCTCGGTGATGTTGCGGCGGGCCAGATGGGCGCGAAGGTCGACAGCCATCTGCCGGATCAGGTCGGCGGGATTGGGTAGGCTCATTGCGTATCTCCTGGGGGCGCCGAGGGCGTTGTGACTGCCACGACGTAAACGCGGGAAAAATCAGGTATTGGCCTCCAGCCAGCCCTGCAGCAGCAGGGCTGCGGCAATGGCGTCGACCGGGTTGTCACGGTAGCTGCCGCGCTGGCCGCCACGGACCATGCGCTCGCCTTTGGCCTCGAAGGTGGTCAGGCGTTCGTCGTGGGTGTGCACCGGCAGATTGAAGCGGCCATTGAGGCGGCGGGCGAACTTTTCCGCGCGCTCGCTCATTTCGCTCGGCGTGCCGTCCATGTTCAGCGGCAGGCCGACGACGATGGCATCGGGCTTCCACTCGGTAATGAGCTTTTCCACCTGGGCCCAGTCCGGTACGCCGTTCTGCGCCTTCAGGGTGCACAACTCGCGGGCCTGACCGGTCACCACCTGGCCGACGGCGACGCCGATCTGCTTGGTGCCGTAGTCGAAGCCCAGCAGTAAACGCAATTCGCTCATCAGGCGTGCCCCGCCTGGCTGGTCAGCAGGCTGAGGTTGATCCCCAGGCTGCGGGCTGCGGCGCCCAGGCGTTGTTCGCTGGCCATGGCGAAGAGGATATCCGGGTCGAACGGGCAGTTGAGCCAGGCGTTGTCGGCCAGTTCGGCCTCCAGTTGGCCAGCTTCCCAGCCGGCATAGCCGAGCGTGATGAGGCTTTGTTTCGGCCCCACCCCGGCGGCGATGGCCAGCAGCACGTCCTGCGAGGTAGTCAGCGACAGCCCTTCCAGGGCCACAGTGGCCTGGAAGCTGCATTCACTGCTGTGCAGCACGAAACCGCGGTCGGTCTGCACCGGGCCACCCTGGTAGATGGGCACCTGCAAGGTGCTGGCCGGAGGTACCTCGTTCGGGCGCAACTGCTCGAGAATGTCGGCCAGGTTCAGCTCCTGTGGTCGGTTGACCACCAGGCCCATGGCGCCATTGGCGTTGTGCTCGACGATGTACGTGAGGGTCTGGGCGAAGTTCGGATCGGCCATGTGCGGCATGGCGATCAGGAACTGATGCTTGAGGTAGCTCGGGGTGAGGGTTTTCATGGGGGATAGTGTGGCGCCAGGTGGCGAGGCTGACAAGGTGCTCGGCCAGGCTGATTTGGGGCTGCACAGCAGCCCCGGCAATCTCGATCAGTTACTGGACAGGCGGTCGCCGCGAGCAAAGCGCCACGTCCGGATGATCTCCAGCCGGTCGAACTCGGCCAGGTCACCGGTAAACGGCGCAAAGGGCGCCGCCAGGCGCACGATGCGCTGGGCCGCCTGGTCCAGCACCGGCTGCCCGGACGATTCCAGTACCAGCACCTCATACAGCGAGCCATCGCGGTTGATCGACACCATCATCCGCAAGTTGCCGTAGATCTGTTGCCGGCGTGCCTCGTCGGGGTAGTTGAGGTTGCCCACCCGCTCGACCTTCTTGCGCCACTCTTCCTTGTACCAGGCGCCCTTGTCGCGCATGGTCGAAGCCGCATTCAGGCGGTGAATCTTCGGGCGCTTGGCGTACATCTGCTGTTCGTTGGACAGTTCTGCCTCAAGGCTGGCGATCTGGCTCGACAATTGCGAGCTGTCGAAATCCGGGGTAGCCGCTGCCGGCTTGGGCTGCGGCTTGCTTTCCTTCGGCTTGGGCTCGACCTTCTGCGCTTTCGGCGCCTTGGTCGCCACCGCCGACTTCTCTGGCACGGGCGGTGGTGCTACCTCCGGCTTGGCCGCAGGCGGCGGGGTGACCTTGTTGATCTTGCTGTCCTGGAACGGCGCCACTTCGGTGGTGGTGGGTACCGCTTTCTTTTCCAGGGTGCCGCTGCCCTGCTGATTGGCCTGGGCCTGGTAATCAGCCTTCTGCGGAGCTTTCTCGCTCTTGAAGGTGGCCAGTGTGATGTCCATGGTCTGGCGGATCTCGGCCGGTTTGACCACGGTAAAGCCCACGCCAAGGATCAGCGCCAGGTGCACCAGGGCAGCCAGGAACAGGGTAAAGCCAAGCCGGTCCACCGGGCGAACGCGCGGTGGCAGCAGGTCGGCAGGGATGTCGGCAGGCAGCGTCATCAGGTATCCAGCAACCGCAGGGCGGGGCAGCAGCTCAGTCGAAAAGGACCGGCATCATACCCCACTCCGCGCATTTGCTCCGCGTCGGCGGTCAGCGCGCCTTGAGCTGGCGATCAATGGCATCCATCAGCTTGCCACCGATATCGGTGTTATAGGCAGCGTCGATCTCGCGGATGCAGGTAGGGCTGGTGACGTTGATTTCGGTGAGGGAGTCGCCGATCACGTCCAGGCCGACGAACAGCAGGCCCTTTTCACGCAGGGTCGGACCGACCTGGGCAGCGATCCAGCGGTCGCGCTCAGTCAGTGGGCGGGCTTCACCACGACCACCGGCGGCCAGGTTGCCACGGGTTTCGCCGCTGGCCGGGATGCGCGCCAGGCAGTAGTCGACCGGTTCGCCGTCGATCATCAGGATGCGCTTGTCGCCGTCCACGATCTGCGGCAGGTATTCCTGGGCCATGATCTGCTGGGTGCCATGCTGAGTCAGGGTTTCCAGGATGACCGACAGGTTGGGGTCGTCCTTGCGGTGGCGGAACACCGACGCACCGCCCATGCCGTCCAGCGGCTTGAGGATCACGTCACCACGGCTTTCGGCGAACTCGCGCAGAATGTCGACGCGGCGGCTGACCAGGGTTGGCGCCATGCATTGCGGGAACTGGGTGGCGAACAGTTTTTCGTTGCAGTCGCGCAGGCTCTGTGGGCGGTTGACCACCAGCACACCTTCGCGCTCGGCCTGCTCCAGCAGGTAGGTGCTGTAGACGAACTCCATGTCGAAGGGTGGATCCTTGCGCATCAGGATCACGTCCAGCTCGGCCAGGGCACTGTCCTGCTCCTCGCCCAGCTCGAACCAGCGCGCGGGGTCGGCGAATACCTTCAGCGGGCGCATCTGCGCGCGGGCCTGGCCGGCACCCAGATAAAGGTCGCGCTGCTCCATGTAGAACAGCTCCCAGCCGCGGGCCTGGGCGGCCAGCAGCATGGCCAGCGAGCTGTCCTTCTTGTAGGAGATGGACGCGATCGGGTCCATGACAATGCCGAGGCGAACGCTCATGGGGTGGTTCCTCTTGGCGGCCCGTGGCCGCGGTGAATCGAAAGAAAAGTGGCTCAGGGTGGCGCTGTGAGCGCCGCGGGTCAAGGGGGCTGCAGATGGAACGGGTCCCCGGAGTGTGCTAAAAATGGCCTCAGCTTCAAGCTGCAAGCCATCCGTGGCTTGCCGCCCACACAGTGCAGCGATGGTAGCGCGACTTATGGAACAGCCCCTGAAGGTGATGGTGATCGACGATTCCCGCACGATCCGCCGCACCGCGCAGATGTTGCTCGGCGAAGCGGGCTGCGAGGTGATCACCGCCAGTGACGGCTTCGACGCTCTGGCCAAGATCATCGACCACCAGCCACAGATCATCTTCGTCGACGTGCTGATGCCCCGCCTGGACGGTTATCAGACCTGCGCGGTGATCAAGCACAACAGTGCCTTCAAGGACATCCCGGTGATTCTCCTGTCGTCCCGCGATGGCCTGTTCGACAAGGCCCGCGGCCGGGTGGTCGGCTCCGACCAGTTCCTGACCAAACCATTCAGCAAGGACGAACTGCTCGACGCGATCAGGGCCCATGTCCCCGGTTTCGCCGCGCCCGAACAACCCGCACCCTGACCGCGCCGCGCTGGCGCGGCCTTCAATTTCCTGATGGGGAAACAGCATGGCCCGAGTTCTGATTGTCGACGACTCGCCGACAGAGATGTACAGATTGACCGAATGGCTGGAAAAGCACGGTCACCAGGTGCTCAAGGCCAGCAACGGTGCCGACGGCGTGGCCCTGGCCCGCCAGGAAAAGCCCGATGCGGTGCTGATGGACATCGTCATGCCCGGCATGAACGGCTTCCAGGCCACCCGCCAGCTGAGCAAGGACCCGGAAACCAGCGCCATCCCGGTGGTGGTGGTGACCACCAAGGACCAGGAAACCGACCGTATCTGGGCCACGCGCCAGGGTGCCCGCGACTTCCTGACCAAGCCGGTGGAAGAAGATGCGCTGATCGCCAAGCTCAAAGAAGTACTGGGCGCTTGACCACCCGCCCGCAGGGCGCGTCGCTGACCGCGTTCGAGCTGTTGCTGGACATCGACCGGCGTTGCCGCCTGCTGGTGGCCGACCAGCCGCCGCAGGACACCCGCCTGCAGCAATGGAGCGGCATCGGTTTTCGCATCGCCGGGCAGTGGTTCGTCGCGCCCATGGGCGAGGTCGCCGAGGTGCTGCGCGAGCCGCGCAGCAGCCGCGTGCCTGGCGTGCAGCCGTGGGTGTTTGGCGTGGCCAACCTGCGCGGCCGGCTGTTGCCGGTGATGGACCTGAGCAGTTTCTTCGGCCTTGGCCCTGCTGCGCCAGGCAAGCAGCGGCGGGTGCTGGTGCTGGACCACGAAGACCTGTTCGTCGGCCTGCTGGTCGACGAGGTGCTGGGCCTGCAGCATTTCGCCCTGAGCAGCCTGGAACTGTCGCCACCGCAACCGCTGCTGCGGGCTGCTGCCCGCTTCGTGCAGGGGCACTTCCCGCGTGAACGCAACTGGGCGATCTTCAGCCCCTTCGCCCTGGCCCAGGCGCCGGGCTTTCTTGACGTGGCGCTATAGGACTTTCGAACGTGAACAAGCCGGCCACACCCGTCGCCCCCGCCAGCATGACCCCACGCACGCGCAGCATCGTGCAGATCACCGTGCTGTTCGTGATCCTGATCCTGTCGATCATCCTGTTGTTCGCCAACTTCGCCTACCTCAACACCCAGGCCAATCACGACAAGCAGTACATCGGCCACGCCGGCGAGCTGCGGGTGTTGTCCCAGCGCATCGCCAAGAACGCCACCGAGGCCGCGGCGGGCAAGGCCCTGGCCTTCAAGCTACTGTCGGATGCGCGCAACGATTTCGAGCGGCGCTGGGGCTACCTGCGCGAAGGCGACAAGTCCACCGGCCTGCCTGCGGCACCGGCCGCGGTCCGCGATGAAATGGAGGCGGTGCGCCAGGACTGGGAAAACCTGCGCAAGAACACCGACACCATCCTGGCCAGCGAGCAGACCGTGCTGTCATTGCATCAGGTGGCGGCAACCCTTGCCGAAACCGTGCCGCAGCTGCAGGTCGAGTACGAGAAGGTGGTCGAGATCCTGCTGCAGAGCGGTGCGCCGGCGAACCAGGTGGTAGTTGCCCAGCGCCAGCTGCTGCTGGCCGAGCGCATTCTCGGTTCGGTCAACACCGTGCTGGCCGGCGACGACACGGCGGCGCAGGCCGCCGATGCCTTTGGCCGCGATGCCAGCCGCTTCGGCCAGGTGCTCGAAGGCATGCTGGGGGGCAACCCGGCCATCCAGGTGACCCGCGTCGAGGACGCTGACGCCCGCGCGCGCCTGGCGGAAATCGCCGAGCTGTTCCAGTTCGTGGCCGGTTCGGTCGATGAAATTCTCGAAACCTCGCCCGAGCTGTTCCGCGTGCGCGAAGCGGCCGGCAACATCTTCAGCCTGTCGCAGACCCTGCTCGATGAAGCCTCGCACCTGGCCAACGGCTTTGAGAACCTGGCCAGCGGCCGCACCCTGGATACCGTCGGGGGTTATGTGTTGGGCCTGCTGGCGCTGGCTTCGATCATCCTGATCGGCCTGGTGATGGTCCGCACCACTCACCGCCAGTTGCATGAAACCGCAGAAAAGAACGAACGCAACCAGCAGGCGATCATGCGCCTGCTCGATGAAATCGAAGAGCTGGCCGACGGCGACCTCACTGTCACCGTGTCGGTGACCGAAGACTTCACCGGCGCCATCGCCGACTCGATCAACTACTCGGTCGACCAGCTGCGCGACCTGGTGGCCACCATCAACCACAGTGCCGAGCAGGTCGCCGCTGCCGTGCAGGACACGCAGAACACCGCGCGCCAGCTGGCCAAGGCCTCGGAGCACCAGGCCGAACAGATCAGCGAGGCGTCCGAGGCAGTCGGCGACATGGTCGAATCGATCGACCGGGTTTCCGCCCACGCCTATGAGTCGGCCAAGGTCGCCGAGCGCTCGGTGGCGATCGCCAACAAGGGCAACGAAGTGGTGCACAACACCATCAACGGCATGGACAACATCCGCGAGCAGATCCAGGACACCGCCAAACGGATCAAGCGCCTGGGCGAGTCCTCCCAGGAAATCGGCGACATCGTCAGCCTGATCGACGACATTGCCGACCAGACCAACATCCTGGCCCTCAATGCGGCGATTCAGGCCTCGCTGGCGGGTGAGGCCGGCCGCGGCTTTGCCGTGGTCGCCGACGAGGTGCAGCGCCTGGCCGAGCGCTCGTCCTCGGCGACCCGACAGATCGAAGCGCTGGTGCGGACCATCCAGGCGGATACCAACGAGGCGGTCATCTCCATGGAGCAGACCACCGCCGAGGTGGTGCGCGGTGCGCGCCTGGCCCAGGATGCCGGCGTGGCGCTGGCCGAGATTGAAGGCGTTTCGCAGAACCTCGCCGAACTTATCCACAGCATCTCTGATGCAGCCCAGTTGCAGACTTCTTCGGCGGGGCAGATTTCTCACACCATGGCAGTGATCCAGCAGATCACCGCGCAGACCTCCGCCGGCTCCGGCGCTACCGCCGACAGCATCCGCCATCTGGCGCGGATGGCCAGCGAGATGCGCCGCTCGGTTTCCGGTTTCACCCTGCCGGCTCCCGCCGAGCGAAGCTGAGGAAAACCCATGGCTTCTGCCGTCGTAAGCCCCGAGCGCCACGATACCGTGGCCCTGGCCTGGACCCGGGCCGCCATCCTCGATTGCCTGAGCCAGGCCCGACAGGCCCTGGAGCGCTTTGCTGGCGAGACCGACGACTTGTCGATACTGGCGTTCGTTGTGGATAACCTGCATCAGGTGCATGGCTGCCTGCGCATGCTCGAACTGCGCGGTGCCACGCGCCTGGCCGAAGAGCTGGAGCTGCTGGCCAAGGCCCTGGCCGAGGGCCAGGTGAGCCCCCGCGGTGACTGCCTGGGGCCGTTGTTCCGTGGCCTGGAGCAACTGCCGTCCTATCTGGAGCGGTTGCGCGGCGCGCGCCATGACCTGCCGCTGGTGATGCTGCCGCTGCTCAACCAGCTGCGCGCCTGCCGTGGCGTCGAGCCCTTGGCCCAGGCCAGCCTGATCAGCGGCGCCGCGCAGCGCTTTGCTGGTTCCGATGACCTGGCCAACCTCGACTTGTCACTGGGCAACTGGCGGGAACAGATGCAGGCCGGGCCGGGGCGTGATGCCCTGCGTTCGGTGGTCAGCGCCCTGTGCGACGACCTGGTGCGGATCAAGGAGCGGCTGGACCAGTTCGTGCGCGGCGACCGCCAGCACAGCGAGGACCTGGAGGCGCTGCTCGCGCCATTGCGCCATGTTGCCGACACCTTGGCAGTGCTGGGCTTCCAGCAACCCCGTCGGGTGATCATCGATCAGGTTCTGGCGCTGCAGGCATTGGCCCAGGGTGAGCGCACGGCGGACGACGCGGTATTGATGGATGTGGCCGGCGCCCTGCTGTATGTGGAGGCCACGCTCAACGGCATGGTCCTGCCGCTGGAGGAAGGCGGGCAGGGCGGCCTGCCGGGTTCCGACCTGGCCGAGATCCGCCAGTTGGTGCTGAACGAATCACTGTCCGTGCTGCAGCAGGCCAAGGACCTGATCGGCGATTGCCTGGAGTCCGGCTGGCCGCGCCAGCGCCTGCAACCGCTGCCGGGCCTCTTGCAGCAGGTACGCGGCGCGCTGGCGATGCTCATGCTGCCGGCCGCCGCTGAAGTGTTTGCCGGTTGCGCAGGCTATGTGCAGGGCTGGTTGCAGCACTTGGAGGTGGAGCCGCCGGCGGACGAACTGACCCACCTGGCCGAGTCCCTCAGTGCCGCCGAGTGCTACCTGCAATGGCGGGTCGCCGACCCGCTGGCCGATGCTCAACCGTTCCTCGACATGGCCCGCGCCAGCCTGACCAGGCTGGGTGTGCAGTGTACCCATGCCGGCCCGTCCGAGGCGCAGGATGGCAGCGATGGCATCGATGATGAATTGCGTGAAGTGTTCCTCGAAGAAGCGGGCGAGTTATTGCCGGAAATCGAGCGGCACTGGCTGCGCTGGCGCGCCGACAACAGCCTGCGCGACGCCCTGATCGAAGTGCGCCGCGACCTGCACACGCTCAAGGGCAGCGGGCGCATGGTGCATGCCGAGGCGGTGGCCGAGCTGGCCTGGGGCGCTGAGCACCTGCTCAACCGGGTGTTGGAGGGGCGTATCGTATTGACCCCGGAGGGTGCGGTGGCGCTGCAGCAGGTGTTCGTCCATCTGCCGGACCTGCTGGCCGACTTTGCTGCTGGCCAGTTACCGCAGTTGACTGAAATCGAACAACTGGCGAGCCACCTGCACGCCCTGGCCGAGAACGACAGCCCGGTCAGCGCCGATATCGATGGCCTGGACCCGCAGTTGCTGGATATCTTCCGCAACGAAGCACAGGGCCACCTGGCCAGCCTGGAAGGCTTTCTGCAGGGCGCCGAGGGCCAGGGCAGCGACGTCAGCGACAGCCTGCAGCGCGCCTTGCATACCCTCAAGGGCAGCGCTGCCATGGCCGGGGTCATGCCGATCGCCGAGCTGGCCACCGCGTTCGACCGCCTGGTGCGCGAGTACCGGGGGCACCAGCTGCCGTTGCAGGCGGCCGAGATGCATTGGCTGCAAACCGCCCACGGCCTGTTCCTGCAGGGCCTGGCGCAGCTGGGCAGTACGCCGTTGGCAGCCATTGCGGGCGCGGCCCAGCTGATCGAGCAGGTCGGCGAAGCGGTGGACCTGCGCCTGGCCAGCCTGCATGCCGAGCCTCAGCACACCCGCCATGGCAAGCGCGATCCGCAGCTGATCGCCAGTTTCCTGGCTCAGGCCATGGACATCCTGCTGGATGCCGAGTCGCTGCTGTCGCGCTGGCAACAGCAGCCTGGGCAGCGCGAACCGCTGGATACCTTGCTCGATGAACTGACCAGCCTTGGCCACGCTGCGCACCTGGCCGACCTGTGGCAGATGGATGCCGTCTGCGAGGCGCTGCTCGACCTCTACGGCGCTGTGGAAGAGGGCAGCCTGGGCGCCAGCCCGCGCTTCTTCACCGCTGCCCAGCAAGCCCATGAAGCCCTGCTGGACATGCTCGACGAAGTGGCTGCCGGGCAAGAAATCAGCCCGCGGCCTGACTGCGTCGACGCCCTGCGCGAGCTGTTGGAGGGTGCATTGGCGCCGGAGGCCACCGGCCTGGTAGGCCCTGATGCGGTGACGCCGCTGCCTGGCGCGTTGGAGCAGGATGACGAACCCGACAGCCCGGGCGACAAGGAGCTGCTGGAGGTTTTCCTCGAAGAAAGCTCGGACATCGTCGAAAGCGCTGCGGCCGCCCTGGCGCGCTGGCAGGCCGACCCGCGCAGCAGCGTCGAGGTGGAGAACCTGTTGCGTGACCTGCACACCCTCAAGGGGGGCGCGCGCATGGTCGAGATCAGCGCCATTGGCGACCTGGCCCATGAGCTGGAATTCCTCTACGAGCTGCTCGCCGCCGGGCGCCTGCCGCCGAGCGCACCGCTGTTCGCATTGCTGCAGAACTGCCATGACCGTCTGGCGCACATGCTCGACGCCGTGCGCCTGGGGCAGCCGTTGCACACCGCTACCGCGCTGATCGACTACATCCGCAACTTCAGCAGCGCCGCGCTGACCGACAGCGCGGCCGGCCAGGCCCCGGCCGACACCGTACCCGCCGAAACACCGGCCGCGGCGCCGGAGCGGGCGCCGGGCGACATGGTCAAGGTCGATGCCGAACTGCTCGACGACCTGGGCAACCTGGCCGGTGAGCATTCGGTCATTCGTGGCCGTATCGAACAGCAGGTCAACGACGCCCAGTTTGCCCTCAACGAGATGGAGACCACCCTGGAGCGCATGCGCGACCAGCTGCTGCGCCTGGACATCGAGACCCAGGGCCGGATCAGCAGCCGGCAAGCGTTCGAGGGGGATGCCTATGAAGATTTCGACCCGCTGGAGATGGACCGCCATTCGCAGCTGCAGCAGCTGTCGCGGGCGCTGTTCGAGTCGGCCTCCGACCTGCTCGACCTCAAGGAAACGCTGACCCAGCGCGCCCAGGAGGCCTACAGCCTGCTGCAGCAACAGGCGCGGGTGAACAGCCAGTTGCAGGAGGGCCTGACCGCGACCCTGATGGTGCCGTTCGAACGCCTGGTACCGCGCTTGCAGCGGGTGGTGCGCCAGGTGGCCAGCGAGCTGGGCAAGCAGGTCGAGCTGGTGGTCGGCAACGCCGAGGGCGAGCTGGACCGCAGCGTGCTCGAACGCATGGTCGCGCCACTGGAGCACATGCTGCGCAATGCCGTCGACCACGGCCTGGAAGCGCGCGAGGTACGCCTGGCCGCAGGCAAGCCGGAGCAGGGCACCATTCACCTGAACTTGCTGCATGAGGGGGCCGACATCGTCATCGAGATGACCGACGACGGCGCCGGTGTGCCGTTGGAGGCGGTAAGGCGCAAGGCGATCAAGCGCGGCCTGCTGGACCCGCAGGCGCAGCTGAGCGACCACGAGATCCTGCAGTTCATCCTGCGCCCGGGCTTTTCCACGGCAGAGAAGATCACCCAGATTTCCGGGCGCGGCCTGGGCATGGACGTGGTGCATGAAGAGGTCAAGCAGCTGGGCGGCTCGATGACCATCGAGTCGGCCCAGGGCAAGGGCGCGCGCTTCCTGATCCGCCTGCCGTTCACCGTGTCGATCAACCGGGCCTTGATGGTGCACCTGGGCGACGAGCAGTACGCTATTCCGCTGAATACCATCGAAGGCATCGTGCGGGTACCTCCGGCCGAGCTGGCTGCCTGTTACCAACTGGATGCCCCACGCTACGTGTACGGCGGGCATGAATACGAATTGCGTTACCTGGGCGAGTTGTTGCAGGGGCAGCCGCGCCCGGTGCTGCTGGGGCAGAGCGTGCCGTTACCAGTGTTGCTGGTGCATTCCCAGGAGCAGTCGTTCGCCATCCAGGCCGACAGCCTGTCGCCGAGCCGTGAAATCGTGGTGAAGAGCCTCGGCCCGCAGTTTGCCGCCGTGGCGGGCTTGTCGGGTGCGACCTTGCTCGGTGATGGCCGGGTGGTGCTGATCCTTGACCTGCTGGGCCAGTTGCGTGGTCAGCAGCGGCGGCTGGCGCGTCTGCCCGGTGGCAGCGGGGTGCAACGGACCTTGTTCGGCCCGGCACCACGGCGGGCCACGCTGGTGATGGTGGTGGACGACTCGGTCACCGTGCGCAAGGTCACCAGCCGCCTGCTGGAACGCCATGGCATGAGCGTGATGACGGCCAAGGATGGCGTCGATGCCATGGCCCTGCTGGAAGAGCACCGCCCTGACGTGCTGTTGCTGGACATCGAGATGCCGCGCATGGATGGCTTTGAAGTGGCCACCCGCATTCGCCGCGACGAGCGTCTGAAAGACCTGCCGATCATCATGATCACCTCGCGCACCGGGCAGAAGCACCGCGACCGTGCCATGGCCATTGGCGTCAACGATTACCTGGGCAAACCCTATCAGGAGTCGGTGTTGCTGCAGAGCATCGCCCATTGGAGCCAGACCCATGCTTGAACTGATTGCAGGGCAACGCAGCAGCCTGACCGGCCTGCTGCTGCCGCTGGGCGACCGCACCCTGGCGTTGCCCAACGTCGCCGTGGTCGAGCTGATCGGCCAGCGCAACCTGGTGTGTGAACCCGGCGATCCGGCCTGGCACCTGGGGTGGATCGACTGGCGGCAGCAGCATCTACCCTTGATCGGTTTCGAGGCTGCCTGTGGCGGTGAGACGCCGTGTGGCGAGCGGGCGCGGATCGTGGTGCTGAATGCGCTGGGCGATACCGGTTTGCGCTACCTGGCAGTGCTGCTGCAGGACATTCCACGCTCGTGCAAGCTGGACAGCCAGCTCAATTATGTGGATGTGCCGCTGGGCAGCCTGGAGCTGGCCGCCGTGCAGGTGGGTGAACAGGTGGCGCGGGTGCCGGACCTGGCCGGTCTGGAAAGATTGGTGCGTGACGCTGAACTGCAACCTGCCCTTGGGTAGGATGAGTCAGGAATGGACTCTGTCATGAACCCAGCCCGCTTCGGGAGGTCTGTGTTTGCATGTACTACGGTGAACGCTTCAATGCCTGGACCCACCTGGTCGGTGCCGTCCTGGCCTGTATCGGTGCCATCTGGCTGATCGTCGTCGCGGGCCTGCAGGGTGACCCCTGGAAGATCGTCAGTTTCTCCATCTACGGCAGCACCCTGCTGTTGCTCTACAGCATATCCACCCTCTACCACAGCACCCGCGGGCGGGCGAAGGTGATCATGCGCAAGCTCGATCACCTGTCGATCTACCTGTTGATCGCCGGCAGCTACACCCCGTTCTGCCTGGTCAGCCTGCGCGGGCCCTGGGGCTGGAGCCTGTTCGGCGTGGTCTGGGGGCTGGCGGTGATCGGCATGCTGCAGGAGATCAAGCCGCGCTCGGAGGCGCGCATCCTGTCGATCATCATCTATGCGGTGATGGGCTGGATCGTGCTGGTGGCGGTCAAGCCACTGCTCAACAGCCTTGGCACCGCCGGCTTCACCTGGCTGGCGGCCGGCGGTGTGTTCTACACCGTGGGCATCATCTTTTTCGCCCTCGACAGCCGGTTGCGCCACGCACATGGCATCTGGCACCTGTTCGTGATCGTCGGGAGCCTGATGCACTTCGTGGCGGTGTCGCTGTACGTGCGTTAGCTTTCTGTTTACGAAAAATCACCCCACAACTGCTGCGCTACCGACAGCGCCACCACCGGCGCTGTCTCGGTACGCAATACCCGCGGCCCGAGGCGTGCGGCATGGAAGCCAGCGGCCTTGGCCTGTTCGACTTCTGCCTCGCTCAACCCACCTTCCGGGCCGATCAGGAACGCCAGCGTTGCCGGCTTGTCATGGCTGGTCAATGGCTCGGCGACCGGGTGCAAGACCAGTTTGAGGTCGGCTTCGGTGCTCTTGAGCCATTCGGCCAGGGTCACCGGTGGATGAATGACCGGCAGGGTCGAGCGCCCACATTGTTCGCAGGCACTGATCGCCACCTGGCGCCAGTGGGCCAGGCGTTTGTCGGCACGCTCGTCCTTCAGGCGCACTTCACAGCGCTCGCTGACTATCGGGGTGATTGCGTTGGCGCCAAGCTCGGTGGCTTTCTGGATCGCCCAGTCCATGCGCTCGCCGCGGGACAGGCCCTGGCCGAGGTGGACGTGAAGCGGTGAGTCGGGCTGGCCGGCGAGGGCTTGGTCGAGGCTCACGCGTACCGTCTTCTTGCCGACTTCGAGCAACTGGCCGAGGTATTCCTGGCCACTGCCATCGAACAGTTGCACGGCGTCGCCGGGAACCATGCGCAGGACGCGGCCGATGTAGTGGGCCTGGGCTTCGGGCAGGTCGTGCTCGCCGAGGCTCAGGGGGGCGTCGATGAAGAAGCGGGACAGTCTCATGGAGTGCTCGTCAATAAGGATGTACTCGGCCCTTTGTGGGAGCGACACAAGGCCGCTCCCACAAGGTTATGTGTCGGAGCGAGCGGGCTTAGCCCGGGTCGCGGAAGTCGGGGTGGAAGTTGGCCGGTACGGCGACGCTGACACTATCGCGGGTGGCGATGTCGATGCCTTCGCTGGCCACTTCGGCAAGGAAGTCGATCTGCTCCGGGGTGATCACGTACGGCGGCAGGAAGTACACCACGCTGCCCAGCGGGCGCAGCAGGGCGCCGCGGGTCAGGGCGTGCTCGAACACTTTCAGGCCACGACGCTCCTGCCACGGGTAGGCGGCCTTGGTGGCCTTGTCCTGGACCATCTCGATGGCCAGGGCCATGCCGGTCTGGCGGATTTCGGCGACGTGGGCGTGGTCAGCCAGGTGCGCGGTGGCGCTGGCCATGCGCGCGGCCAGGGCCTTGTTGGCCTCGATCACGTTGTCCTGCTCGAAAATGTCCAGCGTCGCCAGGGCGGCGGCGCAGGCCAGCGGGTTGCCGGTGTAGCTGTGCGAGTGAAGGAATGCGCGCAGGGTCGGGTAATCGTCATAGAAGGCCTGGTACACCTTGTCGGTGGTCAGGCAGGCGGCCAGCGGCAGATAGCCACCGGTCAGCGCCTTGGACAGGCACAGGAAGTCTGGGCGGATGCCGGCTTGTTCGCAGGCGAACAGGGTGCCGGTGCGGCCGAAACCGACGGCGATCTCGTCGTGGATCAGGTGCACGTCATAGCGGTCGCAGGCTTCGCGCAGCAGCTTGAGGTACACCGGGTGGTACATGCGCATGCCACCGGCGCCCTGGATCAGCGGTTCGATGATCACCGCCGAGATCGTTTCGTGGTGCTCGGCCAGGGTCTGCTCCATGGCGGCGAACATATTGCGCGAGTGTTCTTCCCAGCCCATGCCCTCGGGGCGCAGGTAGCAGTCTGGGCTCGGCACCTTGAGGGTGTCGAGCAGCAGCGCCTTGTAGGTTTCGGTGAACAACGGCACGTCGCCTACCGACATCGCGGCGATGGTTTCGCCGTGGTAGCTGTTGGTCAGGGTGACAAAGCGCTTTTTCGCTGGTTTGCCGATGTTCTGCCAGTAGTGGAAGCTCATCTTCAGCGCCACTTCGATGCACGACGAACCGTTGTCGGCATAGAACACCCGGTCGAGCCCGGCGGGGGTCATGGCCACCAGGCGCTCGGACAGCTCGATCACTGGCTGGTGGCTGAAACCGGCGAGGATCACATGTTCCAGCTGGTCGACCTGGTCCTTGATGCGCTGGTTGATGCGCGGGTTGGCGTGGCCGAACACGTTGACCCACCAGCTGCTCACGGCATCCAGGTAGCGCTTGCCGTCGAAGTCCTCGAGCCACACGCCTTCACCGCGCCGGATCGGGATCAGTGGCAGTTGCTCGTGGTCTTTCATCTGGGTGCAGGGGTGCCACAGGACTTTGAGGTCGCGTTGCATCCACTGATCGTTGAGGCCCATGGGCACTTCTCCTGGCTACTGCTTGCTTTGACCGCGTAAGCCTAAGCAAAGCCAGAGGGCAGGACAACCGCTAGTGTTTAATGGCGGCAGGTGCGGGTCCATTGCAGCTTGCGGATATGAACGGTGCCGGCCTGAGAAGTGGATATGGTCAGGCGGCGAAAAGGGCCATCGATGACCTGGTGATAGGGTTGGGTGGAGATCGGGCCCGGCCGGAAATCGGTATAGCCGCTGCCGGTGAGGGTAAGCCAGTAGAAGTTGCGCGGGACCGGGGCTATCAGGTCCATATCGTAGCCGTCGGTATCCAGCAGCATCTGCACATCGTCGAAGTGTTGGTCGCTGACTACGTAGTACTCCAGCCTTAGGCATTCGACTTCCTCATTGAAAGCAATTTCCACGTCACTGTGCTCGCCGATCACCAGCTCGGTGCCATCTTCGCCTTTGAAGGCTTCATGCAAACCGGTCCACGACGTACCGTTGGAGCGAATCTTCAGGCCTGAGGGGGTAAGTACTGTTTGGTTGTGCCACAAGAATTGCCTTTCTACCTGCGCGAAGTGCTCCTCATAGGTCATGGTGCAGCTCCTTTTGTCGGTTTTTTCAGCTACCTTCGCCAGCTTCACCTAGTGGCCTGAGGCCTGACTACTGACAAAAATGCCAGTTGCCAAAGGCACTTGATATCGCTGTGCTGGCAGGGTCCGGATACCTGACGTATTCTTAACGCATCGTCTCTCGGGGCATTCCCGCCTCTTCCCATCCCTGCTTTTTCAACTCGGAGTTCGCCGACATGGCTGCTGCTTGGGTGCGCCTGTGCGCGTTGGTATTGATCGGTGTGTCCAGCGGCGCCGCGCTGGCAAAGGACAAGACACCGTCGGCAATCGTGGTGGGTGGTGGCCTGGCAGGCCTGACCGCAGCCTACGAACTGCAGAACAAAGGCTGGCAGGTCACCCTGCTGGAGGCCAAGTCGGGCATGGGTGGGCGATCGGGCCTGGCCACCAGCGAGTGGATCGGCAACGCCAAGGCACAGCCGGTGCTCAACCAGTACCTCGACCGTTTCAAGCTTGAAACACTGCCCGCGCCGGAGTTCGTGCGCACGCCGGGTTACCTGATCGACGGCGAGTACTTCAGCGCCACCGACCTGACCGCCAAGCAGCCGGCCACCGCCGAAGCACTCAAGCGCTACGAGAAGACCCTCGACGACCTGGCCCGTTCGATCGATGACCCGCTCAACCCGCAGGCCAACAGTACCCTGTTCGCCCTCGACCAGATGAACGTGTCCACCTGGCTCGACAAGCTGCAGTTGCCGACCACCGCGCGTCAGCTGATCAACCAGCAGATCCGCACCCGCTATGACGAGCCATCGCGCCTGTCGCTGCTCTACTTCGCCCAGCAGAACCGCGTCTACCGTGGCGTCAGTGATCGCGACCTGCGTGCCGCGCGCCTGCCTGGCGGCAGCCCGGTGCTGGCTCAGGCATTCGTCAAGCAGCTGAAGACCATCAAGACCAGCTCGCCGGTCACGGCGATCGTGCAGGACAAGGATGGCGTCAGCGTCAAGGTTGGCAGCACGGACTACAAGGCCGATTACCTGGTGATGGCGATTCCTCTGCGGGCGCTGGCCAAGATCCAGATCACGCCTGGCCTGGACAACCAGCACGTGGCAGCGCTCAAGGGCACCAACTACGGCTGGCGCGACCAGCTGATGCTCAAGTTCAAGCAGCCGGTATGGGAAAGCCGCGCACGCATGTCGGGCGAAATCTTCAGTAACGCCGGCCTTGGCATGCTGTGGATCGAACCGGCGCTCAAGGGTGGCGCCAACGTGGTGATCAACCTGTCGGGTGACAACGCGCGGTTGCTCCAGGCCTTTGGCGACAAGCAGATGGTCGACCAGGTGCTGATCCGCCTGCATGCGTTCTATCCACAGGCCCGTGGCGCGTTCACCGGCTATGAGGTCAAGCGTTACAGCATCGATGCCGGCACCGGCGGCGCCTACCTGGCCTACGGCCCGGGGCAGATCAGCAAGTACTGGCGTCTGTGGGAGCGCCCGGTGCAGCGCATCACCTTTGCCGGTGAGCACACCGATGCGCTTTACCCAGGCACCCTCGAAGGCGCCCTGCGCAGCGGCCAGCGTGCTGCCAGCCAGGTGCAGGACCTGCTCGCCGGCAAGTCGTTCGACCCGGCCAAGGCTGCGACCGTAGCGGCAGCGGCGACTGCGGGTGCCGCAGTGGCGAAGAAGGACAGCGGCGGGTTCTTCTCGCGCCTGTTCGGTGGTTCGGACAAGCCTGAGGTGAAGGCTGCGCCGGTTGCCAAGGCCGAGGAAGTTGCACCGGCGCCGGCGCCGGCTCCTGTAGCTGCCCCTGCTGCGGCTCCCGCTGTAGTCGCCAAGGAAGAGCCGGCCAAGCCCGCCGCGACCAAGGCAGCACCGGCCAAGCATGCGCCGGCGCACAAGCCTGCGGCCAAACAGGCGAAAAAGGCAGTGGAGCCGAAAAAGGCCACGGTCAAATCCGAGCCAGTGAAAAAACCGGTGGCCGATACCCAGGCCAAGGCAAACTGACCTGTGCTGGCCTCTTCGCGGGCTTACCCCGTGAAGAGGCTGGAAACCCTCAACTCTCCGACTATTGTTAATGTTTCCTTAATAGGAAACTCACACACTAATCATCGTATTTCTCGATAATCCAAAGCAGTTTTTTAAGCTTTTATTCGATACCTTACGCGTTAGTCTGTGCACAGCTTTCACGGGGAACCACGTCATCATGCAACTGCGCAATTCACCTTCTCGCTATGGCGTGGTCAGCATCGTCCTGCACTGGGGCGTTGCACTGGCAGTCTTCGGCCTGTTCGGCCTGGGCCTGTGGATGGTCGGTCTCGACTACTACGACCCTTGGCGCAAGGCCGGCCCGGACCTGCACAAGAGCATCGGCCTGGTGTTGCTGGCGGTGATGCTGCTGCGTGTGGTCTGGCGTTTCATCAGCCCGCCACCGCCGGCACCGGCCAACCACGGGGCATTCACCCGCGTGGCGGCCAAGCTGGGGCACCTGGCGCTGTACCTGGGGCTGTTTGCCGTCATGATCGCCGGTTACCTGATTTCCACTGCCGACGGCGTCGGCATTCCAGTGTTCGGTCTGTTCGACGTGCCGGCGCTGATCAGCGACCTGCCTGATCAGGCGGACGTGGCCGGCGTGATTCATCTGTGGCTGGCATGGGGCCTGGTGATCTTCGCGGTGCTGCATGCCCTGGCAGCCTTGAAACACCATTACATCGACCGTGACGCGACCCTGACCCGCATGCTGGGCCGCAAAGCTTGACTCTCAACCTCAATTGCATAGGAAGGAAGTAAGGATGTTGAAAAAGACTTTTGCCGCTCTGGCGCTCGGTACCGCTCTGTTCTCCGCCGGCCAGGCCATGGCCGCCGAGTACAAGATCGACAAGGAAGGCCAGCACGCGTTCGTCGACTGGAAAATCAGCCACCTGGGCTACAGCTTCATCCACGGCACCTTCAAGGACTTCAGCGGTGACTTCTCGTGGGACAGCGCCAAGCCTGAAGCCAGCAAGATCAACGTCGACCTGAAGACTGCCAGTGTCTGGTCGAACCATGCCGAGCGCGACAAGCACATTGCCAGCAAGGACTTCCTGGACGTTGCCAAATATCCGGACGCCAAGTTCGTCTCTACCGCTGTCAAATCGACTGGCGAGAAGACTGCAGACGTGACCGGCGACCTGACCCTGCACGGTGTGACCAAGCCAGTTACCTTCAAGGCCACCTTCAACGGTGAGGGCAAGGACCCGTGGGGCGGCGAGCGCGCTGGCTTCAACGCCACCACCACGCTGAACCTGAACGACTTCGGCATCAAGGGCCCAGGCCCGACTTCGCAAACCCTCGACCTGGACATCAGTGTCGAAGGTGTGAAGCAGAAGTAAGCATTGCCCAGGCAATAAAAAACGCCGCCCATTGGGCGGCGTTTTTTATTGCCTGCTGCGTGACTCAGCCCTTGCGGGTGAGCAGTGCAGGGCGCTCACCGCGCGGGCGGCTCGGCAGGTCGTCCAGTTGCTCGGGCGTCGGGTAACGATCGAGCTTGGATTCCTTGCGGATGATCACGGGCTGGTGCTGTTCGCGGGTGCTGCGTACTGCCGGCTCCTGACGCGATGCATCGTCACGGCCGGCCGAACGGTTGCGGCCACCGCCATTATTGTCGCGACGGGCACCGCCACCGTTGTTGTTGCGTGGGCGTTTGTCGCCGCTGGCGCTGCGCTGCTGGCCGCCAGCATTGCGGCCCTGGCCCTGGCCCTGGCCGCCGCCGTTGTTGCTGCGCTGGCCGCTGCCCTGGCTTTGGCCCTGACCTGCACCACCCGGACGGCGGTTGCGGCCTTGGCCTTTACCGTTCTGGTAAGGACTGACGTAGTCGGCGCGGTTACCGAAGTTGTCGACATCGTCGTCCAGGAACTCTTCTGGATCACGGTCGGCCGGTGCTTTCGGCGCACTGCTGGTGCTGGTGCTGGCCTGCTGCTGGCGCGGCTTCTTGTCGCGCGGCTTGCGTTGCTGCTGTTGCTTGTCGCCAGACGTTTCCTTGTCGGCCGGCTTGTCAGCAGCCTGCTGCTTGGCCTTGCCTTTGTCCTTGCCCTTGTCCTTGCGGCCGCCGTTGGCGTCTTTGCTGCCTTCGCCACGAGCCTGCTGCTGGTTGCGGCCGCCGCGGCCGTTGTTCTGCTGGCGCTCGCGCACTTCAGGCTTTTCAGCTTCAACCTGGCTGGCATCGAAGCCCATCAGGTCGCCATCCGGGATCTTCTGCTTGGTGACCCGTTCGATGCTCTTGAGCAGCTTTTCTTCATCCGGCGCGACCATGGAAATGGCCTCGCCCGAGCGCCCGGCGCGGCCGGTACGGCCGATGCGGTGCACGTAGTCTTCCTCGACGTTTGGCAGTTCGAAGTTGACCACGTGGGGCAGCTGGTCGATGTCCAGGCCACGGGCGGCGATGTCGGTGGCGACCAGCACACGCACGCTGTTGGCCTTGAAGTCGGCCAGGGCCTTGGTGCGGGCGTTCTGGCTCTTGTTGCCGTGGATCGCGGCAGCGGTCAGGCCGTGCTTTTCCAGGTATTCGGCCAGGCGGTTGGCGCCGTGCTTGGTACGGGTGAACACCAGTACCTGTTCCCAGGCACCCAGCGTGATCAAGTGCGCCAGCAGGGCACGCTTGTGGCTGGCGGGCAGGCGGTAGACGCGCTGCTCGATACGCTCGACGGTGGTGTTCGGCGGGGTGACCTCGATGCGCTCCGGGTTGTGCAGGAGCTTGTCGGCCAGGTCGGTGATGTCCTTGGAGAAGGTCGCCGAGAACAGCAGGTTCTGGCGCTTGGCCGGCAGGCGGGCGAGGACCTTCTTGACGTCATGGATGAAGCCCATGTCGAGCATGCGGTCGGCTTCGTCGAGGACCAGGATTTCCACGTGGGCCAGGTCGACTTTGCCTTGGCCGGCCAGGTCGAGCAGGCGGCCCGGGCAGGCAACGAGCACGTCGACACCCTTGGCAATGGCCTGGATCTGCGGGTTCATGCCGACACCGCCGAAGATGCAGGCGCTGACCAGTGGCAGGTCGCGGGCGTACACCTTGAAGCTGTCGTGTACCTGGGCGGCAAGTTCGCGGGTCGGCGTCAGGACCAGTACACGCGGCTGGCGCGGGCCGTGGCGCTGGGATTTGTCGGGGTGGCCGGCGGGGAACAGGCGCTCGAGGATCGGCAAGGCGAAGCCGCCCGTTTTACCAGTACCAGTCTGTGCGGCAACCATCAGGTCGCGGCCTTGCAACACGGCGGGAATGGCCCGCTGTTGCACCGGGGTCGGCTGGGTGTAGCCCGCTGCCTCGATAGCGCGGACAAGAGCCTCGGAGAGACCGAGGGAAGCAAAGGACATGGGCAATCCTGTTCTCGTGGGGGCTGGGCCCGTTGGGATATTCTGCCTGGCGCGACGGGCATCGAAGGGATGCGATCGCGTCCGGTCCAGCTGGGCTTTCACTGCACATCCGGGAAGCGGAAGGTGGACGCCAAGAGGCGTCGATGCCGATCGGGATGCCTGTTGCGAGGCCGAGCGTCCGGGCGTGAGCCGGGCGGGAAGGCCCGAGTATAACAGAGCTAACGCAGCGTGCTGCTTTCCTGCTGCTCAACGGCGCCGGCAAGATCGCCGGCGTCGCCGATGTAGTGTTCGATAATCGCCTCGAACGCCGGTTCCTGCTTGAAGCGGCGCAGCTCTTCGGTAAATGCTTCGGCCAGTCGCTCGCGCCCGGGTTTGCGTGCCAAGCCCAGGTATTGCGCCTGGCGGCTGATGACCAGGGGCAGCTCTTCGACCTGCTGTTCGAGGCCCAGCTGCTTGCGCAGGTAACGCCCGACCAGGCGGTCGGTGACCAGCAGATCGATGCGCCCGCGTATGAGCTTGCCGAAATTGGCTTCGTGGCTTGGCGCGGTTTCGCGGCGGAAATCCTGGGACTCGTTGAACGCCTTGTCGTAGGCGTAGCCCGGCGACGTGCCTACGGTCAGGCCGGCGAGATCATTCAGCTGGCGAATGGCATGGCGCCGGTCGCTGGCCTGATACAGCACGAACTCGACATCCGACATGGGTTCTGCGGGATAAACCATGTAGGCCTTGCGCGACTCGACCTGAAAAATGTCCATCACCCCATCAGCGTGGCCCTGCTCCACCAAGGCCAGGCAGCGCTTCCACGGCAGGAACTGCCAGTCCACCTCGACTCCCAGGCGGCGGAACACTTCGGTGGTGACTTCGTAGTCGATCCCCCGGACCCGGCCGCCATCGCGATACACGTAGGGTGCCCAGTCGTCACTGACCAGACGCAGCCGCTCGCCCAGCGCCATCGGGCTCAGGCAGGCGAGCAGCAGGATGCACAGCAGGTGGGCGATGTGAGGCATGGCGCGAGATTACGCGCTCACCCAAGGCATGGCCAGTGAAGATGGATGCCCCCGGTGCCGGCCTCAGCGATGGGAGGAACGCAGCAGGTGTGCCTCGATATCCTTGCGCCGGGCACCCAGTGACAGGCGCAGGCTCGGGTGGCGCAGGCACTGGCGCAGTTGCTCGGGCTCGATGCGCCCGTGGCGCTCGTTGAGGTTCTCCAGTGCCTTGTCCCACCAGGCCGTTGCACAAGCGCGGTCAAACTCATTGGGGTAGGGGTAGCAGCCATACAGCAGCTCGCGCACGAACTGGCGCTCGCGGCTGGGCATGGTCAGGCTCAAGGCCTTGTAGCCCAAGCGTTGCAGGGTTGGCGGGCGAGGCAGCTGGTCGTTGACCAGTGTCACATCTGCAAGCGCTGCCGGCGCCAGTGGGTTCTCGCCGTGTTTGCGCAGCCAGGCCTGAATCTTGGCGCGGAACTGGGCCTTGCGGCTCCAGTAGTGGTGGATGACGTCGGTGCATTCGGCCAGTTCCATCTTGCGGTATGCGGCTACCGCCAGGCAGAACTCTTCCAGGGTGTAGGCGGTGCGGGCCAGCGGATAGAACTCGTCCATCATGGCAATGGAACGGTCCAGCACGTCGGTGTCCTCGGCGCACAGGCCGATCACGCCCGAGTTGACCAGCGGCATCTGGCAGTCGGCGAGGCCGCGTGACTCGAGAATGCCGAGCAGGTTGGTGTACAGCAGGCACTGCTGATTCGCACCGTAGCGCGCGCCAATGGCGTTGCACAGCAGCGTGCCGGGCTTGACCCGCTGGAACAGTTGCAACGGAGACTTGCGGAAGAAGGTATCGGTGTCGATCAGCACGGCCTGAGGGTGTTGCTGCAGCACCTGGCGTAACAGCACGTGCTTGCTGCGGAAGTGATAGCCGTGGGGCTGGTTCCAGGCCTTGCGCGTAGCCTCGTCGAGCAGATGAACGGTCACCGGCAGTTTGCCGTAAGGCACGGTGTTGTCGGTGTAGACCTGAATGTCGATGGCCGGGTTGGCAGTATCCCCCAGATGCGCGAGGGCGCTGACGATGCTGAAACAGGCTTCCTGGTGATAGGTGGCGGGGCCGAACGCCAGGTACACGAGCTGAGGGCGAGATGGCAGGAAATGTTGCATGGCGAACGACACCTATCAGGGCCAGAAAGTAAATAAGGCCCTAGTCTACGACTAAAGCCTTAATTGTTTCAGAATCCGATGATGCCAAAAAGTTTCAGCGTGGCAGTTTCAGATTGTTCCAGATCGCCAGGCTCGCCTCAGCCTGGTTAAGGGTATAGAAGTGCAGGCCCGGTGCGCCGCCTTGCAGCAGTTGCTCGCACATGCGGGTGATGACTTCTTCGCCAAAGGCCAGGATGCTCGCGGTATCGTCGGCGTAGGCTTCCAGCTGCTTGCGGATCCAGCGCGGGATCTCGGCGCCGCAGGCATCGGAGAAACGCGCCAGTTTGCTGTAGTTGGTGATCGGCATGATGCCGGGCACCACCGGGATGTCCACGCCCATTTTCTGTGCACGCTCGACGAAGTAGAAGTAGCTGTCGGCGTTGAAGAAGTACTGGGTGATGGCGCTGTCGGCACCGGCCTTGACCTTGTGCACGAAGTTGCCCAGGTCGGCCTCGAAGTTGCGCGCTTGCGGGTGCATTTCCGGATAGGCGGCAACTTCCAGGTGGAAGTGGTCGCCGGTTTCCTGGCGGATGAACTCGACCAGGTCGCTGGCATAACGCAGCTCACCACTGGCCATGCCCATGCCCGACGGCAGGTCGCCACGCAAGGCGACGATGCGCTGGATGCCGGCTGCCTTGTACTCGGCCAGCAGGGCGCGCAGTTCGTCCTTGGTGTCGCCGACGCACGACAGGTGCGGCGCGGCAGGGATCTTCACTTCGCTTTCCAGCTGCAGCACGGTGTTCAGCGTGCGGTCGCGGGTAGAGCCACCGGCACCGTAGGTGCAGGAGAAGAAGTCCGGGTTGTACGCGGCCAGCTGGCGGGCAACGCCCATCAGCTTCTCGTGACCGGCGTCGGTCTTGGTGGGGAAGAACTCGAAACTGTAACGGCGATCTTGGGACATCAGGCGTTCCTCGAGCAGCGAGCCTCAAGCAGCAAGCTGCAAGTAAAAGCCAGATCGGTGATGGCCGATCTGGCTTGGGCATCGTTCAGGTTTCGGCGTTGGAGCCGGAAGCTCCAAGCCTGCCGCTTAGTAGCGGTAGGCGTGCGGCTTGAACGGGCCTTCGACGGTTACGCCGATGTACTCGGCCTGTTGCGGGGTCAGCTGGGTGACCACGCCACCGAAGCCGCGGACCATTTCCAGGGCCACTTCTTCGTCGAGTTTCTTCGGCAGCACTTCCACGGTCAGGCGCTCGGCCTTCTTGGCCGCTGGCAGTTCGGCGAACTTCTGCTCGAACAGGAAGATCTGCGCCAGCACCTGGTTGGCGAACGAACCGTCCATGATGCGGCTTGGGTGGCCAGTGGCGTTGCCCAGGTTCACCAGGCGGCCTTCGGCCAGCAGGATCAGGTAGTCGTCGTTCTGCGGGTCGAAGGTGCCGGCGCCGGTGCGGTGGATCTTGTGAACCTGCGGCTTGACCTCTTCCCATGCCCAGTTCTTGCGCATGAAGGCGGTGTCGATTTCGTTGTCGAAGTGGCCGATGTTGCAGACCACGGCACGCTTCTTCAGGGCCTTGAGCATGTTGGCGTCGCAGACGTTGACGTTACCGGTGGTGGTGACGATCAGGTCGATGCGGCCCAGCAGGTCGGCATTGATGCCGGCTTCGGTACCGGTGTTGATGCCGTCCTTGAACGGCGAAACGACTTCGAAGCCGTCCATGCAGGCCTGCATGGCGCAGATCGGGTCGACTTCGGTGACCTTGACGATCATGCCTTCCTGACGCAGCGACTGGGCCGAGCCCTTGCCCACGTCACCGTAGCCGATTACCAGGGCCTGCTTGCCCGACAGCAGGTGGTCGGTACCGCGCTTGATGGCATCGTTCAGGCTGTGACGGCAGCCGTACTTGTTGTCGTTCTTGCTCTTGGTGACCGAGTCGTTGACGTTGATCGCCGGGACTTTCAGCTCGCCCTTGGCCAGCATGTCCAGCAGGCGGTGCACGCCAGTGGTGGTTTCTTCGGTCACGCCGTGGATCTTTTCCAGCATGGCCGGGTATTTCTTGTGCAGGATCTCGGTCAGGTCACCACCGTCGTCCAGCACCATGTTGGCGTCCCAAGGCTGGCCATCTTTCAGGATGGTCTGCTCGATGCACCATTCGTACTCTTGCTCGGTTTCACCTTTCCAGGCGAACACAGGAATGCCGGCGGCGGCGATGGCGGCAGCGGCCTGGTCCTGGGTGGAGAAGATGTTGCACGACGACCAGCGGACTTCTGCGCCCAGGGCGACCAGGGTTTCGATCAGCACGGCAGTCTGGATGGTCATGTGGATGCAGCCGATGATCTTCGCGCCCTTGAGCGGTTGCTCGGCTTGATACTTGCGGCGCAGGCCCATCAGTGCCGGCATTTCCGATTCGGCGATGATGACTTCCTTGCGGCCCCAGTCGGCCAGGGAAATGTCGGCGACCTTGAAGTCGGAAAAACCAGCAGGCGTGTTTACAGCGCTCATGAGAGCCTCCATTCGTAGTGTGCGAATGGGCGCCGTTGTGCGTTGAGCGTCCGCTTGCGCGGACAACGCCCCAACCGAGCCTGACAGGCCGAGCCTGCTGCAGCGCCCCTCGGATGGGTGGCGGGATGGCCGCCACTGCGGGCAGCCATGAGAACGGCTGCGATTATAGCCGTGGCTGTGTGACACACCCAAGGCTTTCTGTCGATTTATCGCGACGATAGTCGATGTTCAATGGAGCGCTGGCGGCCGCTCTGCCATCATTGCTTCACGTTAGCCAAGCAGGTCAGGAGTAAAGATGAACTTTCACACCCGCAAATGGGTAAAACCCGAAGACCTCAACCCCAACGGTACGCTGTTCGGCGGCAGCCTGCTGCGCTGGATCGACGAAGAAGCGGCAATCTATGCCATCGTCCAGCTGGGCAACCAGCGCGTGGTGACCAAGTACATGTCGGAGATCAATTTCGTCAGTGCCTCGCGCCAGGGCGACATCATCGAACTGGGCATCACCGCCACCGAGTTTGGCCGGACATCGATCACCCTCAAGTGCGAAGTGCGCAACAAGATCACCCGCAAGAGCATTCTGACGGTCGACAAGATGGTCTTCGTCAACCTGGGTGAAGACGGCTTGCCGGCGGCCCATGGGCGGACCGAGATCAAGTACGTTCAGGACCAGTTCCCGGACTCCGCAGTCGAGTGACGATTCGGGGCCGCGATGCGGCCCCGCAACCCTCAAGGCTGTGCGCTGACTTTGCGCACCACGCGGCCAATGCTCAAACCCTGCACCAGGATCGACGACAACACCACGATGTAGGTGATCGACAGCAGCAGGTCGCGTTCCGCGCCCAGTGGCAGCGACAGCGCAAGGGCCACCGATACCCCGCCACGCAGGCCACCCCAGGTCAGTACCCGTACGGTACCTTTCGGTACCGGCCGCCAGCGCCGCAACAGCACGATCGCAGGCGCCACGGTCAGCAGCCGCGACAGCAGTACCGCCAGTGCCAGCACGCCACCCGCTGCCAGGTGCAGCCAGTTGAATGGCAGCAGCAACAGCTCCAGGCCGATCAGGGCGAACAGCAAGGCATTGAGCATGTCGTCGATCAATTCCCAGAAACCGTCCATGTAGCGGCGGGTCATGTCGTTCATTGCCAGGTTACGGCCCAGGTTGCCGATGATCAGGCCCGCGACCACCATGGCGATCGGCGCCGAAACATGCAGCTCGTAGCACATCGCCGAACCACCGATCACCAGCGCCAGGGTCAACATGACCTCGACCTGGTACTGCTCGACGCTCTTGATCATGCGGTAGGTGGCATAGCCGATCACGCCGCCGAACAGCACGCCGCCGATGGCTTCACGGGCGAACAGGATGGCGGTGTCGGAGACGCTCGGCGTTTCACCTAGCTGGATGATGCCCAGCAGTACGGTGAACACCACGACCGCGGTACCGTCGTTGAACAACGATTCGCCGACGATGGTGGTTTTCAGCGGTTTCGATGCATTTGCCGTACGCAAGGCGCCGAGTACTGCAATGGGGTCGGTAGGCGAAATCAGTGCGCCGAACAGCAGGCAGTAAATCAGCGGTACTTGCCAGCCGAACATGGCGAAGACCCAGTGCGACAGGTAGCCAATGACTACCGTTGCAATGAGTACGCCTATCGTCGCCAGCAGGCCGATCGGCCAGCGATAGCTGCGCAGGTCGCTGAGGTTGACGTGCAGTGCGCCGGCGAACAGCAGGAAGGCCAGCATCCAGTGCATCAGCAGGTCGTTGAAATCGATCTGGTTCATCAAGCCTTCGACGCGTTCCTCCAGGCCAGGGAAGCCGATCAGGCTCAGGCCCTGCAGCATCAGGGAGAACAGCAACGCCGTAACCATCACGCCGATGGCGGGTGGCAGGCCGATGAAGCGGTAATTTACATAGGTGAGGAGGGTGGTGAGGCAGATAAACGCGGCAACTAGTTCAAGCATCCCGAATCCTGTGACAGTGGCTTCCAAGTCGTTACCCGGATGGCTCGGGCAGTTCTTTGATGATCTGGCGAGGGGCTCGGGACACACTTTTTGACTGTGCAGGTAGACAGCGTATCCGTTGCGAGGTTTCCTGCATGTGGCTTTAGGCCTCTGTTCTTGCCGTTGCGCGCTTGCCGACCGGCAACATGACGGGATGACGCTGCAAGCCTGAGCCCGGCAGGGCGGCTTCTGCGATTCGGGCTGAGAAATATCTGTCGAAAGGCTCCCAGTCCGGATACTCCTCAGGCGAAACAGACATTGCCATCAACCGCCCCACCAGGCCGCAGATCCAGTCTGCGCATTGCAGTGTCTGGAACAGGTGACTTTCGCCCTGCAGGGGAGGCTCTATCAGGCTTCGACATTTCTCAGTGGCATCTTCGAACATCGCCAGGGTGCAGGCTTCCACATTTTGTTCTCGCCATTCATTGCCAGCGCGCTGTTCATCTAGAAGGAGCATGAAGGTCGAGGCGGACGGCGTGCAGTAGCGATCGATTATTCTTATTGCGTGCAGCAGTTGGCGTTTGAATGTATCCGTCGCGTCGTGCTGCTCGGCCGGCCCGGTCTTGTGCTCACCGGCATAGATGACATACCCACCAATCTTCCTAATGCGGGTGAGCAGGCGAAACGTTGCCTGCCTTAATGATCGGTATTGCGTGACGTTACGTGTCGTGAAGAGTTTGGAGCCTTTCTTTTCCCACTGATAGGCGGGGAGGCTCCTGGGATTTTCATGGCTTATGTCCCAGGCAAGTAACTGGCATTTCAATTGATAGAAGAAGATGGCGAACTCTCGCACTTCTGCAGCTGGCAGAAGAATCCCACCCAGGCCGAGCACGGGGCTGGTCTTGAAGTGGCTGTGTGTACGCGAGATGTATTGCCCGACATGGCCGAATTCGTCGAGGTAGGCCACAAAGTGAGTCATAAATTCCGGGTTTCCTTGCCCCCAGAAACACGAAAGCCCGCTTGCTTGCGCATCGCGGGCCTCGGAAGGTAGGCACGGTTTACCCCATGCGTTACGGCGATCCTAAACCTGCGAGTGTTGATGCGTCAATCGTGTTTCGTAATTGGGTGTGTATTCGTAGTGCTGGCTGCCATCAGGTACAGCGCGAGCGTCCAGCTGCATGCGGTGCGGCCCGTGATGAGTGTATTGAATGAAGCGATGAGAAACGGTTTTCTGAGAGGGCTGAAACTTCTACTGAACTTGTAGTCTTTTTCCGTAGCGGGCCTCTGCCCCGAGGTATAGTGCTGCGAACTCATTTGAATCCAAGGCAAGGACTCTCTCGCGTGCTGGCAACTTCTCTGGTATTGGTCGCCGCCCTGCTGCACGCGACCTGGAACACCCTGATCAAATTCAGCGCCGAGCGCTTGCTGGTGATCGCCAGCATGGACGTCGTGGCGTTGCTGTTTGCCTTGTGCGCCGTGGCCTTCACTGACTTCCCGCCCGCCGAGATCTGGCCTTGGCTGCTGGCTTCGGCGCTGGCCGAGCAGTTGTACCGGTTCCTGCTGATCCAGGCCTATCGGGTCGGTGATCTGGGGCTGGTCTATCCTCTGATGCGCGGCCTGTCACCGTTGGTGGTACTGGGGCTGACACTGGCGTTTGCCGGCGAGTCGCTCAGCTCGCAGCAGATCATCGGCATCCTGCTGATCCCTTGTGGCATGGCGTGCCTGTTGTGGCAGGGCGGCGGCGGTGACCGCTTGCCGTGGTCGATGCTGCCGGTGGTTGCGCTGATCGGCCTGTGTATCGGTTGCTACACCTGGTTCGATGGCCAGGCGGTGCGGTTGTGGGGTAAGCCCTGGGACTACCTGGTGTGGTTGACGCTGCTCAGTGCCTGGCCATTCCCGTTGCTGGCCAGCGTGGCGCGGCGGGCGCCATTCGTGCTGTTCTGGCGCACACAATGGCGCCTGGGGCTGGCGGTGGGCTTTTGCGTGCTGTTCAGTTATGCACTGGTGCTGTGGGCCATGCACCTGGGCTCGGTGGCCGAAGCGGCGGCCCTGCGCGAGCTGAGTGTGATCCTGGTTGTACTGCTGGGTATGCGCTACCTCAAAGAACCTTTTGGCGGGCCGAGACTCCTAGCTTGCGGGCTGGTCCTGGCAGGCATGCTGGTGATGAAGCTCTGACCTCACGATCGAACAAGGAGTCCTGTCCATGACCGTTGCCCTGTGGTGCATTCTCATCGCGTTGTTTCTGGCGCCGCTTTGCGCATTGATTGCCAAGGTGTCGAGCGGGCGCTTCGGCCTCAAAGACAACCACGACCCGCGTGCCTTCCTCGACACGCTGTCGGGCTTGCCGCGCCGTGCGCATGCCGCCCAGCAGAATAGCTACGAGGCGTTTCCGGCATTTGCGGCGGCGGTGCTGGTGGCCGATATCGTCGGCAATGCCGAGCAGGTGACCCAGGATGTGCTGGGTGTGATGTATATCACCAGTCGCCTGCTCTATATCATCTGCTATCTCGCGGACTGGGCGGCGCTGCGTTCGCTGGTGTGGTTTGCCGGGATGGCGTTGATCGTGGCGTTCTTCGTGGTCTCCATCTGAGACCACGAACTGCTCAACGCCGGATCAGAGGACTTTGGGCACCTCTGGCAGCGGCTTGCCCTTGGGCCACAGCATCCAGATCTGCCCCTGCTGCTTCATGTTCCCCGCCAGCTCGCCGGCTTGCGGCCCGGTCCCCCAGAACAGGTCCGCGCGCACTTCGCCAGCGATGGCACCGCCGGTATCCTGGGCGCCCACCGGGCGTACCACCGGCGTGCCGTCGGGGCGTGTAGTCGACAGCCACAGCAGGCTGCCCAGCGGAATCACCTTGCGGTCGATGGCCACGCTATATCCAGCGGTCAGCGGCACGTTCAGCGAGCCGCGCGGCCCTTCGTTGCTGTCCGGGCGGGCACTGAAGAACACATAGCTAGGGTTGCTGGCCAGCAGTTCCGGCACGCGCTGCGGGTTGGCCATGGCCCAGGCGTGGATGCTGCCCATGGTCACGTCTTCTTTTTTCAACTGGCCTTGCTCCACCAGCCAGCGGCCGATTGGCCGGTAGGGGTGGCCGTTCTGGTCGGCATAGCCGAGCCGCAGCTGACGGCCATCTTCCAGCTGGATTCTGCCTGAGCCCTGGATCTGCAGGAACTGCAGGTCCATCGGGTCGGTCAGCCAGGCCAGCACGGGCGCCTTGACGCCATCGCGGCTGATCACCTCGGCAGTGTCATAGGGTTTGAGCACGCGACCGTCCAGGCGACCACGCAGGCGCTTGCCCTTGAGTTCGGGGTACACGCTGGCCAGGTCGACCACGATCATGTCTTCGGGTACGCCATAAACTGCCACGTGCGCCGCTTCGGTGCGCTTCAGGCTGCCGGGGTAGACCGGTTCGTAGTAGCCGGTGATCAGGCCGTTGGCGTTGTTATCGGCGGAACGCAGGCCATACACCTGCAGGTTCTGCTCGAGGAAGGTGCGCACCTGGGTGGCGCTCGCCGTGTCGCTGCCGGCTGCTTCGCAGGTGGCGGCCCACACCGGGTCGCGTTTGAGTTTCTCGCAGCCGCTGCGCCAGGCATGGAAGCCGGCCAGCAGGTCTTCATCGCTGACCGCGGGCAGGTCTTTCCAGGTGGCCGGGGCATAGGTGGCGATGGCATGCGGCTCGGGCTTGGCGTTTTCGCCGCCGTTGCAGCCGGCCAGCAAGGCGAGTGCCGGGAGTGTCCAGGCCAGATGGCGCAGGGCAGATTTCATCAATGGGTACCTGTGGCTGGCGAACATGAAGATTCGCCCTTGTGTTTTATGTGGCTATTGGTCTTTGCCTGGCAGGCGGCGATACTGGCCGCCCCTTTGCGTAGGCTGAAGTGACCGTGATGTTCAAGCGATTGACCGTAGTACTGCTTGCTGCCCTTGTCCTGACCGCCTGTGACCGGGTCGACCCCAACTCGCCGCTGGGCAAGCGCAAGGCAATCTTCAAGGACATGCTCAAGACCAGCGAAGACATGGGCGGCATGTTGCGCGGCCGGTTGCCCTTCGACGGGGTGAAGTTCGCCGACGGCGCGTTGAAGCTCGATGGCCTGGCCCACGCGCCGTGGCAGCATTTTCCTCAGGTGCGGGATGAGGGCGACAGCAGCGCACGGCCGGAGGTGTGGGAGCGGCAGGCGCGTTTCCATGACCTTGCCCGGCAACTGGAGGGCGTGACCGGCGAGTTGGTCGACGTGACGCGGACCCAGCCGTTGGACGCGGCGCAATTGAAGGCACCGATGGACAAGGTCGAGGCGGCATGCAAGGCCTGTCATGAAGAGTTTCGCAATCACTGAGCTGGCAGGCTCTTGTGGGAGTGGTCGTCCCGCAAGAGCCTGCCAGGTTAGCGCTCGAGTTCGTCCACTGCTTCCTGCAGCTCCTTCTTCGCCTCGGCCAGCTTGTCCTTGCGCTTGTTGATCTTCTCTGCATCGCCCTTTTTCATGGCCTTTTCCAGGTCCTTGGTGCGCTGGCTCACTTCGTGACGAGCATCGAGCACTTTCTGCTCGCGCTCTTTGCGCAGGCTGGCGTCGGTGCAATTGTCAACGCCACGCAGTGCTTCCTCGAGCCCTGCCACCTGATCGCTGTTGCCGTGGTCGCGGGCGATTTTCAGCTGGTTCTCGATGGCGCTGCGTTTGGCGGCGCAACCGGTCAGGCCTTCTTCGGGTTGGGCGGCTTGGGCGACGCCGGCAGCGAGACCAAGCGTGGTCAGCAGTGCCAGGGTGGAAATCAATTTCATCAAAGCCTCCTTGAGGGGGCGGGGCAGCAAAAGATGGGGCAAATCCTGCCTTGCTTTTGACGATTTAGGAACCCTTGTTGGATTTTTCTGGAACAATCCAGACGGATCCCTACAAAAGATTTTGTTAAAACTCATTGCCTCGCACCGGGGGGCGCGGCAGGAAACCCCTGGATGCTGCTTTCACTCAACTGTTGTGCCAGGGCCTGCACAGGCTCGGCCGCAAAAAAAGCTTGTAGCTGACTGGCGCGGGTTGCGCCAATGCCGGGCAAGGCTTGCCAGTCAGTGGCCGAGCGCCGGGCGAGGGTTGCCCAGTCGCCCTCGAGTGGCAGGTTGCGTGGTATCGGCACGCCAAGACCGCTGATCCACTGGGCGAAAGGCCTGGTTCGGCCAACCTCGAAGCTTCGTTGCAAACGCCTGGCGCTGGTATCGCTGATGCCAGGCAACTGGGCCAGTCGCTCGGCATCCAGCACCAGCCAGTCGGTCAGCGACGTTACCAGCCCGGCCTGTACCAGCCGTCGCCAAGTGCCGGGCCCGGTGCCCGGCATGGCCAGGCCGTGTTTGCCACTGAGCCAGGTGAGGCGCGCGATGAACTGCTCTTCGCAGTTTTCACCCGCCTGCCAGCACGTCAAGGCGCCGTATTGATCCAGCGCAGGAACCGTCAAGCCCTGGCGCTCGGTGGCGCGGTGCACAACCTGCTCGAAGCGTGGGATGGTCAGCCCCGCCAGGCTGATGGCTACCTGATCTCCTGGGCGAACATCGAGTGCCTGCCAGCGGGCCAGGGAGCCCAGGCTCACCTGGGTAACACGGCGGTCGTCCAGTTGCACCGGCTGCAGCTTCAGGACTGGTGTGATTCGGCCCGTGCGGCCGATGCGAAACTGCACGTCACGCACTTCGCTCAACACCTGAGCAAAGGGATGCTTCCAGGCGGCGATCCAGTAAGGTGCATTGCTTTGCCAGCGTTCGGCGGGTGGCCGTGTGTTCTGGCGCAGGATCACGCCATCCGTCGCGAAGGGCAGGGCAGAGCGGTACCAGTGCTGGCGCCAGTGTGCAGCTTCGACAGCGCTGCCAATGGCCACGCTGTAACGCTGGCTGTCGGGGAAGCCCAGTGCCGCCAGCTGAGCCACACGCTCGCCCTGATCGCTTGGCCCTTGCGGCCAGTCCCAGACAAACAGCGCAATGCCTGCGCCTTGTTCGCGGGCCAGTTGCTTGCGCGCCAACAGCCCCGCGACGGTGGCGCGAGCGTTGACGCTACCATTCTGCGCTTGCACATGGTCACCCAGGCGTAGGTACAGCTCCCCTTGCAGGATCAGGTCCAGCGGGTTGGGCAGCTGCCGATTGATGCCTTCCAGTGCCTCGATATGCCGGCTCCAGTCATGCCCCTGGTTGCCGTCACCCCGGCTGAGCAGCTGGACCAGCCGGCCTTGGCGATAGACCAGCGTCACCGCGACGCCATCGACCTTCGGTTGCAGCCAGACACCTGTCTTGCCGGCCATCCATTGGCTCACGGCCTGTTCGTTCGAGAGCTTGTCGACGCCGGTGTGGCGGATCGGGTGGGCAATCGTCCCGCGTGCGCTGGCCAGCGAATCCAGCGCGTGCTCCAGGGCGAAACACCCTTGCAGGTGCAGCAGGCGTTGCCGGCTCTGGTCATAGACCTCATCGGGCACCAGCGACTCGCCCAGGCGATGGTAGTGGTCATCCCATTGGCTAACCGTCGCGCGCAGGCTGGTGACTTCTGCGCGAGCTCTTTCGGCTGACCAGATTGGGCAGTCAGCGGCTTGCGCGTTGAACGATAGATAGAGCAGGAACAGGAGCACAAACGGCATGGCCAGCATCCTTGCTTGGCAGGGGGAAACCTCAGCGTAGGCAACGGGAACGAGCGTTGCGCCGTGCAGTTGTCAGCCGATATGTCACAAAAAAAGCCCCTGCCGATCACTCGGCAGGGGCTTTCAGTTACCGCTGCAGGAAAATTACAGGCCGGCAGCGTCACGCAGCGCCTGGGCGCGGTCGGTGCGCTCCCAGGTGAAGGTGGTGAAGGTGTCGTCGCCGACAGTCTTCTGCTGTGGCTCACGGCCGAAGTGGCCGTAGGCTGCGGTTTCCTGATACATCGGGTGCAGCAGGTCGAGCATCTTGGTGATGGCGTACGGGCGCAGGTCGAAGCACTCGCGCACGATCTGGACGATCTTGTCGTCGGAAACCTTGCCGGTGCCGAAGGTGTTGATCGAGATGGAGGTCGGCTGGGCCACGCCGATGGCGTAGGACACCTGGATCTCGCAACGTTCGGCCAGGCCGGCGGCAACGATGTTCTTGGCCACGTAGCGGCCGGCGTAGGCGGCGGAACGGTCGACCTTGGACGGGTCCTTGCCGGAGAACGCGCCACCACCGTGTCGGGCCATGCCGCCGTAGGAGTCGACGATGATCTTGCGGCCGGTCAGGCCGCAGTCGCCCACCGGGCCACCGATGATGAAGTTGCCGGTCGGGTTGATGTGGAACTGGGTGCCCTTGTGCAGCAGCTCGGCCGGCAGGGTGTGCTTGACGATCAGCTCCATCACGGCTTCCTGCAGGTCTTTCTGCGAAACCTCAGGATTGTGCTGGGTCGACAGGACCACGGCATCGATACCGACGACCTTGCCGTTCTCGTAGCGGCAGGTGACTTGCGACTTGGCATCCGGGCGCAGCCACGGCAGCAGGCCGGACTTGCGCGCTTCGGCCTGGCGCTCGACCAGGCGGTGCGAGAAGCAGATGGGTGCTGGCATCAGCACGTCGGTTTCGTTGCTGGCGTAGCCGAACATCAGGCCCTGGTCACCCGCGCCCTGGTCTTCCGGCTTGGAGCGGTCGACGCCTTGGGCGATGTCCACCGACTGTTTGCCGATGATGTTCATCACGGCGCAGGTGGCGCCGTCGAAGCCAACGTCGGAGCTGTTGTAGCCGATGTCGATGATGACCTTGCGCACCAGCTCTTCCAGGTCGACCCAGGCGGAGGTGGTGACTTCGCCGGCGATGATGGCGACACCGGTCTTGACCAGGGTTTCGCACGCAACGCGGGCGTACTTGTCCTGGGCGATGATGGCATCAAGGACCGCGTCCGAAATCTGGTCGGCGATCTTGTCCGGATGCCCTTCGGACACGGACTCGGAGGTGAAAAGGGAGTATTCGCTCATCTCGACGGGTTCCTAAAATTTACCGATGGTGAGTGTCGCCAGCCGTCCGCTGAAAATGGCGGACCTGGATCTGGAAACCGTTACGCAAGCCCACATAGAGGCTATCCCCGGGGGCCAGCCCGGCTGCTGTGGCCCAACGGGCCAGGTCGTCCTGTTCGAAGCCGAGCCAGAGGTCGCCGCAGGCTTCCCGCGCCCAACCCTGGTCATGGCTGCACAGTTCGGTGACCAGCAGGCTGCCGCCTGCCTTCACCCGTTTGGCCAGCTGGCGCAGGGCCAGGGCCGGGTCGCTGAAATGGTGCAGGACCATGTTCAGCACAACGCAGTCGGCTTCCACATCCGTTGCACCCAGTGCATCGGCCAACTGCAGGTTTACGTTACCCAGACGCTCGCGCTCGCAGACCTGGCGCGCCAGCTCGAGCATGGTCGGGCTGTTGTCCAGGGCCGTGACCTGGGCGAAGCGCCGTGCCAGGTCCGGCAGGAAGCCGCCATCGCCGGGGCCGACTTCCAGCGCGCTGGCGGTCGACGCGAAGTTCAGCTTGTCGAGCAGCGCCAGCAGGCTTTCGCGGTACTGCGGCAAGCCAGCGATCAGGTCTTGCTGGGCGCGGAATTTTTCTTCCACGCGCAGGAAGAAGTCCTGGCTGGTGGCGGCGCGGCGTTGCTGCACCTGGGCGATGCGGGCCTGGACATCCTCTGGCAGGGTCAGGTCGTCGACCTCATCGAGCAGGGCCATGTGCAGGCGCCCGCCGAAGCGCTGGCCGTCGGGCAGGGCGCGGCGGTAGAAGATCGCATTGCCTTCGCGCCGCGTGGCCACCAGCTCGGCCTGGGCCAGCACCTTGAGGTGGTGGCTCATGCCCGACTGGCCGACGTCGAAGATCTGCGCCAGCTCCAGCACGCCGAACGAATCACTGGCCAGGGCGCGCAACACGTTCAGGCGCAGCTCATCGCCACTGGCCTTGCACAGGGCGGCCAGTGTGTCGCTTTGCTGAGGGATCGGTTGCGCACGGAGGTTCATGGGGCGGCAGTCTAGACAGGCAAGGCTGCCCCCGCAAGGTCAATATCAAAAAGTTTTGATATTGGCTGATGGGCGGGTGACCCTGGCGGTTTTTTCGCCGTTATGGAGGCCAATCACAGGAAAATCCCCCAACTGCGACCATCCGTCATTGCCCCCGGCCCCCGCAGTGGGCGAAAATGGCCGCCTTTTTCGTGACACCACCTATTCAAGCCCCAGGAGATAAGCGATGCCCAGCCGTCGTGAACGTGCCAACGCCATTCGTGCCCTCAGCATGGATGCCGTGCAAAAGGCCAACAGCGGCCACCCAGGTGCCCCCATGGGCATGGCGGATATCGCCGAAGTGCTTTGGCGCGACTACATGAAGCACAATCCGAGCAACCCGAGTTTCGCTGACCGTGACCGCTTCGTGCTGTCCAACGGCCACGGCTCGATGCTTATCTATTCGCTGCTGCACCTGACTGGCTACGATGTCACCATTGATGACATCAAAGGCTTCCGCCAGCTGCACAGCCGTACCCCGGGCCATCCGGAATACGGCTACACCCCAGGTGTCGAGACCACCACCGGCCCGCTCGGCCAAGGCATCGCCAACGCCGTGGGCTTCGCTCTGGCCGAGAAAGTGCTGGCTGCCCAGTTCAACCGTGAAGGCCACAACATCGTCGACCACAACACCTACGTGTTCCTCGGCGACGGCTGCATGATGGAAGGCATCTCCCACGAAGTCGCCTCGCTGGCCGGCACCCTCGGCCTGAACAAGCTGATCGCCTTCTACGATGACAACGGCATTTCCATCGACGGCGAAGTGCACGGCTGGTTCACCGACAATACCCCGGCGCGTTTCGAAGCCTACAACTGGCAAGTCATCCGTAACGTCAACGGCCATGATGCCGATGAAATCAAGATGGCCATCGACACCGCCCGCAAGAGCGACCGTCCGACCCTGATCTGCTGCAAGACCATCATCGGTTTCGGTTCGCCGAACAAGCAGGGCAAGGAAGACTGCCACGGCGCACCGCTGGGCAACGACGAAATCGCCCTGGCCCGCAAGGAACTGAACTGGAACCACGGTCCGTTCGAAATCCCGGCCGACATCTACGCCGAGTGGGATGCCAAGGCTGCCGGTGCCAAGGCCGAAGCCGACTGGAACCAGCGTTTCGACGCCTACGCCAAGGCCTACCCGGAGCTGGCTGCCGAGTTCAAGCGCCGTGACAGCGGCGAGCTGCCGGCCGACTTCAGCGAAAAGGCCCAGGCCTACATCAATGAAGTGGCTGCCAAAGGTGAAACCATCGCCAGCCGCAAGGCTAGCCAGAACGCGCTGAATGCCTTCGGCCCGATGCTGCCTGAGTTCCTCGGCGGTTCGGCTGACCTGGCCGGCTCCAACCTGACGCTGTGGAAAGGCTGCAAGGGCGTCGAGGCCAACGATGCCAGCGGCAACTACGTGTTCTACGGCGTGCGTGAGTTCGGCATGACCGCGATCATGAACGGCGTCGCCCTGCACGGTGGCCTGGTACCTTACGGCGCGACCTTCCTGATGTTCATGGAATACGCCCGCAATGCCGTGCGCATGTCGGCACTGATGAAGCAGCGCGTGATCCACGTCTACACCCACGACTCCATCGGCCTGGGCGAAGACGGCCCGACTCACCAGCCGATCGAGCAGCTGACCAGCCTGCGCAGCACGCCGAACCTGGACACCTGGCGCCCAGCCGACGCAGTCGAATCGGCCGTGTCCTGGAAAAACGCCCTGGAGCGCAAGGACGGCCCATCGGCGCTGATCTTCTCGCGCCAGAACCTGCAGCACCAGGAACGCGACGCCCAGCAGATCGCCGACATCAGCCGTGGTGGCTACGTGCTCAAGGACTGCGCGGGCGAGCCTGAGCTGATCCTGATTGCGACCGGTTCGGAAGTGGGCCTGGCCGTTCAGGCACAGGCCAAGCTGACCGAGCAGGGCCGCAAGGTGCGCGTGGTTTCCATGCCTTGCACCAGCGTGTTCGACGCCCAGGACGCTGCCTACAAGCAGTCGGTACTGCCGGTCGAAGTCGCTGCGCGCATCGCCATCGAAGCCGCCCACGCGGACTTCTGGTACAAGTACGTCGGCCTGGAAGGTCGTATCATCGGCATGACCACCTACGGTGAGTCGGCTCCGGCCGCTGCGCTGTTCGAGGAATTCGGCTTCACCCTGGAAAACATCCTGGGCACCGCCGAAGAACTGCTGGAAGACTGATACAGGCGTAAGACGAGGGCTTTGCCCTCGTTTCGCGGCACAAGGCCGCTCCTACAGGGTACTGCGCACGCCGTTCCTTGTAGGAGCGGCCTTGCGTCGCGATGGGCCGCAAGGCGGCCCCAACAGCCATCATGCGTTAGCGAGCCAACGAATGCCTCACCCGCGTCCCTACAAAGTTGCACTCAACGGTTACGGCCGCATCGGCCGCTGTGTCCTGCGCGCACTGTTCGAGCGGGGGGCAAAGGCCGGTTTCGAGATCGTTGCGTTGAACGACCTGGCCGATCAGGCCAGCATCGAATACCTGACACGCTTCGACTCCACCCACGGGCGGTTCCCCGGCGAGGTGAAGGTCGACGGCGACTGTCTGCACATCAATGGCGATTGCGTGAAAGTCATGCGCAGCGCTACGCCTGAAGGCATCGACTGGGCCGCCCTGGGCGTCGACCTGGTGCTGGAGTGCTCCGGTGTCTACCACACTCGCGCCGATGGCCAGCGCTTCCTCGATGCCGGTGCGCCGCGCGTATTGTTCTCGCAGCCCATGGCCAGCGAGGCCGACGTCGACGCCACCGTGGTCTATGGCATCAACCAGGATTGCCTGACCGGCAACGAGCAGCTGGTGTCCAACGCCTCCTGCACCACCAACTGCGGCGTACCGCTGCTGCGCGTGCTGGACCAGGCATTCGGCATCGAGTACGTGCAGATCACCACCATCCACTCGGCGATGAACGACCAGCCGGTGATCGATGCCTATCACCACGAAGACCTGCGCCGCACACGCTCGGCCTTCCAGTCGGTGATCCCGGTGTCCACTGGCCTGGCGCGCGGCATCGAGCGCCTGCTTCCGGAACTTGCCGGGCGAATTCAGGCCAAAGCGGTACGCGTGCCGACCGTCAACGTCTCGTGCCTGGACATTACCCTGCAGACCGCTCGCGATACCAGCGCGGCCGAAGTCAACCGGGTGTTGCGCGAGGCGGCGCAGAGCGGCCCGCTCAAAGGCCTGCTGGCCTATACCGAGCTGCCTCACGCCAGCTGTGATTTCAACCATGACCCGCATTCGGCCATCGTCGATGCCAGCCAGACCCGCGTCTCAGGCCCACGCCTGGTGAACCTGCTGGCTTGGTTCGACAACGAATGGGGGTTCGCCAACCGTATGCTCGACGTTGCCGAACACTATCTGCACGTCGTCCACCCAACCCGCAGCAAACAGCCCTGAAGGACTGCATTCATGACCGTGTTGAAGATGACCGACCTCGACCTGCAAGGTAAACGCGTACTGATCCGCGAAGACCTCAACGTACCTGTGAAGGACGGTGTGGTAGCCAGCGATGCGCGTATCCTGGCAGCGCTGCCGACCATCAAGCTGGCCCTGGAAAAGGGTGCGGCGGTAATGGTCTGCTCGCACCTGGGCCGCCCGACCGAAGGCGAGTTCTCTGCCGAGAACAGCCTCAAGCCGGTTGCCGATTACCTGAGCAAGGCCCTGGGCCGCGAAGTGCCACTGGTTGCCGACTATCTGGACGGCGTTCAGGTCAACGCGGGTGACCTGGTGCTGTTCGAGAACGTACGCTTCAACAAGGGCGAGAAGAAGAACGCCGACGAGCTGGCACAGAAGTACGCCGCCCTGTGCGACGTGTTCGTCATGGATGCTTTCGGCACCGCTCACCGCGCTGAAGGTTCCACCCATGGCGTTGCCAAGTTCGCCAAGGTCGCTGCCGCCGGCCCGCTGCTGGCAGCAGAACTGGATGCACTGGGCAAGGCCCTGAAAGCCCCGGCCAAGCCGATGGCGGCCATCGTCGCCGGCTCCAAGGTGTCGACCAAGCTGGACGTGCTGAACAGCCTGAGCAGCGTCTGCGACCAGCTGATCGTTGGTGGCGGCATTGCCAACACCTTCCTCGCCGCTGCCGGTCACCCGGTCGGCAAGTCGCTGTACGAGCCTGACCTGGTCGACACCGCCAAGGCTATCGCCGCCAAGGTCAGCGTGCCGCTGCCAGTCGACGTGGTGGTTGCCAAGGCCTTTGCCGAAGACGCCGAAGCCACCGTCAAGGCCATCGCCGACGTAGCCGCCGATGACATGATCCTGGATATCGGCCCGCAGACCGCAGCCAATTTCGCCGAGCTGCTGAAGTCGTCGAAGACCATCCTGTGGAACGGCCCGGTCGGCGTGTTCGAGTTCGACCAGTTCGGTAACGGCACCCAGGTGCTGGCCAAGGCCATTGCTGAGAGCGCCGCGTTCTCCATCGCCGGTGGTGGCGATACCCTGGCGGCCATCGACAAATATGGCGTCAGCAAGGAAATCTCCTACATTTCTACCGGTGGCGGTGCCTTCCTCGAGTTCGTCGAAGGCAAAGTGCTGCCCGCCGTGGCGATCCTGGAAGAGCGGGCAAAAGCCTGACAATGGCGGCGCCTGGCAAAGGGAGCGACCTGATGGTCAAGCAATTGCCTGTGATGATCCTGGCCGGCCTGCTGGGCGCTTGCTCCAGCGGTCCGTCCACGGATGCCGACCCGGCGCAGTCGCCCAAGGGCGGTTGCTACCAGTCCGAGTGGCAGGCCGAGACCGTGCCGGTCATCAGCAAGCGCGTCGGCCCGCAAGGCCTGGAAAAGTACGACGAAGAACACCAGCACCAGGCGCCGGGTTGCCCTTGACGAGAACGACCGAATCCAGCGTTTCGTCGGGGCAGGCAACCAAGCGGCCGCTGTGTGGTCATCTAGAGGATATGTAATGAAAGCGCTGCTGGCCTCGATGGCCCTGGCGACACTGGCAGGATGCTCGCTGATGCAGCCTGCGCCTTCCGCCCCGGCGGACAACTGGACCCGCTGGGTCTGTGACACCCAGGCCGAAGTGCTGTGGCGCTTCGCTGATGCACAACGGGACCAGGTAGACGTGCGCCTCGGCGGCGGTGACCAGGTCTATCGGCTCAAGGCCGAGCCGGGCGGCTCTGGCGCGCTGTACAGCGATGGCGTGCTGGCCTTCCACACCAAGGGCGATGAAGGCCTGGTGTACTGGGTGGCAACCAACGATCTGATTGGGCGGGGCTGCAAGGCACCGTGACTGGCCGGGCCGCACAGGCGGCCCACACTACTTGAACAGCAACCGCCCCTGCGGCAGGCTTGCACGAAACAAACGACGCTTGTCGGGAGAGAGATACACAATGGCACTCATTAGCATGCGCCAGATGCTGGACCACGCCGCCGAGTTCGGTTACGGCGTTCCGGCTTTCAACGTCAACAACCTCGAGCAGATGCGCGCCATCATGGAAGCGGCCGACAAGACCGACTCCCCGGTGATCGTCCAGGCTTCGGCCGGTGCCCGCAAGTACGCCGGTGCCCCGTTCCTGCGCCACCTGATCCTGGCCGCCATCGAAGAGTTCCCGCACATCCCGGTGTGCATGCACCAGGACCACGGCACCAGCCCTGACGTCTGCCAGCGCTCGATCCAGCTGGGCTTCAGCTCGGTAATGATGGACGGTTCGCTGGGTGAAGACGGCAAGACCCCGACCGACTACGAATACAACGTCCGCGTTACCCAGCAGACCGTGGCCATGGCCCACGCCTGCGGCGTTTCGGTGGAAGGCGAGCTGGGCTGCCTGGGTTCGCTGGAAACCGGCATGGCCGGTGAAGAAGACGGCATCGGTGCCGAAGGCGTGCTGGATCACAGCCAGATGCTGACCGACCCGGAAGAGGCCGCCGACTTCGTCAAGAAGACCCAGGTCGACGCCCTGGCCATCGCCATCGGCACCAGCCACGGTGCCTACAAGTTCACCAAGCCGCCTACCGGTGACGTGCTGGCCATCGACCGCATCAAGGAAATCCACAAGCGCATCCCTAACACCCACCTGGTGATGCACGGTTCTTCCTCGGTACCGCAAGAGTGGCTGGCGATCATCAACCAGTACGGCGGCGACATCAAAGAGACCTACGGCGTACCGGTCGAAGAGATCGTCGAAGGCATCAAGCACGGCGTGCGCAAGGTCAACATCGACACCGACCTGCGCCTGGCATCCACCGGTGCCATGCGTCGCCTGATGGCACAGAACCCGAGCGAGTTCGACCCGCGCAAGTTCTTCGGTGAAACCGTGAAAGCCATGCGTGACGTGTGCATCGCCCGTTACGAAGCGTTCGGCACCGCCGGCAATGCCTCGAAGATCAAGCCGATCTCCCTGGAAGGCATGTTCCAGCGCTATCTGAAGGGTGAGCTGGCCGCCAAGGTCAACTGATCCACAGGTGCAGTCATGAAAAACCCGCAGCGATGCGGGTTTTTTTATGTGTAGAAAATGCGGCAAGACGACCGTTAGTCGGCTACCGTAAAACTTATCCACTGATAGCGATCTGATTGCATTGCTTGTCGCAACCGCAGGTCTAGAGTATTAATCGGATCCAATAGCAAGTCGAAGTCGGTCAAACAAGAGAAGCAGCATGGATGGCGCTTACCCTCAACCACTGGATGGCAAATCGGTTCTCCTGGTGGTAGACGATTACCCGGAAAACCTCATCAGCATGCGGGCCTTGCTGGCGCGCAACGATTGGCAAGTGTTGACGGCAAGCTCGGGGATGGAAGCCCTGGGTACGTTGCTCGAACACGAGGTCGATCTGGTCCTGCTCGACGTGCAGATGCCGGAAATGGACGGCTTCGAGGTCGCCCGCCTGATGCGCGGCAGCCAACGAACCCGGCTGACCCCGATCATCTTCCTCACCGCCAACGAGCAGTCCGACGCTGCCGTGCTCAAGGGCTATGCCAGCGGTGCGGTGGATTACCTGTTCAAACCCTTCGACCCACAGATTCTCAAGCCCAAGGTACAGGCGCAGCTGGACCAGCAGCGCAACCGGCGCATGCTGCAGCGCCTAACCCGCGAGCTGGAGGCGGCCCGGGCGTTCAACGCCTCGATCCTGGAAAACGCCGCCGAAGGCATTCTGGTGGTTGATGCCGAGGGCGTCATCAGTTTCGCCAACCCGGCGATCTCGCGCTTGATGCACACCCCGGTCGAGCAGCTGCAGGGTGTGCACCTGCTCGATCTGCTGCAATTGGCCAATGCCACCCTGTGGAGCGAATCCGAGTTCCACAACGCCTATCTCGCCCGGCAGATCGTGCGCGTTCATGATGCCCATCTACGCATCCCGGGCAGTCAGCTGGTGCCGGTGGCGCTGTCTTGTGCGCCGTTGCCGGCGGAGCAGCAGGCCATGGTGGTGACGGTGCTGGACATGTCGGTAGAGCGCAACTTGCATCAGCAGCTCGAGTACCAGGCGGTGACCGACCCCTTGACCGGGCTGCTCAACCGCCGCGGCTTCTACCAGGCCGCAGAAGGCGCATTGTTGCGCGGCGAGCGCTCGAACAAGGCCCAGGCCCTGATGTACATGGATCTGGACGGTTTCAAGCGGATCAACGACTCGTTGGGCCATGAAGCCGGTGACCGGGTGCTGCGCTGGGTGGCCGAGCAGATCAAGGACTGCCTGGGCAGCGAGGCGCTGCTGGCGCGGATGGGGGGTGATGAGTTCACCGCACTGTTCGACGGCCTGCCTTATCCGGAGCAGGCAGGGCGCCATGCCGAGAAACTGCTTGAGCGGGTGTCGATCCAGCAGCAGGTAGACGGGCTGGATGTGTGCCTGGGTGTCAGTATCGGCATCGCCACCTATCCTGACTGTGGCGGCAATGTCGAAGGCCTGCTGCGCGCCGCCGATACGGCGATGTATGCGGCCAAGCAGGCCGGTCGCCAGCAGTATCGCTTCTATGATCAGGAGCTCAATGGCCGCGCCCGCTCGCGGCTGATGCTTGAAGACAGCGTGCGCAATGCCATCGAAGCCCAGGATTTCAACCTCGTGTACCAACCCCAGGTGGCTTTTGCCGATGGTCAGCTACGGGGTTTCGAGGCCCTGTTGCGCTGGCAGCACCCCAGTGTTGGCGATGTGCCTCCTGGGCTGTTCATCCCCTTGCTGGAAGAAGCACGGCTGATCAACCGCCTGGCCAGCTGGATCTACCGCCAAGGTGCCGCCCAGCGCCAGGCCTGGTGCCAGCGTTTTGCCCCGAAACTGGTGCTGGGTATCAGCCTGAGCCGCGCGCAGTTCTCCATGCCCAGCCTGGTCGATGAACTGCAGCGGGTGATCCAGGATTACCAGCTCGAACCGGCGCAACTGGAGGTCGAGGTGGCCGAGACCTCGCTGATGTACAACATCGACGCGGCGATCAAGCAGATTCACCGCCTGCGCGAACTGGGCGTACGCGTGGCACTGGACGATTTCGGCGCGGGCGACTGTTCGCTGCGCATGTTGCGCGACCTGCCCATCGACACGTTGAAGCTGGACCGCCATCTGGTGGCGCGGCTGCCGGACTCGGCGGCGGATGCCGCGTTGGTGCGCAGTGTCATCGGGCTGTGCGCGGATTACCGCATCACGGTGATCGCAGAGGGGGTTGAAACACAGGCCCAAGCTGCGTGGCTGAAGGCAAACGGTTGCGCTTACGTCCAGGGCTTCCTGGTCGCGCACCCGATGACAGCGGTTGATGCCAGTGCCTTTCCGGCGATTTTTCCCTGGCAGCGGCCGTGATTGGCTAGAATCGGCATTCGTTACGCCGAATGCCGTGCCATGACCGTATTACGCTATTTGCAAGCCTACCCACCGCACCTGCAGGAGCAGGTGCGGCAGATGATCGACAGCGACCGCCTGGGCGAGTACCTGCAGCGCCGCTACCCCGGGCGCCATGACGTGCAGAGCGACAAGGCGCTGTACGGCTATGCCCAGGAGCTGCGCCAGCAATACCTGCGCAGTGCACCCAACCTGGACAAGGTGCTGTTCGACAACCGCCTGGACCTGACCCATCGGGCCCTGGGGCTCAATACCGCGGTTTCGCGGGTGCAGGGCGGCAAGCTCAAGGCGAAGAAAGAGATCCGTATCGCTTCACTGTTCAAGGAGGCGGCACCGGAGTTCCTACGCATGATCGTGGTGCACGAGCTGGCGCACTTGCGCGAGCGCGATCACAACAAGGCGTTCTACCAGCTCTGTCAGCACATGGAGCCGGCTTACCACCAACTGGAATTCGACCTGCGCGTCTACCTGACCTACCGGGAGTTGCCAGGCAACTTGTAAGGATCACGCAGCATGGATGTGAGCAAGACCAAGAGCAGTTTCTACCGTCGCCTGTACGTGGCCTGGCTGATCGACAGCCAAACCGCCACCAGCGTGCCGGCGCTGATGGAGGCCACCGGCATGCCGAGGCGTACGGCACAGGACACCATCGCTGCACTCGCCGACCTGGACATCGTCTGCGAGTTCGAGCAGCAGGAAGGTGCGCGCAACCATGCCGGGCATTACCGCATCCATGACTGGGGGGCGATCGACAAGCAGTGGATCATCCAGCACCTGCGCCAGATCAGGGAAGTACTGGGGTATCCATGACCCTGCGCATGCCGATATGCGGAATGTCATCCTCAAGGTATTGCTCACCCACCACTGCAAAGCCGTGCCGGGCATAGAACCCTTGCAGGTGCGCCTGCGCCGACAGATAGACCGGCGTCCCGTGCCAGCAGTGGCCAGCCGCTTCCAGCCCTTTCATCAGCAGCGGATGACCGAGTTTCAGGTCGCGCACCTCGGGTGAGGTCACCACCCGCCCGATGACCACATCACCGCCCTGCGACTGCGGATCGAGCAGGCGCAGGTAGGCCACCAGCTTGTCATCCTGCCAGGCCATGAGATGCAGGGTATCGCCTGTCAGGTCCTGGCCATCGACTTCCTGGTAGGCACAGCGTTGCTCGACCACGAACACGGCGGTACGCAATTGCAGGATGGCGTAGAGCTCATGTTTGTCGAGGTCGGAGTGATGCTTGCAAAGCCAGTGGATGGACATGGGGTACCTCCTGAAATGGATGGCGGATCATCGCAAATTTTCGCAGCTCGGCCAAAATAGAGGCTAAATGACATTATTGGCCGCTGCCCCAGGCAGCGGCTTTGTGTAATCTCATCTGCGAATCGCCTTCCACAGCGTGTGCCTCCCTCTGCAAAAGGACTTCTGCATGCGGCCACTGCTTTGCGCGTTGGGTTTGCTGGCCGTGCTCCTGGCAACACCCGCATCCGGCCAGGACAGGCTGCGGCTGGTGGCCGACAACTGGCCGCCGTTCACCGACAGCGCCATGCCGGGTGGCGGCCTGGCCACGAGCCTGGTCAGCACGGCGCTGGCCCGTGCCGGGTATGCCAGCAGCTATGAGGAAGTGCCTTGGGCGCGGGCGTTGATGGGCATCGGTGAAGGGCGCTACGACGTGCTGATCAGCGCCTGGTACAACGACGGGCGCAAGCAGATTGGGCAGTTTTCCAAGGGCTACCTGAGCAATCGCATTCGCTTGCTCAAGCGCAAGGGCGACGCGTTCCGCTACAAGAATCAGGCCGACCTTTATCCCCACAGCATTGCGGTCGTGCGTGACTATGCCTATTCACCGGCATTCGATGGTGATACCCGCCTGCACAAGGTGGAGGTCCGCAACTTTTCGACCGCCGTGCGCATGCTGGCAGCCGGAAGAGTGAACCTGGCCGTGGAAGATGAGTACGTGGCGCGCTACAACCTGCAGCGCGAGCCGCAGGAAGTGCGCGATGGGGTGACGTTGATCGAGCCGCTGCTGGCAGAAAACACCCTGCATATCCTGGTGAGCCTGAAGCACCCCGATCACCAACAGATCGTCGAGCGGTTCGATCAGGCCATCGCTGCGATGAAAGCCGATGGCAGCTATGAAAGGCTCATGCGCCAGCATGGCTTTTGATCTCACAGGCGAAATCAGGCCGCTGGTGCCTCTTTGATCAGGTGGGCCGCCAAGGTCCGCAATGGCCCCAGCTGCCGGCAGATCAACGCCAGCTGCGTCTGCACCAACCGCTGGTGCTCATCCAGTTCTTCCGGCATCTGCTCCAAGGCATCGGCCAGCGCCTCTTCGGCATCACTGTGAATCGCCACGGGCAGCCGCGCGGCCAGGCCATTGGCAATTTCGTCCAGGCTATTGGCCAGGCTCTGCCCCGCGCCATCGATCAATTGCTCCTGTACCTCGGCCGGCAGGGCTGTTTCGCGGTGCGCGCCCAACCCTGACAGGTAACTGAGCAGCGTGTGCGACAGCACCAGGAAGCGGAAACCGACATCGGCCTCCTTGCGGAAATGCCCAGGCTCCATGAGCATGTTGGCCAGTGTGGTCGACAGCGCCGCGTCGGCGTTGTGGGCGTTGCGCCGGGCCAGGCGATAGGCCAGGTCGTCGCGCTTGCCGTGGGCGTATTGCTGCATGATCTGGCGCAGGTACACGCTGGCGCAGGCCAGGGTGTTGGCCAGCGCCTTGTTCAGGCGCCGGCCTTGCCAGTCGGGCAGGAACAGGAACACCGCGAGAATGGCGATCAGGCTGCCGACCAAGGTATCGAATAAGCGCGGAAGGAACAGGCCATAGCCATCGCCGATCTGGTTGAAACAGAACAGCACCATCAGCGTGATTGCTGCAGTGGCCAGGGTGTAGCGGGTGGTACGGTTGACGAAGAACACCACGCCCGCAGCCACGGCGAACAGCGACTGGATGAGCGGGTTGGGGAACAGGTCGAACAGCGCCCAGCCGACGGTCAGGCCGATCGCCGTGCCGAAGATCCGCTGCACCAGCTTGCGCCGGGTGGCGCCGTAGTTGGGCTGGCAGACGAACAGCGTGGTGAGGATGATCCAGTAGCCCTGGGTCGGGTGGATCAGGTGCACCATGCCGTAGCCGATCGACAGCGCCAGCGGCAGGCGCAGGGCATGGCGGAACAACAGCGAGGTTGGCGTCAGCTGGGTGCGCAGGCGCGTCCACACATCCTTGAGCGAACGTGGCGAGCGGTCGAGCAGGCTGCTGTCGCTGGCATCGGCCAGGCTGTCGGGGTTGCTGGCGGCGCTGAGCAGGCGGTCGAGGGTTGCCAGGTTGGCAGCCAGGGCGCGCAAGGAGCGCAACAGGCCACGCCAGGCCGGGTTGCTCTGGATGCGCAGGTGTTCAAGCGAGGCGTTGAGGTCTTCCAGGGCTTCGGCGAAACCGGTGGCCAGCACGAATGGCTGGCGCAGGCGGATCGAGCGGGCCAGCTCCTGGCAGGAAGCACCCTGTTTGCGCAGCAGGCGTTGGCAGCGGAACATCACGTCGCTATGGAAGAACGCCTCGTTGAGGGCGTTGTAGGGGTAGTGCGAGGCGCTGACCCGTTCGTGGATGTCCTGGGCCAGGAAGTACAGTTTGAGGTAGCGGCTGACCTTGGAGTTCGGCTGGCTGTTGCCGACCCGGTGCAGGATGATTTCCTTGGCCGCGTTGAGCGCCGCCACCACCTTGCCATTCTGCCGGGCCAGCTCCAGGCGCTGGGCCTCGACATCGAGGTTGCGGATCGGCTCGAACAGGCTGGCCTTGAGCTTCAGGTAGCTGCCGAGTTCGAAGAACAGCTTGGCCAGGCTCTGCTGCACCGGCTGGTTGGAAAACAGCGCCTGCCACAGCACCGAAAGCAGGCCGTACCAGGCCGCGCCAGCCACCAGCAGCATCGGTTCGTGCCAGAAATCGGTGACCTGGCCGCCACGCTGGTCCACGCCAATCATGGTGTATACCGAGGTGATCAGCGTCGCCGAAGCAATCGCGCCATAGCGCTCACCCAGGGCGCCGAGCATGGTCAGGCCGAACGCTGCCAGCGCCAGGGCGATGACGAAGATCCACGGGTAGGGGAACAGCAGCTCGACCGCCAGCGCGGCGATGGCAAAGCAGGTGAGGGTAACGGCCAGGGCGCTGAGGCGGCCCTGCCAGCTGTCATCGGTCTCGGCCAGGGCACTGGCGATGATGCCGAGGAACAGCGGAATCAGCAGGGCCATCTCGTTCTGGTACCAGCACAGGGCCAGGCTGCCGGTGAGGGCGATGGTGACCCGGATGCTGTAGCTGAACTTGTCTTGGCCCCACAGGCGACGCAGTGACTGACGGAACGAACTCGATGACATGATGGCCTGCTAGGCAGTGATCGAATGAATGCATTGCAGCACGGCCAGCAAGAAGCGTTCCGTGCTGCTGAATGGATTCTACTCTACACGAACTGCGCAGCGGCGTTGGCGGATGCCCAAGCCCACTGGAAATTGAAACCGCCCAGATGGCCGGTGACGTCGAGCACTTCGCCGATGAAGTACAGGCCGGGGCTTTTCAGGGATTCCATGGTCTTGGACGACACTTCGCGGGTGTCCACGCCGCCTAGGGTCACTTCAGCGGTGCGGTAGCCTTCGGTACCGGCCGGCACCACCTGCCAGTTCGCCAGTTTTTCGGCGATCTGTGCCAGTTCTGCCGGGGTGTACTGTTTCATTGGCCGGGACTCGAACCACTGCTCGGCCAGCAGGTTGGCCAGCTTGCGGGTGAACACCTCGCCCAGCACGGTCTTCAGTTCAGCGTTGGCACGTTCCGCCTGCATCTGTTGCAGCCAGCCCAGTGCGTCGCGGTCGGGCAGCAGGTTGATCTCCACCGTGTCGCCGGCTTCCCAGAACGAGGAGATCTGCAGGATCGCCGGGCCACTGAGACCGCGGTGGGTGAACAGCAGGTTCTCGCGGAAGCTGGTGCCGTTGCAGCTGGCGGTGCAGTCCAGCGAGGTACCCGACAACTCGGTGCACAGTGCCTTGAGTTGGGGCTCGGTGATGGTGAACGGCACCAAGCCGGCGCGGGTCGGCAGCAGGGTGTGGCCGAACTGGCGGGCCACCTGGTAACCGAAACCGGTGGCGCCCAGGGTCGGGATCGACAGGCCACCGGTGGCGATCACCAGCGACTGGCAGGCGAACTGGCCACCGCTGGTCTGCAGCAGGTAGCCACCTTCGGTCTTCTCGATGTGTTCGATGCTGGTGTGCATGCGGATTTCGGCGCCCGCGTCGTCGCATTCGGCCAGCAGCATGTCGAGGATGTCGCTGGCCTTGTTGTCGCAGAACAGCTGGCCGAGCTTCTTCTCGTGGTAGGGCACGCCGTGCTTGCTGACCAGTTCGATGAAGTCCCACTGGGTGTAGCGGGCCAGGGCCGACTTGCAGAAGTGTGCGTTGTGCGAGAGGAAGTTGGTTGGTTCGGTGTACAGGTTGGTGAAGTTGCAGCGCCCGCCGCCGGACATGAGGATCTTCTTGCCGGGCTTGTTGGCGTGGTCGAGCAGCAGCACCCGGCGGCCATGGCGGGCGCTGAGCTGGGCGCACATCAGGCCGGCGGCGCCGGCGCCGAGGATGATCACATCGGTGGAGTGCACGGTTTTACCTTATGGATAGCCGGGGCCGCAAAGCGGCCCCCAAAAATGTCAGACGATACGGACTTTCAGGGACCGGCCCTTGATCTTGCCGCTGTTCAAGCGCTGCATGGCCTGCTTGGCCAATGGCCGCTCCACAGCCACAAAAGCCTGGAAATCGAAGATGGCGATCTTGCCCACCTGCTTGCCCGGGATCCCGGCATCGCCGGTCAGCGCGCCCAGGATGTCGCCCGGGCGCAGCTTGTCCTTGCGCCCGGCGGCGATGCACAGCGTGCTCATCAGCGGCAGCAACGGCGCGCCACCTTGGTTCTTCAGGCTGTCCAGCTGGTCCCAGCGCAGCGGGCTTTTCTGCAGGTCTTCGATGGCCTGGGCACGATGGCCTTCGGCTGGCGCCACCAGGCTGACCGCAACACCTTTCTCACCGGCACGGCCGGTACGGCCTACGCGGTGCACATGGATCTCGGCATCGCGCGCCAGCTCGACGTTGATGACCATGTCCAGGCCATCGATATCCAGACCACGGGCCGCCACGTCAGTGGCCACCAGTACCGAGCTGCTGCGGTTGGCGAACATGGTCAGCACCTGGTCGCGGTCACGCTGCTCCAGGTCGCCATGCAGGGCCTGGGCGACGATGCCCTTGGTGGTCAGGTGGGCAACCACGTCCTCGCACTGCTGCTTGGTGAAGCAGAACGCCACGCACGATTGCGGGCGGTAGTGCCCAAGCACACGGGTGACGGCTTCCAGACGTTGCTGCGGGTCGATCTCGATGAAACGCTGTTCGATCTGGTTGTCGGCGTGCAGGCTTTCGACCTTGACCTGCTGCGGCTTGCGCATGAAGTCGGCGGCCAGCTGCTCGATGCCGGCCGGGTAGGTGGCCGAGAACAACAGGGTCTGGCGACGCGACGGGGTCTTGCCGATGATGCTGGCGATGGCATCGAAGAAACCCATGTCGAGCATGCGGTCGGCTTCGTCCAGCACCAGTGTGTTCAGGCCGTCGAGCACCAGGGTGCCCTTGTCCAGGTGCTGCTGGATGCGCCCTGGGGTGCCGACGATGATGTGTGCACCATGCTCCAGCGAGGCGATCTGCGGGCCCAGCGACACACCGCCGCAGAGGGTGAGGATCTTGATGTTGTCCTCGGCACGGGCCAGGCGGCGCAGTTCCTTGGCCACCTGGTCGGCCAGCTCGCGGGTCGGGCACAGTACCAGCGCCTGGCAGCCGAAGTAGCGTGGGTTGATCGGGTTGAGCAGGCCGATGCCGAAGGCGGCGGTCTTGCCACTGCCGGTCTTGGCCTGGGCGATCAGGTCCTGGCCGCGCAGGATGACGGGCAGGCTCTGGGCCTGGATCGGCGTCATCGAGGCATAGCCGAGGGCGTCCAGGTTGGCCAGCATGGCGGTGGACAGCGGCAAGGTGGCAAAGGCGGTGGATTCGGTGGTCACGAGGCGGGCCTGCGGTGCGAAGCGAAAAATGCCGCACAGTCTACCAGCCTCATGGCCATTCGCCCTACGACTCCATGTGTTGTTCCGGACGACGGGCACGCCTTCCGTCTGTCGGCGACAGCTGCAGGAAGATCGCTGCCGCCAGCATGGCCATCACGCCGATGGTGACGAAGGTCAGCTGGAACGCGCCCAGGGTGGTCTCCACGCCTTCGGCGCTGCCCGCCGCAGTGAAACCGCCGAGCAAGGCACCGGCGCAGGCCACGCCGAGGCTCAGCGACAGCTGCGCGACCACCGATAGCAGGCTGTTGCCGCTGCTGGCGCTGGCGTCGTCGAGGTCGATCAGGGTCACCGTGTTCATCGCCGTGAACTGCATCGAATTGACTGCGCCAAGCAGGGCCAGCTGCACCAGCAGCAGGGCATACGGCGTCTGCTCGTCGACCAGGCCCAGGCTGGCCAGCAGGATGCCCAGCAGCAAGGTGTTGCCGGTCAGCACGATGCGGTAGCCCAGGCGCTCGATCAGGGGGCGGGCGACGGACTTGGCAAGCATCGCCGAAGCCGCCAGCGGAATCATGCTCATGCCGGCCTGGGCAGGCGAATAGCCCAGCGCTACTTGCAGCAGCAGCGGCACCAGAAACGGCAGGGCACCGCTGCCCAGGCGCGCGAACAGGTTGCCGAGGATACCGATGGCGAAGGTGCGCACGTGGAACAGGCTGGGCGAGAACAGCGGCTCCGGATCGCGCCCGGCGCGCAGCCAGTAGGCGGCCAGGCAGGCCATGCCGGCGAACAGCAGCAACATCACCCGCAGGTGCGGCAGGTGCAGCTCGCCCAGGCCTTCCATGGCGATGGTGATCAGCACCATCGCTGCGCCGAACAGGACGAAGCCGGGGCCGTCGAAGCGGGTGCGCTCGACCCCGCGCAGGTCGGGGATGAACTTCCACACCGCATAGCAGCCCAGCGCACCGACTGGCAGGTTGAGCAGGAAGATCCAGTGCCAGCTGAGGATCTCCACCAGCCAGCCGCCCAAGGTCGGGCCCAGCAGCGGGCCGAGCAGGCCGGGGATGGTGATGAAGCTCATGATCCGTACCAGTTCGGTGCGTGGGTAGGCGCGCAGCACCACCAGGCGCCCGACCGGCAGCATCAGCGCGCCGCCCAGGCCCTGCACGACACGGGCGAAGATCAGGAAACCGAGGCTGTTGGCCATGGCACACAACAGCGAGCCGAAGCTGAACAGCAGGATGGCGCTGAAGAAGATGCGCTTGGTGCCGAAGCGGTCGGCGATCCAGCCGGAGGCGGGGATCAGCAAGGCCACTGTGAGCATGTAGGCGATGATCACACCCTGCATGCGCAACGGGTCTTCCGCCAGCGAACGGGCCATGGCCGGTAGGGCAGTGTTGAGGATGGTGCCGTCCAGGGACTGCATGAAGAAGGCGATGGCCACCACCCAAGGGATCCAGCGGGCGGTGGTCGGGTCCAGCGGGGTGCGTTCAGGCATGGCTTCCTCTTCCGTCAGTGCTGGCCCTATCGCGGCTAAAGCCGCTCCCACAGAAGACATGCGATCCCTGTAGGAGCGGCTTTAGCCGCGATAGGGCCGGCAAAGCCAATCACAATGTCAGGGTCAGCCCTTTGACCAGCGCCCCCGGCAGATGACTTGACCCGGTACTGCGCTGCCCATAGGTGCTGGTCGACAGGATCATCTCGCGCTCGCGGGTCAGATCCTCCAGTTGGCTGCCAAGCAAACTGTACAGGCTGTCATCGAAGCGCATGGTGCTCACCGGCCCCTGGATCTCGCCGTTCTCCACCCAGAAGGTGGCGAAACGGGTCAGCCCGGTCATGCGCGCCGCGGGCAGGTCAGAGTAGTTCAGGTACCACAGGTTGCTGATGTACAGCCCGGTCCCGAGCCGCTCAAGGATCTGCTCGCTGGGCAAACTGCCCGGCGCCAGGCTCAGTGCGCATGGCGACTCGTAGCTGTCGGCGCCATTGGCCCGCAAGTCGAACTCCGCTGCGCTGCGGGCACTGACCAGCCGCTGCATCGCATTGCCCTGCTGGATCAACGTCACGTCCAGGCGCGGTGAGCCCTCGTCGGAGAATGCCGGGCTCAGCGAGCCGCTGACCTGCTCGCTGAAACCTACCATCGGGTGCAGTTGCGCATCGCCGTTGTACAGGCGCTGCAGGGCACTGTTGCCGGTGGCCAGGGCCTGGGCGGAGAAACCACCCCAGCAGAGCATGCCAGCGATTTCATCCATGGCCGCAGGGGCCAGGTAGGCGCGGTAGCTGCCGGGCTTGAGGGGCACTGCCGGGCGGCCGAGGAAGCTCAGCTGTTCCCGTGCCAGGCGCAGGCGGGCGGTGAAGTCGTCGGCGCTCCAGTGCTGGCCGGCATAATTGGCCTTCACTGCCTCGCCGTTTTCGTGGAACAGGCTCCAGTCGACGTTGAAGCTGTTGGCCTGGTGCCAGCCGAAGGCGCCGAACGAGCTGGCGAAGCCCCGGCAGATCGGGCCTGCGGCATAGATGCCGACCAGGTCAAGGTCGCCGGCTTCGCGGTCGATCAGGGCCAGCACTTCGCTCAGCGCGGGCAGCGGCTGCACCTGCTGGCTATGGCTGTGCCATGCGCTTTCGTCCAGGCGCAGGTACGGGTCGACGGCCAGCAGTGGCAGGGTCTGGCGCAACTGCTGCAAGGCTGCGATCAGGCGTTGCTGGTCAAGGTATGTGTCGCCGCTCAGGGTAACCTGCTGTTCCGCCTGGCGGCCGTCGCGGATCAACCGCAATTGCGCGCTGGCCTGGCTCACTTCGCCGGCCTGACGCACCTTGGCATGGTTGAAACGCACGAATTGCGACTGCTCGGCACTGTAGCCGAGGGTGAATTGCTCGTCGGCTTGCAGGGCCAGGCGCACATCCGCGACCAGCGCTTCGAAAACGTGCTTCATCAGGCATCTCCTCCGAAAACGTCGATCTGGCGGAACACGCAGGCGGGCGAAGCATGCCCGACCCGCACCACCTGGTTGGGTTCACCCTTGCCGCAATTGGGGGTGCCCAGCACCTGGAAGGTGCTGCGGTCACCGACCGCCGCGAGGTTGCGCCAGAACTGCGCGGAGATGCCGCGGTAGTTGGGGTTCTTGACGATGCCCTTGAGCTCGCCGTTTTCGATCAGCTGGCCCCATTCACAGCCGAACTGGAACTTGTTGCGCGCATCGTCGATGGACCAGGAACGGTTGGTGCGCATCAGGATGCCATGCTCGATGCCCTGGATCAGCTGGCCGAGGGGCTGGTCGCCCGGTTCGATATTGAGGTTGGCCATGCGGTCGATCGGTGCGCGGTTCCAGCCGCAGGCACGGCTGTTGGCCACGCCATCCAGGCCCGAGCGGAACTGCGACAGGGCGCCGCCCAGCGGGCGTACCAGCAGGCCGTCGCGGATCAGGAACTGCTTGCTGGCGGCGCTGCCGTCATCATCGAAGCTGTAGCTGGCCAGCTCTTCGCCAATGGTCGGGTCGAAGGTCACGTTGAGCAGGCTGGAGCCGTATTGCAGGTGGCCGAAGTCGGTGGCTTTGATGAAGCTGGTGCCGGCGTAGTTGCGCTCGTCGCCGAGGATGCGGTCCATCTCCAGCGGGTGGCCGATGGACTCGTGGATCTGCAGCATCATCTGGTCGGGCATCAGCAGCAGGTCGCGTGTGCCGCTGGGGGTGTTGGGTGCCAGCAGCAGTTGCAAGGCGTCGTCGGCGACCTGGCGGGCAGCGCCGACCAGGCCACAGCGCTCGATGATTTCGAAGCCACCTTGCTGACCGAAGTTGTCGCGGCCCAGGCTGCGGCTCTGGCTGTCCTGGCCGTCGCTGGCGGTGACGCTCAGGCCCGGGAACAGGAAGCGCTGGGCATGGCGCAGTTCGGCGCCGGCCGAGTTGAGGTAGGTCTGCTCGACCAGGCTCAGGCCCAGGCTGGCCTGCCAGTCCACCAGGCGGCCGTCCTTGGGCACGCTGGCCGATTCGGCGGCGAGCAGGCCAAGGCAGTCGGCCAGGCTCGGTACCGGCTGGTCGAAGTTGGGCGAGACATGATCGTGGCGGGCGCTGGTCGTTGGCTGCTCGCGCAGGTCGAGCAGGCTGTGCCGGGCGATCTGGCGAGCCAGTGCCTCGGCCTGTTCCAGTGCCCGTTGCAGGCCTGCCTGTGACAGGTCGGCGGTGGCCGCATAGGCCTCCACGCCATTGACCCGCACCGTGAGCATGGCGCCCTCGTCATGGCTGAAGACGGGCGGCTCGGCCACATTGCGGCGAACCGAAAGCGCCTGGTGCGACTGTTTCACATGGCGCAGGGAAAACAACTCGGCCGTACTGCGCAGCGCGGCAAAGCGCTGGCGCAGCAGGGCGCTGGAATCGAACATCTGGAAGCCTCCGTTGGCACGGTGGCTCCCCCTAGAACCACCCGTCTTGCATGGCGAGGCACGTGTCGTCGCGTGCTTCGAGCAATGCCAGCTCATTATGGCAGGCAGGGATTTCCCAGGTCAGGAAATAACGCGCGGCCTGCAGTTTGCCGAGGTAGAAGTCGCGGTCGGCAGCGTTGCCCTTGAGCAGGCCGAGTTCGGCGTGGATCGCCTGCTCCAGCCAGCGCCAGCCGATCACGCAGTGGCCGAAGGCTTTGAGATACAGGGCGGAGTTGGCCAGGGCACTGGCGATTTTGCCCTCGGCCAGGTCGCCGAGCAGCATCAGGGTCACCGATTGCAGACGATTGACCAACTGCTCCAGCGGCTGGCGCAGTGCGTCCAGGCCTGGGTGATGGCTGGCGCGCTCGGCAGTGGTGGCGATCAGGCGGATCAGTTGCCTGAGGCCTGCGCCGTTGTTCTGCGCCAGCTTGCGGCCCAGCAGGTCGAGCGACTGAATACCCTCGGTGCCTTCATGGATCGGATTGAGGCGGTTGTCCCGGTAGTACTGTTCCACGGGGTATTCGCGCGTGTAGCCGTGGCCACCGAGAATCTGGATCGCCAGCTCGTTGGCCTTGAGGCAGAAGCTCGAAGGCCAGGACTTGACGATCGGAGTCAGCAGGTCGAGCACTTGCTGGGCCTGCTTGCGGGCGCTTTCATCGCTGGCGGTGTGGGTGTCGTCGAACAGGCGCGCTGCATACAGGCCCAGGTCGAAGGCACCTTCCACATAAGCCTTCTGTGCCAGCAGCATACGTTTCACGTCGGTGTGTTCGATGATCGGCACGGCCGGGCTTTGCGGATCCTTGTTGTCCGCCAGGCGGCCCTGCGGCCGCTGGCGGGCGTATTCCAGCGAGTACAGATAGCCGGCGTAGCCGAGCATCACCGCGCCCATGCCGACGCCGATGCGCGCCTCGTTCATCATCTGGAACATGCACGCCAGGCCCTGGTGCGGCTGGCCGACCAAATAGCCGATGCACTGGCCGTTGTCGCCGAAATTCAGCGCGGTGGAGGTGGTGCCGCGCCAGCCCATCTTGTGGAACAGGCCAGCCAGCAACACATCGTTGCGCGGGCCCCGGCTGCCGTCCTGGTTGACCCGGTACTTGGGCACGATGAACAGCGAAATGCCCTTAACGCCGGGCGGTGCGTCCGGCAGCTTGGCCAGCACCATGTGCACGATGTTTTCTGACAGTTCGTGGTCGCCGCCAGAGATGAAGATCTTGTTGCCCTTGAGTCGGTAAGTGCCATCGCCGGCGGGCTCCGCGCGGGTACGGATATCGGCCAGCGACGAGCCCGCGTGCGGCTCGGTCAGCGCCATGGTGCCGAAGTAGCGACCTTCGATCATTGGCTGCAGGTACAGGCGCTTCTGCTCTTGAGTGCCGAAGCTCTCGATCAGGTTGGCCGCGCCCATGGTCAGGAACGGATAGGCCGTGGTGCCGGCGTTGGCCGCCTGGAAGTGGGCGAAACAGGCCTGTGAGACCAGGCTGGGCAGCTGCATGCCGCCGACTTCGAAATCACGGTTGGCATTGAGGAAGCCGGCTTCGAGGAAAGCGTCGACGGCGGGCTTCACCTCGGGGATCAGCTCGGCGCGGCCGTTCACGTAGCGCGGCTCGTTTTCGTCGGCCTTGCGATTGTGCGGGGCGAAGAACTTTTCGGCGATGGTGCGCGCGGTGGCCAGGGCTGCGTCGAAGGTCTCGCGGCTGTGCTCGGCGAAGCGCGGGCGCTGGGTCAGGGCTTCGGCGTCGAGGACTTCGTAGAGTTCGAAGGCGAGGTTGCGGGCGCTGAGCAGGGTCTCGGGCATGGGGGCTGTCCTGAGGCGGGATGCTTCGAGTCTAGGGGGTTAGATTGGTTGGGGGGAGGTTAATAGGTTTGGGTGATATGGCTATAGAAAGGGGCACGGCATACAGGTGCCTGCCTTGATTCTTTCGGCGCCTGTGAGACCGAGCGCCGCCCGCGCGGCGCATCGCGGATAAATCCGCTCCTACATTTGTTGCAACGTGCCGAACCTGTTACGCCATGGTTGCCAGCCCTGGCGCATGACTTGAGCCGTGCAAACCGGCTGACAACCATGGCCTTAGAGGCGTGGCCACGTTGCAACAAATGTAGGAGCGGATTTATCCGCGATGCGCCGCGCGGACGGCGCTCGATCTGACTGGCGTCAAACATCTCAAGACATGCGTCCATAAAAAAGGAGAGCCGAAGCTCTCCTTTTTCATCAACAACCCATGGCGTCAGCCAATGGTCATCAGGCTGGCGTTACCGCCCGCCGCCGCAGTGTTCACACTCACCGCCCGCTCGATCACCAGGCGCTCCAGCGCAATCTGGTGGTCGCCGCTGGACAGCCCGTGCACACCGACGATCGCGCCAGCACGCTTGGCCACCTGCTGGCACACGCCGCGCAGCTGGTCCGAGTCGCCATGGTGGATCACGGCGTCGAACGCCACTTCGTCCTTGTTCCAGTCCGCCACCAGCTTGACCTTGGCCTGCAGCTCACGCGGCAGGCGGCTGCGCAGGGCCTTGCCAGGTTCTGCGTCAGCCCACACCGCCGAGCTACCCACCGCCAGCACGGCAGCGAATTGCGCCAGCAGGTCGGCTTCGTTGTCTGCCAGGCACAGCACATGCTCGCGCGGCAGGATGGTGTAGGTGTTGCGCTCGCCGGTCGGGCCTGGCAGCAGGCGGGCGATGCCGCTCTGCGACTGGCCGGCGAACTGGCTGCACAGGGCGGCCAGGTCGGCTTGCTGGTTGCTCTCGGCCCAAGCCTTGAGGGTGTGCAGCGGCTTGATCAGCTGGTCGTGCAGGGCACGGTCCGGCTGGCCTTCGCCATCCTGGTGCTGGAAGTGGCGGCCGATCGCGTCGGCCGGGCGGGTCGACAGCAAGCGGTACAGGTACAGCGGGCCGCCGGCTTTCGGGCCGGTGCCGGACAGGCCTTCACCACCGAACGGCTGCACGCCCACCACGGCGCCAACGATGTTGCGGTTGACGTACATGTTGCCGGCGTTGGCGGTTTCCACCACTTTGGCGATGGTCTCGTCGATGCGGGTGTGCACGCCGAGGGTCAGGCCGTAGCCGGAAGCGTTGATCTGCTCGATCAGCTGGTCGAGGTTGCGACGGTTGTAGCGCACCACGTGCAGTACCGGGCCGAAGATTTCACGCTTCAGCTCGTCGAAACTGTCCAGCTCGATCAGGGTCGGCATCACGAAGGTGCCGCGCTTGATCTCCGCCGCATCGGCGATTGCGACTTGATAGACCGTGCGGCCTTTCTCGCGCATGCCCTGGATGTGCTTCTCGATACCGGCCTTGGCTTCGGCGTCGATCACCGGGCCGATGTCCACGGCCAGGCGGTCCGGGCAGCCCAGGCGGCTTTCGGCCATGGCGCCCTTGAGCATTTCGATCACGCGGTCGGCGGAGTCTTCCTGCAGGCACAGCACGCGCAGGGCCGAGCAACGCTGACCAGCGCTGTCGAAGGCCGAGGACACCACGTCGATCACCACCTGCTCGGTCAGTGCCGAGGAGTCGACGATCATGGCGTTCTGGCCACCCGTTTCGGCGATCAGCGGGATCGGTCGGCCCTGGTTGTCGAGGCGGCCAGCGACATTGCGCTGCAGCAGGCGGGCAACTTCGGTGGAGCCGGTGAACATCACGCCTTTGACGCGCTCGTCGCCGACCAGGCCGGCACCGACGGTTTCGCCGCGGCCCGGCAGCAGTTGCAGCACGCCTTCAGGAATACCGGCTTCCAGCAGCAGGCGCACAGCCTGGGCTGCGATCAGTGGCGTCTGCTCGGCAGGCTTGGCCAGTACCGGGTTGCCCGCCGCGAGGGCGGCGGCCACCTGCCCGGAGAAGATCGCCAGCGGGAAGTTCCACGGGCTGATGCACACCACCGGGCCCAGCGGGCGGTGGGCGTCATTGCTGAAGTCGTTGCGTGCCTGCACCGCGTAGTAGCGCAGGAAGTCCACGGCTTCACGCACTTCAGCGATGGCGTTGGCGAAGGTCTTGCCGGCTTCGCGGATGAGCAGGCCCATCAGCGGCTGGATTTCGGCTTCCATCAGGTCGGCGGTGCGCTCAAGGATCGCGGCGCGCTCGGCTGGCGGGGTGGCCTGCCAGATGGGGGCGGCGTTCAGTGCGCACTGGATGGCATTGTCGACGTCGGCGACCGTGGCTTCCTGCACGTGGCCGACCACGTCGCGGTGGTCCGCCGGGTTCAGCACCGGCACGGCTGGTGCTTCACTGGCGGCGCAGGCCAGCAGCGGGGTGGCTTTCCAGTCATTGTTGGCAGTGGCCAGCATGGCGCAGGACAGCGATGCCAGGCGGTGTTCGTTGGCCATGTCGATACCGGCCGAGTTGGCCCGCTCGCGGCCATACAGTTCACGCGGCAGTGGAATGCGCGGGTGCGGCAGGCCGACGCTGCCTTCCTGGGTGCCCATGCGCTCGATGCTGGCGACCGGGTCGGCGACCAGTTCCTGGATGGAGATCGAGTGGTCGGCGATGCGGTTGACGAACGAGGTGTTGGCGCCGTTTTCCAGCAGGCGGCGAACCAGGTAGGCCAGCAGGGTTTCGTGGGTGCCGACCGGCGCGTACACGCGGCACGGACGGTTCAGCTTGCCTTCGGAAACCTTGCCCACCACTTGCTCGTACAGCGGCTCGCCCATGCCGTGCAGGCACTGGAACTCGTACTGGCCCGGGTAGTAGTTCTGGCCGGCGATGTGGTAGATGGCCGACAGGGTGTGGGCGTTGTGGGTAGCGAACTGCGGGTAGATGGCTTCCGGCACGGCCAGCAGCTTGCGGGCACAGGCAACGTAGGACACGTCGGTGTAAACCTTGCGGGTATACACCGGGTAGCCTTCCAGGCCTTCGACCTGGGCGCGCTTGATCTCGCTGTCCCAATAGGCGCCTTTCACCAGGCGGATCATCAGGCGGTGGCGGCTGCGCTTGGCCAGGTCGATGACATAGTCGATCACGTACGGGCAGCGCTTCTGGTAGGCCTGGATGACGAAGCCGATACCGTTCCAGCCCGCCAGGGCCGGCTCGAAGCACAGGCGCTCGAGCAGGTCGAGGGACAGCTCCAGGCGGTCGGCCTCTTCGGCGTCGATGTTCAGGCCAATGTCATATTGCTTGGCCAGCAGGGTCAGCGACAGCAGGCGCGGGTACAGCTCTTCCATCACGCGCTCGTACTGGGCGCGGCTGTAGCGTGGGTGCAGTGCCGACAGCTTGATCGAGATGCCAGGGCCTTCATAGATGCCGCGGCCGTGGGAAGCCTTGCCGATCGAGTGGATCGCCTGCTCGTAGGAGGCCAGGTACTTCTGCGCGTCATGTTCGGTCAGTGCGGCTTCGCCGAGCATGTCGTAGGAGTAACGGAAGCCTTTGGCTTCGAAGCGGCTGGCGTTGGCCAGGGCTTCGGCGATGGTTTCGCCGGTCACGAACTGCTCGCCCATCAGGCGCATGGCCATGTCGACGCCCTTGCGGATCATCGGCTCGCCACTCTTGCCGATGATGCGGGTGAGCGAGGAGGTGAGGCCGGCTTCGTTATGGGTGGAGACCAGCTTGCCGGTCAGCAGCAGGCCCCAGGTGGCGGCGTTGACGAACAGCGACGGGCTGTTGCCCAAGTGCGGCTGCCAGTTGCCGTTGCTGATCTTGTCGCGGATCAGGGCGTCGCGGGTACCTTTGTCGGGGATGCGCAGCAGGGCTTCGGCCAGGCACATCAGGGCGACGCCTTCCTGGGACGACAGGGAAAATTCCTGCAGCAGGCCCTGGACGATGCCGGCACGGCCGCCAGCACTCTTCTGGTTACGCAGTTTTTCGGCGATGCCAGCAGCCAGCTTGTTGGTGGCTTCGGCCAGTGGAGCGCTGAGGCGCGCCTGCTCCAGCAGCATCGGCACGACTTCCTGCTCGGGGCGACGGTAGGCGGCGGTGATTGCCGAGCGCAGTACCGACTGCGGCAGGATGCTCTCGGCAAATTCGAGGAAGCACTGGTGGGCGTGGTCTGGCTGGACCTCGCCGGCGTCATCGGCCAGGTTGTTGGCGTGACCGTTGAGTTCGGTCAGGGTGGCACCACCCTCGAGCTTCTCCAGGTAATTGAAGATCGCTTGCTTGATCAACCAGTGCGGCGTGCGGTCGATGGATTGCGCAGCTGCCTTGAGTCGCTCACGGGTCGGGTCGTCAAGTTTGACCCCAAGGGTGGTCGTCGCCAATTTCTTATCCTCATTATTGCCACGGTTGTGGCTTAAGCTGGCGCCAAGATTAGCTGTAGGTGATTTTGGGTGCAACCAGGTGCAACCCTAATTTTATGAAGAAAAGGTGCAACTCGTCTGGCGGCATTTCCTACAGCCAAAAAAGAAACGTTTACAGTGCTTTTTTTTATGAGGAATGTGGTTTTTGCTCCGAAATGAAGCAAAAAAAGGGATTTTTCTGAAAAGGCACGATTGGGTGCAACTGGCAAATGAAAAGTGGTTGCACCGACTTTGCGTTGTTGCATAGCATTCGCCGCCTGGGTGCAACCGTCGTCAAGAAGGTTGCGCATGAGATAAAAACAAACGCCAGGGCACACGCATGGGCAATCCACTAACGATCACCTTCGTGATCTACATCGCGGCAATGGTGCTGATCGGTTTCGCAGCCTATCGCTCCACCAAGAACCTTTCCGACTACATCCTCGGCGGTCGCAGCCTGGGCAGTGTGGTCACCGCACTCTCCGCCGGTGCTTCCGACATGAGCGGCTGGCTGCTGATGGGCCTGCCGGGCGCCATCTATTTCTCCGGCCTTTCCGAAGCCTGGATCGCCATCGGCCTGACCGTAGGCGCTTACCTGAACTGGCTGTTCGTCGCTGGCCGTCTGCGCGTGCAGACCGAGCACAACGGCGATGCACTGACCCTGCCGGACTACTTCTCCAGCCGCTTCGAAGACCAAAGCGGATTGCTGCGGATCATCTCGGCGATCGTCATCCTGGTGTTCTTCACCATCTATTGCGCCTCTGGCATCGTCGCGGGTGCGCGCCTGTTCGAAAGCACCTTCGGCATGCCGTATGAGACCGCCCTGTGGGCCGGTGCTGCGGCAACCATCGCCTATACCTTCATCGGTGGTTTCCTGGCAGTCAGCTGGACTGACACCGTGCAGGCCTCGCTGATGATCTTCGCCCTGATCCTCACCCCGATCATCGTGCTGATCTCGACGGGCGGCTTCGACACGACCTTCCTGGCCATCGAGGCGCAGAATCCCGCGCACTTCGACATGTTCAAAGGTGCAACCTTCATCGGCATCATTTCGCTGATGGGCTGGGGCCTGGGTTACTTCGGCCAGCCGCACATCCTGGCGCGCTTCATGGCCGCCGACTCGGTCAAGTCGATCGCCAAGGCGCGTCGCATCTCCATGACCTGGATGATCCTGTGCCTGGCCGGTACCTGCGCCGTGGGCTTCTTCGGTATCGCCTACTTCTCGGCGCACCCTGACCTGGCCGGCCCGGTCACCGAGAACCATGAGCGCGTGTTCATCGAGCTGGCCAAGATCCTGTTCAACCCGTGGATCGCCGGTGTGCTGCTGTCGGCCATCCTGGCGGCGGTGATGAGCACCCTGAGCTGCCAGCTGCTGGTCTGCTCCAGTGCCCTGACCGAAGACTTCTACAAGGCCTTCCTGCGCAAGAACGCTTCGCAGGGCGAGCTGGTGTGGGTCGGTCGCCTGATGGTGCTGGCCGTGGCCCTGATTGCCATTGCCATGGCCGCCAACCCGGAAAACCGCGTGCTGGGCCTGGTGGCCTACGCCTGGGCCGGTTTTGGCGCCGCCTTCGGTCCGGTGGTGCTGATTTCGGTGCTGTGGAAAGGCATGACCCGTAACGGCGCGCTGGCCGGTATCGTGGTGGGTGCGCTGACCGTGATCCTGTGGAAGAACTTCGACACCCTCGGGCTGTACGAAATCATCCCTGGCTTCCTGTTCGCCAGCATTGCCATCATCCTGGTGAGCAAGCTGGGCCGGCCTTCGCAGGCGATGGTGCAGCGTTTCGAAGCTGCCGATGTGGCTTATCACGCTGACAAGTAGCTGTAAAAGCATACGGCCCGAACAACGCATTGTTCGGGCCGTATGCCTATAGCTATAGCTGTGGGTTTACAGCGAAAAAGCCAGTCGGGTGGCTTCAAATGCATTGCCTTCCCTTGGCTTGATCAGTGCTTCATAGCTTCCGGGGGCGCAGTTGCCCAGGGAGATCTCCCAGGTCTCGCTGCCGCTGTGAGGTACCACCAGGTTTTCGGTGGTGCCGTCTGGTCGCTTAAGTTCGATCATTGCAGTGTAAGGCGCATTGGTGATGCCAAGCGTGCCGCGCAGGGTGGGCACTGCATTGCCTTTATCAAGCTGGATGGAAGCTTTCATGGTCAGGTACTCCTGGTTGATTGGAGGCCCGATTGTTGGTCATTGCGGTGAGTCACTGATATTCGGAATTCATTCCGCTTGGTGATGCTCCAGCCTGTCAGGGGCCGTTGATCAGCCCGCTCCTACCTGACTCCGGCTGCAAGGCAAGGTAAACTTGCTACCCCCGCAGGAGTTGCCATGAACTATCGTCACGCCTTCCACGCCGGCAACCACGCCGACGTCCTCAAACATATCGTGCTGACCCGCCTCATCGCCCTGATGTCGCGCAAGGAGCAGCCGTTCGCCTACATCGATACCCACGCCGGCCTCGGCCTTTACGACTTGCAGGGCGACCAGGCGACCCGCACCGGCGAGTACCTGGAGGGTGTCGCCCGTCTGTGGAATCGCGATGACCTGCCGGCCATGGCTGCGGACTACCTGCGTATCATCAAGCGCCTGAATGCCGATGGTGAGCTGCGCTACTACCCTGGCTCGCCCGAGCTGGCCCGTCGCCTGATGCGCCAGCAGGACCGCGCGCTGCTCAATGAGAAGCATCCCGAAGACGGGCCGCTGCTCAAGGAGAACATGAAGAAAGACCCGCGTGTGGTGGTGCATCTGGGCGAAGGCTGGCATGTGCCGCGGGCATTGCTGCCGGTGCAGGAAAAACGCGCCATCATGCTGATCGACCCGCCGTTCGAGCAGGCTGACGAGCTCAAGCGCTGCACCACCTCGATGAAAGAGGCGATCGGCCGCATGCGCCAGACCGTCGCGGCCATCTGGTACCCGATCAAGGATCAGCGCTCGCTGACCCGCTTCTACCAGGACCTGACCAGTACCGGCGCGCCGAAACTGCTGCGGGTCGAGCTGTATGTGCACCATCAGGACAGCCCGCAGGGCCTCAACGGCTCTGGACTGGCCATTGCCAACCCGCCTTGGGGGCTGGAAGAGGAGCTGCGCGAGCTGCTGCCATGGCTGGCCAAGGAGCTGGCGCAGACCGCGGGCAGCTTCCGCATGGACTGGCTGATCGCCGAGTAAGCCGCACCGCGCAGTTCCTGATGTTTGCGTTATAATCCCGCCCTTTAGCCGCCAGCCGCCCATGAGGCCGCTGGCGCATCTCTACCGAATGAAGAGGCTAATCCCTTGGCATTGACGATTCTTGGCCTGTCCGGCGCCCTTAGCCATGACCCTTCCGCGGCCCTGTACATCGACGGCAAACTGATTGCCGCCGCCGAAGAAGAGCGCTTCGTGCGTGACAAGCATGCGAAGAACCGCATGCCCTACGAGTCGGCGAAATTCTGCCTGGAACAAGCCGGCATCAAGCCGTCCGACGTCGACGTGGTGGCCATTCCGTTCGCCCCGATCAGCCTGTTCGGCAAGGCCCGCTGGCACTATGCCAAGCGTTACTGGTACGCCCCGGACCGCGCCCTCGACGCGATCCTGATGGGCAACCGCCGCTACAAGCGCTACCGCAAGAAGATCGTCTGGTGCCTGGAGCAGCTGGGCTTCGACCCGAAGAAGATCAAGATCGAACCGGTCGAGCACCACCTGGCTCACGCTTCCAGCGCCTACCACTGCTCGGGCTTCAAGGAAAAGACCGCGATCCTCGGCATCGACGGCAAGGGTGAGTACGCTACCACCTTCTTCGGCTACGGCGAGAACGGCAAGATCCACAAGATCAAGGAATTCTTCGATCCGGACTCGCTGGGTGGCCTGTACGGCGCAATCACCGAGTTCCTCGGTTTCGAGATGCTCGACGGCGAGTTCAAGGTCATGGGCATGGCGCCGTATGGCGACGCCAGCAAGTACGACTTCTCCCGCCTGGCCAGCTTCGAGAACGGCGAACTGGTGATCAATACCGAGTACGCCAACGTCATCGGCCTGCGCCGCCATAAAGAGAAGGGCAAGGGCTTCTACTTCTCGCCGAAGCTGATCGAATGGCTGGGCCCCAAGCGCGAAGGCGACATCGCCGACGAGCCTTACATCCACTATGCGGCCAGCATGCAAGCGTTGTTCGAGAAGATCGCCCTGCAGATGATCGACCACTACCTGGGCGACACCCTGCGTGAGACCGGCAAGCTGGCCTTTGCTGGTGGCTGCGCGTTGAACGTCAAGCTCAACCAGAAGATCATCGCCCGTTCCGACGTCAAGGAACTGTTCGTCCAGCCGGCTTCCGGCGACGCCGGTACCGCCGTCGGTGCTGCGGCCTACGTTTCCCACGCCCGTGGTGTGCCGGTCGAGAAGATGGAACACGTCTACCTCGGCCCGTCGTACTCCAACGAAGACGTGATCGCCGCCTGCGCCCGTCACCCGAACGCGCCGAAGTGGCGCAAGCTCGACGACATGCCGCAGCGTATCGCCAAGATCATGGTCGACGGCAACCCGGTGGCCTGGTTCCAGGGCCGCATGGAGTTCGGCCCGCGTGCCCTGGGTGGTCGTTCGATCATCGGCTGCCCGAGCGTGCCGGGCGTGGCCAACCGCATCAACGAGCAGATCAAGTTCCGCGAGCGCTGGAGACCTTTCTGCCCGTCGATGCTCGACACCGTAGCTCCGCAGATGATCAAGGTCGATCACCCGGCGCCGTTCATGACCTTCACCTTCGAAGTGGCTGAAGAGTGGAAGACCCGTGTGCCGGAAGTGGTCCACGAAGATGGTACCTCGCGTGCCCAGGTGCTCAAGCGCGAGTACAACCCGCGCTACTACGACATGATGAAGGCGCTGGAAGACCTGACTGGCAACGGCGTGTCGCTGAACACCTCGCTGAACCGCCGTGGCGAGCCGATGATCTGCTCGCCGACCGACGCACTGAACATGTTCTTCGGTTCGGACCTGCAGTACCTGATCATGGAAGACATCCTGGTCGTGAAGGACGGCGCCGCCGCCTATGACCAGCCGCTCTGAAGCGCGGATCCTGCAGTTCTGCCATGGCTATGACGGGCCGTTCCTCGATTGTGCCCGTCAGTACGCCAGCCTGTTCCAGGGCAGCGGCTACAAGGTCACCACCGTGTTCCTCACCGGCGCCGCCGACCCGCAGGTTGCGGCAGGTTGTGCGTCGGACGAGGTGCTGTTTCTCGAATTCAGCTCCAAGGCCGTGCGTGGCCTGAAGCTGGGTGCGATCCGTGCTCTGCGGCGCATTGCGGCCGAGCGCAATTTCAGCTTCTGCATTGCTCACCGTTTCAAGCCGATCTATGTCGCGCTGCTGGGCACCGGCTTGCCGGTGATCGGCGTGCATCATGCGTTCGGTGACTATGAGCGCAAGGGCCGGCGCCTGTTCGCCAACCTGTTCAGCAAGCGCCTGAGCCTGTTGGGCGTGTCGGATGCGGTGCGTGACGACATGCGCCGCTGCCTGCCACAGTGGCCGGCCGAGCGTATCCAGACGTTGTACAACCGTATTGATATCGACGCCCTGCAAGCTGCCCTGGTGCCCCGTGCCGAGGCCCGTGCGGCGTTGGGCCTGGATGCCCAGGCATGGGTGGTCGGCAACGTCGGTCGCCTGCACCCTGACAAGGATCAGGCCACCTTGCTGCGTGGCTTTGCCGAGGCGCTGCCGGGCCTGCCTGTCGGCGCACGCCTGGCAATCCTTGGCAAGGGCCGCCTGGAGGCGCAGCTCAAGGCTCAGGCTGCCGAGTTGGGCATTGCCGCACAGGTGGACTTCCTCGGTCAGGTGCCGGATGCCCGTCGCTATTTTCAGGCCTTCGATGTGTTTGCCTTGAGCTCCGACCATGAGCCGTTCGGCATGGTCCTGCTCGAAGCCATGGTCGCCGGCGTGCCAGTGCTGGCCACGGCCTGCGGCGGTGCGCGTGAGGTGGTCGAGGGGGTTGGCGTGCTGTTCCCGCTGGCCGATGCCGGGCAATTGGCGCAGGGCCTCAAGCATATGGCTGCGCTGGATGTACAGCAGCGTGAAACCTGCGCTGCGCACATGCTGCGGCGCCTGCACGAGCGTTTCTCCGACCAGGCCGTGCGCGAGGCGTTCTGGCAGTTGCCACAGGTTCGTGCGCTGATGGGGAAGGCTTGATGCTCAATCATATCCAGGCCTTTCGCGAGCGCGGCTGGCAGGCCATCGATGCGCCGACCTACGCCGAAGCTTGGGCGCGTTTTGGCGGCAGCGTCGCGACGCACCCGTTGGTGGTCGAGCAGCTGGCGGACATGGCCCAGATTCCGGTGCGTTACCTGGGCTGGTACCAGGCGGGCGAGCTGAAAGCCGCCATCCCGACCTGGGGGCGTCATCTGGCGTTGTCCAAGGACGTGCTCAAGCGTGCCGGCAAGAAGGCCCTGTTCGACCTTGGCAATGCCGAGATCATCCTGCCGGCAGCGGCTGATGCCGGCGCGCCATTGCGCCATGCCGCACGCTACCTGTCCGAGCTGAACCAGGGCCGCTTCAGCGGCCTCAAGGTGCAGAAGGAGCAGCTGGCCATGGCCCGCGCCCACGAAGACCTGTCGAAGAAATTCCGCTACAACCAGCGCCGCGAATTGCGCCTGCTGGAAGAAGCCGGCGGCGTGGTGCGTCCGATCGGCGACTTCAGCGCGCAGCAGATCGCCGCCATGTACTGTGACCTGTTCCAGCGCCGCTGGGGCTTCCCGGCCACGGGGGCCGAGCGTATGGCCGAAGTGCTGGAGCGCCTGCGCGAGCTGCTGATCGGCTCGGTGCTGATGCTCGAGGACAAGCCTATCGCCATCCAGCTGGTGTATCGCGTGGAGGCGCCTGAGTGGATCAGTGTCGAATACATCAATGGCGGTGTCGACCCGGAAACCAAGGCCTTCAGCCCAGGTAGCGTGCTGAGCTTCCTCAATACCCAGGCGGCCTGGGAAGACGCCCGGGCGCGCAACAAGCCCCTGCGCTTCTCGTTCGGCCGTGCCGACCGGGAGTACAAGGACCGCTGGTGCAACCCTGTGCCGGTATTCCAGGCGTGAGCCGCAAGCAGCAGTTGCTCAAGCGCCATCGGCGCAACAAGCGCCTGGGCTTGCTCGCCAGCCTGGTCGTGCTGGTGGCGCTGGGTGCCTTCACCTGGTGGTGGCTGCCGCTGTTGCTGCTGCCGCTGCTCTGGGCCGCTCACGAGGCCTGGTTCGCCGATCACCTGTTCTATGCGCCTGGCGAGGATTACGCCTATGACTTTGGCGAGTTGAGCCAAGAAGTGCCGGTCATGCTGCGCGACGGGCTGCTCAAGGTCGACACGGCGTTGCAGGGCAATGAAACCCTGGTGCTTGAACTGCGGGTGAAAAGTGGCTGGCTGGGGCGCTTCCTCGACCCGCGGGTCGAGCTGCTTGGTGCCGAACCCGGCGATCAGCAAACCTTCGAGCGCGGCGTCGATGGGTTGCGCTTCCTTAACCTTACCGGGCTGGCCGCACCTCTGCAGGCGGGTGAGCTGCGCCTGCGCGGGCGCCATTGCCGGCTGCTGGGTGAGCCGCGCCTGTGGATAACTCCCGGTGTCGAACTGCAGCGCCGCCGGGTGATGGTGATCGCGCCGCATGCCGATGATGCCGAGCTGGCTGCCTATGGCTTGTACAGCCAGGCCGACCAAACCTGGGTGGTCACCCTGACTGCGGGTGAGATCGAGGCCGAGCACTATCAGCAGATGGGGCTGGGCAAGTCGGAGGCTGCCCGCTTGAAGGGCCGCCTGCGCGCCTGGGACAGCATCGCCGTGCCACGCTGGGCCGGCGTGCCCGAATCGCGCTGCGTGCAGCTGGGGTATTTCTGCCTGCAGCTGCCCAGCATGCAGGCCGCTCCTGATCAGCCTGCCGCGTCCCGCGAAGCGGGCATGGCCGATATCCGCCTGTTCCGCCAGTTCAACCCGTTCCCACTGCCGGCCGACCGCGATGGTGCGCCCACCTGGCACAACCTGCTGGCCGACCTGCAGGCGCTGCTGGAAATGGCCAGGCCTGAAGTGCTGGTCTTGCCGCATCCGCAACTTGACCCGCATCCTGACCATATCTGCGCCCAGGCGGCTGTCATGGAGGCCCTGCAGGGCCTGGCCTGGCAGCCGCAGACGCTGCTGTGCTACGCCAACCACCTGCATGACAACGACCGCTGGCCAATGGGCGACAGCGGCGATGGCGTGGCCTTGCCGCCGCAGCTGAGCGCCGGGCAGGCCTGGGCGCCGTGCTCGTTGCTGCTGGATGTGACAACCCAGCGTGACAAGGCCATGGCCTTGGGCATGATGCACGACCTGCAGCCCCTGGCACCCTTCAAGCGCCGCCTGCGTCGATGGCTGCAGCGCTGGCTGGCGGGGCGCCGACCGTCGCCTTACGGGGAGAACGAGTTCTTCCGCAAGGCCGTGCGCCGGCATGAGTTGTTCTGGCGGCGTGAGCTGTAAACCCGACCGCGATGGCGCAGAGCGCCCAAGGAAAGCAATGAAAGTCCTATTTCTGGTACAGAAGGAACAGCGCGCGATCCTCGATCGCCTGTACGACGGCGTCGCGGCCAACTGCGAATGCGATCTGCGCTGGCTGACCAGCGAAGACCAGCGCAACCTGCGCCGTTACTTCAAGCGTGAAGTGCAGGTCGAACGCTATGACCGCATCGTCTTCTTCCTGCGCTTCAAGCAAGAGATCCGCCAGGCGGCCTTCATCCGTACGGTGCCGAACCTGGTGATTCTCGAGCACGATGCCTACCAGAACTACATCCCTTGCAAGTACACCGGCAAGTTCAGCGCGCATTACCGCAAGCTGCCGTGGGCGCGCGTGATCAGCTCGGGCTACAGCGTCAGCGAGCGCCTGCGCCAGGAGGGCTTCGACGCGGTGTTCGTGCCCAAGGGCTACGATGAACAACTGCTGGCCGACCAGGGCCGTGGGCGCGATATCGAACTGGCCTTCGTCGGCAGCACCAACAGTGTCGCCTACAGCGGCCGCAAGGCGCTGCTGGACGAACTGGGGCAGGTCGAGAACCTGGTGGTCACCCGCACCAAGTCGGGCGAGGACTATTGCAACACGCTGAACCGTATTCGCTTCTTTGTCAGCGCCGACGTTGGCATGGGTGAGTACATGATCAAGAACTTCGAAGCCATGGCCTGTGGCTGCGTGCTGCTGGCATACGACCAGGGCGAAGCAGAGAATCGCGCGCTGGGGCTGCAGGACATGGTCAACGTCGTGTTCTATGACAGCATTCCGACGCTGCAGGCCAAGTTGCGTGTCTTGCGCGAAGACCCTGCGCTGGCGCAGCAAATTGCCGAAAATGGTCGCGAGCTGGCCGTTTCCCGCTTCAGTTTCGCTGCAGTGGGGCGGAGCATCGTCGAGCATATGCGCCCGGCACTCAGGCCTCATCCGCCGTTGTCTGCTTGGCAACGCTGGCGGTTGAAACTCGGCTTCTGATCATCAGCATGTCTGATGAAAGCACTCGCAGAAGGTTTCATGGTGATTTCGGGCACTAACCCGTGTTGCCAGGGTCGTCTAAGGGGCAGCAGTGCTGTCCAGCATTTCCAGCCTATGCTGGAGAAAGGGCGCTTTCCCGACGCCATGTCGGGTGAGGCCGGCATTGATGCTGGTTATGGGCGCCCTTATCTGCATGGGAAATCCGATTCTTGTTAGTTGAAGCTGCAGTCCCACCTGGCTTGCACGGGAGAGGGGCGCTATCCCCATGAATATCGTCAACATGATGTGGGCAGGCGGTTCGCCGTACATGTCCATCCACAAGGTCCACCAACAGGTGCTGTCGCACGCGGGGGCCGATGCGTCTATCAGTAACTGGTTGTTGCTCGGAGGTGAGCTGTGTCATGGTCAGGGCCCTACCCGCGTATGGCACATACCGCAGCGGGTGCTGAAGGGCAAAAGCCTTTGGCGTCTATTGCTGCCCTGGCAGCGCCTGCGTCTGCGCAGGGCACTGCAAGAGGCCCAGGCTGATGTGATCCTGCTCGACGGCGTCGGGGTCGCACGCTTGGTGCTGCCGGTGTTGCAGCAAATCCCGGGAGTGCGGGTCAAGGTGCTGTTCCATGGCAGTACCCGGCTCAATGCCAGCGATGTGCGTTTGCTGACCCGGCTGCCCCCTGAGCGGGTGAGCATTGCAGCCGTCTCGCAAACCTTGGCGCGCTCGCTTGAGCGGGATATTGGTCGTCCTGTACAGGCGCTGCGCATGGCATTCGACCCGCAGGCCTTCGCCAGGCCGCTGCTCAGCCGTGAGCAGGCTCGCCAGGAACTGGCACTGCCGCAAACCTCGGGCCAGGTGCTCGGTGCAGTGGGGCGGCTGGTAGAAAGCAAAGGCTTCGAGATGCTCATCGAGGCATTCGCCAAGGGGGCCGCCAGCCGGCCGGACATGCACCTGGCGATTGTCGGTGATGGCCCTCTACGCGCCAGCCTGCAAGCGCGCATTGATGCTTTGGGGCTGGCCGGGCGTGTGATGTTGTGCGGCCACCACGATGACTTGCAGCAACTCTACCGGGCGTTTGACTGGCTGCTGGTGCCGTCGCGTGCCGAGGGCCTGGGCCTTGTGGTGCAAGAAGCCGTGATGGCGGATCTGCCGGTGCTGTGCAGCGACTTGCCAGTGTTTCGTGAGCAATTGCGGGAAGCGGGCTGCTACCTGCCGGTTGGCAGTGTCGAAGCCTGGGCCCAGGCAATCGAACGCTGCGATGCCCCCGGCGCTCAGTTCATGGCCGCCCGTCAGCGCGAGGCGCTGGCGCCCGAGGCGGCATGGCAGGCGTTCTGTGATGGGTCGCAGAAACTGCTGCGTGGTTGAAGTCAGCGCGCCAGCAGGGCCGCCTCGAAGTCGACGAGCGGGAATTGGTCACCCAGGTTTTCCCGCTCGATATAACGCACCATGTGCTGAACATTGCGCCTGATCATCCGTGCAGAGAGCGGCGGGCGCAGGAAGCGCATGTCTGCTACATCTATCAGTCCAAGGTGCTGGTCAGGTGTTTCGACTACATTGCCCAGGTGCAACGAGCGGAAGTACACGCCATTGAGGTGCAGTTGACGGATCAATTCGATCAGCCGCGGCAGGTAGCTGGCCCAGCTGAACCCGGCGTCACGCGATAGCTGCAGCAACGTGCGCCCTGGCAGCGGGCGATACAGCACGGCTGTTCTGCCCGGTACATCCAGTTTGTGCTGGCTGATCACTTCGAGCGTGGGAATCCCCAGTTGATGCAGGCGAGCGGCATTGTCGACGAAGCGTTGTGAATACGGACGAAGCAACGCAGATGAAATTAGACGCTTTCTACGAAAAACCTTTAGGAAATTTCCATCCCTGAGCAGGTAAACTTTGGCGCCATGGCTATCTGCCTCTAGCACCTGGGCTCCAAGTGTCAGCTGATCGAAGTCGACCTGGGAGAGGCGGGAGCACTGCATGTATAGGGCCTTGTCGTCTGGCAAGCAAAAATGACTGGCAATAATGCCGAAAATAAAGCTGTAGCACCATGTCTGGTGTCATTTCGCGTTACCGGGGAGTATGGATGTTGTATGAGAAGAACTGGGCCAAGGCCTGGTTGGCGTTCGGGTTGGTCTGGTTCCTGGCGGCCATTGCCTTGGCTCCCAGCAACAAGCTGTATCAGCAAGGCATGATTGTGTTCATGTGGCTGCCCACTTTGGTAGTGGCATGGTCGGCGAGACGGATTCTGCTTGATGCCTGGCGGCGTCAGCCCGCGCTGTGGGGGGCGTTGGCGCTGTTTTTGGTGTGGGGCGAGCTGAGCATGGCCTGGTCAAACAACCAGGAGTATGGGCGAGAAGGCAAGCGGCTGCTTTACATTCTGGTGTTCTTGATGGCGTTCCCGATCATCGGGCAATTGGGGACGGTCCGTATTCGGCAGTTGTTACGGATAGGATCTGCATTGCTGGCGATTGCCGCACTGATCTCCATTGTCAGGTTCTATGGCGTCCAGGCCATGCCGCTGGTTACTCGCCTGGAAGGTATCGGCGAGATCTCGCACCCGATCCTTGGCGCTTATGTTGTCGGAATCGCCGCTTTGCTGCTGCTGTACGATCTGCCGCGACAGCCTGCCTTGCGCCTGTGTTGGTTGTTGGCACTGGCGTGCCTGGCCGCATTTGTCGCCTTGAGCCAGAGCCGTGGCGCGGTACTGGCGCTGATCATTCCTGTGATCCTGGCACCCCTGTGGTTCCGTGACAGGCACAGCCAGCTCATGGCGCTGCTCGCAGTGGTGAGCACCGGGCTGGCCTTCTACGCCGTCTACGATCTCATCGCCTTGCGTGGCTCGTCCTTCCGTCCCGAAATTTTCCGCTCGACGCTGCACATGATCAGTGAGCACCCATGGGGTGGCCTGGGGCTGGGTGCCTATTACAAAGTAGAGGCCGCTGGCCAGCAGTTCGATCACACCCACAACATGTTTACGCATGTTGCGGTTGAGCTCGGGTTGCCAGGTATGTTGCTGTGGATTGCCGTGTGGCTGTTCACCCTCGGAGAGATTGTCCGAGCGCGCGACACGGTCTTTGGCAAGATTCTGCTCTGCCTCTGGATCTACTCGACCCTGGCCATGCAGTTCGACGCCGCCAGCCTCACCACGACGCCCCGGGCGGAATGGTTCGTCAGCTGGCTGCCGGTCGGCCTGGTCATGTTGTTGCCATGGATGCGTGCCGAAAATGATGCCTGTGGTAAAATTTCCGGTTCAACCTGAACAGCGAGCTCGATGATGGCCGAAACACCGCTACCGGCGGAGCACACCTCCAGCCTGAAGATCTACTTCCGGCTGCTGAGCTATGTGAAACCCTATATCGGCATTTTCCTGCTGAGCATTGTCGGTTTCGTGATCTTTGCTTCGACCCAGCCCATGCTGGCCGGGATACTCAAGTATTTCGTCGATGGGCTGAGCAACCCGGAAGCGGTGTTGTTCCCCAACGTTCCCTACCTGCGCGACCTGCAGTTGCTGCAGGCGGTGCCGCTGCTGATCATCCTGATCGCAGCGTGGCAAGGCCTGGGTTCGTTCCTGGGCAACTACTTCCTGGCCAAGGTTTCCCTGTGCCTGGTGCATGACCTGCGCGTGGAGTTGTTCAACAAGCTGCTGGTGCTGCCCAATCGCTACTTCGACAACCACAACTCGGGCCACCTGATTTCGCGGATCACCTTCAACGTGACCATGGTCACCGGTGCTGCCACCGATGCCATCAAGGTCGTCATCCGGGAAGGCCTGACGGTGGTATTCCTGTTCGGCTACCTGCTGTGGATGAACTGGCACCTGACCTTGGTGATGGTCGCCATCCTGCCGGTGATCGCGGTGATGGTCAGCGTTGCCAGCAAGAAATTCCGCAAGCAGAGCAAGAAGATCCAGTCCGCCATGGGCGACGTGACGCATGTCGCGTCCGAGACTATCCAGGGTTACCGCGTGGTCCGCAGCTTCGGCGGTGAAGCCTACGAGCAGCAGCGCTTCGGCAACGCCAGCCAGAGCAACACCGACAAGCAGCTGCACATGACCAAGACCGGCTCGCTGTACACACCGCTGCTGCAGCTGGTGATCTACACCGCCATGGCGGCGTTGATGTTCCTGGTGCTGTTCCTGCGCGGTGAATCCACCGCTGGTGACCTGGTGGCCTACATCACGGCGGCAGGCCTGCTGCCCAAGCCGATCCGCCAGCTGTCGGAAGTCAGTTCGACCATCCAGAAGGGCCTGGCTGGTGCCGAGAGCATCTTCGAGCAACTGGACGAGCAGCCGGAGATCGATACCGGCACTGTCGAGAAGGAGCGTGTGGAAGGTCGTCTCGAAGTGCGCAACCTGAGCTTCACCTACCCGGGCACCGAGCGCGAGGTACTGAGCAACATCAGCTTCGTCGCCGAGCCTGGGCAGATGATCGCCCTGGTCGGGCGTTCGGGCAGCGGCAAGTCGACCCTGGCGGCGTTGATCCCGCGCTTCTACCACCACGACCAGGGGCAGATCCTGCTCGATGGCGTGGAGATCGAGAACTATCGCCTGCGCAACCTGCGCCGCCATGTTTCCCAGGTGACCCAGCATGTCACCCTGTTCAACGATACCGTGGCAAACAATATCGCCTATGGCGACCTGGCAGGCGCCCCGCGTGCCGATATCGAAGCGGCAGCCGCAGATGCCTATGCCAAGGAATTTGTCGACCGCCTGCCAAAAGGCTTCGATACCGAAGTCGGTGAGAACGGCGTGCTGCTCTCCGGTGGCCAGCGCCAGCGCCTGGCGATTGCCCGGGCACTGTTGAAGAACGCGCCGCTGCTGATCCTCGACGAAGCCACTTCGGCGCTGGATACCGAGTCCGAGCGGCATATCCAGGCGGCCCTGGATCATGTCATGGAGGGCCGAACCACGCTGGTGATCGCCCACCGCCTGTCGACCATCGAGAAGGCCGACCTGATCCTGGTGATGGACCAGGGTTGCCTGGTCGAGCGCGGTACTCATGCCGAACTGCTCGCGGCCAATGGCCATTATGCCCGCCTGCATGCCATGGGCCTGGATGAGCCGGCCAAGGCCGATATCACCTGACCCGCCTTGATCGGGGCCGTATCGGCCCCGATTGTCACGGGAATTTTCCAGGGTGTATCTGGCCGTAAAGCCGTCGCCTACCCTGTGCTAATATCCTGCCCCTGTTCATTATTTCCATATGGGTTGCCCATGAAGTTGTCCATGCCGCGTTTCGATCAAGCCCCGGTACTGGTGGTCGGCGATGTCATGCTCGACCGCTACTGGCATGGCGGTACTTCGCGTATCTCGCCTGAAGCGCCAGTGCCGGTGGTCAAGGTCGATCAGATCGAAGATCGCCCCGGCGGCGCGGCCAACGTTGCCTTGAACATCGCCGCCCTTGGCGCGCCAGCCTCGCTGATCGGTGTCACCGGCCAGGACGAGGCCGCCGACAGCCTGGCCAACAGCCTGCAGGCCGCTGGTGTGCGTTCGGTGTTCCAGCGCATCGCGCACCAGCCGACCATCGTCAAGCTGCGGGTCATGAGCCGTCACCAGCAATTGCTGCGCATCGATTTCGAAGAGCCGTTCGCCACCGACCCATTGTCGCTGGGGGCTGAAGTCGACACATTGCTTGAAGGCGTCAAGGTCCTGGTCTTGTCCGACTACGGCAAGGGCGCGCTGAAGAACCACCAGAGCCTGATCCAGGCCGCTCGTGCCAAGGGCATTCCAGTGCTGGCCGATCCCAAGGGCAAGGATTTCTCCATCTACCGTGGTGCCAGCCTGATCACCCCGAACCTCAGCGAGTTCGAGACCATCGTCGGCCGCTGCGCCGATGAGGCCGAACTGGTCGCCAAAGGCCTGCAATTGCTGCAGGACCTGGACCTTGGCGCGCTGCTGGTGACCCGTGGCGAGCACGGCATGACCCTGTTGCGCACCGGCCAGCCAGCGTTGCACTTGCCAGCCCGTGCTCGCGAAGTGTTCGACGTGACCGGTGCCGGCGATACCGTGATCTCTACCCTGGCGGCTGCCATTGCCGCAGGCGAAGACCTGCCGCACGCCGTGGCCCTGGCCAACCTGGCCGCGGGCATCGTGGTCGGCAAGCTGGGTACCGCTGCCATCAGTGCCCCGGAGCTGCGCCGGGCGATCCAGCGTGAGGAAGGCTCCGAGCGTGGCGTGCTGGGCCTGGAGCAACTGCTGCTGGCCATCGATGATGCACGGGCGCACAAAGAAAAGATCGTCTTCACCAACGGCTGCTTCGATATCCTGCATGCCGGGCATGTCACCTACCTGGAGCAGGCGCGAGCACAGGGTGATCGCCTGATCGTCGCCGTCAACGACGACGCGTCGGTCAGCCGCCTGAAGGGGCCGGGCCGTCCGATCAACAGCGTTGACCGGCGCATGGCCGTGCTGGCTGGCCTGGGCGCGGTGGACTGGGTGATCAGCTTCCCTGAAGGCACCCCGGAAAACCTGCTGAGCCAGGTGAAGCCAGACGTGCTGGTCAAGGGCGGGGACTATGGTATCGACCAGGTGGTGGGTGCCGATATCGTCAAGGGCTATGGCGGCACCGTGAAGGTGCTGGGGCTGGTCGAAAACAGCTCGACCACAGCCATCGTCGAGAAGATCCGCAAGAACTGATCGAACGCAGGGGCCGCAAAGCGGCCCCGAATGCTATTTATGAAGTGAAGTGCGGGCCCGTTCCAGCAACGCTCGTGCCTTGTCGCCAAAGCGCTGCAGATGCGAGGCCGGCGTCACTTTGCGCTCTACCAGCCCCTGCTGTTTCACCCAGTCCTTCCAGCGAATCCGCTCATCGGCCACCACCCAGCCTTCCTGCCGGGCAAAGCTCTCGGCCAGGTAGAGCCCGCGGGTACTCGCCGGTACCAGCTCATCCTTCTTCAACGTGTACAGCTCGGCCAACGGCTGCCCATCCTGTACCGGCATCAGATACAGATCTGGTCGCTTGCGGTTGAGCCGCGCCACCAGTTGGTCGCCTTCCAGCCGCTCATCGACATGGAACAGGCTGAGTTTCTTGGCCTCCCTCGGCACCTGCAGGCGCATGTCGTAGATCAGCTGCAGCGAAGCGGTCGGCAAGTGCACATAGGCCCGTGGCCGTTCCAGCAACATCAGGTTGCCACAGTGCACCGGGCGGGCAGCACCTGACTCCGGCGTCAGCACGAAGGGCAAGGCTTCGCGGTAATGCAGTGCGGCGGCATAGGGGGCTGGCAGCCAGGTGTCGTTGAAACGCCCGCTCAGCCAGCCTTCCGGGGTCTCCAGCAGGCATTCTTCAGCGACCTCCTGGACGGCAGTGTGCAGCGGCAGGTTGAGTTCCTGGGCGGGGACATACCCGGAAATAAGTTTCAGTACCACGTCACCGCGGTCCTGACGACGCTGCCTCACCAGCACCCAGTAATCACGGTGCTGCCAGTGCAGGGTCAGGCGTACGGAAACACCCAGGTTGGCCAGCTCGACCACGAAGCGCTGCTTGTCGGCCAGCTGGATCGCGCGCCGCCGTTGTTGGGTCTGGGCGAAGTTCAGGGGCATGCCGATGCTCTGGTAGACCAAGCCTTCGGCTGTGGCTTCGACATGCAGCGGCAGTGTCTTGAAGTTGCTCGGGTTCTTGCGGATCAGCGTACGCGCCACGAGGCTCCTCCTTGCGTCGGGTCAGTCTCCAGGCCCATCTTGGGTGGGTGACAACTCAATGCTGGCCCAGGATGCGGGCGACGGTGGCCACGTTGTGGGCCAGGTGCAACGGATTGATGGTGCCGACAATAGCACTGCTCACGCCCGGGTGGGCGAACAGCAACTCGAAGCTGGCTTGCACCGGATCGACCCCAGGGGCAAGGCAGATATGCCCGCTGGCCAACGCCTTCTTCACCAGAATGGCCTTGCCGTGTTCGGCAGCGTAGTCCAGCACCGGGCGTTCTGCCTGCTCGTTGAGGTTGTAGGTGACCATGGCGCAATCGCCTTGCTCCAGCGCTTTCAAGCCACCGGCGACGGTCTTGCCGGAAAGGCCATAGCCGAGAATCTTGCCTTCCTGCTTGAGTGCGGCGAGTGTCTGGTAGACCTCTTCCTGCTCGAGGATTGCCAGGTCATTGCCATCGGAGTGCACCAGCACCAGTTCGATACGGTCGGTTTCCAGGCGGCGCAGGCTGCGTTCCACCGAGCGGCGGGTGTGGACGGCGCTGAAGTCGAAGCTGGACTGCCCGTCTTCGAATTCCTCACCCACCTTGCTGACGATCACCCATTCATCGCGCTGGCCGCGCAGCAGCGGCCCCAGGCGCTCTTCACTGCGGCCATAGGCCGGGGCGGTGTCGATCAGGTTGATACCCAGCTCGCGGGCTTGGGCCAGCAGCATTCGGGCTTCGTCATCGCCGGGGATGGTGAAGCCATTGGGGTATTTGACGCCCTGGTCGCGGCCCAGCTTGACCGTGCCCAGGCCCAGTGGTGAAACCTTGAAACCGGTGCTGCCCAGCGGGCGGTGCAAGCCATGCAAGGTTGGCAAGGTCATGGCAGCAGTTGCTCCCAGGCCGGTACGCCCAAGGCCGGGCGCGGCAGGCCGGAAAGGTCGGCCTGCGCTGCGGGGCGCACGCCGTCGCGGTCGAGGCTGGCCAGTACCCGGTCACTGAAGTCCGGTGCCAGTGCCAGTTTGGTTGGCCAGCCCACCAGCAGGCGCTGCTGTTCGGCGAGGAAGGCGTTGTCGGGGCGCACCAGGCCGGACTGCGCGGGCTCGGCGCGGTCGACACGCAGGGTCGCCCAGCGCACCTGGCCTTGGTCGACCCAAGGCAGCAGGCTGGCAATTTCCTTTTGTGCAGCAGCTATCTGCGCGGCAGGTTCGCGGGCCACGCCATCGGCCTCGGCCAGGTCGCCGCCGAGGTACCAGACCCACTGGCCATCGGCCGCCGGGTGGGTGGTAACGGTCATGCGCGGTTTTGGCCCGGCGCCCAGGCAGTGTGCATACAGCGGCTTGAGGTTTGGCCCTTTGGCCAGAACCATGTGCAACGGGCGGGTCTGCATGGCAGGTTGCTTGAGGCCCAAGGCGTGCAGCAGGTCTTCGGTGCCAGCGCCGGCGCTGAGCACAATGCGCTGGGCGCGGATTTCACGGCCGTCGACGCGCAAGCCGACCAGTTCGTCGCCCTCGCGCAGCGGTTCGACCTGTTCACCCGCGAGCAGGCTGTCACCGGCCAGTTCGGCCAGGTTGGCGAGCAGGCTGGGCACATCGATCACCAGCTCCGCAAGGCGGTAGACCTTGCCCTTGAAACCACGGTCTTGCAGGGCCGGTGGCAAGTGCTCGCCCTTTACCTGATCGACCCGGCCACGCACGGCCTTGCTGGCGAAGAAGCTGGTCAGGTTGCCGGCCAGGGTGCCTGGCGACCACAGGTAGTGGGCATCGGAAAGCAGGCGGGTGCGGGTCAGGTCCAGTTCGCCGTTGCCATCGATCGCTTCGCGCCAGCGGCGCGGCATGTCGGCGATGGCTTCCGAGGCGCCGGTCAGGGCGCCGTGCAGGGCGTACTTGGTACCGCCATGGATGATGCCCTGGGACTTGATGGTCTGCTCGCCACCGAGGCTGGCGCGCTCCACCAGCACTGTCGAGTAGCCCAGGCGACGCAGGCGGGCATTGAGCCAGAGGCCTGCGACCCCGGCGCCGACGATCAGTACGTCAGTGGAAATGGCGGTTGGCATGGCGGTACCTCGAAGACTGGGACAGCTGGCAAGTATACAGGCTGCCTCAGTGCCCGGCAGTTTTGGAAAACAGCTGAATCACCACCACGCCACCCACGATCATCGCCATGCCCAGCATTGCCGGTACATCCAGCTTCTGCCCATAGACCACCAGCGCTGCCACGCTGATCAATACGATGCCAAGGCCCGACCAGATCGCATAGGCGATGCCCACCGGAATGCTGCGCACCACCAGGGTCAGCATCCAGAACGCGATCCCGTAGCCGACCACCATCAGCAGCAACGGCAACGGCGTACTCAGCCCCTTTACCGCCTTCATGGAGGCAGTGGCGATGACTTCGGCGCAGATGGCGATGGCGAGATAGGTGTAGGCATTCATGACGGGATCCTCCGGTAACTGGCTCGGCATTCTAGCGATTGCCCGGATGCGGTAAAGTCATTACCTATCCATATGGGAGATAGGTTGATGGCCGAACAATGGAACCTTGAACAACTGCGCACCTTTCTGCGGGTCGCCGAATTGCGCTCGTTTTCCGCCGTGGCCCGCGAACAGCGCAAGGCACAGTCGGCCATCAGCAATGCCATCGTCCTGCTGGAAACCGACCTCGGTGTCACGCTGTTCGAGCGCAGCAGCGGACGCCAGCCGAAGCTGACTGAAAACGGTGCGGCGTTGCTCGAAGATGCCCGCGAGCTCCTGCGCCAGTGCGAGCGCCTGGATGGTCGTGCCTTGGCCTTGATGCGCGGCCAGGAAGCCTTGTTGCGGGTGGCTCAGGACGAGGCGATGCCTTATCAGCCAGTGATCGACAGCCTCGACGAACTGGCTAGCCGTTACCCTTATCTGGAGGTGCAACTGGCCAGTGGTGCCCAGGGGGATGTAGCACGCAAGCTGGCCGAGCGACGCGCCGACCTGGGGCTGTTCTTCCATCACGAAAGCATCCCGGCATCTCTGGAGCGCCGTGCCTTGGGCAGTGTGGAAATGGTGACGGTCTGCGCGATTGATCATCCGCTTGCCCATGAAGGGCGGGTCACCCGCCAGCAGCTGGCCCGGCACCGGCAATTGCTGATCACACCGCAACAGAGCGGCTACCCCGGCGGCGAGGCGATCAGCCCGCAGGTCTGGCGTGCTGACAGCTTCTACGCCATGGCCGAGCTGCTGATGCGCGGCCTGGGCTGGGCCTGGTTGCCGCGGCATGTGGTGCAATACCCGACCTACCAGGCGCACATGGTCGAGCTCGACAGCGAATGGCGCCCACCCGCGCTGGTAGCCGAACTGGCCTGGCGCCGTGATGAGCCGCTGGGCCCTGCCGCGCAATGGTTGGCCGAGCGCTTTGCGGTGCACCTGCGCGCGATCGGGTAAACTCCGCGGCCATGAACAGAACACTCTATACCTTGCTGTTTCACCTGGGCCTGCCGCTGGTTGCGCTGCGCCTGTACCTGCGCGCACGCAAGGCGCCGGCCTACGGCCAGCGCATCGGCGAGCGCTTTGCCCGCAACCTGCCGGCCATGCGCCAGGGCGGGATCTGGGTGCATGCGGTCTCGGTGGGTGAAAGCATTGCCGCCGCGCCGATGGTGCGCGCGCTGCTCAAGGCCTACCCGGACCTGCCGATCACGCTCACCTGCATGACCCCGACCGGCTCCGAGCGTATTCGCGCGATGTTCGCCGATGAGCCGCGCATCCAGCATTGCTACCTGCCCTACGACCTGCCATGGGCAGCCGGACGCTTTCTCGACCATGTGCGCCCGCGCCTGGGCATCATCATGGAAACCGAACTGTGGCCCAACCATATCCACCAATGCGCCAGGCGCGGCATTCCGGTGGCCCTGGCCAATGCCCGACTGTCCGAGCGCTCGGCCCGTGGCTACGGGCGCTTTGCCAGGCTGACCCGGCCGATGCTGGGCGAAATGAGCCTGATCGCCGTGCAGACCGAAACCGAGGCTCGGCGCTTCCGTGACCTGGGGGCGCGCCCCGAGTGCGTACAGGTGACCGGCTCGATCAAGTTCGACCTGAAGATCGATGAACATTTGCAGCCTCGTGCCAGGGCATTGCGCGAACAGTGGGGCGCCGACCAGCGCCCGGTTTGGATCGCTGCCAGCACGCACGAGGGTGAGGATGCCTTGATCTTGCAGGCGCACCGGCAGTTGCTGCAGGTACATGGCGATGCGCTGCTGATCCTGGTGCCACGTCACCCTGAGCGCTTCGATGCCGTGCATGCCTTGTGTGCCGAGCAGTTCGTCACGGTGCGCCGCTCCGCCGGCACGCCGGTGGAGGCCCGGACGCAGGTGTTGCTGGGTGACACCATGGGTGAGTTGCTGTTCCTCTATGCCCTGGCCGACATCGCCTTTGTCGGCGGCAGCCTGGTGGCCACGGGCGGCCATAACCCGCTGGAGCCTGCGGCATTGGCATTGCCGGTGCTCATGGGGCCACATGTGTTCAACTTTCTGGAAATCAGCGCGATGTTGCGCGAGGCGGGGGCGTTGCAGCAGGTCGATGATGCCGACGGGCTGGCCGGGGCGGTGCGTCGCTTGATCGAACTGCCCCAGGATGCGCGACGCATGGGCGAGGCGGGCAGGGCGGTGATGCGGGCCAACCAGGGCGCCTTGCAGCGCTTGCTGGATGGGTTGGGCAAGCTTCTCAGCTGATTTTTTGTGTTGGCCTCTTCGCGGGTAAACCCGCGAAGCAGCCAACACCGGTCTCAAGGCCTGCGCTCGAAGTTCTTGGCAGCTGCCGCAGCCAGGTCCGGTGGCAGGAAGTCCTTGTCCGGGTTGTAGTCCGGCTTCAGGTACTGCTTGAGGTCCTGCAGGTCCTGCGGGCTCAAGGTCCCGGCCGCCTGCTTCAGGCTCAGGTTGTCGAGAATGTAGTCATAGCGGCTGTTGTTGTAGTCGCGCACCGAGGTGTACAGCTGGCGCTGGGCGTCGAGCACGTCGACGATGTTGCGGGTACCGACCTGGTAGCCGATCTCGGTGGCTTCCAGGGCGCTCTGGTTGGAGATGATCGACTGCTTGCGCGCCTGCACCTGCTCCACATCGGTGTTCACCGCACGGTGCAGGTTGCGGGTGTTCTCCACCACCTGACGGCGCAGGCTTTCGCGTTGCTGTTCGCTCTGGCTCAGGCGCTGGTAGGCCTCGCGTACCTGCGAGCTGGTCAGGCCGCCGCTGTAGATCGGGATGTTCAGCTGCAGGCCGACGGTGGTCTGCTCAACGTCACCGCTGTAATGCACATTGGGCAGTGCAGCCGAGTTGCTGAAACCCAGGTTGTCGTTGTCGCCTTTCTGGTACTGGGCCACCGCATCAAGGGTCGGGGCGTGGCCGGCCTTGCGCTGACGCAGGGTTTCTTCGGCGGCGGCAACGGCGTGGTTGGTGGCCAGCAGGTTGAGGTTCTGGCGGCCGGCGGTTTCCACCCAGGCCTTGGCGTCGTTGGGGGTCGGCACCTTTACCGGCAGTGTGTGGACCACACCCTGGATCGAGCTGTATTCGCGGTTGGTCAGGGTGATCAGGGCCTCGAAGGCATCCTGTACCTGGCGCTCGGCGACGATTCGGTTGGCGCGGGCGGTGTCGTAGCTGGCCTGGGACTGCAACACGTCGGTCTTGTCGGAGAGGCCGACGTCGAAACGTTCGTTGGACTGGTCCAGCTGGCGCTTGAACGCCGCTTCCTCGGCTTTGGTCGCCGCCAGGTTGTCCTGGGCACGCAGCACGGTGAAGTAATCCTGCGCCGTCTGCAGGATGAGGTTCTGCTCGGTAGCCGACAGTTGCAGCGCTGCCTGCTCGTTGACCGCTTCGGCAGCCTGTAGCTGGAACCAGCGATCGGCGCGGAAGATCGGTTGCGCAAGGGTCGCGCTCCAGCTGTTGCCGCTGCGGTTGAAGGTCGTCGAAGGCTGGTCGAGCTTGGTGCGGGTATTCTGCATCTCGGCACCGGCCGAGAGGTTTGGCAGCAGGCCGGCGCGGGCCTGCGGCACCACTTCTTTCTGGGCGCCATAATCGGCACGGGCGGCAGCAAGATCGGCGTTGTTGTCGACCGCTTCCTGGTAAACACTGACCAGATCGGTCTTCACCGTCGTGGGCATATCCGCTGCCCAGACCACTCCGTTGGACGCACAAGACACGGCTATCGCCAGTGAAAGTTTGCGCAGCATAGAGGCAATCCTTGTACGAAATTTAATTACTGAACTGTTGAGTATCGAGCGACGGGCCAGTGTAGTGCCATGCGCACCCGCCAACAATCATAGGTTGCGCCTTTCATCTCCCCTGCGTTTTACCCGCTTGGCTTTGCCGACCACTCCAGTCTAGACTGCGCATGTTCTTGTCGGGGTGCCTTGAAGCAAAGGCTGAGATCGCAGAGGTGCGGATCCCGTTGAACCTGATCAGGTTAGCGCCTGCGTAGGGAACAAGATTGCTCGCCTTCCCGGGGAGCCTCTTGTGCCAGGTCCGGGAATGTCGCAGCTGCATGCAGCTTCAGGCACCCCCATATCCGGCACTGCACCCGTCAACGGGTGCGTCCACGCCATTCAGGTTCACCCCGACATTCCACTGCTAGGAAGCCGTCTGGAGAGCCTGTGATGAGCAAACAAGAAAAAACGATCAACCTCAGCGAATCGGCGCAAGTCGATCAGCAGTCCGTGCAACCGTTCCCGCGTTCGCGCAAGGTCTATGTCGAAGGCTCGCGCCCGGACATCCGCGTGCCCATGCGTGAAATCAGCCTGGACGATACCCCGACCGACTTCGGCGGCGAGAGCAATGCGCCGGTACTGGTCTACGACACCTCCGGCCCGTACACCGACCCCAACGTCATCATCGATGTGCGCAAGGGCCTGGCCGATGTCCGTTCGGCCTGGATCGACGCGCGCGGTGACACCGAGCGCCTGGACGGCCTGAGCTCCGATTTCGGCCAGCAGCGCCTGAACGATGCCGAACTGGCCAAGCTGCGCTTCGCCCACGTGCGCAACCCGCGCCGGGCCAAGGCTGGCGCCAACGTCTCGCAGATGCATTACGCCCGCCAGGGCATCATCACGGCCGAGATGGAATACGTGGCCATCCGCGAGAACATGAAGCTGCAGGAAGCACGGGCCGCGGGTCTGCTCAACGAGCAGCATGCCGGCCACAGCTTTGGTGCCAACATCCCGAAAGAAATCACCCCGGAATTCGTTCGCCAGGAAATCGCCCGTGGCCGCGCGATCATCCCGGCCAACATCAACCACCCGGAAGTGGAGCCGATGATCATCGGCCGCAACTTCCTGGTGAAGATCAACGGCAACATCGGCAACAGTGCCCTGGGCTCCTCGATCGAGGAAGAAGTGGCCAAGCTGACCTGGGGCATCCGCTGGGGCTCGGACACCGTCATGGACCTGTCCACCGGCAAGCACATCCACGAAACCCGCGAGTGGATCATCCGCAACTCGCCCGTGCCGATCGGTACCGTGCCGATCTACCAGGCGCTGGAAAAGGTCAATGGCGTGGCCGAGGACCTGACCTGGGAGCTGTTCCGCGACACGTTGATCGAACAGGCCGAGCAGGGCGTGGACTACTTCACCATCCACGCCGGTGTGCTGCTGCGCTACGTGCCGCTGACCGCCAAGCGGGTCACCGGTATCGTCAGCCGTGGTGGCTCGATCATGGCCAAATGGTGCCTGGCGCACCACAAAGAGAACTTCCTGTACACGCACTTCGACGAGATCTGCGAAATCATGAAGGCCTATGACGTCAGCTTCTCGCTGGGCGACGGCCTGCGCCCGGGCTCGATCGCCGACGCCAACGACGCCGCCCAGTTCGGTGAGCTGGAAACCCTCGGCGAGCTGACCAAGATCGCCTGGAAGCATGATGTGCAGTGCATGATCGAAGGCCCTGGCCACGTACCGATGCAGCTGATCAAGGAGAACATGGACAAGCAGCTGGAATGCTGCGACGAGGCGCCGTTCTACACCCTCGGCCCGCTGACCACCGACATCGCTCCGGGTTACGACCACATCACCTCCGGTATCGGTGCGGCGATGATCGGCTGGTTCGGTTGCGCCATGCTCTGCTATGTCACGCCCAAGGAGCACCTGGGCCTGCCGAACAAGGATGACGTCAAGACCGGCATCATCACCTACAAGATCGCCGCCCATGCCGCCGACCTTGCCAAGGGCCATCCGGGCGCGCAGATTCGTGACAATGCCTTGTCCAAGGCACGCTTCGAATTCCGCTGGGAAGACCAGTTCAACCTCGGCCTGGACCCGGACACCGCACGCGCCTTCCACGACGAGACCCTGCCGAAGGAGTCGGCCAAGGTCGCGCACTTCTGCTCGATGTGCGGGCCGAAGTTCTGCTCGATGAAGATCACCCAGGAAGTGCGTGAATACGCGGCCAAGATCGAGGCTGTGGACGTGACGGTCGAGCAAGGCATGCGCGAGCAGGCCGAACGGTTCCGCCAGGAAGGCAGCCAGCTGTACCACAAAGTCTGACTGCAAGGCTGACCCCTTGTAGGAGCGGCCTTGTGTCGCGAAAGGGCTGCGAAGCGGCCCCAGGTTTTCAGCTTCGCCGCTGAATTCGCCGGGGCCGCCTTGCGGCCCTTTCGCGACACAAGGCCGCTCCTACAACGACCGTGTCCAATCAAAAATTTTGCCGAGTGCCAACAAGCATGACCACCCCCAGCCCATTCTCCCCCGACCACCCGGTCCCCACCCACCAGCGCATCTTCGGCGCCCGCGACCTGTTCTCGCTGTGGTTCTCCCTCGGCATCGGCCTGATGGTCCTGCAGGTCGGCGCCATGCTGGCCCCTGGCCTTGGCCTGGCCGGCGCGGTCCTGGCCATCGCCCTTGGCACCGGTGTCGGTGTGCTGCTGCTCGGCGCCGCCGGTGTCATCGGCAGTGACACCGGCCTGTCGGCCATGGGCACCCTGAAGCTGAGCCTGGGTAAACATGGCGCGCGCTTGCCGGCACTGCTCAACCTGCTGCAACTGGTGGGCTGGGGTGCATTCGAGATCATTGTCATGCGCGATGCTGCCAGCTTGCTGGGCGCGCGGGCGTTCGGCGAAGACAGTGCCTGGAACAGCCCGATGCTCTGGACGCTGTGCTTCGGTGGCCTGGCCACCCTGCTGGCGGTCAGCGGCCCGTTGGCGTTCGTGCGCAAGGTGCTGCGTGCCTGGGGTATCTGGCTGCTGCTGGGGGCGTGCCTGTGGCTGACCTGGAACCTGTTCGCCAAGGCCGACCTGGCCGGGCTGTGGAACCGCGCCGGGGATGGTTCGATGTCGCTGGCCGTGGGCTTCGACATTGCCATCGCCATGCCGTTGTCATGGTTGCCGCTGATCGCCGACTACTCGCGTTTCGCCCGTAACGGCAAACATGTATTCGGCGGAACCGTTGTGGGCTACTTCATCGGCAATACCTGGCTGATGAGCCTGGGCGTGGCATACACCCTGGCCTTTGCCGCCAGCGGCGAGGTCAATGCGCTGCTGCTGGCCCTCGCGGGCGCCGGCATGGGCATCCCGCTGCTGTTGATCCTGCTGGACGAGTCGGAAAAGGCCTTTGCCGATATCCACTCGGCCGCCGTTTCCACCGGCGTGCTGCTGCCCCTCAAGGTCGAGCATCTGGCGCTGGTCATCGGCGTGCTGTGCACCCTGATCGCGCTGCTGGCTCCGTTGGCCCAGTACGAAAACTTCCTGCTGTTGATCGGCTCGGTGTTCGCCCCGCTGTTTGGCGTGGTGCTGATGGACCACTACGTGATCCGTCGTCGCCGTCTGCCGACCCAGGTCGGTGGTTTGCACTGGCAGGCGCTGCTGGCCTGGGTGGTGGGTGTGGCGGCCTATCATGTGATCGCCGCCAAGGCGCCGGAGCTGGGGGCTACCCTGCCAGCACTGCTGCTGGCAGGTGGGCTGCATGGCCTGCTGAGCTTCAGCCGCGGCCGGGAAACAGCTCAGGCTTGAGCACGCCGTTCAGGCGTGGGTACGGGATCTTCAGCTCCACGTGGCCCATGGAGTAGGGCGCGATGGCGTAGACCTCGTACTTCACCACCAGCGCGCCGTACGTCAGGGCGATGTGCGGCGAGCGCTTGAAGGGCCAGGTCTTGACGAACTCGGCGTCCTTGTCCATGCCCACGCTGATCAGCCAGGCACGGTGCGACTCTTCCACGGTCTTCCAGAAGGTCTCCTCCTGGCCCGGCACCAGCATGTCCTGCAGGGTCAGCACCTTGTCCAGCTTGCGCGAGTAGTTGATGAAGCCGCGCCCCGGCATGCCGTGGGCACCGCCGCTGTCGAGGTAGCTGGACAGCTCGATGATCACCAGCCCGTCATGCTGCTCGCGTACCTTGGCTTGCAGGTAGCTGCTGTTGCGTTTGTCGGCACTGGCCAGGTATTGCTGCTCGTAGGCCTGCAGGGTGCTTGGCGCGGTGCCATGCTGATTGTCTTCGGTCAGTTGCAGCAGGCGTTTTTCGACGATGGCATCGAGCTTGGGCTGGGCCGGGAAGTGGACGGTGTCGATGTTCACCAGCGGGCAGTCACTGGCGCTGCAGCCGGGTTTGACGTGCTCCCAGGCATCACGCTTGACCTCGAGTGGGGTCCGGTAATTGGGCGCGAACAGGCTCTGGCAGGCGCCCAGAGCGAGTGCCAGCACGGCCACGGAAGTCAGTTTGACAAGTGTCATGATGATCCTTGCAGAACAGGGAAAAGTCGGCCTTTGACCGTCTGCGCGGCCTTCAGTTCGCCACTAAGCTAACAGAGTGAAGGCGTGCTGTCCCGAGTGCGCGAACGGTTGCCGGAAAGGGGTGAAACGGGCAACCGTGCAGAGTAGGATGGCGCGATGCGGTAAATGAGGTCATGAGGATTTCCATGTCAGACACGTTGAATTCGGTGCCCAGGGCGGTCGAGATCGTCAAGCAGGAAAACTGCTTCAAGGGCTTCTACAAGCTCGACAAGGTGCAGCTGCGCCATGAACTGTTCGCGGGTGGCATGAGCCGTGAGATCAGCCGTGAGCTGTTCGTGCGTCACGATGCAGTCTGCGTGCTGCCTTACGACCCACTGCGCGATGAGGTGGTGCTGATCGAGCAGTTCCGTGTCGGGGCCGTGGGCAAGATCGACAACCCCTGGCTGATCGAGATGGTCGCCGGGCTGATCGACAGGGAAGAAGAGCTGGAAGATGTCGCGCACCGCGAAGCCGAGGAAGAAGCCGGGCTGACTATAAGCGCCTTGTGGCCGATTACCCGCTACTTCCCTTCGCCCGGTGGCAGTGATGAGTACGTGCACCTGTACCTCGGCCGCTGCACCAGTGATGGCGCGGGTGGCCTGCATGGCCTGGAGGAAGAGGGCGAGGACATCCGTGTGCGCGTGTGGTCATTTGACGATGCAATGCAGGCCGTGCGCGATGGTCAAATCTGCAACGCGGCGACCATCATCAGCCTGCAATGGCTGGCGCTGAACAAAGATGAAGTTCGAGGTATGTGGAAGTGAACCTCTTGCGTGAGCGTTATCGGGTCGATCTGGCCGGGCTGCAGGCAGCCTGCGAGGCCAACTATGCCCGGCTCATGCGCCTGCTGCCCGATATGCGCACCACCCAGAGTTCGCGGCGCATCGGCATGACCCAGGGCGACCAGATGCTCGGCGTGCTGGTGCTCGATGTGCTCCTGGCTTGCCCGTACACCACCACCTTGCGAGTGCGCCAGGAACACAGCCTGCCCTGGCTGCCGGTGCCGCACCTGGAGGTGCAGGTGTATCACGATGCGCGCATGGCCGAAGTGATCAGCGCCGAGCATACCCGCCGCTTGCGCAGTATCTACCCGTACCCCAACGCGGCCATGCACCAGCCGGACGAGAAAGCACAGCTCAATCTGTTCCTCGGCGAATGGCTCAGCCATTGCCTGGCCTGCGGCCACGAACTGGCCAGTGTGCGCTGAAATGTGACCTGGGTCGGGTGCGAGTGTTTGCTCGCAGCCGTTCCAGCGCCATAATTCGCGCAGTATCCGTTCGAGGAGACGGCCGTTGCCGCACCCAGACCCTTCCCCTGCGCCCGTGCATGTGGTGCAACTGACCGACGCCCACCTGTTCGCCAACCCGGCGGGCACCTTGCTGGGCCTCAATACCCGCGACAGCCTGCGCCATGTGGTGGCCCAGGTCCGTCGCGAGCAACCGCGTGTCGACTTGCTGTTGTGCACCGGTGATCTGTCCCAGGATGGCAGTATCGCGTCGTATCAAGCGTTCCGTGAGCTGACCGGCGAATTTGCCGTACCGACTCGCTGGTTGCCGGGCAACCATGATGAGGCCAAGGTCATGGCCGAGGTTGCGCCGGATCTGGTGCGCTCGGTGACCGACATCGGCAGCTGGCGCGTGGTCATGCTCAACACGGCGGTGTCGGGTGCTACCCATGGGCTGCTCGAGCCGGACCAGTTGTCCATTCTCGACGAAGCCCTGGCCACGGCCGGCGAGCGCCATTGCCTGGTGTGCTGCCACCACCAGCCAGTGGATATCGGTTGCGCCTGGATTGCACCGATCGGTTTGCGCAATGCCAATGAACTGCTGCAGCGGTTGCGCGGTTATCCACAGGTGAAGGCGTTGCTATGGGGGCATATTCACCAAGAGTGGGATGAACGGCGCGATGGCTTGCGCCTGCTGGCCACGCCGTCGACCTGCATCCAGTTCGCGGCGGGCAGCGAGGAGTTCAAGGTAAGCGAGGAGCAGCCTGGGTATCGCTGGTTGCGCCTGCATGCCGATGGGCGGGTGGAAACCGGAGTAGAGCGGGCCAGAGACTTTGAAGTCAGACTCGACTTCAATAGTCCGGGATACTGAAGATTTTGGGGCCGCGCAGCGTCCCCAGCTCTTGAAGAATTTGTTGCTAAATCCCTGCCGCGGCGCCAAAACCCGGCGAACGCGCTACACTGCGCGTCCCTGCGCCCACACGATCGGGCGCGAAGCCACAGATTCCGGGGGCAGCATGTCGGGTTCCATCCTCTATATCCATGGCTTCAACAGCTCGCCGCTGTCCACCAAGGCGCGCCAGCTCGCGGCGGTCATGCAGCAGCTGGGCCTGTCGCAGCAGCTGCGCGTCCCGGACTTGCACCACCACCCACGCCAGGCCATGGTCCAGCTCGAAGCCGCCATCGCCGAGCTCGGGGCGCCCCTGCTGGTCGGCAGTTCGCTCGGCGGCTACTATGCCACCCATCTGGCCGAGCGCCATGGGCTCAAAGCCCTGCTGATAAACCCGGCAGTCACCCCGCACAAGCGCTTCGACGGTTATCTGGGGCCCCAGCGCAACCACTACACTGGCGAGAACTGGGAGCTGACCCTGGACCATGTGCAGGCCCTGGCCGAACTGGAAGTGCCGGCGCCGACCGACCCAGGCCGCTATCAAGTGTGGCTGCAGACCGCCGATGAAACCCTGGACTATCGCCACGCCGAGCAGTATTACCAGGGTTGTGCCCTGCGCATCCAGGCCGGTGGCGACCACAGCTTCCAGGGTTTTGCCGAGCAACTGCCAGGCCTGCTGGCCTTTGCCGGCATTGCCCGGCAGCAGTATGCGGCGCTCGATTTTTCTGTATTTTGATCTTTTTGCATTCACCAGACTGACGACGAGAACCCATGGCCAATCCCAGCGCTAGCGCCTATAACGCAGACGCCATCGAAGTCCTCTCCGGCCTCGACCCGGTGCGTAAACGCCCGGGCATGTACACCGATACCAGCCGGCCCAACCACCTGGCCCAGGAAGTCATCGACAACAGTGTCGACGAAGCCCTGGCCGGCCACGCCCGCTCGGTGCAGGTCATCCTCCACGCCGACCACTCGCTGGAAGTCAGCGACGATGGCCGTGGCATGCCGGTGGATATCCACCCTGAAGAGGGTGTGTCGGGTGTCGAGTTGATCCTCACCAAGCTGCATGCCGGCGGCAAGTTCTCCAACAAGAACTACCAGTTCTCCGGCGGCCTGCACGGCGTGGGCATTTCGGTGGTCAACGCCCTGTCGACCCAGGTGCGCGTGCGCGTCAAGCGCGACGGCAACGAGTACCAGATGACTTTCGCCGATGGCTTCAAGGCCAGCGAGCTGGAAGTGGTCGGCACGGTCGGCAAGCGCAACACCGGTACCAGCGTGTACTTCAGCCCGGACCCGAAGTATTTCGATTCGCCGAAGTTTTCCATCAGCCGCCTCAAGCACGTGCTCAAGGCCAAGGCCGTACTGTGCCCGGGCCTGCTGGTCAGCTTCGAGGACAAGGCCAGCGGCGAAAAGGTCGAGTGGCACTACGAAGATGGCCTGCGTTCCTACCTGGTCGACTCGGTCAGCGAGTTCCAGCGCCTGCCCGACGAGCCGTTCTGCGGCAGCCTGGCGGGTAACAAGGAGGCTGTCGACTGGGCCCTGTTGTGGCTGCCCGAGGGCGGTGACAGCGTTCAGGAAAGCTACGTCAACCTGATCCCCACGGCCCAGGGCGGTACCCACGTCAACGGCTTGCGCCAGGGCCTGCTCGATGCCATGCGCGAGTTCTGCGAGTTCCGCAACCTGTTGCCGCGCGGCGTCAAGCTGGCGCCGGAAGACGTCTGGGAGCGCATCACCTTTGTCCTCTCGATGAAGATGCAGGAACCCCAGTTCTCCGGCCAGACCAAGGAGCGCCTGTCGTCCCGCGAGGCTGCAGCGTTCGTTTCAGGCGTGGTCAAGGACGCTTTCAGCCTGTGGCTCAACGCCCACCCCGAGCTGGGCATGCAGCTGGCGGAACTGGCCATCAGCAACGCTGGCCGTCGCCTCAAGGCCAGCAAGAAGGTCGAGCGCAAGCGCATCACCCAGGGCCCGGCGTTGCCAGGCAAACTGGCCGACTGCGCCGGGCAGGACCCGATGCGTGCCGAATTGTTCCTGGTCGAGGGTGACTCCGCCGGTGGTTCGGCCAAGCAGGCCCGTGACAAGGAATTCCAGGCCATCCTGCCGCTGCGCGGCAAGATCCTCAACACTTGGGAAGTGGACGGCGGCGAAGTCCTGGCCAGCCAGGAAGTGCACAACATTGCCGTGGCCATCGGTGTCGACCCGGGCGCGGCCGACCTTTCGCAGCTGCGTTACGGCAAGATCTGCATCCTCGCCGACGCCGACTCCGACGGCTTGCACATCGCCACGTTGCTCTGCGCATTGTTCGTCCAGCACTTCCGCCCGCTGGTCGAGGCCGGCCATGTCTACGTGGCCATGCCGCCGCTGTACCGCATCGACCTGGGCAAGGAAATCTACTACGCTCTCGACGAAGCCGAGCGCGACGGCATCCTCGACCGGCTGGTGGCCGAGAAGAAGCGCGGCAAGCCGCAGGTCACCCGATTCAAGGGTTTGGGCGAGATGAACCCGCCGCAACTGCGCGAAACCACCATGGACCCGAACACCCGGCGCCTGGTCCAGCTGACCCTGGACGACGTGCAGGGCACCACCGAGATCATGGACATGCTGTTGGCCAAGAAGCGCGCCGGCGACCGCAAGAACTGGCTGGAAACCAAAGGCAACCTGGCTGAGGTCCTGGTTTGATTCGTCTGCTGGTCGCGGCCTGCCTGACGCTGGTTGCCTTGCCGAGCCTGGCGGGCAACTGGCCGGAACTGAAGCTGGCCTCCGAACACCCGATCGAGGGCATGCGCGGCGGCAACCTGTCCGGCCTGGTCGAGTGCCGGGGCGGGCTGTGGGGTGTTTCCGATCGTGATGACGACCGCATTTACCGCTTCGACCAGCAGGACGCCGTCTGGCGCGGGCAGCCGCTGACCTTCACGCCACCCCCCGTGCCCGAGAGCGGCCTGCCGTGGGGGTTGAAGTCGCGTAACTGGGCGGCCTCCTACGTGCGCGGTGGCGAGCTGGATTACGAAGGCATCACCTGTGACCAGGCAGGCAATCTCTACCTGGTCAGCGAGGCCCATGCGGCGGTGCTGCAGTTGCCTGCCGGGGGTGAACCGGAGTGGCTGAAGATCGACCCGGCGATGGTGCGTCAGGCCCGTGCCAGTGGCATGCTGCTCAACTTCAATGCCTTGTTCGAAGGCCTGGCCATCAACTCGCAAGGTGACCGCCTGTGGCTGGCGGCCGAGCGCGAGCGGCGTGGCCTGGTGGCCATCGAGCGCCAGCAGTCGGTGTGGACCTGCGGGCGCAGCTGCGTGTTGCTGAGCGAAGCCGGGGTCGAGATGCAGCCACCACAGATGCCTGACCCCCGGGCACTGTCGCGCGACTTTGCCGACCTCGCCTGGTTCGAGGGCAAGCTGTTCACCCTCGAGCGCAATGCCTACCGCGTGTGCCGACGTGATGCCGACAGTGGCAAGGTCGAGCAGTGCTGGTCATTCGCCGCCGAGGCGCTGGTGCCGGAACGCCGCTACGACCAGCCGTACGGCCTGGCCGAAGCGCTGGTGATCGATGCCAGGGGCGCCTGGATCGGCCTGGACAACAACAATGGTGACCGCGCCGATGGCGAAAGCCGGCCGATCGTCTGGCGCTTCGACGCGCCGCAGGGCGGCTGGAGCGCCACGCCATGAGCCAGCCACCGGGCAAGCGCGCCGGCAAGGTACTGATGATCGTCGCCTGGGTGGCGGGGCTGTTCCTTGCCACGCGTTACTTCGGGCACTGGGAAGACCACGAGCGCAACCCGAACACCCAGGTGCAGTCGTCCCATGGCGACGGCTTCATCGAGGTGCGCCTGCTGAGCAATGGCCAGGGGCACTTCGTGCTGGACGGCGCGATCAATGACCAGGTGGTGCATTTCATGCTCGATACCGGCGCCACCGATGTGGCGATCCCGGAGTCACTGGCCAAGGACCTCAACCTGCAGCGTGGCAGCCCGGTGATGCTGAGCACCGCCAACGGCCGCACCGAAGGCTACCGCACCCGGCTGGATACATTGCAGTTAGGCGATATCCGCCTGCAGAGCGTGCGCGCCCTGGTGGTACCGGGCCTGGACGGGCAGACCGTGCTGCTGGGCATGAGCGCCCTGAAACAACTTGAATTTACCCAGCGCGGCGGCACCATGCTGCTGCGCCAGAACCTGAAATGACGAGGCCCGCATGAGCGACTCACTGGAACTCAGCCTGGACGGCGTCGAACGCCGCTCGCTGGCTGACTTCACCGAACAGGCCTACCTCAACTATTCCATGTACGTGATCATGGACCGGGCCTTGCCGCACATCGGCGACGGCCTGAAGCCGGTGCAGCGACGCATCGTCTACGCCATGAGCGAGTTGGGGCTCGATGCCGACGCCAAGCACAAGAAGTCCGCCCGTACCGTCGGCGACGTGCTCGGCAAGTTCCACCCCCACGGCGATTCGGCCTGCTATGAAGCCATGGTGCTGATGGCGCAGCCGTTCAGCTACCGCTATACCCTGGTCGACGGCCAGGGCAACTGGGGTGCGCCGGACGATCCGAAGTCGTTCGCCGCCATGCGTTATACCGAGGCGCGCCTGTCGCGTTACTCGGAAGTGCTGCTCACCGAAGTGGGCCAGGGCACCGTCGACTGGGTGCCGAACTTCGACGGTACCCTGCAGGAGCCTGCGGTACTGCCGGCACGTTTGCCGAACATCCTGCTCAACGGTACCACGGGTATCGCCGTGGGCATGGCCACCGACGTGCCGCCACACAACCTGCGTGAAGTGGCCAGCGCCTGCGTGCGCCTGCTCGACGAGCCCAAGGCCACCATCGAGCAACTGTGCGAGCACATCCAGGGCCCGGACTACCCGACCGAAGCCGAGATCGTCACCCCGCGCGCCGAAATCCAGAAGATCTACGAAAGCGGCCGCGGCTCGATCCGCATGCGCGCCGTATATCGCGTGGAAGATGGCGACATCGTTGTCACCGCGCTGCCACACCAGGTCTCCGGGGCCAAGGTGCTGGAGCAGATCGCCGCGCAGATGCAAGCCAAAAAGCTGCCGATGGTCGCCGACCTGCGTGACGAGTCGGACCACGAGAACCCGTGCCGCATCGTCATCATCCCGCGCTCCAACCGCGTCGATGCCGACGAACTGATGCAGCACCTGTTCGCCACCACCGACCTTGAGAGCAGCTACCGGGTCAACGTCAACATCATCGGCCTCGACGGCCGCCCGCAGCTGAAGAACCTGCGCGCGCTGCTGCTGGAGTGGCTGGAGTTCCGCACCAATACCGTTCGCCGCCGCCTGCAGCACCGCCTGGACAAGGTCGAGAAGCGCCTGCACCTGTTGGAAGGTTTGCTCACCGCGTTCCTCAACCTGGATGAAGTGATTCACATCATCCGCACCGAAGAGCATCCCAAGCAGGCCCTGATCGAGCGTTTCCAGCTCACCGAGATCCAGGCCGACTACATCCTCGAGACCCGCCTGCGTCAGCTGGCGCGCCTGGAAGAGATGAAGATCCGGGGCGAGCAGGACGAACTGCTCAAGGAGCAGGCCAAGCTGCAAGCCCTGCTGGGCAGCGATGCCAAGCTGCGCAAGCTGGTGCGCAGCGAGCTGATCAAGGACGCCGAAACCTATGGCGACGACCGCCGCTCGCCAATCGTCGAGCGCGCCGAAGCCAAGGCCCTGTCGGAAAACGAGCTGATGCCGACCGAGCCGGTTACCGTTGTGTTGTCGGAAAAGGGCTGGGTGCGCTGCGCCAAGGGCCACGACATCGACGCCACCGGCCTGTCCTACAAGGCCGGTGACGGCTTCAAGGCCGCGGCTGCAGGCCGTTCCAACCAGTTTGCCGTGCTGATCGACTCCACCGGGCGCAGTTACTCGGTGGCCGCGCATACCCTGCCATCGGCACGGGGCCAGGGCGAGCCACTGACCGGCCGCCTGACACCTCCGCCCGGCGCGACGTTCGAGTGCGTGCTGCTGCCAGACGATGAAGCGCTGTACGTGGTGGCCTCGGACGCCGGTTACGGCTTCGTGGTCAAGGGTGAGGACCTGCAGGCCAAGAACAAGGCCGGCAAAGGCCTGCTCAGCTTGCCTAACGGTGCCAAGGTCATGACCCCGCGCCCGGTGGCCGACCGCGAGCAGGACTGGCTGGCGGCGGTGACCACTGAAGGTCGCCTGCTGGTGTTCAAGGTTTCCGACCTGCCACAGCTGGGTAAAGGCAAGGGCAACAAGATCATCGGTGTGCCCGGTGATCGGGTTGCCAGTCGTGAAGAATTTGTCACCGATCTGGCGGTGGTTGCCGAGGGTGCAACCCTTGTATTGCAAGCCGGCAAGCGTACCCTGTCTCTTAAGCCCGACGACCTGGAGCATTACAAGGGCGAACGTGGCCGACGCGGCAGCAAGCTGCCTCGGGGCTTCCAGCGGGTCGACAGTCTGCAGGTGGAAGGGCCTGCATAATCCGACGAAATGTCTGGAACGGCAATTTCAGCGCCGTTCCAGGCAGAAATGCTGGAGTCGGGCCGATATTTCGCGGATGATAGTGCCCCTGCGGTGCCGGCGTGGCCGTGTGCCCGATTGAATCTCTATCAGTATCACTGCGGTTTGCCTGGTGGCGACCGCCTGGATGGGTTGAATGAAATTCCTGCGCCTTCCATTTGCGCTGTTGATGACGGGTTTGCTGGGGCTGAGCGGGTGCAGCATGCATCAGCCGGTTGCCCTGTACCAACTCGACAGCGGTGATCCTGGCCAGCCTTCGCAGAGTGCGGGCATGGCCGTGGTGCTCGGCCCGGTGTCGGTTGCCGATTACCTGCAGCGCGAAACCTTCTTGCAGCGTCAGGCCGATGGCAGCCTGAGTTCGGCGACCGACGGTCGTTGGGCCGGTAGCCTGTCGGCAGACATCGATCAGCTGCTGGTGCGCCAGCTGGCCTGGCGCCTGGACAGCCAGCGCGTGGTGCTGGCCCCGGCCAGCACGGGCTTCACCCCGGACGTGCAGGTGCTGCTGTCGATCACGCGCCTGGACTCGGGCAAGAACCAGCCAGCGATTCTCGATGCGCAATGGCGCCTGCTCGACCGCCGTGGCCATGTGCGTGACAACCGTATCGTGCACCTCGAGCAGCCGCACGAGGGTAGCGAGTTGTCCCAGGTTCAGGCCCAGGGGCAGCTGCTGCAGAAGCTCGCCGAGCAGTTGAGCACGGCGGTCAAGCCGCTGGCCAATCAGCCGGCGGTTGCCGAAGAGGCACCGAAGAAGCAGGCAGCGCCGGTACAGGTCAAGAAAGAACCCGGGAAGTCGAAGATCCCGATGGCTTCGCCGATTCGCACCGATATGGAAGTCTATCGGTTCTGATCGAACCGCCACCCACAAAAAAGCCCGCGACCAAGCGGGCTTTTTTGTGGGTGTCTGAAATTGCTGGGGCCGCAAAGCGGCCCCAGGGATCTGAAGTCAGGCCCGGCGCTCGTGCATGCGCGCCAACTGACGCTCCAGCATCGAAGGGTAAGGCTCCATCAACCGCTCCACACAGCATGCTCCTTCAGGGCTGGCGATCGGGCGGATACGAGCGCGCTTGCGGATCAGCTCGTCATCACTGATCTGCCGCTCCACCAGCAGCAGGTTGCGGCTGTGTTGCGACAGGGCCAGCGCATCCTGGGCCTTTTCGGCCATCAGCAGGTCGACCTGTTCCAGCCCCTGCAGGTCGTCACCCAGGGCCAGGCCCAGCTGCAGTTGCAGGGTGATGCCGCTGTCGGCCACTTCGATCTGCAGGGCATGGCCCAGCGCACGCAGCAACTCGCCACAGCAGATGGCGTTGGTCAGGTAATCCTCACCGCAGTCGCGGCTGTGGAACAGCACCAGCGTGCTGCCATCGTTGAGCGTGTGGATGTCGCCTTCATACAGCGAGGCAGCCTGCTCCAGGCAGCCACGATAGCGTTCCAGCAGCTCGGTCAGGCGTGTGCGCGGCAGGCGGCGCAGTTGTTCCTGGGAGCCCAGTTGAACGGCCAGCACCGCCGTGTTCTGCGGCTCGTCGGACTCGACCACGGCCGGCTTGGCCGCCGGTTGCTCTTCGTCGTCCAGCAGCCCGGCAAAGGCCTCGTCGTCATCCTCGTCCGCCTGGACCACAGCCTTGGCGCGCTGAGCGGGCTTGGCCGGGACTTCGTCGTGCAGGTCGTCGAACTCGTGTTCGTCCTCTTCTTCCTCCGGTTCCGGCTCAGGCGGAGGTGGCGGCGCCAGGCGCGCATGAAGCTGGCGAGCGATGTCGCCGATCTCGTCCTGGCGGTCGATGGCCGGGGTGTAAGGGTGCGGGTCACGCAGCCAAACCCGCAGCTGCAGCAGCGGCAGGGTGATGTGGCGACCTTGACGCAGGCTCAGGCTCAGCGCCAGGGCCAGCAGGATGGCGGCGAGGATGCCCATGCTCTGCAGGCTGATCAGCATCGGCTGCTGGAACTGGCTCATGTCCAGGCTGATGCGCAGCTGACCGGCGGTCACGTCCTGGAACGTGATCTTGGTCTGGTACAGGCCCTCGGCTTCACCCAGCAGGCTGTTGCGCGGGCGCTGGCCAGCCTCGGCGAGGATGCGGTTGTCCACGCTGTAGATGGCCGCATGGGCCACCAGCGGGTTCTTCACCAGGTTGCCCAGCAGCACGTTGAGGCTGAGGATGTCGTTGGACACCAGCAGCTCGGTCGCCGAGGTGGCGGTCTGGGTGGTCAGGCTCTGGCCGAGGGCGTCGGCCTGCTCGTGCATGGCCTGCTTGAACTGCAGGCCCATCACGCAGGCATAGATCACCAGCGCCAGCGCCACCAGGAAAATGTTGGTGGTGGCGATGCGTAGTGCCAGGGGCACGCGACGTTGGCGCAGGGCTCGGAAGATCATGATGAAGAAGTTGTCGGTTTTGACGGGCGTGGGCCGGTTCACAGAGCGCGGCTCTTAATGGCATAAAAGTGTTGGGCAGTATAGCGAGCAGTGTTTTGTCGGCAAAGTAGAGTTGGCGCCCGATGGTCATGGAAAATCGGTAGAATGCGCATTTTTCATCGAAGTCGGAGCCAGGTTGTGCGCGAAATCGTTCTGATCAACATCACCGGTGAGGACCGTCCGGGTCTCACCGCCGCCATTACCGGCGTCCTGCTCCAGGGCGGTGTGAACATCCTCGACATCGGCCTGGCGGTCATGCACGGCACCCTGTCGTTCGGCATCCTGGTCGATATCCCGGATAACGAAGTGGCTACCGGCCTGCTGCAGAGCGTGCAGTCCAAAGCCCACGAGTTGAACCTGCAAGCGCGTTACACGCCGATCTCCGAAGCCGACTACCAGCATTGGGCCGATGCCCAGGGCGAAGCGCGACATATCGTGACCCTGCTCAGCCGCAAGATCACGCCCGAGCAGCTGCAACGCGTCAGCGCCGTCATCAGCCAGTATGGCCTGACCATCGAACGTATCGAGCGCCTGTCGGCGCGGGTTACCCTGGGCGCGCCGAGCGAGAAGGGCAAGGCAGCGCTGGAAATTTCCGTGCGTGGCGTGCCGAGTGACGCCCAGGCATTGCGTGCGGATTTCTTCGCGTTGTCGGAAGAGCTGAACATCGACATCGCATTCCAGAAGGACGACCTGTTCCGCCGCAATCGCCGCCTGGCAGTATTCGACATGGACTCGACGCTGATCGAGGCTGAAGTCATCGATGAACTGGCCAAGGCAGCCGGCGTGGGTGAGCAGGTTGCTGCAATCACCGAGCGGGCCATGCGTGGCGAGCTGGACTTCCGCGCCAGCTTCAAGGAGCGCATGGCGCTGCTCAAGGGCCTGGATGTCGGCGTACTCGACGAGATCGGTGCTTCCCTGCGCCTGACCGAAGGTGCCGAGAACCTGTTCGCCGAGCTCAAGCGTCTGGGCTACAAGACGGCGATCCTGTCCGGTGGCTTCTCGTACTTCGCCAGGCAGGTGCAGGCGCGCCTGGGCATCGACTACGTGTTCGCCAACGAACTGGAAGTGGTCGATGGCAAGGTGACCGGCGTGGCCGTGGAGCCGATCGTCGATGCCCAGCGCAAGGCTGACCTTCTGCAGCAGCTGGCCAGTGAAGAAGGCCTGCAACTGGAACAGACCATCGCCGTGGGCGATGGTGCCAACGACCTGCCGATGCTGTCGCTGGCCGGCCTGGGCGTGGCCTTCCGCGCCAAGCCGCTGGTGCGCCAGTCGGCCAAGCAGGCTATTTCCACCTTGGGGCTGGATGGCGTGCTGTACCTGTTGGGCCTGCGCGACCGCGACGCCCGCGGCTGATCCGCCGTAAAAAAAAGGCCCTGCATGTTCATGCAGGGCCTTTTTTTTGGCCATGTGATCAAGCCTGGGCAGGGGTCGCCAGCAGTTCGCCCATGCGTACAGCCGAAGCTGCGCCCAGTGTCTGGGCCCATTTCACTTGCTCCGGGCCGAACAGCACGATGGCGGTCGAACCCAGCTTGAAGCGGCCCAGTTCGGCGCCTTTTTCCAGGTGAATCGGCGCACGGCTTTGTTCGTCGTAACGGAAGGTCTTCAGCTCACGCTTCGGCGGAGTGACCAGACCTGCCCATACGGTCTCGATCGAAGCGACGATCATGGCGCCAACCAGTACCACGGCCATCGGCCCGCGCTCGGTATCGAACAGGCACACCACGCGTTCGTTGCGGGCGAACAGCTCCGGAACGTTCTCGGCAGTGGTCTGGTTGACCGAGAACAGGCGGCCCGGCACGTAGACCATTTCGCGCAGGGTGCCGGCCAGCGGCATGTGCACGCGGTGGTAGTCCTTCGGCGACAGGTAGATGGTGGCGAACTCACCGCCCATGAACGGCGCGGCCAGTGCCGGATCACCACCGAGCAACTCAAGCGCGCTGAAGCTGTGGCCCTTGGCCTGGAAGATACGACCGTGCTCGATCGGGCCCAGCTGGCTGACGGCACCATCGGCCGGGCAGAGGATTGCGCCCGGGGTTTCGTCCAGCGGGCGTGCACCTGGTTTCAGGGCGCGGGTGAAGAAGGCGTTGAAGTGCTCGTAGGCGGTGAGGTCCTCGACCAGCGCTTCGCTCATGTTCACCTGGTAGCGCTTGGCGAACCAGGCGGTGAAGGCGTTCTTGAACCAGCGCGCACGGCACTCGGCGACGCAGCCAGCCAGGCGCGACAGCAAGTGGTGCGGCAACAGGTACTGGCTGAGGATGAACAGACGGGATTTCATTGAGTTGATTGTCCTTGAACTTCGACAGGCGTGTCCGGGTGGTTGCCCCATTCGCTCCACGATCCGGCATAGGCCTTGATGCGTGGGTAGCCGAGGGACTTGGCCACCAGGTAGGTGAAACCGGAGCGGCGGTGGGTCTGGCAGTGGGTGATCACTTCCTTGTCAGGCGTGATGCCCAATTGTTGCAGGACTTCAGCGATGTCCTTGCGGATGCGCAGATGGTCGTTGAGGTCCATGCCGGCCGTCCACTCGAAATTGACGGCACCGGGAATGTGCCCAGCCTTGGCGGCCAGGACTTTTTCGCCGTTGAATTCCTGCGGGCCGCGGGCATCCCAGACCACCAGGTCGTCGGCGCCCAGGCGGCTTTGCAGGTATTCGCGCGTGGCGGTCGGCTCGCTGTGCAGTTGCAGTTGCACGGGGGCATTGCCCGGCGTTGGCACGTCGGTGGAGAGCTTGTCCGCTGGCCAGGCCTGGATGCCGCCATTGAGGTAGTGGTAGCGCGCATGGCCGATGACATCGAGCAGCCAGATGAAACGCCCGGCCCAGCCGCCACCTTCGTCGTCGTATACCACATAGACGGCATCGTCACGGTGGCCCAGTTCGCTGAACAGCTTTTCCAGGTCGCCCAAGGCCGGCAGCAGGCCGGGCGCCGGCGGCTGGCCGAGCTGGGTGCGCTTGCCCTCGACGAAGCGGGCGCCGGGGATGTGCCCGCTGACATAGCGGTTGGCGCTGCTCAGGTCGACCAGGATCAGTTGGGGTGAAGCCAGGCGCGGCAGCAGGTCTGCGGCTTCGATCACCAAAGGCAGGCCGGAAAAGTCAGTCATCCACGTTCTCCAGTGTGGAAAGAGGGGCGATTGTAGCGCAAGGCTCAGGCGCCGCGGTTGGCAAACACCGCCAGCGCACGCTCGATACATTGCGAAGTCTTGCCGAAGGCCTGCACGCTGACATCGGCCAGTGGCTTGCCACCCTGGTCGGCCACGGCCAGCATCAACACCTGGTCGCCGACGGCCAGCGAGCGCAGCAACAGGTGTTCGCTTCGGAACAGCGCACGCAACGGCGCTGGCAGCAGCGCCGAGAACTGGGCGTGGTTCTCGGGCGTCAGGCGCAGTTGGCCGACCTTGCTCATCAGCTTTTGCAGCAGCTTGTTCTGCTCGATGTCCAGGGTGATGCCACCTGCTTCCTTGGGCAGGCCGGCGATCTGCTGTACGCGCAGGTAATCGGCGGCCTTGTCCAGGCTCAGCAGCATGATGCGCTGCATCCCGCAGGCTTCCAGCGCTTCGCGCGCATGGGTGGCCAGGTGAACGGCATTGGTGAACGGGCTTGGTTGTGCCAGCATGCCCTGGCACAGCTTGCGCCAGCGGCCGAGGTCTTCGCTGGAGGGCGGTGGCGGCGTCAGCATGTCCGGGTGCGGGCGGCGCTGGTGCCAGGGCCAGATCAGCGCTTCGGCGGGGTGGAACAGGGCATGACGGGCGTGGCGCCGGGCGCTGGCGGCTGCTTGTTGGTGAACCTGCTGTTGCACGTCTTCCAGCGAGGTCTGCAGGTAGAGCGCGGTCAGCAGTTGCCAGCGCAGCAGATGCGGGTTGTCCCAGCCCACCTGCGCCGCCAGCGCCAGGTTGTTGGCCAGCAGCACAGTATTGGCCGGTTCGTTGAACCAGCGGCGCAAGCCGGGTGCTTCGTCCAGCCGATGCTGCTGGCTGAGCAGGTCTTCTTCACGGGCGATGCTCAGTACCAGGGCCAATTGGTCGCGCTCTTCGAGCAGCAGGCGATAGCCTTGCGTCACCCACTTGGGCAGGCGCCAGTGTTCGGCCATGGCCTGGCACAGGGCGAAGATGCGCACGCCGAACAGTTCCTGCTCCACGTCTGCCGCGGTTTCGCCCTTGTGAATGACCCGCAGCTCCCAGGCGTCCAGCAGCTTGGGGTAGGCCAGGGCCAGCGGCCACAGGGGGGCGAGGAACAGCAGGCTGCCCCAGTGGATCTCCTGCCACAGGCGCGCCAGGCGGCTGGCAAACAGACCGTTGGCCTGTTGCGCGGCGTGCTGGCTGATCAACAGGAATTGGCGCAGCACGGGCGGGATGTCGTCTTCCGGCAGGGCAGGCAGGCGCATCAGCAGTTCCCTGCTGCGTGCCAGGCCCAGGCGGTTCAGGGCAATTTCCAGGCTTTCAGCCGGTTCGGCCTGGCTGGCGTTGGCGGGGTGGTTGGCCTCGCGCATCACCGACAGCACCAGGGCGGGGCTGTCCTGCATCAGTTCGGCAATTTCGCGCAACGAGCGGCGACTGTCGTTGATTGCGCTCATGACCCGGTCGTAACTCTGCTTGGGTACGGGCACACGAACACCATCGAGCAGCTTGACCCAGGCCTCTAGGGTACGCGGATTCTGAGTGGGCACCTTGGATTCCATTGGCATTTTGACATCAGTCCGAACTGGCTTTTCGCTTTTAGTGGCTATAGTCTGGCGCAGTTCTGCCGATAAGTAGAAGAAGAGTTTTAAAGCTCCCGTCCCTCTCCCTGACCACGACAGCAAGTGCTTTGATCCTATGGCTAAAATTATCGGCATCATCGTCGTATTCGCGAGCGTGCTCGGCGGATATGTACTCTCCCACGGCAAGATCGCGGCGCTGATCCAGCCGTTCGAAGTGCTGATCATCGGCGGTGCAGCCTTTGGCGCCTTCATGCAGGCCAACCCTGGTTACATGACCATGCATGTAATCAAGAAGTCGATGAAGATGTTCGGCTCACGCTTTTCCCATACGTTCTATCTGGAAGTGCTGGGCCTGGTGTACGAGATCCTCAACAAGAGCCGTCGCGAAGGCATGATGGCGATCGAGAGCGATATCGAAGACGCCGCCGCCAGCCCGATCTTCGCCAAGTACCCGGCGGTGTTGGGCGACGAGCGCATGACCGCGTTCATCTGCGACTACCTGCGCATCATGTCCACTGGCAACATGGCACCCCATGAGCTCGAAGGCCTGTTCGACATGGAGCTGCTGAGCATGAAGGAAGAGCTCGAGCACCCGTCGCACGCGGTTACCGGCATCGCCGACGGTATGCCTGGCTTCGGTATCGTGGCGGCGGTGCTGGGTATCGTGGTGACCATGGCGTCGCTCGGTGATGGCGACCAGAAGGCCATCGGCATGCACGTCGGTGCGGCACTGGTCGGTACCTTCTTCGGTATTCTTGCGGCCTACGGCTTCTTCGGCCCGTTGGCCAAGTGCCTTGAGCACGATGCCAAGGAAGAGCTCAACCTCTACGAATCGATCAAGGCCTCGCTGGTGGCCTCGGCGTCCGGCATGCCGCCTTCGCTGGCCGTCGAGTTCGGGCGCAAGGTGCTGTATCCGAAGCATCGTCCAAGCTTCGCCGAGCTGGAACAAGCGGTTCGCGGTCGCTGAGTCATGGAGAACAATCAGCCGATAATCATCAAGCGCGTCAAGCGCTTCGGTGGCGGGCACCATGGCGGCGCCTGGAAGATCGCCTTCGCCGACTTCGCCACGGCGATGATGGCGTTCTTCCTGGTGCTGTGGCTGTTATCCACGGCTACGCCTGAACAGAAGATCGCCATTGCCGGCTACTTCAAGGACCCGATCGGTTTTTCCGAGAGTGGCACGCCTTACATCATCGACCTGGGTGGCTCGCCGCAGCTGGCGCCGGAAAAGACCATCAACCCGGAGCAGAAGTCCGAGCCCACGCCTGACACCAGCATCCAGCTGGACAAGGACCAGGTCGAGACCATGGCCGAACAGGTCGAGCGCGAGCGCCTCGAGTTGCTGCTGCAGGAACTGCAGAACAAGGTCGAGGAAAACCCGCAGCTGCAGAAGTTCAAGGACCAGATCCTGTTCGAAATTACCCAGGACGGCTTGCGCATCCAGATCATGGATGCCGAGAATCGGCCGATGTTCGACATCGGCAGTGCGCGCCTGCAACCGTATTTCGAAGACATCCTGCTGGCCATGGCCGACACCATCAAGGCGGTGCCGAACAAGATCAGTATCAGTGGGCACACCGATGCCAAGCCGTACTCCGGCACTGGCGACTTCGGTAACTGGGAACTCTCGGCCAACCGTGCCAACGCTGCCCGTCGAGCCCTGGTGGCCGGTGGCTACCCGGATGGCCAGGTGGCGCGGGTAGTGGGTTATGCCTCGTCGTCGCTGTTCGATCGCAAGGACCCGTTCAACCCGGTCAACCGGCGTATCGACATCATCGTCCTGACCAAGAAGGCGCAGCGCAACATCGAGGGTGAGCAGGGTGCACCCGAGGCGCCAGCCCAGCCGGCTCCGCCAGCAGGAGCAGCGCCCGGGGCCGCGGCCCCGGCAGCACCGTCGGCAGGGGATGCGGCTGCCCAGGCGCCGATGCAGCCGCGTGAGCTGCGCCAGAAGCTGAACATCTTCGAGGACGGGACCTTGAAGATGGATGAGCAAAAGAACCAGTAACGGTCGACAGGGGCCGCAAAGCGGCCCCAAGACTCAGAACCCCCGCCTGATCTTGGCCTTGAGATCGGCATGAAAGAAATCCGCATTGTCCCGGTCGACACTCGATCCACGCTCCGCTGGCAGAATCATCGCCCGCTGAAACGTGCACTCATCGTGATACGCCCGCACGAACAGGTCGATATGTGACCGTTGGCGCATAACTGGCCACCTGTCGAGCTGCTCAGGTAACTCGCAGCCCCCGCTGAGATAGAAACTCACCCGTCGATTGGCTGTTATCGCAGCCTCCAGCAACCTGGCCGTCCACCAGTCATCGCCGGCTTCTGCGGGGAGCAGGCCGATCCAGTGGGTTGCATCGTTTATCTGTTGGCAGGCGCTGCCATGAGCGTCTTCGCGGGTGTGCCCGTCGGCACCGAACTCCACCAGCTGCGCGGTGATGCCTTCGAGCAGCAGGCGTTCGTTGAGGATGAAGGCGTCAAGCCGCTCTTCGTGGCGGTAACTGATAAAAACCGGCATCGCCGATGCCCTCCCTGATAGAAGTCATGACCTTCAGGGAAAGCGACAGGCAGGGCAATAGATGGCAGGGAAACCGGAGGCGTCCTACGCGCCCCGGTAACGATTCCTACAAGTCAGTAACTGTCTTCTGGCAAGCTGGCGATGATCGAACGGTAGCTGTTCATCCGCTGCGGCTTGATGCGGCCGTCTTCGAGGGCCTTGAGCAATGCGCATCCCGGTTCGCGATCATGCTTGCAGTCGCGAAAGCGGCAGGTACCGAACAAATCGCGGAATTCGATGAAGCCGTCTTCGACGTCGTCGCGGCTGACATGGCCGAGGCCGAATTCGCGGATGCCCGGCGAGTCGATCAGGTCGCCGCCGTTGGGGAAGTGGTACAGGCGCGCCGTAGTGGTGGTGTGCTGGCCCTGGCCAGACCATTCGGAGAGGTCGCCGACACGGGTGCCGGCCTCTGGCAGCAGGCTGTTGACCAGCGACGACTTGCCCACGCCAGACTGGCCGACGAACACGCTGATGTGCCCGTCGAGCATCTGCTGCAAGCGCAGCATGCCGTCGCCGTGGTGCGCGGAGACTTCCAGCAGCGGGTAGCCCAGGTCGCGGTAGACCTCGAGCAGTGCGTGCAGACCCGGGCCGTTCTCTTCATCGATCAGGTCGGCCTTGTTCAGCAGCAGCAGCGGGCGGATGCCGGCGTGCTCGGCGGCCACCAGGTAACGGTCGATCAGGTTCGGGTGCGGCTCCGGTGCCGGGGCGAAGACGATCACGATCAGGTCGACGTTGGCCGCGACCGGCTTGAGCTGGCCGTGGTTGTTCGGCCGGCACAGCTCGGTGCTGCGCGGCATCTGCGCGACGATCACGCCGATGCCCTGGTTGCCGGCGCGCCAGACCACGCGGTCGCCAGTGACCAGCGCCGGCAGGTTGGCCCGCAGGTGGCAGCGGAATACCTGGCCGGCGGCTTCGCCGTCCTGGGCTTCCACCTCGACCTGCACACCGAAGTGGGCGATCACCAGGCCCAACTGTTCCGGCCCCAGGTCGCCGCCCTCCAGCTCCTGCAGCACGTGCTGCTCGCGTTTGGCGGCGCGAGCGGCGCGTTCGTTCTGGATTTTTTCGATACGCCAGTTCTGGCGACGATTGAGCTGGCGTTTGGCCATGGACCTTCCAAGGTGGGGCAAGTTGAAAACGGCAGGCAGTTTAGCACGCCAGCTCGCTGACCATTCTGGTTACCTTTGCGCCGCGCATGCGCAGGCTGGCGTCGCTAGGCTAATATGACGGCCTATACGAGGAGCCCCTTCATGCAGAACCCACAGAACCTGATCTGGATCGATCTGGAAATGACCGGCCTGGATCCGGACCACGACGTCATCATCGAGATGGCCACCATCGTCACCGACAGCGAACTCAACACCCTGGCCGAAGGCCCGGTGATCGCCATCCACCACAGTGACGAAGTGCTGGCGCGCATGGACGAGTGGAACACCCGCACCCATGGCGCCTCGGGCCTGACCCAGCGCGTGCGCGAGAGCAAGATCAGCATGGCCGAAGCCGAAGCGCAGACCATCGCCTTCCTCGAACAGTGGGTGCCAAAAGGCAAGTCGCCGATCTGCGGCAACAGCATCTGCCAGGATCGTCGCTTCCTCTATCGGCACATGCGCGGCCTGGAAAACTACTTCCACTACCGCAACCTCGATGTCTCCACCCTGAAGGAGCTGGCCGCGCGCTGGGCGCCGGATGTGCGTGACAGCTTCAAGAAGGGCAGCACCCACCTGGCGCTGGACGATATCCGCGAGTCGATCGCCGAACTGCGTCACTACCGCGAGCATTTCATCAAGGTGTGAGCCGAAAGGGCGCAGATATTGTGCTCGCGCCCTCTTTTGGTGCCTCAGGCAACTGGTTAGACTGCGCGCCTTTCCCGCACGGACCCGCACCATGTTGTTGATGCTCTACCTGATCGCCATTACCGCCGAAGCCATGACCGGTGCCCTGTCCGCCGGCCGCCGCGGCATGGACTGGTTTGGCGTGGTGCTGATCGCCTGCGTGACCGCCCTGGGTGGCGGCTCGGTGCGCGATGTGCTGCTTGGGCATTACCCGCTGACGTGGGTGAAGCACCCGGAATACCTGGTGTTGACCAGCTGCGCCGCGCTCCTGACGATTTTCATCGCACCGATGATGCGCCGTTTGCGTTCGCTGTTCCTGGTGCTGGATGCCTTGGGCCTGGTGGCCTTTACCCTGATTGGCTGCATGACCGCGCTGGAAATGGGGCAGGGCATGCTGGTGGCATCGATCAGCGGGGTTATCACCGGTGTGTTTGGCGGGATCCTGCGGGATATCTTCTGCAACGACATCCCGCTGGTGTTCCGTCGTGAGCTGTATGCCAGCGTGTCGTTCGCGGCGGCCTGGTTCTATCTGGGCTGCGTGTACTTCAAGCTGCCGGCGGAGCAGGCGATGCTGCTGACCTTGTTCGGTGGCTTCCTGGTGCGTTTGCTGGCGATCCGTTTCCATTGGGAAATGCCCAAGTTCCACTACAACGACCAGCAATAAGTGCTCGCCTTGGGGGCTGTGGCGCCTGTGAGATCGAGCGCCGCCCGCGCGGCGCATCGCAGGCAAGCCTGCTCCTACACTTGTTTCGGGCCAATTTCTCCTGCATTCATTGGCGCGCGGCCCCTTGTTTGTACGATGCGATATCGAGTCATGCACCAAGGGTACGCGCGCTAATGGCACAGGCTTTACTGGCCTGAAACAGATGTAGGAGCAGGCTTGCCTGCGATGCGCCGCGCGGGCGGCGCTCGATCTCACAGGCGCTGAAAGACTCCCGGCAAGCACCTGTCAGCACCAGCGCGATCTAAACTAGACCATGCCGGGCCAGCGCCCACTCCACATGCTCACGCACGAGCTCCGACTCATCTTCCCGCCGAGCCTTCAACGCCTCGATCACCGGAATCGTCGACGGCGCATTCCCCAGCCCTACTGCCAGGTTACGCAAAAACCGCTCATACCCGGCCCGCCGCAATGGCCCGCCTTCGGTCTTGCGCAGGAAGGTGCGCTCGTCCCACAGGAACATTTCAGCCAGCTCGGCATTTTCCAGTCCGTGCCGCGGCTGGAAGTCTTGCTCCTTGCTGTGATTGGCAAAACGGTTCCAGGGGCAGACGATCTGGCAGTCATCGCAGCCAAACACGCGATTGCCCATCATTGAACGCAATTCGACCGGAATTGGCCCGCGCAACTCGATGGTCAGGTAGGAGATGCAGCGCCGCGCATCCAGTACGTAAGGCCCGACGAACGCCTGGGTCGGGCAGATATCCAGGCACGCCTGGCAGCGCCCGCAGTGTTCACTGGTATGCGCCTCGTCTACCGGCAGCGGCAGGTCGACGAACAGTTCGGCAAGGAAGAAGTAGCTGCCGGCCTTGCGGTTGAGCAGCAGGGTATTCTTGCCGATCCAGCCCAGCCCGGCTTGCTCGGCAAGGGCCTTCTCCAGCACCGGGGCGCTGTCGACGAAGGCGCGGTAGCCGAACGGGCCGATCGCTTCCTGGATGCGGTCCGCCAGGAACTGCACGCGCTTGCGCACCAGCTTGTGGTAATCGCGGCCCAGGGCGTAGCGCGACACGTAGGCTTTTTCCGGCTGGGCCAGGCGTTGCGCCATCTGCGTGTCGCCGGGGAGGTAGTCCATGCGCAGCGAGACCACGCGTACTGTGCCGGGAATCAGCTGGTCGGGATGGGCGCGCTTGCTGCCATGGGCGCCGAGGTACTCCATTTCGCCCTGGTAGCCGGCGTCGAGCCAGCGTTGCAGGTGCTGTTCGTGTTCGCCAAGGTCGACACCGGCGATGCCGACGTGGGCAAAACCGAGTTCTTGGCCCCAGATCTTGATGGATTGGGCCAGTTGGGCGAGGTCAGGTGTACAGGCGGACATGGATGGGCAGGCAATACGGGCTCAGGTGCGTATAATTCTGCCAGACATTGGAGCCTTTGACCCCATGCCGCAGACCAAACACCCCAGCAATGCCCCGCAACTGCTCAGCAGCGTGACCGTCGCACGCCTGCCGGCGCGTCATGCGCATGCCCATAAAGGCGACTTCGGCCATGTGCTGGTGGTCGGTGGCGACCTGGGCACCGGCGGCGCCGTGCTGCTCAGTGCCGAGGCGGCGCTGCGTTGCGGTGCCGGGCTGGTCAGCGTGGCGACGCGCCCGGAGCACGTCGTGGCCGGGCTGGCGCGCATGCCGGAAGCCATGTGCCTGGGGGTCGAGTCGGCTAATCAATTGATTGCTGTGCTGGAGCGTGCCTCGGTGCTGGTGGTGGGGCCTGGCCTGGGTCAGGCCGCCTGGGGCCGCAGCCTGCTGTCTGCGGTGGCCAATGCCGAGCGGCCGCAGGTGTGGGATGCCGACGCCTTGAACCTTCTGGCTCGCACGCCACTGGCGCTGCCCAGTGGCAGCATCCTCACCCCGCACCCTGGGGAGGCGGCGCGGCTGTTGGGCATATCCACCGAGGCCGTGCAGGCCGATCGCCCCGGGGCGGCGCGCAAGCTGGCACGCCGCTATGCCAGCGTCTGCGTGCTCAAGGGCGCCGGCACCCTGGTGGCGGACCCCACCGGCCAGCTGGCGCTGTGCGAGCGGGGGCATCCAGCGATGGCCGGTGCAGGCTTGGGCGACGTGCTGACAGGCGTGCTGGCGGCGTTGCTGGCCCAGGGGCTGGACGCCTGGGGCGCGGCGGGCCTGGGCGTATGGCTGCACGCCTGTGCCGGGGAGCGCTTGGGCGTCAAAGGTAGAGGCCTGGCAGCCAGTGATCTGGTGCCGGTCATTCGTGAGTTGTTGGAGGAGCATTCTGCGTGTCTGGCTTAACCCTGTTTCTGGCCGATGAAGCGGCCACGGTCGATTTCGGCGCAAAACTGGCCGAGGTGACCGGCGGTCGTGGTGTGATTTTCCTGGAAGGCGACCTGGGGGCGGGCAAGACCACGCTCTCGCGTGGCTTGATCCGTGGGCTGGGCCATACTGGTGCAGTGAAAAGTCCGACTTTCACCGTGGTAGAACCCTACGAAATCGGTGAAGTGCGCGCCTTCCATTTCGACCTGTATCGCCTGGTCGACCCGGAAGAGCTGGAGTTCATGGGCATTCGTGACTATTTCGAGGGCGATCCGCTGTGCCTGTTCGAATGGCCACAAAAGGGTGCGGGCGTTTTGCCAAAGCCTGACCTGACCATTACCATAAGCCCCCACGCGAGCGGCCGCTCGCTTGACCTTTCGCCGCAGGGGGCTCGCGGCGAGGCCTGGTGCGCTGCGCTGGGCGAACACTATAAACAGTAAGTGGGGTAGGTATGCGCATACGCGCACTGGTCGCTGTTGTTGGATTGCTGCTGACAGCGGTGACCGTTGACGCTCTGGCCGTCACTCAAGTCAAGAGCGTGCGCCTGTGGCGCGCGCCGGACAACACGCGGTTGGTCTTCGATCTGTCTGGCCCCGTGCAGCATAGCGTCTTCACCCTCAGTGCACCCGATCGCCTGGTGATCGACATCAATGGCGCGACCTTGGCCGCGCCGCTGAACGTGTCGACGGCGAATACGCCGATCAACAGCGTGCGCTCGGCCCAACGAACCCCCACCGACCTGCGTGTGGTGGTCGACCTGAAGAAGTCGGTCACGCCCAAGAGCTTCACCCTGGCACCCAATGCCCAGTATGGCAACCGCCTGGTGGTCGATCTGTATGACCAGGAGGCCGACGCCATTGCTGCCACGGCGCCGACCCCGCCGCCAACGCCGGTACAGGCCCCGGCAACCACGCCAGCCGTACCGGTGACCCCGGCTCAGCCTGCAATCAAGCTGCCGCCAGTGCCTAGTGGCAAGCGCGATATCGTGGTCGCCATCGATGCCGGTCATGGTGGTGAAGACCCGGGCGCATCCGGCTCGAGCGGCCAGCACGAGAAAGACATCGTGCTGCAGATCGCCAAGGAGTTGCAGCGCCAGATCAACACCGAGAAGGGCTATCGCGCCGAGCTGACCCGCACCGGTGACTACTTCATTCCGCTGCGCAAGCGCACCGAGATCGCCCGCAAGAAGGGGGCCGACCTGTTCATCTCGATCCACGCCGACGCCGCACCGTCGCGCGCCGCCTTTGGTGCCTCGGTGTTCGCCTTGTCCGACCGTGGCGCAACGTCCGAGACCGCGCGCTGGCTGGCCGACACGGAAAACCGTTCCGACCTGATCGGTGGCGCCGGCAACGTCAGCCTCGACGACAAGGACCGCATGCTCGCGGGCGTTCTGCTCGACCTGTCGATGACCGCCACGCTGAGTTCCAGCCTGAACGTCGGGCAGAAAGTGCTCGGCAACATGGGGCGCGTCACTTCGCTGCACAAGCAGCGGGTGGAACAAGCAGGTTTCATGGTGCTGAAATCGCCGGATATCCCATCGATCCTCGTTGAAACCGGGTTCATCTCGAACAACAACGAAGCGGCCAAGCTGGCCACCGCCAGCCATCAGCAGGCGTTGGCGCGTTCGATTCATACCGGCGTGCGCCAGTACTTCCAGCAGAACCCGCCGCCTGGCACCTACATTGCCTGGCTGCGTGACACCGGCAAGATTGCCCAGGGTCCGCGTGAGCACACCGTGCGCCCGGGCGAAACCCTGGCAATGCTTGCCGTGCGCTATCAGGTCAGTGTGACCAGCCTGCGCAGCACCAACAGCCTCAAGACCGATGAGCTGAAGGTCGGCCAGCACCTCGATATCCCCGCTACCACACTGGCTTCGCAATGAGTGGTGGTTCGCGCATCCAGCTGCTCAGCCCGCGGCTGGCCAACCAGATTGCTGCGGGTGAGGTGGTCGAGCGCCCGGCTTCGGTGGCCAAGGAACTGTTGGAAAACAGCCTGGACTCCGGTGCCCGGCGCATCGACGTGGAAGTCGAGCAGGGTGGTGTGAAGCTGTTGCGGGTACGTGATGATGGCAGCGGCATTTCCGCCGACGACCTGCCGCTGGCCCTGGCCCGTCATGCCACCAGCAAGATTCGCGAGCTGGAAGACCTTGAAGGCGTACTGAGCCTGGGCTTCCGGGGTGAGGCGCTGGCATCGATCAGCTCGGTGGCGCGCCTGACCCTGACTTCGCGTACTGCCAGTGCTGGTGAGGCCTGGCAGGTAGAGACCGAAGGCCGTGACATGACCCCGCGCGTACAGCCCGCCGCGCATCCGGTCGGCACCTCGGTGGAAGTACGCGACCTGTTCTTCAATACCCCGGCCCGACGCAAGTTCCTCAAGGCCGAAAAGACCGAATTCGATCACCTGCAGGAAGTCATTCGCCGCCTGGCCCTGGCCCGCTTCGATGTCGGCTTCCACCTGCGCCACAACGGCAAGAGTATCCTCAGCCTGCATGAGGCGCATGACGAAACTGCCCGTGCGCGGCGGGTCGGTGCCATTTGCGGCCCTGGTTTCATGGAGCAGGCGCTGCCAATCGACGTCGAGCGCAATGGCCTGCGGCTGTGGGGATGGGTCGGCCTGCCGACCTTCTCGCGCAGTCAGGCCGATTTGCAGTATTTCTTCGTCAACGGCCGTGCGGTGCGCGACAAGCTGGTCGCCCATGCCGTGCGCCAGGCCTATCGCGACGTGCTGTTCAACGGCCGGCACCCGACCTTCGTGCTGTTCCTTGAGCTCGAGCCGAATGGCGTCGACGTCAACGTGCACCCGACCAAGCACGAAGTGCGCTTCCGCGAAGGCCGCTCGGTGCATGACTTCCTCTATGGCACCTTGCACCGTGCCTTGGCTGATGTGCGCCCGGAAGACCAGCTGGCAGCGCCTGCCGCTGTGCCTGAAGTGGTTCGCCCGACAGGCCAGCAGGTCGGTGAGTTCGGCCCCCAGGGCGAGATGCGCCTGGCTTCGCCGGTGCTCGAACAGCCACAGCATTCCATTTCCAATGGCGGCAGTGGCGCCGGCTACCAGTACCAGTACACCCCGCGCCCGTCGCAGCCGTTGCCGGCTGCCGAGTCCCAGGCGGTCTACCGCGAGTTCTACAAGCCGCTGAGCGAGGGCGCGCCCGCCCCTACGGCACTGCCGGAAAGCCAGGGTGACATCCCGCCGCTGGGCTATGCCCTGGCGCAGCTTAAAGGCATCTACATCCTCGCCGAGAACGCCGTGGGTCTGGTGCTGGTGGACATGCACGCGGCCCACGAGCGCATCATGTACGAGCGGCTCAAGGTAGCCATGGCCAGCGAAGGCCTCAGCGGCCAACCGCTGCTGGTGCCGGAAACCCTGGCGCTGAGCCAGCGCGAGGCCGATTGCGCCGAGGAGCACAGCCAGTGGTTCCAGCGCCTGGGCTTCGAGCTGCAGCGCCTGGGCCCCGAAACGCTGGCGATTCGCCAGATCCCGGCGCTGCTCAAGCAGGCCGAGGCCAATCGCCTGGTCCAGGACGTGCTCGCCGACCTGATGGAGTACGGCACCAGCGACCGCATCCAGGCGCACCTCAACGAACTGCTCGGCACCATGGCCTGCCACGGCGCCGTGCGCGCCAACCGGCGCCTGGCCATCCCCGAGATGAACGCCCTGCTGCGCGACATGGAAAACACCGAGCGCAGCGGCCAGTGCAACCACGGCCGTCCGACCTGGACCCAGATGGGCCTGGACGACCTGGACAAACTATTCCTGCGCGGTCGATGACATGAGTGGCAAACCCCCTGCAATATTCCTCATGGGCCCGACGGCGGCCGGCAAGACCGACCTCGCCATCGAGTTGACCAAGGTCCTGCCTTGTGAGCTGATCAGCGTCGACTCGGCGCTGGTCTACCGTGGCCTGGACATTGGTTCAGCCAAGCCTTCCAAAGAGATACTGGCGGCCTACCCGCACCGGCTGATCGACATCCGTGACCCCGCCGAAAGCTACTCTGCTGCGCAATTTCGCGCTGACGCCCTGGAAGCGATGGCCGATATCACCGCGCGTGGCAAGATTCCGCTGCTGGTCGGTGGCACCATGCTTTATTACAAGGCGCTGATAGAAGGCCTGGCAGACATGCCGGCTGCCGATGCCGCCGTACGCGCAGAGCTCGAGGCACAGGCCGAGGCGCTGGGCCTGGCCGAGTTGCACCGGCAACTGGCAGAAGTCGACCCGGAGTCGGCGGCGCGCATTCACCCCAACGACCCGCAGCGGCTGATCCGGGCGCTGGAAGTTTACCGGGTGAGCGGCGAGAGCATGACGGCTCATCGTCAGCGTCAATTCGCGGAAAGTAGCGGCGCAGACGCAGGCGCTGGCGGACATTTGCCCTATACTGTCGCGAGTTTGGCGATTGCGCCTGCGGATCGTCACATTTTGCATAAGCGAATTGCGTTACGATTTTCGCAGATGCTGGAACAGGGCTTCGTCGACGAGGTCCGATCGCTGCGCGCCAGAAGTGACTTGCACGCCGGACTGCCGTCTATACGGGCAGTGGGCTATCGACAGGTCTGGGACTACCTCGACGGCAAGCTGACTGAGAATGAGATGCGCGAACGCGGTATCATTGCCACTCGACAGCTGGCCAAGCGGCAGTTCACCTGGTTGCGTGGCTGGCCTGATGTGCATTGGCTCGATAGCCTGGCCTGCGACAATCTGTCCCGCACCTTGAAATACCTTGGGGCCGTCTCCATATTGAGCTGAGTCCCTGCTGATAGCCGTCTATTCTTGCGAAGGGGCGGCCTGACTTATCAATTTTTCTGATTTTCTATTTATTTATCCTTACAGGAGTGCGGCATATGTCAAAAGGGCATTCGCTACAAGACCCTTACTTGAATCAACTGAGAAAGGAAAAGGTCCCGGTATCGATCTATCTGGTCAACGGGATCAAGCTGCAGGGCTCGATCGAATCCTTCGACCAGTTCGTGGTACTGCTGAAGAACACCGTCAGCCAGATGGTCTACAAGCACGCCATTTCGACCGTCGTTCCGGCCCGTCCGGTCCGCCTGCCAAGCCCGACCGACGGCGAGCACGGCGACAGCGAGCCAGGCAACGCCTGATAGGAGCCTGCATTGTTCTTTGAGCGCCACGGTGGTGGTGAGCGGGCGCTGCTCGTTCACTTGGAAGGTCAGAACCCTGAGGCGCGCGAAGACCCGCAGGAGTTTCAGGAACTGGCACTGTCGGCCGGAGCCGACATCGTCTCGTTGGCCACGGTAGCCAGGCATCAGCCTACGGCCAAATACCTGATTGGCAGCGGCAAGGTCGAGGAATTGCGCGACCTGGTCAAAGCCGAACAGGTAGACCTGGTGATTTTCAATCACACCCTCACGCCCAGTCAGGAACGCAACCTCGAGCGCGTCTTCGAGTGTCGCGTGCTCGACCGTACCGGGCTGATCCTCGATATCTTCGCCCAGCGGGCGCGAACCCATGAAGGCAAGCTGCAGGTCGAACTGGCCCAGCTCGACCACATGAGCACGCGGCTGGTGCGCGGCTGGACCCACCTTGAGCGGCAGAAGGGTGGTATCGGCCTGCGTGGCCCGGGTGAAACCCAGCTGGAAACCGACCGCCGTCTGCTGCGGGTACGCATCCGCCAGATCAAGGGGCGCCTGGAGAAGGTGCGCAGCCAGCGTGAGCAGGCCCGTCGTGGCCGCAAGCGCGCAGATATCCCTTCGGTGTCGCTGGTCGGCTATACCAACGCCGGCAAGTCCACGCTGTTCAATGCCTTGACCGAATCCGAGGTGTACGCGGCCGACCAGCTGTTCGCCACACTCGACCCGACCTTGCGCCGGCTCGAACTGGCCGACCTGGGCCCGATCGTGCTGGCCGACACCGTGGGCTTCATTCGCCACCTGCCGCACAAGCTGGTCGAGGCATTTCGGGCTACGCTCGAAGAATCGAGCAACTCGGACCTGCTGCTGCATGTGATCGACGCCCATGAGCCAGAGCGCATGGAGCAGATCGAGCAAGTGCTGGCCGTATTGGGCGAGATCGGTGCCGAAGGCTTGCCGATCCTCGAGGTCTATAACAAACTCGACCTGCTCGAAGATGTCGAGCCGCAGATTCAGCGCGATGCCGATGGCAAGCCGCAGCGGGTCTGGGTGTCGGCACGAGATGGACGTGGCCTGGAGCTGGTCGGCCAGGCGATTGCCGAGTTGCTGGGGGATGATCTGTTTGTCGGTACCCTGTGCCTGGAGCAGCGTTTTGCCCGCTTGCGCGCGCAATTCTTTGCCTTGGGGGCCGTGCAGAGTGAAGAGCATGACGAAGAAGGGCGCAGCCTGCTGAGTGTTCGCCTGCCCAGGGTCGAGTTGAATCGCCTGGTCAGTCGTGAAGGCATGGAGCCGCAAGTGTTTGTCGAGCAACACACTTTGCAATAAATGCCCGGTGAGGTCGCCGGGCAGCAGTGGCAGGCATTCTGTAGCATTGGACGGCGCGCCGTGGGCGCGTCTTTGCTTTATCAGATGGAGAGCGCTATGGCTTGGAACGAGCCGGGTGGCAACTCGAACAATCAGGATCCCTGGGGCGGCCGTCGCGGTGGCGGCGGTGGTGGCGACAAGAAGGGTCCGCCGGATCTGGACGAGGCCTTCCGCAAGCTGCAGGACAGCCTGAACGGCATGTTCGGCAGTGGCAAGAAACGTGGCGGCGGTGACCGCAATGTCGGCAAGGGCGGTGGCTTGGGCCTGCTGGGCATCGGCCTGGCGGTGCTTGCCGCAATCTGGCTGTACAGCGCCGTGTACGTGGTCGACGAGCAGGAGCAGGCCGTGGTGCTGCGCTTCGGCAAGTACTATGAGACGGTCGGTCCCGGCCTGAACATCTACTTCCCGCCAATCGATCGCAAGTACATGGAAAACGTCACGCGCGAGCGTGCCTACACCAAGCAGGGGCAGATGCTCACCGAAGACGAGAACATCGTCGAGGTGCCGCTGACCGTCCAGTACAAGATCAGCAACCTGCAGGACTTCGTGCTCAACGTCGACCAGCCTGAGGTCAGCTTGCAGCATGCGACCGACAGTGCCTTGCGCCACGTGGTGGGTTCCACCTCGATGGACCAGGTGCTGACCGAGGGTCGCGAGCAGATGGCCGTGGATATCCGCGAGCGCCTGCAGCGCTTCCTCGACAACTACCGCACCGGTATCACCGTCACCCAGGTCAACGTACAGAGCGCGGCAGCCCCGCGTGAAGTGCAGGAAGCCTTCGACGACGTGATCCGCGCCCGCGAAGACGAGCAGCGTGCCCGCAACCAGGCCGAGTCCTACGCCAATGGCGTGGTGCCGGAAGCCCGTGGTCAGGCCCAGCGCATCATCGAGGACGCCAACGGTTACCGCGACGAAGTCATCGCCCGTGCCAAGGGTGAGGCCGATCGCTTCACCAAGCTGGTCGGCGAGTACCGCAAGGCCCCTGAGGTGACCCGTCAGCGCCTGTACCTGGAGACCATGCAAGAGGTCTACAGCAACACCAGCAAGGTCCTGGTCACGGCCAAGGACGGGCAGAACAACCTGCTCTACCTGCCACTGGACAAAATGGTCGAAGGCAGCCGCAACGCTGCCGCGCCAAGCACCAGCGTCAGCCCGTCGGTCAACGATGCGGCCACGCGTGCCGCGCAGGATCTGCAACAGCAACAGCAGCCACTGCGCACTAGGGAGAGCCGCTGATGAGCAACCGATCGCTGATCGCCCTGATCGCCGCCGTGGTTCTGGCCATTGTGGCCTGGAACAGTTTCTACATCGTGTCCCAGACCGAGCGTGCGGTACTGCTGCGCTTCGGTAAGGTGGTCCAGGCGGATGTCCAGCCGGGCCTGCATGTGAAGATTCCGTACGTGAACCAGGTACGCAAGTTCGACGCACGCCTGATGACCCTCGACGCCCCGACCCAGCGGTTCCTGACCCTGGAGAAGAAGGCGGTGATGGTCGACGCCTACGCCAAGTGGCGCGTCAAGGATGCCGAGCGCTTCTACACCGCCACTTCCGGCATGAAGCAGATCGCCGACGAGCGTCTGTCGCGTCGCCTGGAAAGCGGCCTGCGTGACCAGTTCGGTAAACGCACCCTGCACGAGGTGGTTTCCGGTGAACGTGACGCGCTGATGGCTGACATCACCGCCTCGCTGAACCGCATGGCCAGCAAGGAGCTGGGTATCGAGGTCATCGACGTGCGCGTCAAGGCCATCGACCTGCCGAAGGAAGTCAACCGCAGCGTGTTCGACCGCATGAGCACCGAGCGTGAGCGTGAAGCCCGCGAGCACCGCGCCAAAGGTAACGAGTTGGCCGAAGGTATTCGCGCCGATGCCGACCGTCAGCGCCGTGTACTGCTGGCCGAAGCCTACCGCGAAGCGGAAGAAACCCGCGGTGACGGCGACGCCCAGGCGGCCGCCATCTACGCCAAGGCCTACACCCAGGACGCCGATTTCTATGCGTTCTATCGTAGCCTGCAGGCGTACCGCGACAGCTTCTCGAGCAAGAGCGACGTGCTGGTCCTGGACGCGAAGAACGAGTTCTTCCGCTTCCTGGATAAGAGCAAGCCGTGATGCTCAGGCCCTGATTTTCATGCAGCGGCACCCCGCCTGGCAGCTAAAACACCAGGCGGGGTGCATCCTGAATGAAAAGGGGTGTATGATGAGGCAGCCGGGAAATTTCCCGGCTTTTTTGCGTCTGCAAGGTTGATTGGCAAAGCGCCAGTTGACGGTTTGGTCAGCTCGCAAGGCAATTCGAGGGTATCGGGTACGGTGGCTGCGCTGGGATCAGTGCTGCCCGCTGCTGTGCGCGATACCGGCTTTACTGACGGCTCGCCAGCTGGCAAGCCGCCCGGACCAGAGGGGAAATGGCGTAATGGCAACGGTAGACCGCTGGCTGCTGCCAGATGGCATCGAGGAAGTACTGCCACCTGAGGCTGCGCGCATCGAGATCGCGCGCCGCCAGGTGTTGGACCTGTTCCAGAGTTGGGGCTACGAGCTGGTCGTCACCCCGCATATCGAGTACCTGGAGTCGCTGCTCACCGGCGCCGGCCAGGACCTGGATCAGCGCACCTTCAAGGTGGTCGACCCGCAGTCGGGCCGCCTGATGGGCTTCCGCGCCGACTTCACCCCGCAGGTGGCGCGCATCGACGCCCACACCCTGCGCCGTGAAGGCCCGAGCCGCCTGTGCTATGCCGGCAGCGTGCTGCACGCCCAGCCGCGCGCGCTGTCCACCTCGCGCAGCCCGATTCAGCTGGGTGCCGAGCTGTACGGCGACGCCAGCCCGACCAGCGATGTCGAAGTCATCAGTCTGATGCTCGCCACGCTGCAGCTGACCGACGTTGCCGATGTGCACATGGACCTCGGCCACGTCGGTATCTACCGCGGCCTGGCCCGTGCCGCTGGCCTGTCGGGCGCGGTCGAACAGCAGCTGTTCGACGCCCTGCAGCGCAAATCGGTCGATGAAGTACAGGCACTGACCGCCGACCTGCCGAAGGACCTGGGCAACATGCTACGCGCCCTGGTCGAACTGTGCGGTGGCCGTGAAGTGCTGGCCGAGGCCCGCGTGCGCCTGGGTCGTGCCCCGGCCAGCGTACTGGCGGCGCTCGACGACCTGCTGGCGATCGCTGATCGCCTGGCGTCGCGCTACCCGGACCTGCCGCTGTACTTCGACCTCGGCGAGCTGCGCGGCTACCACTACCACACCGGCGTGGTGTTCGCCGTGTTCGTCCCGGGCGAGGGTCAATCGATCGCCCAGGGCGGCCGCTATGACGACATCGGCGCCGACTTTGGCCGGGCACGCCCGGCCACCGGTTTCTCCACGGATTTGAAGACCCTGGTCACACTGGGGCGAGCGGAGGTCGTATTGCCAACTGGCGGCATCTGGATGCCGGACAGTGGCGACGCGGCCCTCTGGCAGCAGGTCTGCCAGTTGCGCAACGAGGGCCAGCGTGTGGTCCAGGCTCTGCCTGGTCAGCCGTTGAGTGCTGCTCTCGAGGCGGATTGTGATCGGCAATTGATTCAGCAAGACGGGCACTGGCAGGTTCTGCCGCTGGCCCAGTGAGTTTCTGCGTCGGCAAAGGCCGGCAACCAAGTTTGCGTGAATGAGGACCAATGTAATGGGTAAGAATGTCGTCGTCCTGGGCACCCAGTGGGGTGATGAGGGCAAAGGCAAGATCGTCGATCTGCTGACCGAACATGCTGCCGCCGTAGTGCGCTACCAAGGTGGCCACAACGCGGGCCACACCCTGGTGATCAACGGTGAGAAAACCGTTCTGCACCTGATTCCCTCGGGCATCCTGCGTGAAGGCGTACAGTGCCTGATCGGCAACGGCGTGGTCGTTGCGCCGGACGCCCTGATGCGTGAAATCACCAAGCTGGAAGAGAAGGGCGTACCGGTGCGCGAGCGCCTGCGCATCTCCCCGGCTGCGCCGCTGATCCTGTCGTACCACGTGGCCCTGGACCAGGCCCGTGAGAAAGCCCGTGGCGAAGCCAAGATCGGCACCACCGGCCGTGGCATCGGCCCAGCCTACGAAGACAAGGTCGCACGCCGCGGCCTGCGCGTTGGCGACCTGTTCCACCGCGAACGTTTCGCTGCCAAGCTGGGTGAGCTGCTGGACTACCACAACTTCCAGCTGGTGAACTACTACAAGGAGCCGGCCATCGACTTCCAGCAGACCCTGGACGAGTGCATGGCCTACGCCGAACAGCTCAAGCCGATGATGCTCGACGTCACCGCCGAGCTGCACAACCTGCGTCGCGCTGGCAAGGACATCATGTTCGAAGGTGCCCAGGGCTCGCTGCTGGACATCGATCACGGTACCTACCCGTACGTCACCAGCTCCAACACCACCGCTGGCGGCATCTCCACCGGTTCCGGCGTTGGCCCGATGTACCTGGACTACATCCTGGGTATCACCAAGGCCTACACCACTCGCGTCGGTTCCGGTCCGTTCCCGACCGAACTGTTCGACGAGACCGGTGCCACCCTGGCCAAGCGTGGCCACGAGTTCGGTTCGACCACCGGCCGTGCCCGTCGTTGCGGCTGGTTCGATGCCGTCATCCTGCGTCGCGCCATCGACGTCAACAGCATCTCGGGCATCTGCCTGACCAAGCTGGACGTACTGGACGGTCTGGAAACCATCAACATCTGCGTTGGCTACAAGAACGAGAACGGTGCCGTCATCGACGCGCCTTCCGATGCCGACAGCTACATCGGCCTGGAGCCGGTGTACGAAGAGATGCCAGGCTGGAGCGAATCGACCCTGGGCGTGAAAACCCTGGAAGAGCTGCCGCAAGCAGCGCGTGACTACATCAAGCGCATCGAAGAGCTGGTAGGCGCGCCGATCGACATCATTTCGACCGGCCCGGACCGCAACGAGACCATCGTCCTGCGTCATCCGTTCGCCTGATCTGCCCTCCAGGCTGATCTGACGCCGCGGTCCTGCAAAGGATCGCGGCGTTTTCATTTGTGGTGCAGGGCTGGCGACATTGCTAGACCTTGGCGCTTATCCCTGCTGTGTACGGCACAACCCTTGCTGTAAGAAGTTTCTGTAGATGCCATCAAAATAGTGGCGCCAGAAAACACGAGGGTTACACCGTGTCTGCCATCCTTTCACTGTTACGAAGCCGCCTCTTGCGGCCTGTGTTTGTTGCCCTTGGTATCGCCCTTTTGGTGCAGGTATTGGTTGCCGTCGCGCTGACCCGCAGCACCGTGACGGCCCTGGAGGCCGACCTGGGCGAGCGTCTGGGCAAGGACAGCCGTCAGCTTGCTGGTGAGCTGGAGCAGGCTGGGCAGGACGTGCGTGGGGGGCTCGAGAGCCTTTCCAGCAGCACACGTCAGCGTCTTAGCGCGGGCCTTTCCACGCGACTGCAGGACGAACAGCAGCAGCTGCGCGCCACCCTTGAGAAAAATCTCAAGGACTCGGCCAACGACATGGCCGAGCTGCTGGCCTCGGTCGCCCCGCGGGCGATCTGGGATAACGATGTGCCGATGCTCTCCGACTTCGCCCGCCGCGCCCAGCGCAACCCCAACGTGCTGTTCGTGATCTATGACGATGCCCAGGGCCAGCACCTGACCCGCTACTTGAACCGGCAGAATCCGATCAACCAGGCTTTGATCGAGAAGGGTCAGGGCGAGCGGGCGCTGGACAAAGTGCTCGACGCCGCGCGTCGCGATCCTTCGGTGTATTTCGTCGAAGCGCCGATCAACCCCAATGGTGCCGAGATCGGCAAAGTCCTGATGGGTGTTTCCACGGCCGGCGTTGATCAGGAACTCAAGGCCCTCGATAAGCGCTTCAATGCCCTTATCGCCAGCGGCGAGCAACTGGTCGGCGATAGCCTGGGCGCTGCGGCCGCCGACAGTGGCAAGGCCCTGCGCGAGCGCCTGGAAACCGCGCAGGCCAGCGCCACGGCGATGCAGGCCAATACTGCGCAGACGGTGCGCGATGCAGCCGCCGAGCTGCGTTGGCGGATTGGCCTGGGCCTGGTGGTGGTTGGTCTGGGTGTGCTGCTGGTGGTGGCCGTGGTGTTAGGCCGCCGGGTGCTCAGCAAGCTGCGCCTGCTGATCGCCGCGCTCAATGATCTGGCCGCTGGCGAAGGCGACTTGACCAAGCGCGTGACCCTCGACAGTCGCGACGAGATCGGCGACATGGCGTCGGCGGTCAATCGCTTTGTCGACAAACTGCAACCCATCGTCCGCGAGGCCGGCGAGGTGGCCCAGCGTACCGGCGTCGAGATCGGCACCATGGCCAAGCGCAACGCCGGTGCCGATGCCGCGGCGGCGTTACAGCGTGACGAAGTGGCCGCCAGCCTGCGCGACCTGTCGAGCATGGCTGACGAGGCCCAGGCCGAAAGCCATGCCATGCAGGCGGCGTTGCAGCAGGTAGTGGACATTCGCCAGGCAACCGACGAGAACAGCCGTTCCTCGACGCAGCTGGCGAGCCTGATCGAGAACCTGGCCGGCCAGGTCGAGACGGGCTCGCAGGTGATCGAGCGATTGGCCAAGCAGAGCGAACAGATTGAAGTGGTGCTGACCGTCATCCATGGCATTGCCGAGCAGACCAACCTGCTGGCTCTTAATGCTGCAATCGAAGCTGCGCGCGCTGGTGAGACGGGTCGCGGGTTTGCCGTAGTGGCCGATGAGGTACGCGCGCTGGCGAGCAAGACCCAAAGCTCCACCGGCGACATCCAGGCGCACATTGCCGCCCTGCAGAAAGGTGCCAAGGAAGCTGTGGCGACCATCAGCCAGGCCGGGCTCAAGGCCAGCGAAGGGCTGTTGGTGTTGCGTGATAACGAGCGTCGCCAGCAGTCGGTGCAGGCCGCCGTGGAGCAGGTGCACGCGGCCATCGGCCTGGCGACTCGCGCTGCCGAGCAGCAGGCCCACGGTGCACAGGCAGTGCGCGGGCGAGTGGAGAACATCCATGCCCAGGCCGAGCGCTCGGCCGAGGTGGTGATGCAGACCACCGCCAGCAGCAAGGTGCTGGATGACCTGGCTGCGCAGTTGCGCGCCAGCCTGGGCCAGTTCAGGGCTTGAGAGTTGCGCGGTCTCTTGTAGGAGCGGCCTTGTGTCGCGAAAGGGCCGCAAAGCGGCCCCGGCAATCTCAGCGTTAAAGCCGAGATCCTGGGGCTGCTGCGCACCCCTTTCGCGACACAAGGCCGCTCCTACACCTGAACGGTGTTGATATGCTGTGGTCGACACATGACAAAGGGAGTTGTTCATGTCAGCTCGACTGGTCGCTACCCAGGCAGAACTAGATTTCCTTCATTGCGATAGTATTGCCCTCGCCGGGCCGATGACGCCCATCCAGGCATACTGCGCCATGACCTCGGACGTCCCCGGCTGGCTGGCCAAGGCTTTCCGCATTCGCGACTTCATCTCTCGTCGTTTCAATGTCGCCGATATCCACGGCTTCTCTCCCCGCGATCCAGCGCATGTGCCAGCCGTCGGCGAGTATCTGGACTTCTTCACCGTCGAGGCCATCAGCGATCAGCAACTGGTGCTGACCTCGCGCGATAGGCACCTGGCGGTGATGGTCTGCATGGATGTCGACGGGCATTGCTTGAGCGTGACCACTTCGGTGCGGTGCTTCAACACCTTTGGCCGACTGTACATGCTGCCGGTAGGGCTGGCCCATGGGCCTATCGTGAAGCGCATGCTGCGCAATATCCAAAGCAGTGGCCCAGGCCGCCAGGCGGCCTGAGCCTTGGTTTCATGCCTTGTTCAGGTACATGCGCGTAGTCAGTAGATAAACCGGCAGTCCCGACACCACAATCAACAGCGCCGCATAAGGCGCCGCCGCCGCAAACTCGACGTTGGCCGTATGCGCCCAGACCTCGGTGGCCAGGGTGGTCATGCCAGTCGGGCTGAGTAGCAGGGTAGCGGTCAGCTCCTTCATGGCATCGAGGAACACCAGAGCGAAAGCCGCCGCCATCGCTGGGAAGATGATCGGCAAGGTTACCCGGCAAAACGCGGCGAAGCTGCTCGCACCCAACGTGCGTGCGGCTTCCTCTAGCGTTGGCGATGCCTTGTTCAGTGCTGTACGCACCGGTGACTGCGCCAGGGGCAGAAACAGCAGCGCATAGGCCAGCAGCAACAGTGCGGTGGTCTGGTACAGCGCCGGCACATAGTGCAGCGAGAACACCACCAGAGTCAGCGCGATCACCAGGCCGGGCAGGGCGTGCAGCAGGTACGGCAGGCGTTCGGCCCAGATTGCCAGGCGGCCTTTGTAGCGCACCACCAGGAAGCTGACCGGCAGCGCCAGCAGCACGCAGAAGCCTGCGCCACCCAGCGACACCGACAGTGAAGTCAGCAGGGCTTTACTGATCGCCGCCACCGGGAAGGCCGCCGACGAACCCACGCTCAGCCAGTACCCCAGCATGGCCAGCGGAATGCCGCTGCCGAGTATCGCCAGGCCCAGGCAGAACAACTGCGCCAACGGCATCCAGCCACGCAGTCGCACCGGCTGTCCGCGACGTGCCACGCCCTGGCCGATTCGCACGTGACGGGCCTTGCCGCGCACGCGCAGTTCCAGCCAGAGCATCAGCAGGCACAGCGCCAGCAGCACAGCGGAAAGCATCGCCGCATTGGCGTTGCTGAACTCCAGTTCGAATTGCTGGTAGATCGCCGTGGTGAAGGTCTGCAGGCCAAGGATCGACAGCGCGCCGAACTCGACCAGCATGTGCAGGGCGATCAGTAGTGCGCCGCCCAGCATCGACGGCCACAGCAGCGGCAGGGTGATTTTGCGGAACACGCCCCAGCGGCTGTAACCCAGGGTGCGCGCCGACTCTTCAAGCGACGTGTCGAGGTTGCGCAGGGTCGCCGCCACCGGCAGGAACACCAGTGGGTATTTGGACAGTGCCATGACCAGGATCGCCCCGCCGAGGCCTTCGAAGTCCGAGCTCAGTGACACCCAGGTAAAGCTGCTGACGAATGACGGCACGGCGAATGGCAGGCACAGCACCACGCCCCATAGCCGGCGGCCGGGCAGGTTGCTGCGCTCGAGCAGCCAGGCCAGGGCCAGGCCGACTACCATGCACGCCAGCGTCACCCCGGCCATCAGCATCAGGGTGTTGCGCATCAGCCCCCAGACGAACGGGCGCCAGAGCAGGTGCAGGGCTTCGCGCCAGCCAGCCTCCCAGGCTTTCATGGCGACGTACAGCAACGGCAGCAAGCTCATCGCCACCAGGAACAGCACAGGTAGCAGCACCCAGATCGAGGGGCGCTTGCGGCGCGGTACGAAACGTACCGGCGCCGGCTCGGACAGGGCGGCGGTCATCAGAGCAGGCCGACCTCGCGTTCAAGCTCGATGGCTTCCTCGGCATTGCCCAGGTCGGCTGGCGAGATCTTCGGCGGGCGCAGCTCCTCGAACGGTTTCAGGCCACGGTCGGAGACCATGCCCTTGTGCAGCGGGTACTCGGCGGTGGTCTGGGTGATCACCCGCTGGCCTTCTTCGCTGGCCATCCAGTTGAGCAGGGCCTGGGCCTCCTTCGGGTGCTTGCTGGCCTTCACCGCAGCAGCGCCGGAGATGGTCACCAGGTTGCCGGCGTCGCCGTCGGCCAGGTAGTACAGCTTGGAATCGAGCTTGCCGCGCTCGCGCTCCAGGGCATACCAGTAGTAGTTGTTGACCAGTACGGCGGCGACTTCGCCTTTTTCCACGGCCTTGAGGGCGACCATGTTGTTGGTGTAGGTCTTGCCGAAGGCTTTCAGGCCGGTCAGCCATTCTTCGGTGGCTTCACGCCCGTGCATCTTCAGGATGGCCACGGCCTGCTCCTGGAAGGCGCCGCTGGTGGGCACGTAGCCGACGCGGCCTTCCCACTCAGGGCCGGCAAAGTCCATCACGGTGGTCGGCAGGTCTTTCTCATCGACCTTCTTCGGGTTGTACACCACCACGCGTGTACGGGCGGTCACGCCCATCCAGGTGCCGTTGGCGCCCACGTATTCCTTGGGCAGCATGTTCAGCGTGGCGTCATCGATCTTCGCCAGCAGGCCCAGCTCGCCCAGGTTGTTCAGCGGCGGGGACTCTTCGGTATAGATGATGTCGGCCGGCGAGCGGTCGCCTTCCTCGATGATCTGGCTGGCCAGCTGGTTGCTGCTGCCCTTGCGGATATTGATGTGGATACCGGTCTTGGCCTCGTAGGCCTTGGCGATGGCTTCGCCGATTTCCTTGTGCTGGCCGTTGTACATGGTCAGCGTGACCGGTTCGTCTGCCAGGGCGGCCGGGGCGCCGATCACCAGACTCAGAACTGCGGCAGCCAGGGTGCGCATCAGCGGTTGCGGGCGGATCGTCATGCGGGTACTTCCTCGCTTACGGCTACATATTCGGAAACAATGGTAAACGAAATCGTTTCTCAAGTGGCCGGGTGACGAGAAATTCATCGGCAGACTAACGTGTAATGCCGGGGCTGCGAGGGGGAGGGGAATGGAAAAATCGCAGGCAAGAAAAAACCCACTAGCAAGCTAGTGGGTTTTTGTATGGTGCCCAGGAGAAGACTCGAACTTCCACGATCTTGCGATCACTGATACCTGAAACCAGCGCGTCTACCAATTCCGCCACCTGGGCAAAGCTTTACATCATCTGGAGAAGGCGACTATCGTTCGCTTTCACACAGTAGTAACAGATCCTTGGTCATCTGTTACTTGAAATACTTGGTGCCCAGGAGAAGACTCGAACTTCCACGACCTTGCGGTCACTGATACCTGAAACCAGCGCGTCTACCAATTCCGCCACCTGGGCACACATTCGAGATAAAAGATGCTTTACAGCGCCGCTCATCTCTACTACAACTTCGGGCTTGTCCGTCGTTGTGGTGCGCACTATACGGACGGTCCGGGGGGCTGTAAACCCCCCAAGCTAAAAAAATTTCAAAAAATTCAACTTGTTGATTCCGAAGGCCTATTGCCCCTCTCTATACACAGCAGCGGGGGCTGTCCAAGGCTGACATTTCCGGTTTCAATACGCACATGCCAGAATTCCTATCTATATACCCCAAGGTGAACCCCTTCTGATGGCCGATTGGCAATCCCTCGATCCCGAGGCCGCTCGCGAAGCGGAAAAATACGACAACCCCATTCCCAGCCGTGAGCTGATCCTGCAGCGCCTCGCCGACCGTGGCGAACCGGCCGCGCGCGAGGAGCTGGCGGCAGAGTTCGGTCTTCATGAAGAAGACCAGATCGAAGCCCTGCGCCGCCGCCTGCGTGCCATGGAGCGTGACGGCCAGCTTATCTATACCCGGCGCGGCACTTATGCCCCGGTAGACAAGCTGGACCTGATCTGTGGTCGTGTCTCCGGCCACCGTGACGGCTTCGGCTTCCTGATCCCGGATGACGGCAGCGAAGACCTGTTCCTCAGCCCGTCGCAGATGCGCCTGGTATTCGACGGCGACCGCGGCCTGGCCCGCGTTTCGGGTGTCGACCGCCGTGGCCGCCGCGAAGGCGTGCTGGTCGAAGTCATCTCCCGCGCCCACGAAAGCGTGGTCGGCCGCTACTTCGAAGAAGGTGGCATCGGCTACGTGACCCCGGACAACCCGAAGATCCAGCAGGAAGTGCTGGTGACCGCCGGGCGTAACGGCGGTGCCAAGATCGGCCAGTTCGTCGAGATCAAGATCACCCACTGGCCTACCCCGCGCTTCCAGCCGCAGGGTGATGTGGTCGAGGTGATCGGCAACTACATGGCGCCGGGCATGGAAATCGACGTTGCCCTGCGCAGCTACGACATTCCACATGTCTGGCCCAACGATGTGGTCAAGGAAGCACGCAAGTTCCGCTCCGAAGTCGAAGAGAAGGACAAGGAGAAGCGCATCGACCTGCGCCACCTGCCGTTCGTCACCATCGACGGCGAGGATGCCCGCGACTTCGATGACGCCGTCTACTGCGAACCACTGGGCAAGCTGCGCATGTTCTCTGGCGGCTGGCGCCTGTATGTGGCAATCGCCGACGTCTCCAGCTACGTACGCCTGGGCTCGGCCTTGGACAACGAAGCCCAGCAGCGCGGCAACTCGGTGTATTTCCCTGAGCGCGTGGTGCCGATGCTCCCCGAGGAGCTGTCCAACGGCCTGTGCTCGCTGAACCCGCACGTCGATCGCCTGGCCATGGTCTGTGAAATGACCATGAACAAAGCCGGCCAGATGGTCGACTATCAGTTCTACGAAGGCGTCATCCACTCCCACGCTCGCCTGACCTACAACAAGGTCAGCAGCATGCTCGAACATGCCCGTACCCGTGAGGGCAAGGCGCTGCGCGAGGAGTACAAGGAGGTCGTGCCGGACCTGAAGAACCTGTACAACCTGTACAAGGTGCTGGTGGATGCCCGTCACGCCCGGGGTGCCATCGACTTCGAGACCCAGGAAACCCGCATCATCTTCGGTGACGAGCGCAAGATCGCGGAAATCCGCCCGACCGTGCGCAACGATGCCCACAAGCTGATCGAAGAGTGCATGCTGGCGGCTAACGTCGCCACCGCAGCGTTCCTGCAGAAGCACGAAGTTCCGGCCCTTTACCGCGTGCACGACGGCCCGCCGCCGGAGCGCCTGGAAAAACTGCGCGCCTTCCTCGGCGAGCTGGGCCTGACCCTGCACAAGGGCAAGGACCCGTCGCCGAAGGACTACCAGGCGCTGCTGGCGAGCATCGCCGGGCGCCCGGACTTCCACCTGATCCAGACCGTGATGCTGCGCTCGCTGAGCCAGGCGGTGTACAGCACCGACAACAACGGCCACTTCGGCTTGAACTACGAGGCGTACACCCACTTCACCTCGCCGATCCGCCGTTACCCAGACCTGCTGGTGCACCGCGCCATCCGCAGCATCATCCGCTCCAAGGTCGATACCCCGCACGTCAAGCGCGCTGGCGCCATGAGCATCCCCAAGGCGCGTATCTACCCGTACGACGTGAATGCCCTCGACCAGCTCGGCGAGCAGTGCTCGATGACCGAGCGCCGTGCCGACGAGGCCACCCGTGACGTGGTCAACTGGCTCAAGTGCGAGTTCATGAAGGACCGCGTGGGCGAGACCTTCCCGGGTGTGATCACCGCGGTCACCGGTTTCGGCCTGTTCGTCGAACTGACCGATATCTATGTGGAAGGCCTGGTGCACGTCAGTGCGCTGCCGGGCGACTACTACCACTTCGACCCGGTGCACCACCGCCTGTCGGGCGAGCGTACCGGCCGCAGCTTCCGCCTGGGCGACACCATCGAGGTCAAGGTCATGCGCGTCGACCTCGACGAGCGCAAGATCGACTTCGAAGTCTCCGAGCAGCAGCTCAGTGCGCCGATCGGTCGCAAGGGTCGTGGTGCTGCCGCGCCAGCCACCGAGAAGCCCGAGCCAGCGGTCGAAGCCAAGGCCACGCCGAAGCCACGCAGCCGCAAGAGCGAAACCGCCGAGGCGTACTTCCCGAAAGACGCCGTGCAGCGCAACGCCGAAGTACGCAAGAGCCGTGAAATGAAAAAGGCGCTGATGAGCGAGGCGCGCACCAGCGGCCACGCCAGCAGCAAGTCGGACAAGGGCGGCAAGCCATCCGGCAAGCCGACCAAGCACCGTAAAGGCCCGCCGAAGTCCGGCGCGCCACGCAAGAGCAAGAACAAGTCATGAGTCAGCTGGAAAAGATCTACGGCGTGCACGCCGTGCAGGCATTGCTGCAGCACCATCCGAAGCGGGTCAAGCAGATCTGGCTGTCGGAAGGGCGCAGCGAGCCGCGCATCCAGGCGTTGCTGGAGCTGGCCGCAGAGAACCGCGTGCCGGTCGGCCAGGCCGAGCGCCGTGAGCTGGATGCCTGGGTGGAAGGCGTGCACCAGGGTGTGGTTGCCGAGGTCAGCCCGAGCCAGGTGTGGGGCGAGTTGATGCTCGAGGAGCTGCTCGAGCGCAGCGAAACCCCGCCGCTGATCCTGGTGCTGGACGGCGTGACCGACCCGCACAACCTTGGCGCTTGCCTGCGCACCGCCGATGCGGCGGGTGCCACGGCGGTGATCGTGCCCAAGGACAAGTCGGCCACCCTGACCCCGGTGGTGCGCAAGGTGGCCTGCGGCGCGGCAGAAGTGATTCCGCTGGTGGCCGTGACCAACCTGGCGCGCACCCTTGAGAAACTGCAGCAGCGTGGCCTGTGGGTGGTGGGCACCGCTGGCGAGGCCGAGCAGGAGATCTACCAGCAGGACCTGACCGGCCCGCTGGTGATGATCATGGGCGCGGAAGGCAAGGGCATGCGCCGGCTGACCCGCGAGCATTGCGATTTCCTGGTGAAGTTGCCGATGAGCGGTAGCGTCAGCAGCCTGAACGTGTCGGTGGCGACGGGCGTGTGCCTGTTCGAGGCAGTGCGTCAGCGTCAGGCCAAGCGCTGATGGTGAACTTTTAACCGTGCGCCAGCTCTTGTAGGAGCGGCCTTGCGTCGCGAAAGGACCGCGAAGCGGTCCCGGCGATCTGTATCTTGATGCAAAAACCCTGGGGCCGCTTTGCGGCCCTTTCGCGACGCAAGGCCGCTCCTACAGGCGATCAATGCCAGCTCAGCAATAAAGTGTTTCCTGCTGTTCAAATAATCACCAGCGACCTTGCTTGTGCGCCCCGCCTTCTCTACAATTGCGCCCCTTGCCGAGCTGGCAGGCGCACATGTGCCTCCCCTCCGTGCAAGACATACAGTGTCATTCACTCCTTGTCTGACCAGATACGCTGGCAGACTACTAACCCGTAAGGAGCATTCATGCGTCATTACGAAATCATCTTCCTGGTTCACCCGGACCAGAGCGAGCAAGTCGGCGGCATGGTAGAGCGTTACACCAAGCTGATCGAAGAAGATGGCGGCAAGATCCACCGCCTGGAAGACTGGGGCCGTCGTCAACTGGCCTACGCAATCAACAATGTTCACAAGGCTCACTACGTGATGCTGAACGTTGAGTGCACCGGCAAGGCCCTGGCCGAGCTGGAAGACAACTTCCGCTACAACGATGCCGTTATCCGTAACCTCGTCATCCGTCGCGACGAAGCCGTAACCGGCCAGTCCGAGATGCTGAAGGCTGAAGAAAACCGCAGCGAGCGCCGTGAGCGTCGTGAGCGTCCTGAGCATGCTGAATCCGCCGACGGCGACGACAGCAATGACAGCGACTCCAGCGATAACGCTGACGAGTAATCCACGGACCTTTAGAGGAGCCTATTAAATGGCACGTTTCTTCCGTCGTCGTAAATTCTGCCGCTTCACTGCTGAAGACGTGAAAGAGATCGACTTCAAAGATCTCAACACCCTGAAAGCTTACGTATCCGAAACCGGCAAGATCGTTCCAAGCCGTATCACCGGTACCAAAGCTCGTTATCAGCGTCAGCTGGCTACCGCTATCAAGCGCGCCCGCTTCCTGGCCCTGCTGCCCTACACCGACAGCCACGGCCGCTGAGACCGGGTCGTCGACAAGCAGTAAGGGATTAGCATGCGAGCGTTAGCAAGTTTGATCATGCGCGGTCGTGTGCAGGCCACCCTGGTGGTGGTCATCAGCGCGGTACTGCCGCTGCTGTTCTGGTTGAGTGCCGCTGCCGGCAGCCTTGTGCTGCTGCGGCGTGGGTTCAAGGATGCTTCAACGGTCATCGCCGGCGGCCTGCTGGCCGGGCTGGCCGTGTGGTTCATGGGCGATCCGATCACCTTCCTGGTGATTGCCGGTGCCCTGGGCCTGGCCGCGCTGTTGCGCGCCGAGCATCCCTGGAGCCGTGTGCTGGTCGCCAGTGCCGTGTTTGCCGTGGTTTTCAGCCTCGTGCTCGACATGGCCCTGGCGCAGACCTTCGATGTGCTGGCCAAGGCGTTTGCCGAAGCCATGCCGAAAATCGAAGGCGAGCCGGTGCTCTCCGGTGAGCTGATCCGCCCTGTGCTGGTCGCTTCCACAGCAGTGACGGTGCAATTGTTCAGCGTGTTGGCCCTGGTGCTGGCGCGTTATTGGCAGGCAGCGTTGTACAACCCTGGAGGCTTCGGTCGCGAATTTCGCGAACTGAAGTTGCCGAAACAGACCATGGCGGTCTTGGTGGCAGTGATGGTGGTGGCTCCGTTTATCGGGTCGCAGTTCATCATCCTGGCATCGGCATCGAGCCTGGTACTGGTGCTGGCTGGCATCGCCTTGATGCACGGCCTCGTGGCACAGGGGCGACTGGCCGGTTTCTGGCTGGTGGGCATGTACGTGACGTTGCCGCTGATCATGCAGCTGATCTACCCGTTGCTGATGGTCCTGGCCATTGTCGACAGCCTGATTGATTTTCGCGGTCGCAAGTCCCCTCCGGGGAAAGACTCCGCGAACGGTGAAGGTTAAAAGTTAAGAGGTTTTACCAAATGGAACTGATCCTGCTGGAAAAAGTCGCTAACCTGGGCAACCTGGGCGACAAAGTTAAAGTTAAGGCTGGTTACGGCCGTAACTTCCTGCTGCCATTCGGCAAGGCCACCGTTGCCAACGCCGCCAACCTGGCTGCGTTCGAAGAGCGTCGCGCCGAGCTGGAAAAAGCAGCTGCTGACCGTAAAGCTTCGGCTGAAAGCCGTGCTGCCCAACTGGCCGAGCTGGAAGTGACCATCACTGCCACCGCTGGCGACGAAGGCAAGCTGTTCGGTTCGATCGGCACCCACGACATCGCTGACGCCCTGACCGCCTCCGGCGTTGAAGTGGCCAAGGCTGAAGTTCGTCTGCCGAACGGCACCATCCGTCAAGTTGGCGAATACGACGTAGCCGTGCACCTGCACAGCGACGTTGAAGCCACCGTACGTGTGGTCGTCGTAGCTGCCTAAGCTGCGCTGACTGGTGGTCCCTCACGGGATAGCCGGTTAACATCGGGCACGGTCCTGTTCATTCAGGCCGTGCCCTTTGTCTTTTTCATCCTCCAGAATTCTTTCGTGGCCATGAACGAGATCACCAACTCCGAACAGCTCGACCTGCAAACCGCTGCCCTGAAGGTGCCGCCGCATTCCATCGAGGCCGAACAGGCCGTGCTCGGTGGCCTGATGCTGGACAACAACGCCTGGGAGCGGGTGCTGGACCAGGTGTCGGATGGCGATTTCTACCGGCATGACCACCGCCTGATCTTCCGTGCCGTGCACAAGTTGGCCGACGCCAACCAGCCATTCGACGTGGTGACCCTGCACGAGCAGCTGGACAAGGAAGGCCTGTCGTCACAGGTCGGCGGCCTGGCCTACCTGGCCGAGCTGGCCAAGAACACCCCGTCGGTGGCCAACATCAAGGCCTACGCCGCGATCATTCGCGAACGGGCCACGCTGCGCCAACTGATCAGCATCAGTACTGACATCGCCGACAACGCCTTCAACCCGCAAGGGCGCGACGCTGCGGAAATTCTCGACGATGCCGAACGGCAGATCTTCCAGATCGCCGAGGCGCGACCGAAAACCGGTGGCCCGGTGGGCGTCAACGAACTGTTGACCATGGCCATCGACCGCATCGACACGCTGTTCAACTCCGACAGCGACATCACCGGTGTGTCCACCGGCTTCACCGACCTGGACGAGAAGACCAGCGGCCTCCAGGCAGCCGACCTGATCATCGTCGCCGGCCGTCCGTCGATGGGCAAGACCACCTTCGCCATGAACCTGGTGGAAAACGCCGTGCTACGCAGCGAAAAGGCCGTGCTGGTGTTCTCCCTCGAGATGCCAGGTGAATCGCTGATCATGCGTATGCTTTCGTCGCTTGGGCGCATCGACCAGACCAAGGTGCGTTCAGGTCAGCTGGATGACGACGATTGGCCGCGCCTGACCTCGGCAGTCAACCTGCTCAACGACCGCAAGCTGTTCATCGACGATACCGCCGGCATCAGCCCTTCGGAAATGCGTGCGCGTACGCGCCGTCTGGCGCGTGAGCACGGTGAAATCGGCATGATCATGGTCGACTACCTGCAGCTGATGCAGATTCCAGGCTCGGCCGGTGACAACCGGACCAACGAGATTTCCGAGATCTCCCGTTCCCTCAAGGCCCTGGCCAAGGAATTCAACTGCCCGGTGATTGCCCTGTCGCAGCTGAACCGCTCCCTGGAACAGCGGCCGAACAAACGCCCGGTGAACTCCGACTTGCGTGAATCCGGTGCAATCGAGCAGGACGCCGACGTGATCATGTTCGTGTACCGCGACGAGGTGTACCACCCCGAGACCGAGCACAAGGGCGTAGCCGAAATCATCATCGGCAAGCAGCGTAACGGCCCGATCGGCTTCGTGCGCCTGGCGTTCATCGGCAAGTACACCCGCTTCGAGAACCTCGCGCCGGGCATGTACAACTTCGACGACGACGAATAAGCCACTGGCCTCACATGAATCCGACAACCACCGTCGGATTTGATCAAAATTTGTGCTATATTCCGCGCCCGCGATTTCCCTGCACACCAGAACCGGTCACTGACATGCAAGCAGCCAAACCACTCTACGACTATCCCAAGTACTGGGCCGAATGCTTCGGGCCAGCACCGTTCCTGCCGATGAGCAGGGAGGAGATGGATCAGCTCGGCTGGGATTCCTGCGACATCATCATCGTGACCGGGGATGCCTACGTCGACCACGCGTCGTTCGGCATGGCCATCATCGGCCGACTGCTGGAAGCCCAGGGCTTCCGCGTGGGCATCATCGCCCAGCCGAACTGGCAGTCCAAAGACGACTTCATGAAACTGGGCGAGCCGAACCTGTTCTTTGGCGTTGCGGCCGGCAACATGGACTCGATGATCAACCGCTACACCGCGGACAAGAAGATCCGTTCCGACGACGCCTATACCCCGGGTGGCCTGGCGGGCAAGCGCCCGGACCGTGCCAGCCTGGTGTACAGCCAGCGCTGCAAGGAAGCCTACAAGCATGTACCGATCGTGTTGGGCGGCATCGAGGCCTCGCTGCGTCGTATCGCCCACTATGACTACTGGCAGGACAAGGTCCGCCATTCGATCCTGATCGACGCCAGCGCCGACATCTTGCTGTACGGCAACGCCGAGCGGGCCATCGTCGAAGTGGCCCAGCGCCTGTCGCAGGGTGAAAGCATCGAGCAGATCACCGACGTGCGCGGCACCGCGTTCGTGCGCCGTGACACGCCGCAAGGCTGGTACGAGATCGACTCCACCCGCATCGACCGCCCGGGCCGCGTCGACAAGATCATCAACCCGTACGTGAACACCCAGGACACCCAGGCCTGCGCCATCGAGCAGGCCAAGGGCGACCAGGAAGACCCGAACGAAGCCAAAGTGGTGCAGATCCTCGACAGCCCGAGCGTGACCCGGGAAAAGTCGGTGATCCGCCTGCCGTCGTTCGAGAAGGTCCGTAACGACCCGGTGCTCTATGCCCACGCCAACCGCGTGCTGCACCTGGAGACCAACCCCGGTAACGCCCGCGCCCTGGTGCAGAAGCATGGTGAAGTGGATGTGTGGTTCAACCCGCCACCCATTCCGATGACCACCGAGGAAATGGACTACGTGTTCGGCATGCCCTACGCCCGTGTGCCGCACCCGGCCTATGGCAAGGAGCGCATCCCGGCCTACGAGATGATCCGTTTCTCGGTCAACATCATGCGTGGCTGCTTCGGTGGCTGCACCTTCTGCTCGATCACCGAGCACGAAGGCCGCATCATCCAGAACCGCTCCCACGAGTCGATCCTGCACGAGATCGAGGAAATGCGTGACAAGGTGCCGGGTTTCACCGGCGTGGTCTCCGACCTTGGCGGCCCTACCGCCAACATGTACCGCATCGCCTGCAAGAGCCACGACATCGAGAAGCACTGCCGCAAGCCGTCGTGCGTGTTCCCGGGCATCTGCGAGAACCTCAACACCGACCACAGCTCGCTGATCGAGCTGTACCGCAAGGCCCGTGCCTTGCCGGGCGTGAAGAAGATCCTGATCGCCTCGGGCCTGCGCTACGACCTGGCGGTGGAATCGCCGGAGTACGTCAAGGAGCTGGTCACCCACCACGTTGGCGGCTACCTGAAGATTGCCCCGGAGCACACCGAGCGTGGCCCGCTGGACAAGATGATGAAGCCGGGCATCGGTACCTACGACCGCTTCAAGCGCATGTTCGAGAAATTCTCGAAAGAGGCGGGCAAGGAGCAGTACCTGATCCCGTACTTCATCGCCGCGCACCCGGGCACCACCGACGAAGACATGATGAACCTGGCCCTGTGGCTCAAGGGCAACGGCTTCCGCGCCGACCAGGTGCAGGCGTTCTACCCGTCGCCAATGGCATCGGCCACGGCCATGTACCACTCGGGCAAGAACCCGCTGCGCAAGGTCACGTACAAGAGCGAAGGGGTGGAGATCGTCAAGAGCGAGGAGCAGCGCCGCCTGCACAAGGCGTTCCTGCGCTATCACGATCCGAAGGGCTGGCCGATGCTGCGTGAAGCGCTGCAGCGCATGGGCCGTGCCGACCTGATCGGGCCGGGCAAGCATCAGCTGATCCCGCTGCACCAGCCGCAGACCGACACGTACCAGAGCGCGCGCCGCAAGAACTCGACCCCGGCCGGCAGCCACAAGGTGGGCAAGGACCAGAAGATCCTCACCCAGCACACCGGCCTGCCACCGCGTGGCAGCGATGGCAGCAAACCGTGGGACAAGCGCGAGAAGGCCAAGGCCGAGGCGTTTGCCCGCAACCAGCAGGCGGCCAAGGAGCGCAAGGAAGCGGCCAAGGGTGGTGGCGGCAAAGGCAAGAAGCCGCGTCAGCCAGTCATTCCGCGCTGATTTCGGGGGGCCGCTTTGCGGCCCATCGCAGCGGTCCCAGGATCTCAGCCTTCAATCAGGCTTCTTGTCGACCCACTTGGGCAACACCGGCGACTCGAACCGCTCCATCCCGTCCAGCAATTCATCCGCCTGCTGCGCCAGCAGCAACATGGCCCGATGCTGTGGTCGCACGAAGCCTTCCTCGACGATATGGTCGAGGAACCCGCCCAGTTTCTCGTAGAAGCCATTCACATCGAGCAGCCCCAGCGGCTTGGCGTGATAGCCCAGTTGCCCCCAGGTCCACACCTCGAACAGCTCCTCCAGCGTGCCCAGGCCACCCGGCAGGGCAATGAAGGCATCGCTCAGCTCGGCCATGCGTGCCTTGCGCGCATGCATGCCATCGACCACTTCCAGACGGCTCAGGCTTTTATGGCCGATCTCGGCGCTCATCAGGCTTTCGGGAATGATCCCGATCACTTCGCCGCCAGCCGCCATGGCCGCATCAGCGACGGTGCCCATCAGGCCGACCGCACTTCCGCCATAAACCAGGGTCAGGCCGCGACGGGCAATGGCCTGGCCAAGCGCAACGGCCGCTTCACGGTAGGCGGGGTTGGCGCCGATACTGGCGCCACAGAACACACAAACGGAACGTACAGACATCGTGCTTCTCCAGTCATATCGCTGACAGGTTAAAGCGAATAGTCTGACGTCTCCAATGCCGGTTTCACTCCGGTCGGGAAAATTCGCAGCTGGCCCCCGTAGCCCCGTGGGCGTAGGCGGCGAGCAGGCTGTTCATGAAACTTGCGAGGGACATTGCGATTGCTCCTAAATGAGAGGTTGTCCCATCGTCCATTAAAAGGGCATGATGTGCCCTTAGATTGGTTGTATACAATCCATTGAACAATTCAACTGGCTGGCCACTTGACACCCCCTTGACCCATATCAGCAGGGGGCTGAACGGTTTCAGGCAGTCTCGCAATTGATAAAACCCTGCCAAGGAGATTCATGATGTTTGCGAAAGCTGTAGCGGTATCCCTGCTGACCCTCGCCAGCGCCTCCGTCTTCGCAGCCGAGTGTTCGGTGACCGTCGACTCGACCGACCAGATGTCCTTCAACACCAAGGACATCGTTGTCGACAAGAGCTGCAAGGAATTCACCGTCAACCTGACCCACTCCGGCAGCCTGCCGAAGAACGTCATGGGTCACAACGTGGTCATCAGCAAGGAAGCTGACATGCAGCCGATCGCTACCGACGGCCTGGCTGCTGGGATCGAGAAGAACTACCTGAAGGCCGGTGACGAGCGTGTCATCGCCCATACCAAGATCATTGGTGCTGGCGAGACAGACAAGTTGACGTTCGATGTATCCAAGCTGGCAGCTGATCAGAAGTACGGCTTCTTCTGCTCGTTCCCTGGCCACATCTCGATGATGAAAGGTACTGTCACGCTCAAGTAAGCATGCAGTGAAAACCGGGGCCGCATAGCGGCCCCGGTCGTTTTCACGGGGCGAAAGGCAGTTCGCGCTTGTGCTGGGTCTTGCGGTAGGTGGCGACGATGATGTCGAACGCCTGCTGATCCACCGGCAGCCCATGCAGGAAGGCATCGATCTGCTGGTAGGTCACACCATGGGACGCCTCGTCCGGCTTGCCCGGCGCCAGGTCTTCCAGGTCCGCCGTCGGCACCTTCTCCACCAGCGATTCCGGCGCACCAAAGCTGCGCGCGATCGCCCGCACCTGGTTCTTCACCAGCCCGCTCAGCGGCGCCAGGTCGCAGGCACCATCACCGAACTTGGTAAAGAAGCCCATCACCGCCTCGGCAGCGTGGTCGGTGCCGATCACCAGGCCCGCGCGGGCACCGGCGATGGTGTACTGGGCAACCATGCGGGTGCGTGCCTTGACGTTGCCGACCACGAAGTCCACCAAGGTCGGCGAGCCGTTCTTCAACTCCACCACTTCCGCTGCCAGTGCGCGCACGGCCGGGGCGATGTCGACGGTGTGCACTTCATCGGCCTTGATCACCTCCAGGCAGGCCTGGGCGTCGTGCTCGTCATGCTGCACCTGGTACGGCAGGCGCACGGCAATGAAGGTGTAGGCCTTGTCGCCGGTTTCGGCGCGCAGTTCGTTGACGGCGCGCTGGGCGAGCAGGGCGGCGGTCAGTGAATCGACGCCGCCGCTGATGCCCAGCACCAGGGTCTTGAGCCGGGCATTGGCCAGGCAGTCCTTGATGAACGCAACGCGCCGGGCGACTTCGGCCTCGAGCGCAGCGGCGTCGGCGAACGGCGGCTGTACCTTCAGCGCCTGGGCAATCTCTTGCTGAACCGCTTGCATGGGTTACTCCTTGCTGGGGACTTTGAATACGTGTCGCATGTAGGCGACGAAGTTCTCGTCGCGGCACTGGGTCTTGGCGGCTTCGTCGGAGATCTTTGCCACCGGCGAGCCGTTGCAGTCGGTCATTTTAAGCACGATGTTCATCGGTGCCACACCGGGGATGTCGCAGGTGAGGTTGGTACCGATGCCGAAACTGACGTTGATGCGACCGCGCAGGGCACGGAAGATTTCCAGCGAGCGGGTCAGGTTGAGGCCATCGGAGAACACCAGGGTCTTGGTCATCGGGTCAATACCCAGCTTCTGGTAATGAGCGATGGCCTTTTCCGCCCAGGCCACCGGCTCGCCCGAATCATGGCGCAGGCCGTCGAACAGCTTGGCGAAGTACAAGTCGAAATCGTTGAGGAAGGCATCCATGGTGATGCAGTCGGTCAGGGCGATGCCGAGCAGGCCGCGGTACTCGCGGACCCAGCAGTCCAGTGCGGCGATCTGGCTGTCGATCAGGCGCGGGCCGAGCTGCTGGTGGGCCATGATCCATTCATGGGCCATGGTGCCCAGTGGCTTGATATCCAGTTTCCATGCCAGGTCGACGTTGCTGGTGCCGACGAAGCGGCCCGGGAAGTCGTCGCGCAGTACACGCACCACGTCTTCCTGTACGCGGCTGGAAAACCGCCGGCGGGTGCCGAAATCGGCCACCTGCAGCTCGGCCAGCTCGTCGTCGCTGGCGTGGGCGCGCAGCCAGTCGAACTTGCGGTACAGCTGATCACGGGCCTCGGCCAGGCGCATGCGTGGGTGCAGGTGGCGGTTGCGCACTTCGCTGATGATGGCCAGTAGTGGCACTTCGAACAGGATCACGTGCAGCCATGGGCCTTTCAGGCGCAGGAACAGCTGGTCGTTCTCGATGCCGATGCGCACATAGCGCAAGTTGAAGCGGAACAGGCGCAGAAAGCGCAGGAAGTCGGGCTTGAGGAAGCTGATGCGCTCGAGAAAGGCCGGCTGGCCATCATCCAGGGTCAGGTCGGCGAGCAGTTCAAGCTGATGGCGAATCTCGCCAAGGTAGGGGCGCAGGTCCTCGCCGTTGCGGCAGCGGAATTCCCATTCGACGTCGGCGTCCGGGTAGTTGTGTAGCACGCCCTGCATCATGGTGAGCTTGTAGAAGTCAGTGTCGAGCAGGTTGTGCACGATGCGCTCGGCGAATGCGCTCTCGCTCATCAAAGGGGGCTCCAGAAGCGGCGAATGGAGGACATTGTGCCAGTCTTTTGAGACTTGTTGTGTCTGGGCCGGCCTCTTCGCGGGCAAGCCCGCTCCCACGGAGGCCGCGTAATAGCCAAAACAGGTGGTTTTTCCGTGCACCAGCTAGCCTTGAAACAGTGCGGCCTGTAGCAGTTGCGCACCAGCGGTGTGCACTTCGGTGACGTCCACTGTTACAGGGCGGTTGCACGTAAACACTTGCCGGGGTTGCAATGATGGCACGCGACGGTTGCTCCTTGTCTGTACGTGTGGTGGCGCCTGCCCCATGGCAGACGGTTGCACGCTCAATAAAGAAAAGGCCGTCGGTCGCCAGGGGGCGACCTTTGCAGTGTGTTTTCCCGGAAGACAAAACCGATGGCACGGCCCTTGCTCTGAGCACAGGGCTGAGAAGTTGTAGTGCCACACTAAAAAAACTCTAGGAGCACCACCTCATGTCGCAGACGTTTTACAAGAAAGGTTTTCTGGCCCTGGCCGTAGCGACGGCACTGGGTGTTTCTTCGTATGTTCAGGCCGACGTCAAGATCGGCGTCGCGGGCCCCATGACCGGGGCTAACGCAGCGTTTGGCGAGCAGTACATGAAAGGTGCGCAGGCAGCGGCCGACAAGATCAACGCCGCTGGCGGCGTGAATGGCGAGAAGATCGTCCTGGTGAAAGGCGATGACGCCTGCGAGCCCAAGCAGGCCGTGGCCGTGGCCAACCGCCTGGTCGACCAGGACAAGGTGATCGGCGTGGTCGGTCACTTCTGCTCCTCCAACACCATCCCGGCCTCCGAGGTGTATGACGAAGCCGGCGTGATCGCCATCACCCCAGGCTCCACCAACCCGCAGGTCACCGAACGCGGCCTTTCCGCCATGTTCCGCATGTGCGGCCGTGACGACCAGCAGGGTATCGTCGCCGGTGACTACATCGTCGACGTGCTCAAGGGCAAGAAGGTCGCGGTGCTGCACGACAAGGACACCTATGGCCAGGGCCTGGCCGATGCGACCAAGGCGCAGCTGGAGAAGCGCGGCGTCAAGCCGGTGCTGTACGAAGGCCTGACCCGTGGCGAGAAGGACTTCAGCGCTGTGGTCACCAAGATCCGTGCTGCCGGTGCCGACGTGGTCTACTTCGGTGGCCTGCACCCGGAAGCCGGCCCGCTGGTGCGCCAGCTGCGCGAGCAGGGCCTGAAGGACGTCAAGTTCATGTCCGATGACGGCATCGTTACCGATGAACTGGTGTCCACCGCCGGCGGCGCCCAGTACGTCGATGGCGTGTACATGACCTTCGGCGCCGACCCGCGCCTGCTGCCAGACAGCAAGGCGGTGGTGGAAGAGTTCCGCAAGGCCGGCACCGAGCCTGAAGGCTACACCCTGTACGCCTACGCTTCGCTGCAGGCCTTGGCTGCTGCGTTCAACGGCGCCAAGTCGAACAAGGGCGAAGACGCCGCCAAGTGGCTCAAGGCCAACCCGGTCAAAACCGTCATGGGCGAGAAAAAGTGGGACAGCAAGGGTGACCTGACCGTCTCCGACTACGTGGTCTACCAGTGGGACAAGGACGGCAAGTACCACCAGCTGGAAAAACAAAAATAATAACGGCACCTGGCCCGGACGCCCGTCCGGGCCATTGCCCCTGCGGTACCTGTCCTTATTCGGAGACGTGCACGGTTCTGCGTTGCTGGGGCCGCTTCATCCGTGGCTTGTAGTAGTCAGCGCTCGTGCAGTCTCGCTCAGGTGAGATTGCGTTATGGATGGTATTTTCCTGCAGCAACTGGTCAACGGCCTGACCCTCGGGTCGGTCTATGGCCTGATCGCCATCGGCTACACAATGGTCTATGGCATCATCGGCATGATCAACTTCGCGCACGGCGAGGTGTACATGATCTCCGCGTACCTCGCGGCGATCAGCCTGGCATTGCTGGCTTACTTCGGTATCGAGTCGTTCCCCCTGTTGATGCTGGGCACGCTGTTGTTCACCATCGTCGTCACGGGCGTGTATGGCTTCACCATCGAGCGCATCGCCTACAAACCCCTGCGTAACTCCACACGCCTGGCACCGCTGATCAGTGCCATCGGCATCTCGCTGATCCTGCAGAACTACGCACAGATCAGCCAGGGCGCCCGCCAGCAAGGCGTGCCGACCCTGCTCGAAGGCGCCATGCGCATCGAAGTCGGCACCGGCTTCGTGCAACTGACCTACACCAAGATCTTCATCCTGGTGGCAGCCTTCGTCGGCATGGGCCTGCTCACCTATGTGATCAAGTACACCAAGCTCGGCCGCATGTGCCGCGCTACCCAGCAAGACCGCAAGATGGCCTCGATCCTCGGCATCAACACCGACCGGGTGATTTCCTACGTGTTCGTCATCGGTGCGGTGATGGCCGCGCTGGCCGGCGTGCTGATCACCCTCAACTACGGCACCTTCGACTTCTACGCCGGCTTCATCATCGGCATCAAGGCATTCACCGCCGCAGTACTGGGCGGCATCGGTTCGCTGCCTGGCGCCATGCTCGGCGGGATCATCCTGGGGATTTCCGAGTCGCTGTTCTCTGGCCTGATCAACTCCGACTACAAGGACGTGTTCAGCTTCTCGCTGCTGGTGATGATCCTTATCTTCCGCCCACAAGGCCTGCTGGGTCGCCCGCTCGTGGCTAAGGTGTGAACATGTCGATTGCCAAGATTGCCTCTGCCTCTGAAACCAAAGGTTTCGATATCAAGCGCAGCCTGCTCGAAACCATCGTCGCCGGCCTGCTGGCGCTCATCGTCTTCGGCCCGATCGTCGGTGTGGTCCTCGACGGCTACACCTTCAACGCCGAACCACGCCGGGTGGCGTGGCTGGTCGGCGGGGTGATGCTCGGGCGTTTCCTGCTCAGCCTCTACGTGCAGACCCCCGCCGGCCGGCGCATGCTCGAAGGCTTCGACAGCGGCGGGTCGGGCGTGCACGTCAACTCGCCGGACTACAAGTCGCGGTTGCGCTACATCATCCCGGCGCTGGTGGTGATCGCCATCATCTTCCCGGTGTTCGCCAACAAGTACCTGCTGACCGTGGTCATCCTCGGCCTCATCTACGTACTGCTGGGCCTGGGCCTGAACATCGTGGTCGGCCTCGCCGGCTTGCTCGACCTGGGCTACGTGGCGTTCTACGCCATCGGTGCCTACGGCCTGGCGCTGGGCTATCAATACCTCGGCCTGGGCTTCTGGAGCGTGCTGCCGTTGGCGGCCATCGCCGCAGCGCTGGCGGGGTGCATCCTCGGCTTCCCGGTACTACGAATGCACGGTGACTACCTGGCGATCGTGACCCTGGGCTTCGGCGAGATCATCCGCCTGGTGCTGAACAACTGGCTGTCGTTCACCGGTGGCCCGAACGGCATGCCGGCGCCGTCGCCGACCTTCTTCGGCCTGGAATTCGGCCGCAGGGCCAAGGACGGCGGGGTGCCGATCCACGAGTTCCTCGGCATCGACTACAACGCCAACCTCAAGTTCGTGTTCATCTATGCCGTGCTGTTCATCGTCGTGCTGGCGGTGCTGTACATCAAGCACCGGCTGACCCGCATGCCGGTCGGCCGCGCCTGGGAAGCACTGCGCGAAGACGAGATCGCCTGCCGTTCGATGGGCCTGAACCACGTGCTGGTCAAGCTTTCGGCCTTTACCCTCGGTGCTTCCACCGCAGGCCTGGCCGGGGTGTTCTTTGCCACCTACCAGGGCTTCGTCAACCCGTCCTCGTTCACCTTCTTCGAGTCGGCGCTGATCCTCGCCATCGTCGTGCTCGGCGGCATGGGCTCGACCGTCGGCGTGGTGATCGCGGCGTTCGTGCTGACCGTGGCGCCGGAGCTGCTGCGCAGCTTCTCGGAATACCGCGTGCTGCTGTTCGGCGTGCTGATGGTGCTGATGATGATCTGGCGACCGCGTGGGCTGATCCGCATCAGCCGTACCGGTGTGACCCCGCGTAAAGGAGTGGCGCCATGAGCGACGAAATCATTCTCTCGGTCGACAACCTGATGATGCAGTTCGGCGGCATCAAGGCGCTCAGCGACGTCAGCCTGAAGGTCAAGCGTAACCAGATCTTCGCCCTGATCGGCCCCAATGGTGCCGGCAAGACCACCGTGTTCAACTGCCTGACAGGGTTCTACAAGGCCAGTGGCGGGCGCATCGAGCTGAACGTGCGCGGCAGCCACACCAACGTCATCCAGCTGCTTGGCGAGCGCTTCCAGGCGGCGGATTTCGTGTCGCCTGCGCGCTTTGCCAACCGTCTGTACTACAAGATGTTCGGCGGTACCCACCTGGTCAACCGCGCAGGCCTGGCGCGGACCTTCCAGAACATTCGCCTGTTCAAGGAAATGTCGGTGGTGGAAAACCTGCTGGTGGCCCAGCACATGTGGGTCAACCGCAACTTGCTGGCCGGGGTACTCAACACCAAGGCCTACCGCAAGGCCGAGAGCGACGCCCTGGACCACGCGTTCTACTGGCTGGAAGTGGTCGACCTGGTCGACTGCGCCAACCGCCTGGCGGGTGAGCTGTCCTACGGCCAGCAGCGCCGCCTGGAAATCGCCCGGGCCATGTGCACGCGGCCGAAGATCATCTGCCTGGACGAGCCGGCTGCCGGCCTCAACCCTCAGGAGACCGAGGCCCTGAGCCGGATGATCCGCGTGCTGCGCGACGAGCACGACATCACCGTGGTGTTGATCGAACACGACATGGGCATGGTCATGAGCATTTCCGACCATATCGTCGTGCTCGACCACGGCAACGTGATCGCCGAAGGCGCCCCGCAGGAAATCCGCCACAACCCGACGGTGATCGCCGCCTACCTGGGTGCCGACGAAGAGGAACTGGTATGAGTGCACCCATTCTCGAACTGAAGGAACTGGACGTGTTCTACGGGCCGATCCAGGCGCTGAAAAAGGTGTCGATGCACATCAATGAAGGCGAGACGGTCAGCCTGATCGGTGCCAACGGTGCCGGCAAGTCGACCCTGCTGATGTCTATTTTCGGGCAGCCGCGGGCGGCGTCTGGGCATATCGTCTACCGAGGCACCGACATCACCCGCAAGTCGTCGCACTACATCGCTTCCAACGGCATCGCCCAGTCGCCGGAAGGGCGCCGGGTGTTCCCCGACATGACCGTCGAGGAGAACCTGATGATGGGGACCATCCCCATCGGCGACAAATACGCGACTGAAGACATGCAGCGCATGTTCGAACTGTTCCCGCGCCTGAAGGAGCGGCGCAACCAGCGCGCCATGACCATGTCCGGTGGCGAGCAGCAGATGCTGGCCATTGCCCGGGCGCTGATGAGCCGGCCGAAGCTGTTGCTGCTTGACGAGCCATCGCTGGGGCTGGCGCCGATCGTGGTCAAGCAGATCTTCGCGACCTTGCGCGAACTGGCCAAGAGCGGGATGACCATCTTCCTGGTGGAGCAGAACGCCAACCATGCGCTGAAGTTGTCGGACCGGGCTTATGTGATGGTCAACGGGCAGATTCGCATGAGCGGGACGGGCCAGGAGCTGCTGGTCAACGAAGAGGTGCGCAACGCCTATCTTGGCGGGCATTGAGTTGCATCCGGGGGTTGCCTGGCAGCCCCCGCTTCAAATGTGGACAACTTGTCGCATATCTTTCTCGACCCACTCGACAATCCCCTCGCAAGCCCTTGTTTCCACAGGTTGAATCTTTTCCACGATAAATGTGGAACCGCCTGTGGAAAACATGGTGGCACCTCGCTCTAGCCCTTTATTTTCAACACTTGCAAGGCTCTGGTCAAAATTTGAACAGTTGCCCTTTGTGGATGATTTCACACGCATTTTCTGCACAGTTCAACCGCTGCGAAAGGTGCTTCAAAGTCTGTGGATAAGTCTGTGGGAAAGCCTTGGACAGTCCGCTGCAGGCGGCATGCTTGAAAGCGTTGCGCCATCACGTGAAAGATATCAACCGACCACGACAGGCTGAAAGGGTTCCGCGCAATGGACAAGTTGCCCCCAATCCGTGGGGAAAGCCTTGTGGATAACATGCGCATAGCTGGCGGCGAGCCCTCTGCCGCAAGGGTTTTGCGCATATGAACAAAAAATGAACAGCGGCCCTGACGGCTTGCTGCCAACGCTCGGCGCGGGCATGCTGCAAAGCTGTCGATGAAAACCTACCGTGAGGAACAGAGCATGACATCCACCGTATTCATCACTGGCGCGACGTCCGGTTTTGGCGAGGCCACCGCCCGCCGCTTCGCCGAAGCCGGCTGGAAGCTGGTACTCACCGGCCGTCGCAAGGATCGCCTGGATGCCCTGTGTGCCGAACTGTCGGCCAAGACCGAAGTGCACGGCCTGGTTATCGACGTGCGTGACCGCAAGGCCATGGAGCAGGCCATCGCTAGCCTGCCGGCCGGCTTCGAGAAGATTCGCGGCCTGGTCAACAATGCCGGCCTGGCGCTGGGTGTGGATGCGGCGCAGAACTGCAGCCTGGACGATTGGGAGACCATGGTCGACACCAACATCAAGGGCCTGATGTACACCACCCGCCTGCTGCTGCCACGCCTGATCGCCCACGGCCGCGGCGCGTCGATCCTCAACGTGGGTTCGGTGGCGGGCAACTACCCGTACCCGGGCAGCAACGTGTATGGCGGCACCAAGGCCTTCGTCGGCCAGTTCTCGCTGAGCCTGCGTTGCGACCTGCGCGGCACTGGCGTGCGGGTGAGCAACATCGAGCCGGGGCTGTGCGAGAGCGAGTTTTCGCTGGTGCGTTTCGGCGGTGACCAGGCCAAGTACGATGCCACTTATGCTGGCGCCGAGCCAATCCAGCCGCAGGACATCGCCGAGACCATCTTCTGGATCCTCAATCAGCCGGCGCACATCAACATCAACAGCCTCGAGCTGATGCCGGTGAGCCAGGACTGGGCAGGGTTCTCGATCGACCGTTCGGCCAAGGGCTGATCCGAGGCCCTGCTACAGGGGCGGTGTCAGGCCAGGCGTTGCAGGCCTTCCAGGCAAGTAGCCAGGTGATAGGGCGTCGTCGAAGGCATGTCATGCCGGCTCACCGCCCCTTCACCATCGCGACACTCATACCAGCCACCGGCATGCAGGAACTGCTGTTCCATCGCCTTCAGCTGGACCAGCAGCTTCGCCTCGTTCCCCGGGCGCAACACCAGTGCCCGCAGGTATTCCGCCTGTGCCCAGATTCGCTGGGTCGCATCGAGCACGTTGCCCTCCACATCGAGCATGGCCAGCACGGCCGCATGGTTCACCCCGCATAGCTCGGCAAAACCGAAGGCCCGCTCGATGGAGGCATGCAGCGCGGTCCCGCGCAGCAGCGGCGAGGTTTCCAGCAGGTAGAACCATTCGAACTGATGCCCCGGCTCGAACCAGTTATCCACAGACCCTCGGGGTTTCTCAAGCATCAACCCATGCTGCGGCTCGATGAAGTGTTCTTGCAGGGCTGTGCACAGTTGCAGCAGCGATTGCTGCACGTGCTCGTCCTCGCGTACCGCCAGTACTTGCAGGAAGGCCTCGGCCAGGTGCATCTGCGGGTTCTGCAGCGGGCCGCTGCCGAGGTCGGCCCAGTCTTCGCCGAGGCTGGCTTCATACAGGCCATCATCCCGGGCAAATTGCTCGTCGATCACTTCCAGCGCGGCATTGAGGGTGGCTTCCACCAGCCCTTCGCCGACTTTGCCCCAGTAGTGCGCGCAAGCGAACACGATGAACGCGTGGGTGTAGAGGTCCTTGCGCCGGTCCAGCGGCTTGCCCTCGGCGTCGATGCTGTAGAACCAGCCGCCATGCTCGGCATCGTGGAAGTGCTTCTGCAGCGAACGGAACAGCGCCGCCGCCCGCTCGGCCGCACCCGGTTGCTCGATGCGGCTGCTGAACAGGTAAAGCTGGCGAGCACAGGCCATGGCCCGGTAGCGCTGCACCGGCAACGGGCGGTGCTGGGCGTCCAGGGCCTCGTAGGGCAGGGCCATGTCGGCGTTCCAGCCAGGCCCTTGCCACAGCGGCACGATGCGTTCGGCGAAGTGCTGGTTGAAGCGGGCCAGTTCGGGCAGGGTGGGGCGGGGGTTGGGCATGTCGGCGCTCGTCGCTTTCGGGCAGGGCGCCATGGTAGCAGAACTAGGGTTGTGGGTTGCCGAGGCCTTGCCAGTGGCGCGCGCCGACGAAGATGAAGCGCAGTTGCTGGGTGATCTTTTCCTGGGCGCTCAGCACCTGTGGATAACCCGGCTCCGGGCTGTCGATCAGTTCCGGCAGGGTGGCGAACACGGTCTTCACCACCAGGTCGGCCATCACCGCCAGCGCGGCGTTGTCCAGGTGCTGCCAGCGCTTCATCCGCGCAAGGTCTGTGGCCAGGTCGTCACTGATGTCCTGGCGCAGGCGGGCGATGGCCTGGCGCACGGCTTGCGAGCCGCCGTACTGCTCGCGGGCGAGGAACAGGAACTGGGCGCGGTGAGCGGCGACCACGTCGAGGAAGATGCGCACCGAAGCATCGGTGATGCCGCCGAGCTCGAATTCGTTGTGCCGTACCAGGCGGATGGTCTGGCGGAATGTGGCGTCGACTTCGGCCACCAAGGCCAGGCCCAGGGCGTCCATGTCGGAAAAGTGCCGATAGAAGCCGGTAGGCACGATGCCTGCTGCCTTGGCCACTTCGCGCAGGCTCACGCTGCCAAAGCCACGGCCGCTCTCCATGAGCTGGCAGGCGGCGTCCAGCAGGGCCTGGCGGGTCTGTAGCTTCTGTTCGGCGCGCGGCAGCATGGGTGGGCTTCTGTGACGTTAAGGCTGGGCACTCTAGATAAAAAAACGAAGCCCGGTCAATGGACCGGGCTGGGAGGGGAGCAAGCCGTGTGACAGAGGTTGTTCTTTTCGGCCATGGCGATCAGCTCACGTGGCTGATTGCAACCAGGCGATCCGAGCCACCTTCAGCTACGCGGCCAGAGCGTTCGATCAGGCGATCCGAGCCACCTTCGGCAACACGGCCAGAGCGTTCGATGAGACGATCCGAGCCCCCTTCGGCAACACGGCCAGAGCGTTCGATCAGACGGTCCGAACCCCCTTCGGCAACACGGCCAGAGCGTTCGATCAGGCGATCCGAGCCACCTTCGGCAACACGGCCAGAGCGTTCGATCAGGCGATCCGAGCCACCTTCGGCAACACGGCCAGAACGTTCGATCAGACGATCTGAACCACCTTCGGCAACAGTTTTGAGCGGTTGGGCGATTTCAGCAGCGCTGGAGCGTGCTTCGGCGCTCAGGTGCTGATCGGCAGCTGGCAGGGCGAAGGCGTTGGCAGCAAGGATCGACAGGGTCAGGGTCAGCAGGGTGCGTTTCATGATTCGGTGCTCCTCTCGGGGGCTGGAAAGTGGGTACGAAGCCAATGCTACGCCCGGTGACGCCAGAGAGAAGTTCATACGGGTAATGGTAACAATCGACGGTATTGATAGCGTCTCAGGAAGGCTCTATTCCAGCTGTTTCGCCATGGTGTACGGCTTTTTGCCAGTAATGGGTAGTGGTAACACAAGTGCCGCTGCACGGCCAAAACCCGAGCAGGAAACCTGAAAAAACTCGCTATCATGGCCGTCTCCGATAAAACCCAGCGGGTTTTCATCAGTCCGAGATCTTGAGTGCCATCGTTACGCCTGCTTTGTGCCATGCCGTCAGGAGAATCACGCAATGACGCGTCCCGCCAGAATCCTCGTCTGGACCTTAACCACCCTGTTGACCCTGCTGGCGATTCTGGTGGTGATCATCGCCACCTTCGACTGGAACCGCGTCAAGCCGCTGCTCAACGAGAAGGTTTCCGAGGCATTGCACCGGCCTTTCGCGATCAATGGCAACCTCGCCGTGCACTGGCGCACCGAGCCGGAAGAAGGCGGTTGGCGCGCCTGGGTGCCGTGGCCGCACTTCATTGCCGAAGACCTGACCCTGGGCAACCCTGACTGGCTCAAGGAGCCGCAGATGGTCGGCCTGGAGCGCGTGGAGTTCCGCCTGGCGCCGCTGCCGCTGGTGTTCCAGCAGATCAGCATCCCGCGCATTGACCTGACCAAACCCACCGCCAGCCTCAAGCGCCTGGCCGATGGCCGCGCCAACTGGACCTTCGACTTCGGCCCCAAGGATGAAAACGAGGCACCGTCCAAGTGGCAGCTGGACATCGGAGCCATCGGCTTCGACCAGGGCAATGTCAGCTTCGATGACCAGACCTTGAAAACCAGCATGAAGGTGCAGATCGACCCGCTCGGCAAACCGATCCCCTTCAGTGACATCGTCGGCAAGGCCAACGCCGAAAAGGCTGGAGGCGCCCAGGATTACGCGTTTGGGCTCAAGGCCCAGGGCCGCTACAAGGGCCAGCCAGTGTCCGGTACCGGCAAGATCGGCGGCCTGCTGGCGCTGCAGGACGCCAGCCAGCCGTTCCCGCTGCAGGCCGACGTGCGCATTGCCGATACTCATGTGGTGCTCGCCGGTACCCTGACCGACCCACGTAACCTCGGCGCGCTGGACCTGCGCCTGCGCCTGTCCGGTGCCAGCCTGGGCAACCTCTACCCGTTGACCGGCGTGACGCTGCCCGACACCCCGGCCTATTCCACCGACGGCCGGCTCAGCGCCAACCTGCATGCCGCCGAAGGCGCGACCTTCAATTACCAGGGCTTCAACGGCAAGATCGGCGACAGCGACATCCATGGCGACCTGGCCTTCGTCGCCAGCCAGCCACGGCCCAAGCTCTCTGGCAACCTGGTATCCAACCAGCTGCTGTTCAAGGACCTGGCCCCGCTGATCGGCGCCGACTCCAATGCCGAGCAGAAAGCCCGTGGCGGTGCCAGCAAGCAGCCGGCCGACAAGGTGCTGCCGGTCGAGGAGTTCCGCACCGAGCGCTGGCGGGCCATGGACGCCGACGTCACCTTTGCCGGCAAGCGCATCGTGCACAGCGAAAAACTGCCCTTCAACGACCTGTCCGCCCACGTGATCCTCGACGACGGCCTGCTGCGCCTGGAGCCGCTGCGCTTTGGCGTGGCCGGTGGCAACCTGGCCTCCAACATCCGCCTGGACGGCCGCAACGTGCCGCTGCAGGGGCACGCCCAGCTGACGGCGCGTGGCTTCAAGCTCAAGCAGCTGTTCCCCAGCTTCGCGCCGATGCAGACCAGCTTCGGCGAGCTCAACGGCGATGCCGACCTCAGTGGCCGTGGCAACTCGGTGGCGGCGTTGCTGGGCACGGCCAATGGCAACCTGCGCATGCTGATCAATGATGGCGCCATCAGCCGCAGTCTGATGGAGATCGCCGGGCTCAATGTCGGCAACTACGTGGTTGGCAAGCTGTTCGGCGACGAGGATGTGAAGATCAACTGTGCGGCGGCGGATGTCGGGATCAAGGACGGACTGGCGACCACGCGGTTGTTCATCTTCGATACCGAGAACGCGATCATCTACATCAACGGTACAGCCAACTTTGCCAGCGAGCAGCTGGACTTGAAGGTCACCCCGGAATCCAAGGGGCTGCGGTTGTTCTCGCTGCGTTCGCCGCTGTATGTGCGCGGGCCGTTTGCCAAACCGAGTGCCGGGGTGCAGGCGGTGCCGCTGGCGCTGCGTGGGGCGGGGATGGTTGCTTTAGGCGTGGTTGCCGGGCCGGCTGCCGGGTTGCTGGCGCTGGTGGCGCCCAGCAGCGGTGATGAGCCCAACCAGTGCACGCCATTGCTGCAGCAGATGAAAGCCGGCAAGGCGCCGGCTGCGGTGAAAAAGCAGAAATAGCTGGGGGCGCAAAGCGCCCCCTGCACTTACAGCCCCTGAAGCAGGTCGGACATGTCGTCGGCGTGTTCCTCTTCCTGAGCCAGGATGTCTTCGAAGATCCGCCGCGTAGTCGGGTCTTTATCGCCAATGTACTGAATGATCTCGCGATAACTGTCGATCGCAATCCGCTCTGCCACCAGGTCCTCCAGCACCATCTCCTTCAGCGAACTGCCCGCCACATATTGCGCATGGGAGTTCTTGGTGAGGTTATCCGGGTTGAAGTCGGGCTCCCCGCCCAACTGCACGATGCGTTCGGCCAGCTTGTCAGCATGTTCGGCTTCCTGATTGGCATGCTCGAGGAATTCGCTGGCCGCGACACTGGCCTTGATGCCGCTGGCCATGAAGTAATGGCGCTTGTAGCGCAGCACGCAGACCAGTTCGGTGGCCAGCGACTCGTTGAGCAGCCGCAGGATTTGCTCGCGGTCGGCGTGGTAACCCTCGGTCACCGCGCCTTGCTCGACGTGCTGGCGGGCACGCTTGCGCAGGGTTTGCACATCGGTCAGTTCAACGTTGCTCATGATTGTCTCCAAACAGATCAGGACGGGTGGTCACGGCGGGCGGATGGTTCAAGCGCCATGGGCGGCTTTGCTGTCCGCTTCTCGTTGCTTGCAGGTCTTGAAGCCCTTGGCATCGACATGGCCGGTGGCGTCGAAGCGCACGTAGTACGGCTGCTGGTGGCCGTCGCGGTTGAGGATGTAGTCGTTGCAGGTACCCCCGTGTGGCAGGTCGATCGCGTTCGACGGGCTGCCCCCGATGGCAATGACCCTCTGCATGGTCATGCCGTTTTCCACCTGCTTGACCAGCGGCTCGTCGCGGTAGGTGACGTAGTCCACCGGGTTTTCCGGGCGGCTGCTGCAGGCGGCCAGGGCGGCGCTTGCCAGAAGAATTGCCAGGGTCTGCTTGTACATGGTCCCGCTCCTTGCAAAGGGTCTGTTCTGGTTTGGAACCACACAGCGCGTCGGGAGTTCGATTGCGATGGTCATCGAAGCAGCGTTAGTGTTGGCCCATCGTCCACGGAAAGGGGCTCAAGCCATGCCGCAGGAGTTGGCTACGCGATACCCGTTGGTGCTGGTGCCGGGCATGCTCGGCTTTGTCCGGGTGCTGCTCTATCCATACTGGTTCGGCATCGTGCCAGCGTTGCGCAAGGGCGGCGCGCAGGTGTTCCCGGTGCAGGTCTCGCCGCTGCACTCCAACGAGGTGCGGGGCGAGCAGTTGCTGGCGATCATCGAAGACATCTGCCAGCGCACGGGGGCGGCCAAGGTCAACCTCATCGGTCACAGCCAGGGGGCGCTGAACGCACGTTATGCAGCGGCCAAACGGCCGGATCGGGTGGCCTCGGTCACTTCGGTGGCGGGCCCCAACCATGGCTCGGAACTGGCCGATCACCTTGAGCGCAAGGCGCCAGGCGATTCACCCCAGGGGCGCTTGCTCAAGGCCATCCTGCACGGCCTGGCGGTGTTGCTGGTATGGCTGGAAACCGGCTGGCGGCGCGACCCGCTGCCGGTCGACGTGCATGCTTCGCACCAGGCCCTGACCAGCGCTGGCGTGGCCCTGTTCAACCAGGCTTATCCACAAGGGTTGCCGGAAACCTGGGGCGGGGAGGGTGCGTATGAGGTGAACGGCGTGCGCTACTACTCCTGGTCCGGCACCTTGCAGCCGGGGTTGACCGACCAGGGACGCAACCGCTTCGACGGCAGCAACCGCTTCTGCCGGCTGTTCGCGCGCGGTTTCGTCAAGGAGAAGGGCCATTGCGACGGCATGGTCGGGCGTTTCAGCTCGCACCTGGGGCAGGTGATCGGCGATGACTACCCGCTCGATCACCTGGACATCGTCAACCAGCAGCTGGGTGCCGTGGGTAAGGGCGCCGAGCCGCTGCGCCTGTTCACCGAACATGCGGCGCGGCTCAAGGCGGCCGGGCTCTAGCGGCGTACCGGCGTGGTCCAGCGCTCGGCCAGAATCACCCCGACCAAGGTCAGCAAACCACCGGTCAGGTGATAGCTGGCCAGTTGTTCGTCGAGGACCACCGCAGCGATCAGTGCGGTCACCACCGGCAGCAGGTTGAAGAACAACGTGGTACGGCTTGGCCCCAGGCGATGCACCGCCTGCATCCACACCAGCGGCGCGATCATCGAGGCGAGCACGCAGGCGTACAGCACCAGGCCGATGTTGTGGCCGTTCAGGCCGGTCTTGTCCGAAAGCAGGAACAGCGGCAGCAACACCAGGATGGCCACCAGCACCTGCAGGTACAGCAGCTGCAACGGTGGCAGGCGCAATTGCCATTTCTTCAGCAGGAAGCTGTACAGCGCGTAGGCCAGGGTCGCCACCAGCATCAGCAGGTCGCCGCTGTTCAAGCCTTGTTCCAGCAAGGTACCGGGCTGGCCGGCGGAGACCACCTCGAGCACGCCGACGAATGACACCACAGCGCCTGCCAGGGCCCCGTAGCTCAGGCGCTGGCCCAGCCAGGCGATGGACAGTGCCAGCGACATCAGCGGCATCAGCGAGAGGATGATGCCCATGTTGGTGGCGCTGGTGATGCCAGCGGCGAAGTACGCCAGGCTCTGGTACACGGCCATGCCCAGCACGCCGAGGATGGCCACCTTGCCCAGGTGCGGGCGGATGGTCGCACGGTTGCGCCACACGGCGGGCAGCAAGAATGGGGTGAACAGTGCGCCGGCCAGCAGCCAGCGGTAGAAGCCGATTTCGGCAGGGTAGATGGCGCCGGCCGACATCTTGGTGACCACGGTATTGCCGGCCCAGATCAGGATGGCGACGAGAGGGAACAGGTAGTTCATGGAGCGGTTACTCGTTTGGCTTGGCTGGGGCTGAAAGGCAGGCCCTCATGGAGGCTCATTATCGGTTGTCTGTTCATAAGCCTATACTTCCATCCAGACAACCTGCCCCACGAAGCAGACAGCATGCCGCGCAAATACCTCGACATCCCACAATTCGCCCGACTCCCGGCGCCGGTGTACTTCCGCCATGACGAATTCGGCGCCGACACCCACAGTGCGCCCCATCGCCATGCCTGGGGCCAGCTCAACTACACCGCCCACGGGGTGATGCATCTGGATGTCGCGGGCCAGCGCTTCCTTTCGCCACCCCACTATGCGGTGTGGGTGCCGCCAGGTACCGAGCATGGCTGTTACAACCCCCAGGCCATCGTCTACCGTTCGGTCTATCTCGACAGCAGCCTGTGCGCTGAGCTGCCGTTGCAGCCATGCAGCCTGATCATCAGCGACATCCTCAAGGCCATCCTCGGTGACTTCGCCCGCCGCGACCTGCGGGTGGCGCAGGATGAACGTGACCAGCGCCTGGTGCAGGTATTGCTCGACCAACTGCACCAGGCGCCGACCCAGACCTGCTACCTGCCCTTCTCCCACAACGAGGGCCTGCGCAAGGTGCTGGATGCCCTCACCGCCGAACCCGGCGACAACCGGCCGTTGGCCGACTGGGCTGCACGGGTGCATGTCAGCGAGCGCACCCTGGCCCGCCAGTTCCTGCGCGAACTGGGCATCAGTTTTGGCGAATGGCGCCTGCGTCTGCGCTTTCTGCGCGCCATCGAGGCCCTGGAGGCCGGGCAGCCGATCCAGGCGATTGCCTTTGACCTGGGCTACAGCAGCGCGTCGGCATTCATTGCCATGTTCCAGCGCCAGGCCCGCTGTACGCCGGAGCAGTACCGGCGCCAGGCCCGGCATGGTGTGTAAGAATTCTTGTCTACACTCAGCCTGACCCCGTGCATCGGGCGCGGAGCCAAGGAGACCACTCCATGAAGATGTTGCACGTGCCACTGCTGGCGCTGGCTGTGCTGTTCAGCGCGCAAGGATTCGCCGCCAACACGGCACAACAGGAAAAGATGAAAACCTGCAACGCCGACGCCACGGCCAAGGCCCTCAAGGGCGATGAACGCAAGGCGTTCATGAGCACCTGCCTGAAAAAGGACGTGCCGCAGTCTCAGCAAGACAAGATGAAGACCTGCAACGCCGATGCCACCACCAAGGCGCTCAAAGGTGACGAACGCAAGGCGTACATGAGCGACTGCCTGAAGAAGAAGTGACCTGCGCCTATGCCTGTGTCCTGAAGGCTGGCAGACTGCGGGCATTCCCGCCGTCTGCCGTCGAGGCTGTATGACTTTCACCCCCCGTCAGATCACCCTGGCCAGCCTGATCATCGTCATGGCCGGTCTGCTGCTGGCTTTGCCCCTGAAGTTGCTGCCGAGCCTGCTGGCCGGCCTGCTGGTGTTCGAGCTGGTGAACATGCTCACCCCGCGCCTGCAGCCGCTGATCGCCGGGCAGCGTGCGCGCTGGTTGGCGGTGGCGCTGCTGGGGGTGCTGGTAGTCAGCGTCCTGACTCTTCTGATTGCCGGTGCCTTCAGTTTCCTGCTGCACGAAGCCGAGAACCCCGGTGCCTCGCTGGACAAGTTCATGACTTTGGTCGAACGCGCTCGCAGTCAGCTGCCGCCGTTCATCGAAGCCTACCTGCCGGCCAGCGCGGCGGAGTTCAAGGTGGCCATCGGTGACTGGATCAAGAGCCACCTGAGCGACCTGCAGCTGGTGGGCAAGGGCATGGCGCACATGTTCGTGACCCTGCTGATCGGCATGATCCTCGGTGCCATCATCGCCCTGCAGCGCATCCCCGACATTTCCCGGCGCAAGCCCTTGGCTGCGGCCCTGTTCGAGCGGTTGAACCTGCTGGTGCAGGCGTTTCGCAACATCGTCTTCGCGCAGATCAAGATCTCGATGCTCAACACCGCGTTCACCGGCATTTTCCTCGCCGTGGTGATGCCGTTGTTCGACGTGCACCTGCCGCTGACCAAGACGCTGATCGTGCTGACCTTCCTGCTCGGGCTGCTGCCGGTGATCGGCAACCTGATGTCCAACACCCTGATCACCATCGTCGGCATGTCATTGTCGATCTGGGTGGCGGCGGCGGCGCTGGGTTACCTGATCGTGATCCACAAGGTCGAGTACTTCCTCAACGCCAAGATCGTCGGTGGGCAGATCAGTGCCAAGGCCTGGGAGCTGTTGCTGGCGATGCTGGTGTTCGAGGCGGCGTTCGGCTTGCCGGGGGTGGTGGCGGGGCCGGTCTATTACGCCTACCTGAAGAGTGAGCTGAAGCGGGCGGAGCTGGTCTGAGAGATTGCTGGGGCCGCAAAGCAGCCCCAAAATGGCTCAGGCCGCGCCGTAGCGCTTGCGCGCCTCGATCGCCAGGCCGCTACCGATGCTGCCAAAGATGTTGCCTTCCACATGCCGCGCATTCGGCAGCATCGCCGACACGCTGTTGCGCAGTGCCGGGATCCCGCTCGAACCGCCGGTGAAGAACACCGTATCGACCTGGCTCGCGCTCACGCCAGCCTTGGCCAGCAACTCGCTCACACTGCCGCGTACCCGCTCCAGCAGCCCTTCGATGGCCTCCTCGAACAGCACCCGGGTCAGGTCCACGCCCAGTTCGCGCTCGACACGGCTGAGGTCGACGCGGCGGCTGACCTGCTCGGTCAGCTCGATCTTGCTGGCTTCCACTTCCATCGCCAGCCAGTGCCCGGCGCGCTCTTCGATCAGCTTGAACAGGCGATCGATACCCAGCGTGTCCTCGATGTCGTAGCGCATGCTGCCCAGGGCCAGCTGCGACTTCTGCGAGTACAGGGCATTGATCGTGTGCCAGGTCGCCAGGTTCAGGTGGTAGCTGGTGGGCATCAGCGCGCCGCTCTTCATCCGGCTGCCGTAGCCGAACAGTGGCATCACGCCCTGCAGGCTCAGCTGCTTGTCGAAGTCGGTACCGCCGATGTGCACGCCGCCGGTGGCGAGGATGTCGCTCTGGCGCTCGGCCACCCGATGGCGCTCGGGCGACAGGCGGATCAGGGTAAAGTCCGAGGTACCCCCGCCGATATCGACGATGAGCACCAGCTCTTCACGGCTGATGCCCGACTCGTAGTCGAACGCTGCGGCAATCGGCTCGTACTGGAACGACACGTCCTTGAAGCCGATCTTGCGCGCCACCTCGGCCAGGGTGTCCTCGGCCTCCTGGTCGGCGGCCGGGTCTTCATCGACGAAGAATACCGGGCGGCCCAGCACCACTTGCTCGAATTCACGACCGGCGGCAGCCTCGGCGCGCTTTTTCAGCTCGCCGATGAACATGCCCAGCAGGTCCTTGAACGGCAGGGCGCTGCCCAGCACGCTGGTGTCGTGCTTGATCAGCTTGGAGCCCAGCAGGCTCTTGAGCGAGCGCATCAGGCGGCCTTCGTAGCCTTCCAGGTACTCGTGCAGCGCCAGGCGGCCATACACCGGGCGACGCTCTTCGATGTTGAAGAACACCACCGACGGCAGGGTGATCTTGCCGTCTTCGAGGGCGATCAGCGACTCCACACCCGGGCGGTGCCAGCCGACCGTGGAGTTGGAGGTGCCAAAGTCGATGCCCAGGGCGCGGGCCGGCGATACGTCAGACATGGGAAAAAGCTTCCGGAGGCAAAACGGCCGCGCAGTTTATGCCAGTTGGCTACAGAATCAAGACCGATCGTCTGCCTTGAGGCAACCCCAAGCGAACCTTGAAAGGCTATGCTTGAACCCTATCTTCAGATGCAACACGAAAATTCACATTGGTGATCCACAGATGGACTTCAAAGACTATTACAAGATACTCGGCGTAGAGCCCACGGCGGACGAGAAGGCGATCAAGGCCGCGTACCGCAAGCTGGCGCGCAAGTATCACCCTGACGTCAGCAAGGAGCGTGACGCCGAGGACAAGTTCAAGGAGGCCAACGAGGCCTACGAGGTGCTCGGTGACCCGCAGAAGCGCGCCGAGTTCGACGAAATCCGCAAGTACGGCGGCCAGCATGGCCGGCCGTTCCAGGCGCCACCGGGCTGGCAGAGCCGTGGCGGCGCGGGTGGCGCTGGCGGTGGCTTCGAGGGCGGCGACTTCTCCGACTTCTTCAGCTCGATCTTCGGGGCCCGCGGCGGTAACCCGTTCGGTGGTGGCGGCCGGCAACAACAACGCAGTGCCGGCAGGCGAGGGCAGGACGTGGAACTGGAACTGGCGATCTTCCTGGAAGAAACCCTGAGCAAGGAATCCAAGCAGATCAGCTTCCAGGTACCGCAGACCAACGCGGCCGGCCAGCGCACCGGGTTCACCACCAAGACCCTGAACGTGAAGATCCCGGCCGGGGTTACCGACGGCGAGCGCATCCGCCTCAAGGGCCAGGGCGCCCCGGGCGTTGGCGGTGGTGCCAATGGCGACCTGTTCCTGACCGTGCGCATGGCACCGCACCCGCTGTTCGATGTCGAAGGTCATGACCTGATCATTACCGTGCCGCTGGCGCCGTGGGAGGCTGCCCTGGGCACCAAGGTGGCGGTGCCGACCCTGGACGGCAAGATCAACCTGACCATCCGCCCCGACAGCCAGAGCGGCCAGCGCCTGCGCGTGCCGGGCAAGGGCCTGGCCAACAAGCACGGCGAGCGCGGCAATCTCTACGCGCAGCTGAAAGTGGTAATGCCGCCGGCTTCCGACGCTGCTACCCGTGAACTGTGGACCCAGCTTTCCGAGAAAGCGGCGTTCGACCCGAGGACACAATGGAGTAAGTGATCATGAGCAGCACCCTGATCGTTCAACTGGACATGCGTACCCTGTGTCAGGAAGCCGATATCACGGCTGACTACGTGATCGAAATCGTCGAGCACGGCATTGTCGAACCTTCGGGGCGAACGCCGGAGGACTGGTTGTTCGACGATCAGGCGCCGCTGTTGGCCAAGCGCGCGGCGAAGCTGCATCAGGAGCTGGAACTGGAATGGGAAGGGGTGGCGCTGGCGCTGGAGCTGCTGCAGGAAGTGCAGCAATTGCGTAGTGAGAACAGCATGCTGAAGCAGCGGTTGGGGCGGTTTACCCAGATGTAGGCCGCCTTGCTTGGCCCCTTGTAGGAGCGGCCTTGTGTCGCGAAAGGGCTGCGCAGCAGCCCCAGATTTTTGCCCAATTGCAAGATTGCCGGGGCTGCTTTGCAGCCCTTTCGCGACACAAGGCCGCTCCTACAAGGGGTCGCATTTCAGGTGGGTTCGGCACCTGGGTTCAACATCAGTTGCATGAAGGTCAAATCCAGCCAGCGGCCAAACTTCACCCCCACCTGCGGCATCTGCCCGGTCACCACGAAGCCCAGTCGCTCATGCAGGCGCACCGACGCGGCATTGCCGCTCTCGATGGCCGCGACCATCACATGCTTGCCGCACCCACGCGCCCGCTCGATCAGCGCCGCCATCAGCACCGGGCCCAGGCCCTTGCCACGCTGGTCGCCGCGCACATACACCGAGTGTTCCACGGTCAGGCGAAAACCTTCGAACGGCCGCCAGTCGCCGAACGACGCATAACCCAGCACACCGGCCTCATCCACGGCCACCAGGATCGGATAGCCCTGCTGCGCCCGTGCTTCGAACCAGGCCTGGCGGTTGGCCAGGTCCACCGGGGTTTCGTTCCAGATCGCCGTGGTGTTGCGCACGGCGTCGTTGTAGATGTCGAGGATGCCCGGCACATCGGTGCGCAGGGCGTCGCGGATTTGGTAACTCATGACAGCGTCTCGCAGAATCGTTGATTGCAGATTAAATGGTTACCAGCCCGCGCACACCTTCGGCTTGCATGTTTTCGCCGCGGCCACGCTGGATGATTTCGCCACGGGCCATGACCAGATAGTGGTCGGCCAATTCTTCGGCAAAGTCGTAGAACTGTTCCACCAACAGGATCGCCATGTCGCCACGCTCGGCCAGGCGCCGGATCACCGCGCCGATCTCCTTGATCACCGAGGGCTGGATGCCTTCGGTCGGCTCGTCGAGGATCAGCAAGCGCGGGCGGCTGGCCAAGGCGCGGCCGATGGCCAGCTGCTGCTGCTGGCCGCCGGACAGGTCGCCGCCACGGCGCTGCTTCATCTGCTCCAGCACGGGGAACAGTTCATAGATGAACGCGGGTACTTCACCTGCCTCGCGGGCCGGGAAGCGCGACAGGCCCATCAGCAGGTTTTCCTCGACGGTCAGGCGCGGGAAGATTTCCCGGCCCTGGGGCACGTAGGCGATCCCGGCGTGGACTCGTTGCTGTGGCTTGAGTGTGGTGATCGGTTTGCCCTCCCATTCGATGTTGCCTTCGCGGGCCGGCACCAGGCCCATCAGGCAGCGCAGCAAGGTGGTCTTGCCCACACCGTTGCGCCCGAGCAGGCAGGTGACTTCGCCGACCTTGGCTTCGAAGGACAGGCCGCGCAGGATGTGACTGCCGCCGTAGTACTGGTGCAGGGTGTCGATTTTCAGCATGTCTTTTCCTTGGTATTGATCAGCGACCCAGGTAAACCTCGACCACCCGCTCATCCGCCTGCACCTGCTCCAGCGACCCTTCCGCCAGCACGCTGCCCTGGTGCAGCACGGTCACATGGTCGGCGATGCTGCCGACGAAGCCCATGTCATGTTCCACCACCATCAGCGAGTGCTTGCCGGCCAAGCCCTTGAACAGCTCGGCGGTGAACTCGGTCTCGGCATCGGTCATGCCCGCCACCGGCTCGTCCAGCAACAGCAGTTGTGGTTCCTGCACCAGCAGCATGCCGATCTCGAGAAACTGCTTCTGCCCGTGCGACAGCAGGCCGGCCTGGCGCTGGGCCAGGGGCAGCAGGCGCAGGGTGGTCAGCACGTCCTCGATGCGCTGGCGCTGTTCGCCGCTCAGGCGCGCGGCCAGGCTGGCCCACACCGATTTGTCGGTCTTCAGCGCCAGCTCCAGGTTCTCGAACACGGTCAGTGCCTCGAACACCGTGGGCTTCTGGAACTTGCGGCCGATGCCGGCCTGGGCGATCTGGTACTCGCTCATGCGGGTCAGGTCGAGGGTGTCGCCGAAGTAGGCGCTGCCCGTGTCGGGGCGGGTCTTGCCGGTGATCACGTCCATCATCGTGGTCTTGCCGGCGCCGTTGGGGCCGATGATGCAACGCAATTCGCCGACGCCGATGTACAGGTTCAGCGCGTTGAGCGCCTTGAAGCCGTCGAAGCTGACGCTGATGTCTTCAAGGCTCAGCACCGTGCCGTGGCGGGTGTCGAGGCCGGCCTTGCGGCTGTGGCCCAGGCCGATCGCCTCGCGGCCGCTGCCGAGGGTGTCGAACACAGGTTCCAGCATGAATTCCGGGTGGACCGGGGGCACGCCTATCATGGCTGGCTCCTTTTCTTCAACAGGCCGACCACGCCCTTGGGCAGGTACAGGGTCACGAGGATGAACAGCGCACCAAGGAAGAACAGCCAGAACTCTGGGAAGGCCACGGTGAACCAGCTCTTCATGCCATTGACCAGGCCGGCACCGAGCAGCGGGCCGATCAGCGTGCCACGCCCGCCCAGGGCCACCCACACGGCGGCCTCGATGGAGTTGGTCGGCGACATTTCGCTGGGGTTGATGATGCCCACCTGCGGCACGTACAGCGCACCGGCCAGGCCGCACAGCACGGCGCTGAGGACCCACACCAGCAATTTGAAACCGCGCGGGTCGTAGCCGCAGAACATCAGCCGGTTTTCGGCGTCGCGCACGGCGGTGAGCAAGCGGCCGAACTTGCTCTGGGTCAGGCGCCAGCACAGGTACAGGCTGGCCAGCAGCAGGCCGACGGTGAGCAGGAACAGCACGGCGCGGGTGCCCTGCGCGGCGATGTCGAAGCCGAGGATGGTGCGGAAGCTGGTGAAGCCGTTGTTGCCGCCGAAGCCCGTTTCGTTACGGAAGAACAGCAGCATGCCGGCGAAAGTCAGGGCCTGGGTCATGATCGAGAAGTACACCCCCTTGATCCGCGAGCGAAAGGCGAACCAGCCAAACACCAGTGCCAGCAGCCCGGGCGCCAGCACCACCAGGCACAGGGCCCAGGCGAAGTGCTGGGTGCCGGCCCAGTACCACGGCAGTTCGTTCCACGACAGGAAGGTCATGAACCCGGGAAGGCCGTCGCCGGCCGCCTGGCGCATCAGGTACATGCCCATGGCGTAGCCGCCGAGGGCGAAGAACAGGCCGTGGCCCAGCGACAGCAACCCGGCGTAGCCCCAGACCAGGTCCAGGGCCAGGGCAACGATCGCGTAGCAGAGGATCTTGCCGACCAGGGTGAGGGTGTAGGCCGAGACCTGCAGGGCGTGATCCGCCGGTAGCAGTGACAGCAGCGGCAGGGCTACCAGCAGCAGGACGACGACCGCGCCGATGGCCAGCGACAGGCGCGGCCCGGCCTTTTGCGCAGCGGTGACAAGCAGTGGCTGGTTCATCAGTCGATTACCCGTCCCTTGAGGGCGAACAGGCCTTGCGGGCGCTTCTGGATGAACAGAATGATCAACGCAAGGATGAGGATCTTGCCGAGCACGGCACCGATCTGCGGCTCCAGCAGTTTGTTGGCTATCCCTAGGCCGAACGCTGCCCAGAGGCTGCCGGCCAGTTGCCCGACACCGCCGAGCACCACCACCAGGAACGAGTCGATGATGTAGCTCTGGCCCAGGTCCGGGCCGACGTTGCCGACCTGGCTCAGGGCCACGCCGCCCAGGCCGGCGATGCCGGAGCCAAGGCCGAAGGCGAGCATGTCGACGCGCCCGGTGGAGACGCCGCAGCAGGCGGCCATGTTGCGGTTCTGGGTGACGGCGCGCACGTTCAGGCCCAGGCGTGTGCGGTTGAGCAGCAGCCAGGTGAGCAGCACCACAGCGAGCGCGAAGCCGATGATCACCAGGCGGTTGTACGGCAGCACCAGGTTGGGCAGCAACTGGATGCCGCCGGACAACCAGGCCGGGTTGCTGACTTCTACATTCTGCGCGCCGAACAGCAGGCGGATGGCCTGGATCAGGATCAGGCTGATACCCCAGGTAGCCAGCAGGGTTTCCAGCGGGCGCCCGTAGAGGTGGCGGATCACCGTGCGCTCCAGGGCCATGCCGACCCCGGCGCTGACCGCGAAGGCCACCGGCAGGGCGATCAGCGGGTAGAACTCGATGGCACCGGGGGCGTAGCGTTGCAGCAGCACCTGGACCATGTAGGTGCTGTAGGCGCCGAGCATGAGCATCTCGCCGTGGGCCATGTTGATCACCCCGAGCAGGCCGAAGGTGATCGCCAGGCCCAGTGCGGCCAGCAGCAGGATTGAGCCCAGCGACAGGCCACTGAAAGCCTGGCCGAGCAGCTCGCCGACCAGCAGCTTGCGCTTGACCTGGGCCAGGCTGGTTTCGGCGGCGGTGCGCACGCCGGGGTCGCTTTCCGCGCCCGGTTGCAGCAGCGCTTCGAGGCGGGTGCGGGCCAGCGGGTCGCCGGTTTCGCCGAGCAGGCGCACCGCAGCCAGGCGCACGGCCGGCTCGCTGGCGCCCAGTTGCAGGTTGGCCAGGGCCAGGCCCAGGGCGGCGTGCACGGCGGTGTCCATTTCGATGGCGAAGCGCCGGTCGAGGAAGGCCATCTGCGCCGGTTGCGCGCTCTTTTGCAGTTGTTGGGCGGCGGCCAGGCGCGTGGCATTGTCGTCGCTGAGCAGCTGGTGGCTGGCCAGGGCGTTGTCGATCAGGCCGCGCAGGCGGTTGTTCAGGCGTACCTTGCGGGTGTCATCGGCGGCGATGCGGCCTTGGCGCAGGTTGTCCAGCAGTGGCAGGCGCGTGGCATCGGGTTGTGCCGCCCAGCCTTCGAGCAGTTGGGCCTGCTCGGCGGGCTTGGCGGTGAGGAAGAATTCGCCCTCGCTGGCCTGGGTTGCCAGAGGGATTAGCAGGAGCAGTGTGAGCAGGAATCTGAGCATGCGGGCAATCCTGGAAATCGGTGTTGGATTCATCGCGGATAAATCCGCTCCTACAAGGTCGGCGCAGAACCTGTAGGAGCGGATTTATCCGCGATAGGGCTGCAAAGCAGCCCCATGCACTCAGTTACCTTTCACTGCATAGTCCGGACGCTTGTCGTTACCCGGAATGAACGGGCTCCATGGCTGCGCCCGCAGCGGCTGCTCGGTTTCCCACACGACGCTGAACTGCCCGTCATCCTGGATCTCGCCGATCATCACCGGCTTGTGCAGGTGGTGGTTGGTCTTGTCCATGGTCAGGGTGAAGCCCGACGGTGCCTTGAAGGTCTGCCCGGCCAGCGCCTCGCGGACCTTGTCGACGTCGGTGGACTTGGCCTTCTCGGCGGCCTGGGCCCACATGTGGATGCCTACGTAGGTGGCTTCCATCGGGTCGTTGGTCACCGCCTTGTCGGCACCCGGCAGGCCCTTGGCCTTGGCGTAGGCCTTCCAGTCGGCGACGAACTTCTGGTTGACCGGGTTATCCACCGACTCGAAGTAGTTCCACGCTGCCAAATGGCCCACCAGCGGCTTGGTATCGATGCCGCGCAGTTCTTCTTCACCCACCGAGAACGCCACCACCGGTACGTCGGTGGCCTTCAGGCCCTGGTTGGCCAGTTCCTTGTAGAACGGCACGTTGGAGTCGCCGTTGACGGTGGAGATCACTGCGGTCTTGCCGCCGGCGGAGAACTTCTTGATGTTGGCGACGATGGTCTGGTAATCGGCATGGCCGAACGGGGTGTAGACCTCTTCGATGTCCTTGTCGGCCACGCCCTTGCTGTGCAGGAAGGCGCGCAGGATCTTGTTGGTGGTGCGCGGGTAGACGTAGTCGGTGCCCAGCAGGAAGAAGCGCTTGGCGCTGCCGCCGTCCTCGCTCATCAGGTACTCGACGGCCGGGATGGCCTGCTGGTTGGGCGCGGCGCCGGTGTAGAACACATTCGGCGACATTTCTTCACCCTCGTATTGCACCGGGTAGAACAGCAGGCCGTTGAGTTCTTCGAACACTGGCAGCACCGATTTGCGCGATACCGAAGTCCAGCAGCCGAACACCACCGCGACCTTGTCCTGGGTCAGCAGCTGGCGGCTCTTTTCGGCGAACAGCGGCCAGTTGGAAGCCGGGTCGACCACCACCGGTTCGAGCAGCTTGCCGTTCACACCGCCCTTGGCGTTGATCTCGTCAATGGTCATCAGCGCCATGTCCTTGAGCGAGGTCTCGGAAATCGCCATGGTCCCGGACAGCGAATGCAGGATGCCGACCTTGATGGTCTCGGCGGCCTGGATGCTCCAGCTCAGGCCCATCGCCGCAAGCGATGCACTGAGGGTAAAGGCCTTGATCAGACTGCGACGCTTCATGTGCTCTCTCCGCTGAGTATTTTTATGGTGTTGGGCAAGCGGGGAGGGGTGTTGCAAGGGGTGTGCCTAGTGGCGAAAGCGCCGGGGTAGAGGGGTTGTGCGAGTTATTAGGGCGTTTCTCAGGTCCAGGTTGGTGCCTGGGAGATTTGTGTGCACAGGATTGGGGCTGCAAAGCAGCCCCCGAGGCCATCAGCCGTTACGCATCGCCCTGTTGTGCTGTGGCAACCTCTTTCCTGATCTTGTCTATCTCCTTGATGAACTCGCCATCACCCGCCTTGGCCGTATAAACCATGTTGAACCGTATGTCCTCAATGATCGAAAGGTCCTTGAGCAGGCCCTCATCGCCCAATAGCTCCAGCGTCCACTGCGAGATCGCGCCGGTACCTTCGAACGGCAGATAACGGCCATCGTGGAACATCAATTCATACACCCAGGTACCGGCATCGTAGCCAAGCCCGTCTTCGGCCACGGTTGACGACAACGCAATCTGCTGGTTTTCGCGGGGGTTGCGCAGGACCAGTCTGGGATTATCTTTCGCGCGCTTCACCACGACTTCGTTCTCCTTGCCTGGATAGAACGAGCGAGCTGCATCCTTGTCAGGCTCAAGCAGCGTGGTACTGGCTGTTTGCTTGAGGATTGCACACAGCTCTTGCTCCTTTTTGTCTGCCTTGAGTACAAGCGTGACGGACACATATTTCAGTTGGCGGAGGTACTGACCCGGGTAACCTTTGTCGAAATCTTCTGCCTTGAATTCGAACGTGTGGGTCAGCGGGGTGGTGCGTTTAGTGTTCTTTTTGAAAATACCGGCCCACTTTTCTTCGGCCTTGGTTGCATCACTGTCCAGCTGGTTCTTGAGGCTGAACGACTTCTTGATAGTCAACCGCCGCTCGTTTCTGGCCAGGTATTCATTTTCCATCTGCTGCAGGTTCACCAGCAGCGATTCACCCACCAGCATGCCTTTGTAGTTGTCCCGCCAGGCGCTGGTATCGATGAAGCTGTCACGCCGGTAGTCACCGATTTCATAGCGCCAGGCGGCCTCTACCCCCATGCACAATGAGCGTACAGTGTCATAGGCTGCCCCGTAGATCTGCTCCTGGCGTGCCACCAGCCAGTTATAGACGGGGATGATGGTGAACCCGGTGGTCATGGACACGTAGGCTTCCTTCAGGTTGACCAGGTCCTGTCGGCACTGGTCAAGGGCAATGGTGCTGGCATTGAGTTCGATGTTGGTTTCGGCCAATTGTTGGTCAATGATTTTCAGGTCCCATTCGGCCTGGTTTTTTTCAAATGCCCACTCCGCCGCTCGGCGGTTGTAACTTGCCTGGATCGTCAGCTCGTCGGCGATCATTTTTGAAGCTTCAGCTGCGGCAGCTAAGGCTTGGGCGGTTCTGACCATGGGGGCTGCCGGTTTGTTGCCACCAATCGCCATGCCGTAAATGGTAGGCACCGCCGCCTCCAAACCGCCAGCTAGGAACTGGAAGGGAATACCCAAAAGCGTTGACGTATTGGCAATCCAGGTGAACGCGGTGGCTGCCTCTTCTTCCGGGGATCGGCCGACGTCGATGAGGTCGCTGAAATATGTTTTCTGCGCAGATACTTTATCACGGCTAATCAGCAGTACTTTTTTCTTCGCCTTTATGCTACTAACAGCCTCTTTTTGCAAGCGAATTGCAAATTCAGACATCTTGATATCCTGCGCTTTCAACTGCACCGACAGGCTGGTATTGAACTCTTCCTCCATCAAACTCATGTAATGCCGGCCGAAATCCGACAGTTGTTGCGCCGCTGCTTTGGCCAGGGGCAGTAGTTGACGGAAGCGGTAGTGCGGGATATCAGCCTGGCCACTGCGGTAAGGGATAGGCAGGTTGCTCACGCCTCCTCGCCCATTGTCGAAAGCGTCCAGGCTTTCGCTGCCCCAGTCCAGCGGTGGAAGCTTCTTGCCATCAAGGGTAAGCCCGTTGCGCAGGTTGTACAGGCGGCTTTGCAGGTTTTGGTGCAGGTCAAGCACCCGGCCATTGATTGGCCGGCGGAAGCTGCCTGTGTCGACCGAGGCCAAGGTCACAGCGTTCCAGCGCGAGGCATTGCTGCCTTGTGGCAGCGGGCCGAGCAACTGTTGCGCCTGCTGGTAGCACAGCCAGGCCTGGTTCAGTGAGCTGAGGGTGAGCTGACGGTAGAAATGGTCGCCCTGTAACTGCCAGTTTTCCAGCAGCGACAAGTAGATCGCTTGCTGGTAGTGACGCGAAAGGGTGAACACCCGGCTGATGGGGTCGACACCCTTGCGCAGGGAAGAACTCAAGGTGCCCACCTGGGCAAGCGGGCGGGTACCCCAAGGCGCGGGTCGGCCATGTGCGTCGGCTTTGGTCCGGTAAGGGTTGAACAGGTAACGCAGGTACCAGTCTTCGGCCTCTTCGAACTGTTGTTGTTCGGTCAGGCGCATGGCCACCAGGGCGGGTAAATGCAGGAACAGTTCTCGGAAATAAAGAGCATTTGCGCCGTGGAAGTCCATGTCGACAAGTGTGCCCGAATCTGATTCAAGGCTCGGTTCTTGCAGTTTCTGCGTGTCCCAGGCAAGTACCTGCTCGACCCCCTGGCTGGCGCGTGCGACGAGGTTCTTGCCGAACAGAGTATTGAGGCGGATCTTATTCGTTGGGAATTTAGGATCATGCTCTTCAACCTGGCTCAGGTCGAGATGCTGTGCCTGGTTTTCAGTGGATGCAAGGGAAACAGTCCAGGTCTCGTCAGCGGCGGTGTTGGACGCGATCTCGTATACTTCTTCGCAGATATCGGATTCTAGATGGTATTCTGAAGTGACGTATGAGTGTTTGTGATCGTGGTAATAGATCAGTATTGTAATTTCCTTGTATTCTTTTGCTTCAATTTCTTTTGTAAAGCCTAGGGGTGAGACTTTTGCCAAGAGGGTTTTTCTGAAAACTGGCTGGTTGTCTGCAAGAATTTCTGCAACAATATAGTCGGAGGTTCTTGAGGGTATTTGGAAACGGTCCTTGGTTATGTGGATTCTGATTATATCCTTGGCGGGAGAGTGAAATTCAACTTGAGTGTGAAATAATTTTTTTTGACCAGGTTCAGTCTTCGAGCTTTTAAGCTTAAGGTGTTTTGGGTTGCCGTTGTAAGGATGCTGGATGTCGTGCGCGTTTTTGTACGTTCTCAGGAGCGAAACATAAAGTGCCTTAGCGTCTGTATCATCTATTACCTTGTTCGCTAGCAACAGGAGGTCTCGCGCTTCAAGGTAGTAGTCGGTATTCCGCTTATGTTGCGTATTCTCTCCTTTTTCCAATTCCTTTTCACTATCATGCAATAGCGCAGTCAGTAATGGCTCATTAGCACTGGTTTCCTGAACCACCACGATCAAGCCAGGCATGAAGTTCACATCTTTTGCGCGTGTTTCATCCCATTTTCCGTCTTTATAGCCATCCAGGCAGAACAGCTCATTACCGGTACTCCAGGTCGCGTCGCTTTGTTGGAATATAAAATTCACCGACAGCTTGCGCTTGTTATGCAAGGTCTTGTTCTGGTTTTCGTGATCCGGCAGGTCAGTGCTGCCACGCTCTGCCCAGAACACATACCGACGACCAGCAATGACCACCGGGCGTACGGTGTCGTGAAGCTTGCCATTGCACTTGCTTTGGGCAATTTCACCCGTGGGCGCCAGCTCGATTTTCTCCCACTCGCTCCAGGCCAGCGGGCTTAGCCGGTTCTGATCGTCACGCAGGCTGATGTCCAGTGTTCGCCAGTAATACTCGTAGGGTGTGGTGTTGGTCTTGGCGATAAGGTGATAGGTGTCCTGCTTGGGGTTATGCCCATCCAGGTAGCCGCTGATCACTTGCAGGTTGCTGACCCGTTCGAACTTGGCCAGGTAGCTGCAGATGGCGGTGTGCAGCAGCGAGGTGTCCATCTTGCCCTGGTTGAGGGCCACCTCCAATTCCTGGAACGCCGCGCTCTTGTTGGTGCGGTTGGCGTAGTAGATGAGGTTGGCGGGGTGGTTGTAGCGGTCGATCAGGCGTTTCCACGTACCGTACTGCCCCAGCCCATTCTGCCATTCGGCCTGATCCTCGCCGGAAGGCCCGGCATCGCCATACCCCGGCTCAAGCCTCGCAAACAGCCGCGAAAGGTAGTGCTGCAGGCTGCCGATGGCCTGGTTCAGCAACGTGGTGGTGACCTCGCTGGCGACCTGGATATCTGTCAGGCAGTAACTCGACAGGTCATCGAAAGAGGCAACGTTGGGTTTCGCATCAGGCTCGGGCGGTGCCCAGTGTGATATCAGGTAGCCGGCCAGTGCGTCGCGCCAGTGTTCACGCATCTGTTTGTCGACTACTTCGCGCAGCGCGTCATCGGCGCTGGCCATCAGCAACTGGCTGGCACCCTCGAACTCCCGGTACGGCGAGGTTTCGTTAAGCTCGCTGAGGCTCAGCAGCGAGTTGCAGGCCAAGCCGGTTTTATCGCAAAGCAGCTTCAGTCTTAGGACATAGTCGATATCGCTGATTGTGCTGGGCACGCAGGGCGTGCCGACGACACGATTGACCGTGCCAGGCCGCTCAGCCAGAGCTTCCATGGTAATCGGGAAATAACCAAAACGGCCGTCCGTTTTGAATTCTTCCCACTCCGCTGCCCATAGCTCAGGTAAATACCCTTTCGTGTATTGCTCTTGCGTGACCAACAGCGGCCCAGGGTTCTGATTGGTAAACTCGATCAGTTTGTCCACATGACCTTGGAATGAAGTAGAGTAGCTATAGCCGCCTGTTCGGCGAACAACAAAATCCCTCAGACATATCTTAATCCCCCAATAGTGGTGACTAGACCGTTCTGCCTCAGATAGCGTTTCAAGATAGTCGTCATACGTAGGCCTTGTATCCTCCACCACCTCAGTTTCCATGATGTTCGGGCAGGCCTCTTCCACTTCGCTCTTATCCCACCCTACCAAGGTGCCCAATGCCTTGACCGCTTGGGCAACTTTTTCTGGAACGGTGGAGTGACGGTGCCTGGTCAGATAATCGATGACGTCACGCTCATCGGCGCCATTGGCTCTGCTCACCTCGACCCAATCCCGGAAGCGACTGAGTTGATAGCACAGGTCGAGGGTAATGGCCTCGTCCGGGGTCTTTTCCAGGTCGAACCATTCCGGCTTGTCACACAGTGCCCTTAGCACGCCGGGGCTTACACGCAGCAGGCCAACAAGAGCGCAGCGGCGCCCGGCTTTGGACCACACCAGGCTTGATTCCCACCGGTCATCGGCCGTGGCCTCGTTGTTCGGGTCGAGGATCGTTATCGCAGCCCTCAGCACCTGCGCTGCTGTCGTACCGGGCCAGCCCAATAGTGCCGTTATATACTGCTGGCTGAGGCCCGGCTGAGGCCGCTGGTTGCCAAAAATGAACATCAGCAAGCTTGCTGCCGCCTCTTGCTGTTCGCTTTCAGTAGCCTCGGGGAGCAGAGCTTTCCTGATGGCTTCGCCATGCTTCTGGACGGCGCTCAACAGCGAGCTGCCCACCGCCATCTCCGCTGTGGGTAATGGCGCCAAAGTCACCAGCAGAACACTGGGCAGGATCTGCTGTTGACGCAGCCACTGGTCAAGGTTGCCAAGCGCGACCAGGGTGTCGAGCACATCGCTGGCACCTGGGACATCACTGATCAGCGGCCTGCCTGCCAACTGGGCAAGCACATCGGTGCCGGTCGTTGCCAGCAGCCCAACCAAGGCGCTTGCTTCGCGGGCGGAGCGCTTGAACAGGCGATGCAAACGGCTGAGGCGATACAGCGCAGAAATCAACGACAGCGAGACGTTGTACGCCTCCAGCCCTTGCGCCTGCTTGACCTGCGCGAGGTACACCAAGGTTGCCTGCTCATCCACGCCCAAGGCCTTGGCCAGTGCTGGCACGACCTTGAACTGGCCGTCCTCGCCATCGGCCGGGTCGAATACGCGATCGTCGAGGATCAGTGGGTTGGGTGTGTCGAGCTGGCCGGCACCTGGGCCATCGAGTACCCGGTCGAGCATTGGTGCTTGCTCGCCAACCGCAAACGGGTTGATTTCACACACCAGGGCGGCGAACTGTTCGGCGCTTATGCCGTAGGCCTCGTTCAGGTAGCGGAAAACCCCCATGGCACGGATAGTGGATGGCGACAGGTGCCAGTTGTCGAACTGACCTTCGGCACGCAGGATTGACGTCAACAGCAGGTCGACGTCCTTGAAGGGCAGCGCCAGCGCCCGTTGCAGGTGGACCATCTGGTACATGCGCGACAGGCAGTCGTAATCCATCCAGTCAAACCGCGGTTTGATACCCGCCCCGGCCAAGGCATCCTTGATTGTGAGTGGCGTTTTTCGGCGCGCATTGATGTAGGCCGCGCCGTAATGGAATTTGTCCAGCACAGGCTTGCCGGTGGGGCGGTAGGCATTGGAGCTGCGCACCAGGCTGTAGCTGGCCGCAGCATTGTCATCGATCCCGGCCACGGCCAGCATTTCCAGTATCTGCTCGAAGCTCAGCCCGGTTCGGCGGCCGAATGTTTCGACATCGAGCAATGAAGCAATGGCCTTTTTGGCGTCGATATCGGCCATGCCGTACCACTGACGCCATCCGTCGCCTTTCGCGCGCAAGGGCTTTTCTTCCAGTAGCAACGCTTGCAGGGCGGGGCTGAAGCCGCTGGCGTTACGCATGACCTGGCGCAGCTCATCGCTGCGCAACCCTTCGTAGCAGAAGCTGGGGTAGCTGTATTGCGTCTGCTGCAGCAGTTCGAAAAGCGGGATTTTTTTGTGCGAGAGCACCGCCTTGGCTTGTTCTTGGGCATAGTTGAACGGCAGGTGGGCATGCTGGCCTGCGCTGGCCAGCACCTCGGGCAAGTAAGCCGCTGGCCCGGCACGGTCTTGAGCATGGTACGTGAGGGTGCGAATGGCCAAGGTCAGTGCGCTGACGGGGTGCTCCAGTTTGCCGGGATCGAGCAGCAGTGCGCCGATGTCCGGGCGCCGTTGCGCCAGTGTCAGGCGGCTGGTGCTCGTGCTGGCCGCCTCCATTTCCAAGGCCTTTTGGTAGAGGGCGTGCAGATAGGCGATGGGCCCGGTGTTCGATTCGGGCGCATCGGGGCTGCACGGGTTGGCCAACTGTTCGGGGAAGAGTTTGGCGTAGGTGTGGGCGGTAGCGGCTTGCTCGGTCATGCGGGCGTGCTCCCTGACGGGTGAGGATGGTCATTGCCATACATCGCGGTCTGGGCGTATTTGAGGGCGAAGGCCGGGGGCGTCACAACTGGCAAAAATATCAGGTCGAGACAGGACGAATGCCGCAACGCAGGTGCGGCACAGCTGAAGACTTTTGACACATAAGCGGCACTTGAGTACCGTGCCGTGCCGCAGTAGCTTCTGCGGTTCGGGATTGGCGTCCCGTTGTCAGAACCGGACACATCGCACTTGCGATAGTTGTGTCCTGCATGGTTGCACCCGTTATGGGCGGAGCCGTGTGTGGGAGCCTTCGGGCTCACCGGGCCTTCTGACCGGCACGCCAACCCGCACGGCTCCGTCCACCCATATTGGCGTGTGGGCACGGAGATACACTTCAGAAGGCCGCAAGGAAACGCACCATGCTCAAGAAGATCGTTCCAGATCCACCGTTCGTATGTGTTGAAGTCGCCACCTTTCATCGGGAGGTGTAGCCGTGAGCCAGGAATCGCTGGTCAACATCACGCCCCGCAAAGCCCGTCCAGTTACCGCCAGTTCCCACTTCGGCACCTGCAATCACGCCCACGCCCCAATAATCGCGGTGCGTGAGGGTGTCGATAGCGAGGATGCGCTGGTGTGTGCCGTGGCGGCGTTGAAGGCGGCGTACGAAACCAATGCCATGGCGCTGGAAAAGGCGGGGGAGCCGTTGCGAAACTTGCTGACGGCTACGGAAAACTCGCTGGAGAAAGGCCTGGCGCTGGCCGAGGCTGTACTAGAAGGAATGGAGCAAGGGTAATACCCTTGGGGGCTGCAAAGCAGCCCCCAAGGCCATCAGCCGTTACGCACGGCCGAGCGCGGATGACGGCGGCTACGCACGCCCTGATAGGTCACTGCCAGCAGCAAGAACCAGATAGGCGTGACGAGCAGCGCCGAACGCGTATCCGCCTCCAGGCTCAACAACACCAGGATGAAAGCAAAGAACACCAAACACACGTAGCACATGAAGCGCCCGCCCGGCATCTTGTAGGTCGACGCCTGGTGCAGCGCATCGCGGTGTTTGCGGTACTTCAGGTACGACAGCAGGATCAGCGTCCAGACGAACATGAACAGCACCGCCGACACCGTGGTCACCAGGGTGAACGCCTCGATCACGTTAGGCACCAGGTAGATCAGCACCGCACCCAGCAGCAGGCAGGTGCAGGAAAAGAACAGGCCGTTGGCCGGCACCGAGCGGCTCGACAGTTTCTCGAACGCCTTGGGCGCATCGCCTTCCTGGGACAGGCCGTAGAGCATGCGGCTGGTGGAGAACACGCCGCTGTTGGCCGACGAGGCCGCCGAGGTCAGCACCACGAAGTTGATGATGCTTGCCGCCGCCGGCAGGCCGGCCAGCACGAACAGTTCCACGAACGGGCTCTTGCCCGGCACTACGTCGCGCCATGGGGTCACCGCCATGATCGCGATCAGTGCCAGCACGTAGAACACGATGATCCGCACCGGGATCGAGTTGATCGCCCGCGGCAGGGTGCGCTCGGGGTTCTTCGCTTCAGCGGCGGTGGTGCCTACCAGCTCGATGCCGACGAACGCGAACACGGCGATCTGGAAGCCGGCAAAGAAGCCCATCAGGCCATTGGGAAACATGCCGCCGTCGTTCCACAGGTTGGCCAGCTGTGCGGTGCGCCCGCTGGGCGAGGTGAAGCCGGTGATGACCATGTACAGGCCGGTGGCGACCAGGCCGAGGATGGCGATGATCTTGATCAGGGCGAACCAGAACTCCATTTCGCCGAACATCTTCACCGTCACCAGGTTCAGCGACAGCAACAGGCCTACGCAAGTGAGTGCCGGTATCCACTGCGGCAGGTCGGGGAACCAGAACTGCGTGTAGGCGGCGATTGCGACCACGTCGGCGATGCCGGTGACCACCCAGCAGAACCAGTAGGTCCAGCCGGTGAAGTAGCCGGCCCAGGGGCCGAGCAGGTCGGCGGAGAAGTCGATGAACGACTTGTAGTTGAGGTTCGACAGCAGCAGTTCGCCCATGGCGCGCATGACGAAGAACAGCATGAAGCCGATGATCATGTAGACGAAGATGATCGACGGCCCCGCCAGGCTGATGGTCTTGCCCGAGCCCATGAACAGGCCGGTGCCGATGGCGCCGCCGATGGCGATCAGCTGGATGTGGCGGTTGGTCAGGTTGCGCTGCAGATGTTGGTCATCTGGTGTTGTGGGTGAAGGTTGCGTCATCAGGCTGCATTCCCTTGAGAGTCAGTCTTCTTGTCGGAGGTAGCCGAGTAGGCTAACACGCCCGTGCCAGATAGGGGCGCGACAGATCGACACGACTTTTGGGGTGCAACGGGGGCTGCAAAGCGCCCCCGGCGATCTCACGCGTTGGCCAGCACCCGGCGGCGCCTCACCACCAGGCTATCCACCACCCACATCACCACCATCGACACGCCCACTAACGGGAACATCAAGCCCAGCATCAGCATCACGCCCACCGCAGTCTTCCAGCGCGGCAGGTCATGGCGCAGCGGCGGCACCCCAAGCCCACCCTCGGGCCGGCGTTTCCACCACATCACCAGTCCGCTCACCGAACCCAGCAGGATCATCAGGCACACCAGCAGGATGATGATCTGGTTCAGCGCCCCGAACATCTTGCCTTCATGCAGCATCACGCCCAGTTCGGTCGCGCGGGCCACCGGGCTGTAATCCTGCCAGCGCACGTCCGCCAGCACCTTGCCGGTGTACTGGTCGACATGCAGGGTCGCGTCGTTGCGCGGGTCGTCGGCGAACACGGCGATGGTGTACACGCCTTCGGCAGTGGTCGGTGCGGTGATGCTGTAGCCCGGCTCGACCTGACGCGCCGTGGCGATGTCTTCCACTTGCTGCAGGCTCACCTGTGGCGCAGCCGGTGCACTGTCCATCATGTGATGCCCGGCATGTTCGGCATGCGCGCCGGATTGCGGCATCGGTGTGTTCTCCATCGCCCACGGCACGGTCTGACGGTGCGCGCTGTTCAGTTCGCGCGCTTGCTGGTCCGACTTGGGCACGTCATTCCACATGGCTGCCGGGAAGCGATTCCACAGGTCGGCGTACTGCTTGCCCCACATGCCGGTCCAGGTCATGCCGCTGACCAGCATCAGCAACAGCAGGGCCGAACCCCAGAACCCGGTCACCGCATGCAGGTCGCGCCAGAACAATCGACCTTTCGCCGCGAACCGTGGCCACAGCACGCCGGCACCGTTACGCCCGCGTGGCCACCAGAGATACAGGCCAGACACCACCAGCACGATGCCCCAGCCGGCGGCCAGCTCAACCAGGCGGTCACCGACCGTACCGACCATCAGTTCGCCGTGCAGGGCGCGGGCAATGGCCTGCAGGTTCTGCTTGCCGTCCTGCTCGCCAAGGATCTTGCCGCTGTACGGGTCGACGAACACGTTCAGCTCGCGGCCACCGTCATGTACCACGAACTGCGCGCTGCGCTCGGCATTGATCGGCGGCAGGTACTGGCCGACATGGCCTTTCGGGTAGGCCTGGCGCACTTCGGCCAGCAGTGTGTCGGCGCCCTGTCGATGATGGCCGGCCTCGACCACCATCAGGTCACGGTACAGCAGCGGGTCGAGCTGCGGCTTGAACAGGTAGATGATCCCGGTGAGCGCCAGCAGGATCATGAAAGGGGCGACGAACAGCCCCGCATAGAAGTGCCAACGCCAGGCCAGGTTGTAGAAGTTGATGCGTGTTCCGCTCATGGGAACCTCCTGTTTGACCAGCTGATGGGCGCGCCCGAAGCCGCGCCCGTTGTTGTTGTCAGAAGCTGAAATCGACCTTGGTCCAGAAGGTCCTGCCTGGCTCGTTCACCGGCTGTGGATCATTGGCCGGGTAGCCGAACCCGGCATTCCCGGCCAGGTTCAGGTGCTCGGCGTAGGCCTTGTCGAACAGGTTGTCGACCCCTGCGCTGAGCTTGAGGTTGTGGTTCACCTTGTAGGCGCCGTTGAGCGAGAACACGCCGAACCCGGCGCTCTTGTCGAAGTCCTTGCCGACCACGTTGCCCTGGTTCTCGGCGATACGGTTCTGCTCGGCCACCAGGCGCCACAGGGCACCGGCACTCCAGCTGTCGCGGCTGTAGGTCAGGCCCAGGCGGCTTTCCAGCGGCGGCATCTGCGGCAGTGCCTTGCCGTCGCTGCTGTTCTTGCCCCAGGCGTAGGCCAGGGTGGCATCGGCCTTCCAGCGCTCGGTGAGCTTGTAGGCCGCGCCCAGTTCGCCGCCCATGATGCGGGCATCGATGTTCTGGGCCTGGGAGGTGCTCATGCCCATCATCCCGGTGCGGTAGTCGAACAGGATGTAGTCGCGGATCTGCCCGACATAGCCCGAGGCCCAGGCTTCCAGGCGCTCGTCACGGTACTGGATGCCGAAGTCGAGCTGGGTGGTCTTCTCCGGCTTGATGCCGTCGAACGCGTTGACCGCGCCGGGTGGCGCCAGCTTGGGTGAGAACAGCTCCCAGTAGTCCGGGAAGCGCTGGGCGTGGCCGAGGCCGATGTAGGTGGTGGCGGGGATCGCCGCGAGGTCATGCTCGTAACGCACGAAGCCGCTGGGCAGTGTGTCGGCGCGGGTGTCGCCTTGGGTCGCGCTGCCCTGGCGGAAGTCCCGGGCCGAGGCACGGTCCAGGCGGGCGCCGGTGATCAGCCGGTCTTCGCCGGTGGCGTACCAGGTGAGCTCGCCGAAAGCACCATAGTTGTGGAAGTCGGCGTCCTTGGTCCAAGGCTGGCCTTTGTGCGCATCGACGCCCATGCCGCCGCGCTGGCGGTGTTCGTTGGTCTGCGCGTCGATGCCGCCAATCAGCTGCACATCGGCCCAGCGCCAGGTGGCCTTGAGGCGAGCGCCGAGCGTGCGGCGGTCGACGTTGCTGACCATGGGCATGCCCATCATGCCGGTGCCTGATGGCGTGCGCAGGCTGTAGTTGTCCATCACGTGGTCGGCGTAGTTGTAGTAGACCTGCGCCTCGACCTTGTCGAGTACCTCGCCGAGGTTGGACTTTTCGAAGCGCAGGCCCAGGCTCTCGCGCTTGAACTGCGCGCCGTCCATGCCACGGCCGGCATAGCGTGCCTCGCCGTCACCCTTGCCGGCGGTGAGTTCGAGCAGCGTGTCCTGGTCGGACGTCCTGCCCAGGGCCACGTCGCCGTTCCATTTCTCCCAGCGCGAAGGCACGGTGTTGCCGTTGCCATCCTCGTAATCGTCCGAGTGCGACTGGTTGCCGACGAAGCGCGCATAGCCCTGGCTGTTGCCGGCTGCAGCATCGAGCAGCTTGTCGAAGCGGCCATTGGAGCCGGCCAGCAGGCTGACGTTGACCCGGCTGCCGAGGGTGCCGAACTTTTCCGGCTCACGCTCGAAGAGGATGGTCCCCGCCGAGCCGCCTGGTCCCCAGATCACGCTTTGCGGGCCTTTGATCACGGTCAGGCGGTCGTAGGTTTCCGGTGCGATGTAGGAGGTCGGGGCATCCATGCGGTTGGGGCAGGCACCGAGCATCACGCCGCCGTTGGTGAGGATGTTCAGGCGCGAGCCGAACATGCCGCGCAGCACCGGGTCGCCATTGGTGCCACCGGCGCGGATGGCCGAAAAGCCAGGGATGGTCTTCAGGTAGTCGGCCCCATCGCTGGCCGGCACGGGTTGGCGCGGTTCCTTGGGGTTGGTGACCACGGTCAGCGGCGAACTTGGCGCAAGCGCGGTGATCACCGTCGGGCTCAGCTCGGCCTCAGGGCCTTCATGGCCAGGTTCGGCAGCCAGGGCCATGGGCGCGAGCAGCGAGCCGCACAGCGCGGCGAATGTCCCTCGCAGGGACGGGGCTAAAACAGGGGTGCAGCCGGACATAGTGATTCCAGTCGATCAGTCATGAGTGTGCGCGAAGCCTCCTGGCTCCGTGCGATAACGGTGGTGTCAGACGCTGATCGAAAGGGGCGGTGCGCGGCTGCGCGCACCGGGGAACACAGCCTGCCGGGCGTGGCCCTGGCGCGTGGGGGCCGGGATGAGGGTAGGGGGAGTTGTGCTGGCGACGCTGAGCGGGCTGAGGGTTTGCGGCAAGGCCGGGCAATTGAACAGCAGGCTGCAGTAGCCGCACTTTTCCCACATCACATGCAGTTGGCCATCGTTGCCGTGGCCATGATGGCTATCGCTACCGTGGGCGTGCTCGGCCGGCATGGACATCGACATGTCCATCGGCATGTTCATGCCGGCGTGGTGATCCATCGGCATCGACTGGGAAACCAGCGGGCCGATGAAGATCATCCACATGGCGAACAGGCTCAGCCAGCCGCCACCGACGCGCCTGCGTTCAGGGCGGGTGGTACGGCTGAGGCTGTTGCGCGGCAGGTTCATGGTGGCGAGCGCCTGTCAGCTGGCTTCAGTGCGCGTGTTCGTGAGCCTGGGGCTGGTCTGCCGGTGCCTGCTTCTGGACGGCAACGTCGACAGTGAGGTCCCCGGCCTTTTCGAAGTGCAGGGTCAGCGGGAAGCGCTTGCCGTCGGTAAGCAGGCTGCGGTCCTTGGGCTGCATCAGCATCACGTGGTAGGCGCTGGGGGCGAACACCAGGTCTTTGCCGGCGGGCACCGCCACGCTTTGCACCTGTTGCATCTTCATCGCGCCGCTGGCGCTCATGGCGTGCTCATGCAGCTGTGCGTCATCGCTGATCGGGCTGTCGACGCTGAGCAGGCGGTCATCGGCCTTGCCGTTGTTGTGCACGACGAAATAGGCGGCGACGTTGGGGGCGTTGGGCGGCAGTTGCAGCGACCACGGGTGAGCGATGTGCAGGTCGCCCACGGTGTATTCATGGGCGTTGGCGTAGGCGCCGGGCAGCAGCAGGGCAGCCAGTACAAGGGCTTGCTTGAGCATGGTGAGTCTCCGATCAGTGAGGTTCAGGCTGACAGCATGAAGAACTCAGACCGGTGGAGAGGCACGGGGATTGAGCGCGGGCCATAGCTGGCGCGGCGTGGGTTGGTAGTCGAGCAGCGGCGGTGTGTGCCCGGCCAGCAGCGTGGGCGGGTTGTGCAGTTGCGGCGGATAACCCGGCAGGGCCAGCAGCGGAGCGGCGCCCGAACAGCACCAGCAGTGCTGCATGTTGGAGTGCTGATCGCTTTGGGTGCCGAGGTCGATCTTGGCCAGAGCCTGGACATCGACCTTGGCCTTGCCAGCCACGCTGGAACAGAAAGCCCCCCACAGCAGCTGCTCAGCCGGGCCTTTGGGCGCGGCAGAAGACAGCGGCATGGCCAGCAGGTTGAACAGCACTGCAAGGCAGGCTATCCAGGCAATGTGCCGACGTGGGGGCATGGAGAGATCCGGTCAGGAATCGTGGGCGGTATTGTAAGGCGGAGTATAGGTAAAAATGGTGGGGTGCGGTGAAGTGACGCAGGCAGGGGTGGAAAGGGGCGCAAAGCACCCCCGGCATACTCAGGCCTTGTTGCGGCCCATCAGGCCGCGCACGGTTTCCTGCAGGTCCGCAGGCAGCACCACAACCTTGGCATTGTTGCTGCTGGCCAGGTTCTCCATGGCGCCCACATAACGCTCACCCAGCAGGTACATGGCCGGTACGGTCTCGTTGCCCACCGCTTCCTTGACCAGCGAAATGGCCCGCGCCGAGGCCTCGGCGAGGTTGATCTGCGCTTCGGCGTCCAGCTTGGCCGACTGCAAGCGTGCTTCGGCTTCGAGGATCGCCGCCTGCTTGGCACCTTCGGCGCGGGTCACGTCGGCTTTACGCTCACGCTCGGCGGCCGCCTGGCGTTCCATGGCCAGCTGCATGTTCTCCGACGGCTTGATGTCCTGGATCTCCACCGAGCGCACGGTCACACCCCAGTCTTCGGTCTGCTCGGACATCGCCTCACGCAGGCGCGCCTTGATCTGTTCGCGGCTCGACAGCGCCTCGTCCAGGTCCATGGCACCGACGATGGCGCGTAGCGAGGTCATGGTCAGGCTGGTGACGGCGAACGAGAAATTCTGCACGCCATAGGAAGCCTTCTGCGGGTCGACCACCTTGGCGAAGCACAGGGCGTTGGCGACGATCACCGCGTTGTCCTTGGTGATGATTTCCTGCTCCTGCACGTCGAGGATGATGTCCTTGGTCGGCAGGCGGTAGGCGACCACGTCCATGTACGGGATGACGATGTTCAGGCCCGGCTTGAGGGTGTTGTGGTAGCGGCCCAGGCGTTCGACGATCCATTCCTCGCCCTGGGGCACGATGCGCACGCCCTTGAACACGGTGATCAGGACGAACAGGGCGAGGGCGGCGACGACGATGAGACTGGTCATGATGCAAACTTCCTTTTGAATGCCGATTCAGGCCCGGACGACCCGGGCGGTATTGCCTTCGATGGCGACGAGCCGAACACGCTCGCCAGCGGGGATGTCGCCGTCGGCGACGCAGGTCCATTCCTCGTTGCCGAGCAGTGGCTTCTGGAAGCGCACGCGGCCTTTCTGGAATTGCGAGACGCTGCTGGTCAGCAGCCCGACTTCACCGATCACGCTGTCGGCGGTCCAGCGCACGTCCGGCTGCTTGCGCTTGAACAGCTTGAACCAGAGGAACGTGGTCACCGAGGAGAACAGCACCCACAGCAGCACCTGCATATCCAGCTGCAGGGCGGGGGCGGCGAGGGCGATGAGCGAGACCAGCACGGCACCGATGCCGAACCAGATGATGAAGAACGTGGGCAGGACCAGTTCGAGCAGGATCAGGCCGATACCGAAGACCAGCCAGATCCACCATTGCATTTCCATATGAGCTACGCCTTCCAGGGGGAAGCCGAAGTCTAAGGCAGTGGGGCGGCACAAGACCACTTCACGGGCGGACAGAAAAGTCTGAAAGTGCTGTAGTCAATTGAGCTGAGGATGTGAACTCCCGATCTACCACAGGTAACAAAGGGCGTTTCAGTATCAGCACCGGCACCCCGCGTTCCCGCGCCACGTCAAGCTTTGGTTCGGTCGCCACGCTGCCGCTGTTCTTGCTCACCAGCACATCGATGCGGCGCCGCTCGAACAATGCCCACTCGTCTTCGATCTGAAACGGCCCACGTGCGCCGATTACCTCACAGCGCTCATTGCCCGCGCAGGCTTCCAGCGCGCGCAAGGTCCAGAACTGCTCCGGCGGAATCTCCGCAAGATGCTGCAGCGGCTCGCGGCCTAGCGTGAACAGTGGTCGCTTGAACGGCTTGAGCGCTTCGATCAGGCCAGCCCAGTCCTCCACTTCGCGCCAGTCGTCCCCCGGCTGCGCCTGCCAGGCCGGGCGACGCAGGGCCCAGCAGGGGATACCGGCAACCTGTGCGGCGCTGGCGGCGTTTCGGCTGATCTGCGCGGCATAGGGGTGGGTGGCGTCTATCAGCAGGGTAATGCCGGCTTCACGCAGATAAGCGGCCAGGCCCTCAGCACCACCATAGCCGCCGACCCGCACCTGGCACGCGAGGTCCTGCGGCACGCGGCCGATGCCGGCCAGGCTGTAGACATGCTCGGGGCCGAGCTGGCGGGCGATGGCCAAGGCTTCGGTGACGCCGCCGAGCAGCAGGATGCGGCGGCTCATTGCACACCGGCCTTGCCGACGATGCCGCCCTGGCGGTCGATGGCAAACACTTCGACCTGCACCTGAGCCGGCACCACGCTGCGGGCGAAGGCCAGGGCATGGGCGCAGACCGCGTCGCCCAGGGCGATGCCGGCGGCATGCGCCAGGGCCAGGGCCTGCTGGCTGGTGTTGGCGGTAATGATGGCTGTTTGCAGCTGGGAGTCGGCGCCGATGTCCGCTGCCCAGCCGGCCAGCTGTGGCAGGTCGATGCTCGAATGGCGGCTGTGCAGGTCCATGTGCCCGGCAGCCAGCTTGCTGATCTTGCCGAAACCGCCGCACAGGGTCAGGCGTGGCACCGGCACTTTGCGCACGTGCTTGAGCACGGCGCCGACGAAGTCGCCCATTTCGATCAGGGCGATCTCGGGCAGGTTGTAGACCCGGCGCATGGTGTCTTCGCTGGCGTTGCCGGTGCAGGCAGCGATATGGGTGTAGCCGTTGGTGTGGGCGACGTCGATGCCCTGGTGGATCGAGGCGATGTACGCCGAGCAGGAGAAGGGCCGGACGATGCCACTGGTGCCGAGGATCGACAGCCCGCCGAGGATGCCCAGGCGCGGGTTCATGGTCTTCAGCGCCAGTGCCTCACCGCCTTGCACATTGACCGTGACCTCGAAGCCGCCCGGGTAGCCGCAGTCGTCGGCCAGCTGCTGCAAGTGCTCGCTGATCATCCGCCGTGGCACCGGATTGATCGCCGGTTCACCCACTGCCAGCACCAGGCCGGGGCGGGTGACGGTACCGACGCCCTGGCCCGCAACGAAGCGTATGCCCGGTTGCGCCTGCAAGCGGATCTGGCTGTAGAGCAGGGCGCCGTGGGTGACGTCAGGATCGTCGCCGGCATCTTTCAGCGTGCCCGCTTCGGCGCGCTCGCCGACCAGGCGGCAGAACTCCAGGCGCATCTGCACCACCTTGCCCTTGGGCAGGGTGATGCTCACCGCGTCGTTGCACTGGCCGGTCAGCAGCAGCCTGGCGGCGGCCAGGCTGGTCGCGGTGGCGCAGCTGCCGGTGGTCAGGCCGCTGCGCAGGGGCGCGGGTTGCTCACGGGTTTCTTCACGCATCGAGGGGTTTCACCACGTCGAGCAAGGTGATTGGCAGCGCCTGGCGCCAGGTGTCGAAGGCGCCCAACGGCTGGGCCTGGGCGACATGGATACGGGTCAGCTCGCCACCGTGCTGTTCACGGAAGTGCGCCAGGGCCAGTTCGCTTTGCAGGGTCACCGCATTGGCCACCAGCCGCCCACCGGGGCGCAAACGCTCCCAGCACAGGGGCAACACGCCTTCGCGGGTGACGCCGCCGCCAATGAAAATGGCATCCGGGCGTTCCAGATCGGCCAGGGCGTCGGGTGCCTTGCCGCGAACCAGCTGAAGGCCCGGCACGCCGAGCGCATCGCGGTTGTACTCGATGAAGCCCTGGCGACCTTCGTCGGCTTCGATGGCCAAGGTGCGGCAGGCCGGGTGGGCGCGCATCCATTCGATACCGATCGAACCGCAACCGGCGCCGACATCCCACAGCAATTCGCCGGGCTGCGGCGCCAGGCGCGCCAGGGTAATGGCGCGCACGTCGCGCTTGGTCAGCTGGCCGTCATGGCGGAAGGCGCTGTCTGGCAGCCCGGGCACACGCGCCAGGCGCACGGCATCCGGGCTGGCCAGGCACTCGATGGCGACCAGGTTGAGGGCGGCGATTTCACTGTGCGGCCAGTCATCGGCTGTGCCCAAGAGCTGCCGCTCGGACGCACCACCGAGGTGCTCCAGGGCGTGCAGGCGGCTGGGCCCGAAACCGCGCTCGCGCAGCAGTGCGGCGATGGCCGCCGGGCTATCGCCGTCGTTGCTCAGCACCAGCAGGCGCTGGCCGCTGTACAGATGGGCAGCGAGCGCCGCCAAGGGGCGAGCGACCACCGATACCACCTGCACGTCCTGCAGTGGCCAGCCGAGGCGGGCGGCGGCCAGGGCACAGGAAGAAGGCATCGGCAGCACCTGCATTTCCTCGGCCGCCACCTGCCGTGCCAGGCTGGCGCCGACGCCGTAGAACATCGGGTCACCGCTGGCCAGTACGCAGGTCGGTTCACCGCGCAGTGCCAGTACCGGGGCAAGGGAGAACGGGGTCGGCCAATCTTGCCGCTCGGCGCCGATGCAGCGCGGCAGCAGGGCCAGCTGGCGCGGGCTGCCGATGATCCGCGAGGCGCCCAGCAATGCGCGCCGGGCCTGTTTGCCCAGGCCGCTGAAGCCGTCTTCGCCGATGCCTACTACTGTCAGCCAGGGGGTCATTGATACCTCTTTTTCAGCTCAATCGCTGTTGACGCTCGACCACCGGCTTTTCATGCCGCCGGACAAAGCAGGCATAATACCGCGCCTTCTACACTCAAGCGCATTTTCAGCGATTGCCGGACGCCCCTTTGACGCCAGCCAACACCCCCGTAGCATCACCCCGTCCCTCGGCCTGCCCGGGGTTGTGGCGCATCGTCAGCGCCCGTGACGGTGGCATCTGCCGCATCAAGTTGCCCGGCGGCCTGCTGCTGGCCGACCAGGCCGAGGCGGTAGCGGCGGCAGCCGAGCGTTTCGCGGGTGGGGTGATCGAGGCCACCAACCGCGGCAATCTGCAGATCCGCGGTATCGGCAGCGATCATGCCGGGCTGGTCGAAAGCCTGCTGGCCGCCGGCCTCGGTCCGCGTGACGCAGCCAGCGATGACGTGCGCAACCTGATGCTCAGCCCGCTGGCCGGCCATGATCCGTCGATGCTGCTGGATGTACGCCCGCTGGCCGGTCAGATCCTCGACCTGCTGCAAGGTACGCCACGCTTCCATCAGTTGTCGGCCAAGTTCGCCGTGCAGCTCGATGGGGGGGAGGGCGTGGCGATGCTCGATCATCCTCACGACCTGTGGCTCTCGGCACTGCGCCTGGAACAGCGCGACTGGCTGGCATTTGGCCTGGCCAGCTGCCCGGCCGGTGGCCCGGTACGGGGTGCGGTGCCGCTGGAGCAGGGGCTGGCGCTGGTGCGCGCGGTACTCGATCGCTTCCTCGACCTGGCCAGCCCGGAGCAGTCGCGCATGCGCCAGCTGCTGCAAGATTGCCGGGTCGATGCCTTCATCGACGGCCTCGGCTTACAGGTCCGCCGCGACGCGGCCGTGCTTGACTGGCAGCGCGAAGCCGCGCAAAGCCCGTGGCTGGGTGCCGTGACACAACAGCAGGGCATGGCTTTGGGCGTCGCGCCGCCGCTGGGCCGCCTGTCACCGGCCATGTTGCGTGGTGCTGCCCGGGTGGCCCGCCAATGGGGTGACGGCAGCCTGCGCCTGAGCCCGTGGCAAAGCCTGATGCTGACCAACATCGCCGCAGCCGAGCTCGAACGAGCCCGCGTCGAGCTGACGGCACTGGGCCTGCTCTGCCAGGCCGATGAGCCCTTGGCGCGCCTGGTCGCCTGCACCGGTAGCAGTGGCTGCGCCAAGGCCCATGCCGAAACCAAAGCCGATGCCGTCGAGCTGGCGGCGCTGCTGGGCCGTGGCGCGCCCGGCAGTGTGCACCTGTCTGGCTGCCCCCGTTCCTGCGCCGTGGCCCATGTCGCCCCGGCCACCTTGCTGGCCCGTGCACCGGGCCGCTATGACCTGTATCTGCGTGACGCGCACCTGCCGGGCCTGGGTGCCCTGCGCGCCACCGACCTTACCTTGAATGAAGCAGGCGCCATGCTCGCCCTGCCGACGGAGCACCTTGATGATTGACTACATCCGCGATGGTCAGGAGATCTATCGCAATTCCTTCCGGATCATCCGCGAGGAAGCCCGGCTCGAGCGGATCCCCGCCGACCTGGAAAAGCTCGCCGTGCGTGTGATTCATGCCTGCGGCATGGTCGACGCCATCGACGGCCTGCAGTTCTCCGAAGGTGCCGGCCGCGCCGGTCGCGAGGCCCTGGCCAATGGCGCGCCGATTCTCTGCGACGCGCACATGGTTGCCGAAGGCATCACCCGCGCGCGCCTGCCCGCCAACAACCCGGTGATCTGCACCCTGCGCGACCCGAGCGTGCCAGGCCTGGCCAAGGACGCCGGCAATACCCGCTCCGCCGTGGCCCTGGAGCTGTGGCGCCCGCACCTGGAAGGCAGCGTGGTGGTGATCGGCAATGCCCCGACCGCGCTGTTCTACCTGTTGGAGATGATCGATGCCGGTGCGCCCAAGCCCGCCCTGATCCTCGGCTTTCCGGTCGGCTTCGTCGGCGCCGCCGAGTCCAAGGCGATGCTTGCCGCCGACAGCCGCGGCGTGCCGTTCGTGATCATGCAGGGCCGCCTGGGCGGCAGCGCGATGGCCGCTGCCGCAGTCAACGCCCTGGCCACGGAGGTGGAGTGATGGCGCGCGGACGACTGCTGGGCCTGGGCGTAGGCCCCGGCGACCCTGAGCTGATCACCGTCAAGGCGTTGCGCCTGCTGCGCGAGGCGCCGGTGGTGGCGTATTTCGTGGCCAAGGGCAAGCGCGGCAACGCCTTCGGCATCATCGAGGCGCACCTGCAGGCCGAGCAGACCCTGCTGCCGCTGGTGTACCCGGTGACCACCGAGGCACTGCCTGCGCCGTTGTCCTACGAGCAGGTGATCAGCGATTTCTACGATGAAGCGGCCGTACAGGTGGCCGAACACCTGGACGCCGGTCGCGATGTGGCAGTGATCTGCGAAGGTGACCCGTTCTTCTACGGCTCCTACATGTACCTGCACGACCGCCTGGCCCGGCAGCATGAGGCCGAGGTGGTCCCGGGCGTCTGTTCGATGCTCGGTGGCGCCTCGGTACTGGGCGCGCCACTGGTGTATCGCAACCAGAGCCTGTCGGTACTGTCGGGCGTGCTGCCCGCCGAAGAGCTCAAGCGCCGCCTGGCAGATGCCGATGCGGCGGTGATCATGAAGCTGGGCCGCAACTTCCCCAAGGTGCGTCAAGTGCTGGGCGAACTGGGCCTGGACGGGCGTGCGCTGTATGTCGAGCGGGCAACCATGGCCAACCAGAAGATCGTGCCGCTGGATGAGGTGGACCCGCAATCCTCGCCGTATTTCTCGCTGATCATCGTACCGGGGGAAAAATGGCAGGGCTGAACAGGCAACAGGCACCGGCCATCGTCATCCTTGGCGCCGGCAGCCTGGTCACGGCGCAGCGCATCCAGCAGCGTTATCCACAGGCGACCATCCACGGCCTGCGTGGCCGGGTCGAGGGCGCCGATCAGTATTACGACGGCTTTGGCGACACCCTGCGCGTGCTGTACCAGCAGGCCACGCCAATCATCGCCCTGTGCGCCGCCGGCATCGTCATCCGCAGCCTGGCCAGCCTGCTCGATGAAAAAGGTGCGGAGCCGCCAGTACTGGCCGTGGCCGAGGACGGTAGCGCGGTGGTGCCGCTGTTGGGCGGCCTGAGCGGGGTCAATGTCATGGCTCGCGAACTTGGCGAGGCACTGGGCGTGGCGGCTGCGATCACCACCAGTGGCGAGTTGCGCTTCGGCACCTGCCTGCTCAACCCGCCCGAGGGCTATGCCCTGGCGGACCTCGAGCAGGGCAAGCGCTTTGTCTCCGACCTGCTGGCTGGCGAAAGCGTGCGTGTCGAGGGCGATGCACCCTGGCTTGCGCAGGCGCAACTGCCGGCCAGTGCCACGGCCCTGCGCACCATCCGTGTTGGCTGTGAAGCGCGCGCGGCCAGCCGTGACGAGCTGCTGATCCACCCACGCTCCGTGGTGGTGGCGCTCGCGGCAGGCGGGCCCGGCCTGGCCGGGCAGGTGCGTGGCGCCTTGCGTGAGGCCGGCATTGCCGAGCCCTCGCTGGCTTGCCTGCTGGTCGCCGAGCAGGCGATGGCCGAGCCTTCCTTGCATGAGGCCGCAGCAGAGCTGGGCGTCGTGCTGCGCTTCGCGGCCATGAACGGCACGCTGGCCAGCATGGTGGCCGAGGCCATGCCCGAGGCTCGCCTGGTCGAACAGTCGGGCCTGGTCATCGCAGCGGCCCCACTGCCGGTCGACACGGTACGCCTGGGTCGCAAGCGTGGTCGCCTGGCAGTGATCGGCCTGGGCCCTGGTGCGGCCGAACTGATGGTGCCGGCGGTGAAAGCCGAGCTGGCGCGTGCCGAGGACATCCTCGGCTACGAGACCTACGTGCGCATGGCCGGGCCGTTCCGTGACGATCAGGTGCAGCACTGCACCGACAACCGTGAAGAGATGCAGCGTGCCCGCCATGCCTTCGAGCTGGCGGCCCAGGGGCGTTCGGTGGTGGTGGTGTCTTCGGGCGACCCGGGTGTGTTCGCCATGGCGGCGGCGGTGCTCGAAGCCCTGCATGAGTCCAGCGACCCTGCCTGGCACCGTGTCGACCTTCAGATCCTGCCCGGGGTATCGGCTTCGCTGGCAACCGCCGCGCAAGCCGGCGCGCCGTTGGGGCATGACTTCTGCGTCATGTCGCTGTCGGACAACCTCAAGCCTTGGTCGATCATCGAAAAGCGCCTGGACCTGGCGGCCCAGGCGGATCTGGTGCTGGCCTTCTACAACCCGATCTCCAGATCCAGGCCGCATCAGCTGGGTGTGGCGCTGGAGGTGGTGCGCCGGCATCGCGAAGGGAGCACGCCGGTAGTACTGGGCCGCGACATTGGTCGGCCAGGGCAGACGCTCAAGGTCGTCACCTTGGCAGAGCTGCAGCCCGATATGGTTGACATGCGCACCATGGTGCTCGTTGGCTCGTCCACCACCTGCACCTTTGCCCGCGCCGATGGCGGGCAATGGGCCTACACCCCGCGCTGGTACCCGGCCGCGCCCTGAGCCCGAGGGCTAGCCGACCAGGTAGCCCTTGATCCCGGTAAAGATGATCTGCGCCGCCAGGGCGCAGACGAACAGCCCCATCAAGCGGCTGACGATCTGCAGGCCCTGGTCACCAAGCAACTTTTCGATGCCGTGCGACAGGTACAGCACCAGGCCTACGGTGAAACTGGCCAGCGCGATACTGATGATAGCCAGCAGCTTGTCGTCCCAGTGCGGTTGGCCCACACCCATTACCAGCAAGGCGCCGATGGTGCCGGGGCCGACAGTGAGCGGGATGGTCAGCGGCACGATGGTCACGTCTTGCTGCACGTTGTCGGCCTGCACCGCCGGTTTGCCCTGGGCCATGCCCAGCGCCGAAATGAACAGCACGCTGCCGGCACCGATGCGGAAGGCGTCGGCGGTGATGCCGAAGATGCCGAAGATCACCCGGCCGAACAGATAGAGCAGCACGCTGGCCACCAGCGCGGCAAAGGCGACTTTCCAGGCCAGCTGCTTGCGCTCCTTGCTGGAGTGGCCACGGGTCAGGCTGATGAAGCACGACAGCACGAAGAACGGGCTATAGAGCACCAGCATCTTCAGGTAGACACTGAACAACTCGTGGAGCATGGGGTAGCCCCTGGCAGGGAAGGTGAGGAGAAGTGTATCAGCCGCCTTGCGGTTGTTCTCACTGGCCTCGGTGATCAGGACGTATGCGCAGGGTCAGCCTTGGCTTCGCGCTGATTGGCCCAGTACTGGATCAACTCGCGCAACTGCGACAGTTCCACCGGCTTGGCCATGTGCCCGTCCATGCCGGCCAGCCGCGCGCGTTCCTTGTGCTCTGCCAGTATATGCGCGGTCAGCGCCACCACCGGGGTGCGCTGGCGCTGGTGGGTGGTTTCCCAGGCGCGCAACTGCTGGGTCGCGGAGAAACCGTCCAGCACCGGCATCTCGCAGTCCATCAGCACCAGGTCGTAACGCTGTGCCTTCATCGCCTGCAAGGCCTCTTCACCATTGCTGGCGGTATCGGGCTCCAGGTTGAGCTTGCCGAGCATGCCGCGGATGACCTTGGTCGAGATGCTGTTGTCTTCGGCCACCAGCACACGGAAGTCGCTCGGCAGCTCAAGCGTGCCTGGCGCGCCGGGTAGCGGAGCCGGGATAGCCTGCTCGCGGCCGCGTTGGGCCAGTTCTTCGGCCAAGGTGGTCTTGAGCGTATAGCCGGCAACCGGCTTGGCGAGGATGCGCTTGACCCCGGCATTGCGCGCGATGACCTTGCTGGGCGCGTTGCTGATGCCGGTGAGCATCACCACCAGGATGTCGTGGTTCAGGCTCGGGTCTTCCTTGATCTTGGCCGCCAGCTGCATGCCGGTCATACCCGGCATGTTCTGGTCCAGCAACACGGCGTCGAAGTAGTCGCGCAGGTGCGCCTTGGTGCGCAGCAGGGCCAGCGCCTCCTTGCCGGACGGCACCGCGCTGACATTCATGCCCCAGGCGCTGCACTGTTGCACCAGGACTTTGCGGCAGGTGTCGTTGTCGTCCACCACCAGCACCCGGGCGTCGCGCAATGGGCCGTCCAGGTCTGCTGGTGGCTGCTCCAGGCGTGACGGGTCGAGCGGCAAGGTCAGCCACAGGGTATTGCCCATGCTGGTGCTGCTCTTGATGCCGAACTCGCCTTGCATCAGGCCGATCAGTTGCTTGGCGATGACCAGCCCGAGGTGGCCGCCAAGCTTGTTGCTGGAGAGGAAGTGGTGGCTGTGCAGCTCGGCCTGCAGCAAGGCTTCACGCTCGGCAGCTGGCAACGGTTCGCCACTGTCCTGCACGGCAATACGCAGGCGCGGGATTTCACCGCGCTGGTCCAGTGCCACCACCAGCAGGATCTCGCCCTGGGAGGTGTTCTTCAGGGCATTTTCCAGCAGGCTCGACAGCGCCTGGCGCAGGCGTGTCGGGTCACCACTGATGACCCGCGGCACCTGCGGCTGGGTGAAGCTGATCAGCTCGATGTTCTGCTGCTCGGCCTTGGCGCGGAAAATGTTCAGGCAGTCTTCGATCAGGGCGTTGAGGTCGAACTGCACGTCATCCAGTTCGATCTGCCGCGATTCGAGCTTGGAAATGTCGAGAATCTCGTTGATCAGCGTCAGCAACTCGTTGCCGGCGCTGTGGATGGTCTGCACATAGTCGCGCTGCTTGACCGACAGCGGCGTGCCGAGCAGCAGCTCGGTCATGCCCAGCACACCGTTCATGGGGGTGCGGATTTCGTGGCTGATCTTGGCCAGGAACTCGGCCTTGGCGTTGATCTCGGCATCACTGGCAGCCAGTGCGCGGCTGGCGCTGAAGCGTTCTTCGCTGATGCGCCGCAGGCGCTCGCTGACGGCCAGGTTGAGCAACAGGCCGCTGGCCACCGCCATGCCCAGGAGGATGCACAGCAGCCAGGGTGTCGAGGTGCGGGTCAGGCCGAGCAGGGCAGGCAGCAGCACCAGGCCGCCAAGGTTGAACACCAGCATGGCGATGCTGAACAGCCGTGCCGGCGCATAGCCCTTGTACCAGTGGTAGCTGCTGGCCAGCAGCATGGTCACGCTGCCCACGGCCAGCAAGGCATAGGTCATCAGGTTGAGCGGCAAGGTATCGACGAACAGCAGGATCAGCCCGCTGACCGCAGCGACCAGCATTTCGCCCTGTAGCAGGCGGTTGAGCCGCGGTGAGTTGCAGGGGGAGAAGAAATGCTGGGTGAAATAGAGCCCCGACAGCCCGGCCAGTACCAGGGTCAGGTAGGCGGCCGGGGTTTGTGCGCTGTGCCACAGATGCCACCACGGGCCGCTGAGGTTGAGCAGGATCAGGCCACTGAGCAGCATCAGCCCGTGATACAGGGCGAGGTACAGGGTGGTGCTGGAGCGGGTATAGATGAAGCGGATCAGGTTATGCAGGATGAGCATCACCAGGCCGCCGAACAGGATGCCGAACAGCAGCGGCTGGCTACGGTCGGAGGCGGCTACCGCTGCAGGCTCCAGGCTTATCGCCGGGCGCAGTTGGTGTTCCGAGACCAGGCGCAGGTAAATGTCCAGCGAGTGCTGACTGTTGGGCAAGGGTAATACGTGGTCGCTGCCGCGCAGGGTCGGGCTGCCATTAGCGTTGCCGGCCTGGCGGCCATGGTGCAGTTGGCGCAGCAGCCTGTCGCCATCGAGGGCGTACAGATCGAGGCGGGACAGGTCGGGGGCGAAGATGCGCAGCAGCTGCTCCTGGTCACCCGGTTCCAGGCGATAGTGCAACCACAGGGCCTGTTCGGCCGGTGCTGCATCGAGCTCGCCAAGGGTGATCGGGCTGAACTGGCTGCGATAGCGATCGGAGCGCACGTCGCTCAATTGCAGGTTGGCCTGTTCATCGAGCAGAACGGACCAGCCTCCGCCCTGTTCGGCCGAAGCCGGCAACAGGCAGAACAAGGTCAGCAAGCTGACGATCAGAGCTATGGCAATCCGAAGCCGACGCACTACGAGATCCTTTCCTAGCCGATGTGCCAGATACTTACTATGCGCGGCGCGCCAAGTCGAAGGCAAGGCCCCTCGGGGCCCTGTCGACGAGCCGGGTAGCGCAGGCGCAACGTGCTGTGGCGCGCTGCGGCAACCCGGTACACCTTACTGCTGGTGCTCACCGCGCTCGCGGGCGATGGCCCGGTAGCCGATGTCGGTGCGGTAGAAGCTGCCGTTCCAGCTCACTTCCTTGGCCAGGCGGTAGGCCTGCTGCTGGGCATCGGCAACGCTGGCACCCATGGCGGTGGCGCAGAGCACGCGGCCGCCGTTGGTGACGACCTGGCCGTCCTTCAGCGAAGTACCGGCATGGAACACCTTGCCTTCGATCTTGGCCGCGGCATCCAGGCCGTTGATCACGTCACCCTTGGCGTAGTCGCCCGGGTAGCCGCCGGCAGCCAGCACCACGCCCAGGCTCGGGCGCGGGTCCCACTGTGCTTCGACCTTGTCCAGCGCCTTGGCGAAGGCGGCTTCGACCAGCAGCACCAGGCTCGATTCCAGGCGCAGCATGACCGGCTGGGTTTCAGGGTCGCCGAAGCGGCAGTTGAATTCGATGACCTTGGGGTTGCCCGCCTTGTCGATCATCAGGCCGGCATACAGGAAACCGGTGTAGACGTTGCCTTCCTCGGCCATGCCACGCACGGTCGGCCAGATCACCTGGTCCATCACGCGCTGGTGCACATCCGGGGTAACCACCGGAGCTGGGGAGTAGGCGCCCATGCCGCCGGTGTTCGGGCCGGTGTCCTGGTCGCCGACGCGCTTGTGGTCCTGGCTGGTGGCCATTGGCAGCACGTTGTGGCCGTCGACCATGACGATGAAGCTGGCTTCCTCGCCGTCGAGGAACTCTTCGATGACCACGCGCGAACCCGCCTCGCCGAAGGCGTTGCCGGCCAGCATGTCACGCACGGCGGCTTCGGCTTCTTCCAGGGTCATGGCGACGATCACGCCCTTGCCCGCGGCCAGGCCATCGGCCTTGATCACGATCGGTGCGCCTTTTTCCTGCAGGTAGGCCAGGGCCGGCTCGATCTCGGTGAAGTTCTGGTAGTCGGCGGTCGGGATCTTGTGGCGTGCCAGGAAGTCCTTGGTGAAGGCCTTGGAACCTTCCAGCTGGGCCGCGCCCTTGGTCGGGCCGAAGCAGTCCAGGCCACGGCTGCGGAACAGGTCGACCACGCCGATCACCAGCGGCGCTTCCGGGCCGACGATGGTCAGGTCGACGTTCTTCTCGGCGAAGTCGGCCAGTTGTTCCAGCGCGCAGACGTCGATGGCGACGTTCTCGCACTTGGCTTCAATGGCGGTGCCGGCGTTGCCCGGGGCGACGAAGACTTTCTCGACGCGTGGGTCCTGGGCGACTTTCCAGGCCAGGGCGTGCTCACGGCCGCCGCTGCCGATGATCAAAACTTTCATGTCAAAACCTCGAAATCTGTCGAACGAGAGGCCTGGCCTCTCGCTGTACGAGGTCGCAATGAAGCAGGTAGATGCAAGGCGGGGCCGGTTCCGATGAGCGGAGTTGCCTTCTGGCAATGAGCATCAGCGGAACCGGCCCCAACGCAGCAGATGCCTGCTTCAGTGCGGCCGATTGCCGTAAATCAGTGGCGGAAGTGGCGCATACCGGTGAACACCATCGCGATGCCTGCCTCGTCGGCAGCAGCGATGACTTCGGCATCACGCATCGAGCCACCTGGCTGAATCACGGCGCTGATACCCACTTTAGCCGCATTGTCGATGCCGTCACGGAACGGGAAGAACGCGTCCGACGCCATGACCGCACCCTGCACCTGCAGGCCGGCATGCTCGGCCTTGATGGCGGCGATGCGGGCGGAGTTGACGCGGCTCATCTGGCCAGCGCCGACACCGATGGTCTGGCGCTGCTTGGCGTAGACGATGGCGTTGGACTTGACGAACTTGGCCACTTTCCAGGCGAATACCAGGTCGTGGATCTCTTGCTCGGTCGGTGCACGCTTGGTGACGATCTTCAGGTCATCGGCGGTGATCATGCCGATATCGCGGCTCTGCACCAGCAGGCCACCGTTGACGCGCTTGAAGTCCCAACCGGCAGCGCGCTCGGCTGGCCACTCGCCGCATTCCAGCAGACGCACGTTCTGCTTGGCCGCTACCACGTCGCGGGCAGCCTGGGAAATTTTCGGCGCGATGATCACTTCGACGAACTGACGGTCGACGATGGCCTGGGCGGTTTCGCCATCCAGCTCGCGGTTGAAGGCGATGATGCCGCCGAACGCCGACTCGGTGTCGGTGGCGTAGGCCAGGTCGTAGGCCTTGCGGATACCGCCTTCGTCTTCAGGCACCACGGCCACGCCGCATGGGTTGGCGTGCTTGACGATGACGCAGGCCGGCTTGACGAAGCTCTTCACGCACTCCAGCGCGGCGTCGGTGTCGGCCACGTTGTTGAACGACAGTTCCTTGCCCTGCAGCTGCACGGCGGTGGAGATGCTGGCTTCGCCTTTCTTGGCTTCGACGTAGAACGCCGCGCTCTGGTGCGGGTTCTCGCCGTAGCGCATTTCCTGGGCCTTGACGAACTGGCTGTTGAAGGTGCGCGGGAACTCGCTGCGCGCGGAGGTCGACAGGGTTTCTTTGGCCTGGTCGATGGTGCCCATGTAGTTGGCGATCATGCCGTCGTAGGCGGCAGTGTGCTCGAACGCCTTGAGCATCAGGTCGAAGCGCTGGGCGTAGGTCAGGCCGCCGGCCTTGAGGCTTTCCAGCACGCCGGCGTAGTCGCTGGCGTTGACCACGATGGCGACATCCTTGTGGTTCTTGGCCGCCGAACGAACCATGGTCGGGCCACCGATATCGATGTTCTCGATGGCGGTCGGCAGGTCACAGCCAGGCTTGGAAATGGTGGCTTCGAACGGGTACAGGTTGACTGCGACCAGGTCGATCGGCTTGATGCCGTGCTCGTTCATGATGGCGTCGTCGGTGCCGCGGCGGCCGAGGATGCCACCGTGGATCTTCGGATGCAGGGTCTTGACCCGGCCATCCATCATTTCGGCGAAGCCAGTGTAGTCGGCCACTTCCACCGCGTTCACACCGTTGTCCTTGAGCAGCTTGTAGGTGCCGCCGGTGGACAGGATCTCGACACCGAGCTGTTGCAGCTCACGGGCGAATTCGAGGATACCGGTCTTGTCGGAGACGCTGATCAGGGCGCGGCGGACTGGCAGGCGGGTAGTCTGGTCGGTCATTTCGGGTTCCAATAACGCGGTGGAGTCAGCAAAAAAGGCGTCTCTTCGCAGAGGCCGCCTTTTCTGATTGGGATTCTGGCTTACAGCAAGTCGTACTGCTTGAGCTTCTTGCGCAGGGTGCCACGGTTGAGTCCGAGCATCTCGCTGGCCTTGGTCTGGTTGCCCTTCACGTAGTTCATCACGCTTTCGAGCAGGGGCGCCTCGACTTCGGAGAGCACCAGGTTGTACACGTCGGTGACGGTCGCGCCTTCCAGGTGTGCGAAGTAGTTGTGCAGCGCCTTCTCGACGCTGTCACGAAGGGTCTGGCCCTCTTCGCTTGGCGTGTTGAGGTGCTGTTTGAGGTTGGCGTTGTCGCTCACGGGCGTTGTTCCACTCACTAATGTCTCGGTCATCATCGTCATGCGGCCACCCCTTGTCCGTCCTCTGTCTCAAGGCTCTGTCGACGTTCGCTGAAATACGCGCGAACGTTGGCGCACTGCGCTTGTGTGTCTTCCAAAGCGTTGAACCGGGAGCGAAACTCCTTGCCGCCGGGTCGTGTTGCCAGGTACCAGCCCACGTGCTTGCGGGCGATACGCACGCCCATCACATCGCCATAGAAGGCATGCAGCGCGGCCAGGTGTTCCAGCAGGATGCGTTCCACTTCGTCCAACTGCGGGGCCGGCAAATGCTGGCCAGTCCCCAAAAAATGTTCGATCTCGCGAAAGATCCACGGCCGCCCCTGGGCAGCCCGGCCGATCAGCAGGCCGTCGACCCCGGTGGCATCCAGCACTGCCCGGGCCTTTTCTGGCGAAGTGATATCGCCATTGGCAAAAACCGGGATCGACACCGCCTGCTTGATGGCAGCGATGGTGTCATATTCGGCTTCGCCGGTGTACAGGTCGGCGCGTGTGCGGCCATGCACCGCCAGCGCCTGGATACCGGCCTGTTCGGCGATCTTCGCCACGTTCAGGCCGTTCTTGTTCGCCCGGTCCCATCCGGTGCGGATTTTCAGCGTCACCGGTACGTCCACCGCGCCGACTACGGCGTGGAGGATTTCGGCGACCAGAGCTTCATCTCTCAATAAAGCAGAGCCTGCAGCTTTGTTGCAGACTTTTTTTGCCGGGCAACCCATGTTGATATCGATGATCTGGGCGCCTGCCTCGACATTGGCCCGGGCTGCCGCCGCCATCATCTGCGCGTCACCACCGGCGATCTGTACCGAGCGTGGCTCGGGATCACCTTCATGGATGCGGCGCAGGCTGGACTTGCGGCTGTTCCACAGGCTCATGTCGCTGCTGACCATCTCCGACACCACCATGCCAGCGCCCAGGCGCTTGCAAAGTGTACGGAAAGGCTGGTCCGTGACCCCGGCCATGGGCGCGAGGATCAGGTTGTTGCGTAGTGTGTATGGGCCGATGCGTACCGCCGACATAGGTGTTCCCTGTTGTGGGGCCGAATCATTGGAGTCGAAAAAGGGTTGGCATGATACCCGCTCTCGGTGACCGGATAAAGATGGATTTGGATAAATTCTGAACAGCTGCGGCCTTATGCCCGAGGGTTTGCGGCAGCGGGCTGGCGCCGAGAATCCGGCAGCCAGCCGTAGGCTGTCACTCCGGGGAGCGGAAGCTGAGGCTGTAGTTCACGGCCTTGGGGCCTGGGTCGAGAATATCCAGGGCGATGTGGATCGGCGTCTGGCTGGGCATTTCGCCCCGCCCCGCCAGTTCACCCGATAGGTATTCGCTGGGTTTGAACCGACGGCTGGCGATCAGCTGGCCGTTGAGGTCGGCGAAACGCAGCTCCAGCAGCGGGAACGGCTGGGCGAACGGTGCGCGGTTGTAGATGATCGCATCGACGATCAGTGCGCCCTTGAAGTCCGGGTGGCTGCGCACCACCAGGTTGCTGCTCTTGATCCGGCCGATATCGACGCGGGTCGGCACTTGGCAACCGAGCATCGGGCACAGTTGCTGGAAGATCGGCCGGTACTGGTCCTGGCGGGCGAGCTCGTCAAAGTGGAACCATATGTACTGGAATGCCAGCAGGCCAGCGGCCAGCAGAGTCAGGAAGCTCCACAGCAGGCGCTTGCCCCAGTTGGGCCGAGGTTTCTCCCAACCCAGCTGCAGCGGATCGTCGACCACGTCGACCAGCGGCTCCTTGCGTGACGGGCGCTCCGGCTTGGCGGCGAAGCCGGGCTCCAGGCGTTCGCCGGGCAGTGGCTCGAGCGGGTCGTCATCGCGGGCTGACAAATGAAGGTCGGTGTCGTCGTCGTCACGGGCGCTCAGGCCTTTTTCGTGAATGACATCGTCATCGTCATCGTGCTCGTCGAACCGTTGCGTGGGCTCTGGCTCGACAGTGTGTGGCGCAGGGGGTTCGTCGTCGAGGTCCAGGTCCAGGTTGCCACCGAGGGTCGGCTCGGTGCGATCACCCGGCTCTGGCTCCAGTGGCTGCTCATCCAGCAGCACTGGCGCCGGGTCATGGGCCGCGAGCGGTTCATGGCGGTCGTCGGTCGCGGTGCCGAACAGTTCATCATCATGCTCATCGGCAGCCGGCTCGTCGCGACGGGCCTGCAGGGCACCGGCCTTGGCGTCCGGGCCCGGTTCGGCAGGTTCGCCACGGCGTTCGAGGCGGGCGAGTTCCTGGTCCAGGTCGAGTTCATCCAGGGCTTGGGCGGTGATGGCCCAGTCCTCTTTCTCGACCGGCGGCGGCTCGCTGGCGACCGGTTCAGGCGCGGCGATCGGTTCGACCACCGCAGGTGGTGGCAGTTCTGGGGTAACACCGGCCTTGGCACGGTTCTGCTCCAGCAGCTGCTTGGCCGCATTGAACACCTGCAGGCAGTGACCGCAGCGCACGACGCCGCGAGCCACGCTCAACTGGTGATGGGTGACGCGAAAGCTGGTCTGGCAATGCGGGCACTGGGTGACGAAACTGTCGGTCATGCGGCGATCCGGGAGCTGTGCAGAGAACTATTCTAGGCCCGCTTAGCGGCGCCGACCACTGATGCGCACCCAGCCGTCGCGCACGACGATCGGGTCCAGGTCGAAGTCGGCAGCGTAGGCAGCAGCCACTTCTTCACCCTGTTCGGCGAGGATGCCCGACAGGGCCAGCAGCCCACCTGGGCGGACCAGGCCGGACAGCTGCGGTGCCAACGACACCAGCGGGCCGGCAAGAATGTTGGCGACCAGCACGTCGGCCTGCATGGCCGGCATGTGCTCGGGCAGGTACAGCGCCAGCTTTTCGTCGGCGATGCCGTTGCGCTGGGCGTTGTCACGGGAGGCTTCGATGGCCTGCACGTCGATGTCGGTGCCGACGGCCTCACGCGCGCCCAGCAGCAGGGCAGCGATGGCGAGGATGCCCGAGCCGCAGCCGAAGTCCAGCACCTGGGTGCCTTGCAGTGGCTGGCCGTCGAGCCATTCCAGGCACAGTGCGGTGGTCGGGTGGGTGCCGGTGCCGAACGCCAGGCCCGGGTCGAGCAGCAGGTTGACCGCGTCCTGTTCCGGGGCCTCGTGCCAGCTCGGCACGATCCACAGGCGCTGGCCGAAGCGCATCGGCTGGAAACCGTCCATCCAGCTGCGTTCCCAGTCCTGGTCTTCGATCACTTCGGCCTGGTGCTCGGGCAGCTCGGCGCCGGTCAGCAGTTGCAGGTGGGCGAATACCGCTTCAGGTTCGGCGTCGGCTTCGAACAGTGCCAGCAGGTGGGTGTGCGACCACAGCGGGGTGGTGTTGAGGTCGGGTTCGAAGATCGGCTGGTCTTCGGCGTCCATGAACGTGACCGATACGGCGCCGACTTCGAGCAGGGCGTCTTCGTAGGTTTCGGCTTGTTCCGGGCTGATGGCCAGGCGTACTTGCAGCCAAGGCATGGCGGGCACCTTTGGTAAATCTGACAGGGGCAGCCCGAGGCTGCGAGAAGCCTGGCAGTTTACGCGAGTGCGGGGGGTTTGTAGAGCAGGGCTGGCAGACTGCGTCGCCTTCTTCGCGGGCAAGCCCGCGCCCACAGGATTATCACCAGCCTCCAGGCCTGCGCTGTACTTGAGGGCGCCGCGCTTGCCGGCGATGGGCCGCGAAGCGGCCCCGGCGATCTCAATGTCTGGCGAGGAATTCGGCCATTTTTTGATTCACCTGCTCCGCCGCCTCCATCTGCACCATGTGCCCGACGCCTGGCACCACCAGCACCTCGGCCTCGACGCCGTCGGCCTGCGCCGCCGGAATGATCGCGTCCTCGGCCCCCCAGATCACCAGCGCCGGGTGCTGCCCCAGCACCCCGCGCAGGTCATGCCGCTGGCGGTCACCTTCAGCCAGCGCCGACCCCAGCTGGCGCAAGGCGTCATCCACGCCTTCCAGGCGCTTGAACTTGAGCATGTCCTCCAGCATCTGCCGGGTCACCAGTCCCGGGTCGGCGAACAGCTGCACCATCTGCGGCTTCAGCGCATTGCGGTTGGCGGCGGCGACGAAGCCTTGCAGGTACTGGCCATTGATCGCCTCACCCAGCCCGGCACTGGCCGCCAGGCTCAGGCTCGCCACCCGCTGCGGTGCCAGGCGCGCCACATTCAGGCTGACCGCGCCGCCCATGGAGTGCCCGGCCAGGTGAGCCTTGGCGATGTCCAGATGATCGAGCAGGGCCAGCACGGTTTCGCTCAACTCATCCAGATCACCCTTTGCCAGGGCCTTGGCCGACTCGCCATGCCCCGGCAGGTCGAGGGCGACGACCCGACGCTCGGCCGCCAGCGCCGGGTGGTTGAACAGCCAGTTGTTGAGGTCGCCGCCAAAACCATGCACCAGCACCAATGGCGTGCCACCTTCGCCCAGTTCGAACCAGCGCAGCAGGCGCCCGGCCACCTCGGCCTTCTGCGGTACCGGCCCCTGGGCTTGGTCGGCGCCACCTTCAGCGACGAAATCGGCCTGGAAGCGTTGCACCACGGCGTCGATCTCCGACTCCTCGGCTTCACCCTCCACCACCACGGCCAGCAGCGCACCGACCGGCAAGGTTTCGTCGGGCCGGGCCACCTGGCGGCGCAGCACGCCGCTGAACGGCGCCTCGACGCTGCTGCTGATCTTGTCGGTCTCGACATCCAGCACCTCGTCGCCCTTGCTGATCTCATCGCCCTCCTGCTTGAGCCAGGCGTCGACCCGGCCCTCGGTCATCGACAGGCCCCACTTGGGCATGGTCAGGGTATGGATCTGGCTCATGCGGCGCTCCTTGCAGCTTCGATGACCTTGCGCACGGCCGCTTCGACCTTCGCCGAGTCAGGGATGTACAGGTCTTCCAGGGCATCGGAGAACGGCACCGGGGTGTGTGGTGCGGTGACCATCTCGATCGGGCCCTTGAGCGCGGCGAAGGCTTTTTGCGCGACCAGTGCGCTGATATCGGTGGCCATCGAGCAGCGCGGGTTGGCTTCGTCGATCACCACCAGGCGGCCGGTCTTCTCCACGCTTTCGAGAATGCTGTCCTCGTCCAGCGGGCTGGTGGTGCGCAGGTCCAGCACTTCGCAGTCGATGCCCTGGCGGGCCAGGTTGTTGGCCGCTTCCATGGCCACATGGACCATGCGCCCATAGGTCACCAGGGTCACGTCGTCGCCGTCGCGCAGGAAGTTGGCCTCGCCGAATGGCACGGTATACACCTCTTCCGGTACCTCGCCCTGCAGGCTGTAGAGCAGTTTGTGCTCACAGAAGATCACCGGGTCGTTGTCACGGATCGCCTGGATCAGCAGTCCCTTGGCGTCATACGGCGAAGACGGGCAGACCACCTTCAGGCCGGGGATGTGGGTCCATAGCGACGTGAGCATCTGCGAGTGCTGGGCCGCGGCGCGCAGGCCGGCGCCGTACATGGTGCGCATCACCAGCGGGGTGACCGCCTTGCCGCCGAACATGTAGCGGAACTTGGCGGCCTGGTTGAGGATCTGGTCCAGGCAGCAGCCGGCAAAGTCGACGAACATCAGCTCGCACACCGGGCGCAGGCCCTGGGTGGCGGCACCGACGGCGGCTCCGACGTAGCCGATTTCCGACAGCGGCGCATCGAGCACGCGCCCCGGGAACTGGTGGTACAGGCCTTTGGTGACGCCGAGCACGCCACCCCAGGCGTCATCCTCGCCTGGGGCGCCCGCGCCACCGGCCACGTCTTCGCCAATGATGAACACGCTGGTGTCGCGGCGCATTTCCTGGGCCAGGGCCTCGTTGATGGCCTGCTGATAGCTGATTTTTCTAGCCATGGTGGTTCTCCTGTTGTTCTTGTTGTCCGGGCTCAGGGGTAGCTGACGTAGACGTCGGTGAGCAGGTCGGCGGGCTGTGGCTTAGGATCGGATTTGGCGCGGCGCACGGCGTCTTCGATCAGGTCGTCGACACGGGCGTCGATGGCGTCCAGTTGCGCCGCCTGCAGCAGGCCGGCACGGGTGGTCTTGTTGCGGAACTGCAGCAGGCAGTCGCGGGATTCGCGCAGGTTCTTCACTTCGTCAGGGGCGCGGTAGGTCTGTGCGTCGCCTTCGAAGTGGCCGTAGTAGCGGCTCAGCTTGACCTCGATCAGCGACGGGCCTTGCCCTGAGCGGGCGCGCTCGATGGCAGCACCGGCGGCCTCGTGCACGGCAAAGAAGTCGAAGCCGTCGATGGTCACCCCCGGCATGCCGAAGCCTGCGGCGCGGTCGGCGATGTGGTCGCAGGCCACCGACCAGGTCGAGGCGGTGGCTTCGGCGTAGCCGTTGTTCTCGGCGATGAAGATGCACGGCAGGTTCATGATCGAGGCCAGGTTCATCGCCTCGAACACCGCGCCCTCGTTGGAAGCGCCGTCGCCGAAGAAGGCCACGGCCACGTTGTCATTGCCCTTGATCCTGGCCGCCAGGGCGGCGCCGGCCACCAGGGGCGCACCGGCACCGACGATGCCGTTGGCACCGAGCATGCCTTTTTCCAGGTCGGCGATGTGCATCGAACCGCCCTTGCCGCCGCACACACCGGTCTTCTTGCCGTAGATCTCGGCCATCATGCCGTACACGTCGACGCCCTTGGCGATGCAGTGGCCATGGCCACGGTGGGTCGAGGCGATGCAGTCGCTGTCGCGCAGGTGCGCCATGACCCCGGCGGCGGAGGCTTCTTCACCGGCATACAGGTGGACGAAACCAGGAATCTCGCCCGTGGCGAACTCCACGTGCAGGCGTTCTTCGAAGGCGCGGATGGTGCGCATCACTTCATAGGCATGCAGCAATTGCTCGGAACTGAGGTGAGTGGACATCTTGTTGTTCTCCAGGGTTGTCTCAACACGGGGTTGCAGGGTGCAGCCGATGGCCGCGCGGGACGGCCAGCAGGTGATGACGGGCGGCATGTGCCAGCACGGCCTCGACGTCGACGGTCAACGGGCCTTGCAGGTCGAGGGTGATGGTTGGCGTGTCGTGTTCGGCGAACTCGATCTCGCGTTCGCCATCCAGGGCCAGGGTGCCGGCGGTGAGGCTCAGGCGATGGGCCACGCCCGGGCTGAGTGTGCCGCTGGCGGTGATGCCGCAGCCTTGCAGCAGGCCGGGGGCCAGTGGGGCGAGCAGGGCCTGTTCGGCGCCGGGGTTGAGCCGTACCCAGGCACCGTAGGGTTCATGACGGGCCACCGGTTGCCACAGCCCGCAGAGCGCGGACAGGCCGATGGCATGGGGCTCGGCGAAGCAGGCGAAGATTTCGCTGAGGTCTTCGCTGCGGCTCAGCGCGCGGGCGCCAATGAAGCGTTGCGGCGACACCGCCACTTCGACCAGCGCCCATTCACACAGCTGTTGCTGCGCCACCTTCACCAGCAGCCGCTTGTTGCGCCGCAGGCCAATGCTGGCCGGTACCCGGCCGCCAGCGAGCAAGCCGCCAGCCAGGCCGGCGCTGGTGGCTTCGCGCAGCTCCGGGAAGGCGTTGTTGGTGCCGGTGGACAGGGTGAGCAGGGGCGTGTCCCCGGCCTCTGCCGCCACGGCTTTGTGCGTGCCGTCGCCGCCCAGCACGGCGATCATCGCCACACCGCGCTCGACCATCTGCCGGGTGGCCAGGCGAGTGTCGCTGACGGTCTGAGTCAATGGCAGGTCGAGCAGTGCCAGACGCGGCCAGTGCTGGTCCTGTGCCACGGGGCCGAGGCTGGCCTTGAGCACGGCGGCGGCGATCCCGGTCATGTCGGTGGGCAGTAGCACCTCGCTTACACCCGTGGCACCGAATGCAGCGAGCAGGCGCTGGATGACCGAGGCCTTGTCGGTGCTGGAGTAGAGCCCGGCGTTGCTGGTCAGACGACGCAGGTCGCGGCCGGAGGCAGGGTTGGCAATGATCCCGATGATCGGGGCGGGCTGCGGCATGGCACACCTCGTGTTCTTGTTTGCCTAGGCTTGAGCAAGGTGGATGCCAGACTTTTCCCTATGCCCTGCAAGGGCCGCTGCAGAGCGGTTGCAAGGCTGTCGGGCCAGGCTGCGGCGGCCCTTGCCTGAGACGCTGCGTGCCAGCGTTGCCGGGCTCTGGCCGGTAGGCTGAGACGCTGCGTCTCAAGCCTGCCGGTAATCACGCGGCGCTTGTCGGGACATGCCGGCAGGCGCTTAATGGCCGCACAACGACAAGAACAAACAGGAACCGGAGGCCCCATGCTTGCCGCGAACTCCCGAGCCCATGTCGATTGCGTCAGCCGGGTGCTGAAGAACGCCGACCGCCTGCCCCAGGCGCCGGTGCCGCCGCTGATCCTCGACTCATGGCGCCGTTCCATGGAGCTGTACCGTCTTGACCCCGGGTCCCAGCAGGGGCCGCGCATCCTTTCCCAAACCCTGCTCAACGAATGCCGCGAACGCGCCGAACTGTTCCTGCGCATTGCCAGCGACGCCGTGGCGCGCCTGCATGCGCGGGTGCGTGGCGCCGACTACTGCGTACTGCTCACCGACGCCCTGGGGCGCACCATCGATTACCGGGTTGAATCGGCCATCCGCAACGACTGCCGCAAGGCCGGCCTGTACCTGGGCACCTGCTGGTCCGAGGGCGAGGAGGGCACCTGTGGCGTGGCGGCGGTGCTGACCGGCAAGGCGCCGGTCACGGTGCACAAGCGCGATCATTTTCGTGCCGCCTTCATCGGCCTGACCTGCACGGCGGCGCCGGTATTCGACCCGCAGGGCGAACTGCTCGGCGTGGTGGATGTGTCGGCCCTGCAATCACCGGACGACCGCCGCAGCCAGCACCTGATCCTGCAACTGGTGGAACAGACCGCGCGGGAAATCGAGAACGCCTTTTTCATGCACAGCGCCCAGGGCCACTGGGTGATGCGCGCCCATGGCACGCCGGGTTATGTGGAGAGCCAGCCCGACTACTTGCTGGCCTGGGATGCCGACGGCCGCCTGCAGGCGATCAACAGCCTGGCCCGCGAGCGCTTGCTGGCACGGCACGGGCGTTTGCCTGAGCACATCGGTGAGCTGTTCGACATGGCCCAGCTGCGCCGCGCCAACGAGGCCTCGGCCCAGCGCCTGCCAGGTTGGGGCGGGTTGTACGGGCGGGTCAGCGCGCCCCAGCGGCGAGGCCGGGCGCAACCCTTGCAGCAAGCGCAGGATGCGCGCATCGAACAGCACTTGCGCTTGGCCACAAGGGTCAAGGATTGCAACCTGGCGGTGCTGGTGCAGGGCGAGACCGGTGCCGGCAAGGAAGTCTTCGCGCGCCAGTTGCACCAGCAGAGCCAGCGCCGTGAAGGGCCGTTCGTCACGCTGAACTGTGCGGCCATCCCCGAGAGCCTGATCGAGAGCGAACTGTTCGGTTATGTCGCCGGGGCGTTTACCGGTGCGTCGAGCAAAGGCATGCAGGGGCTGCTACAGCAGGCCGATGGCGGCACCTTGTTCCTCGACGAAATCGGCGACATGCCGCTGCACCTGCAGACCCGCCTGCTGCGGGTGCTGGCCGAAGGCGAAGTGGCGCCACTGGGCGCTGCGCGGCGGGAGCGGGTGGATATCCAGGTGATCTGTGCGACCCACCGCGACCTGGCGGGGATGGTGAGTGAAGGGCGTTTCCGCGAGGACCTGTATTTCCGTCTGGCCAATGCCCGCTTCGAGTTGCCACCGCTGCGTGAGCGCGAGGACCGGTTGGGCCTGATTCATCAGTTGCTGGCTGAGGAGGCCGAGGCTTGTGGGGTCGAGGTGATGCTGGCAGATGATGCCTTGCAAGCACTGCTGGTGTACCGCTGGCCGGGGAATTTGCGCCAGCTGCGGCAGGTGCTGCGTTATGCCTGTGCGGTCAGTGAGGGCGGGCAAGTGTGTCTGGAGCACCTGCCGCAAGAGGTGCGGGGTGATGCCGTGCCTGCGGCTGACGTCGGCGTATCGAGCCCGGCTCGGCAATTGCTGCTCGATGCCCTGATCCGCCATCGGTGGAAACCGGCGGAAGCGGCGCGGGCGTTGGGGATATCGCGAGCGACCTTGTATCGACGGGTGCATGAGCACCGGATCGAGATGCCGCGTATGAAGGTGTAGGAGCGGCCGCGCAAGCCTTCTGACAGGCAATAAAAAACCCCGGCGCAGGGCCGGGGTTTTGATGCATCACGCTAACGCGATCACTCCTGGCTGGCCAGTTTGTGCTCGAGGTAGTGGATGTTCACGCCGCCTTTGCAGAAACCTTCATCACGCACCAGGTCGCGGTGCAGCGGGATGTTGGTCTTGATGCCGTCGACGACGATCTCGTCCAGGGCATTGCGCATGCGCGCCATGGCTTCGTCGCGGTCCTTGCCGTAGGTGATCAGCTTGCCGATCAGCGAGTCGTAGTTCGGCGGAACCGAGTAGCCGCTGTACAGGTGCGAATCGACGCGTACGCCGTTGCCGCCCGGGGCGTGGAAGTGCTTGACCTTGCCTGGGCTCGGAATGAACTTCTTCGGGTCTTCGGCGTTGATCCGGCACTCCAGCGAGTGGCCACGGATGACCACGTCTTCCTGGCGGAACGACAGCTTGTTGCCAGCGGCGATGCTCAGCATCTCCTTGACGATGTCGATACCGGTGACCATCTCCGAGACCGGGTGCTCAACCTGCACACGGGTGTTCATCTCGATGAAGTAGAAACGGCCGTTCTCGTACAGGAACTCGAAGGTACCGGCACCGCGGTAGCCGATCTCGATGCACGCATCGACGCAGCGCTTGTAGACTTCCTGGCGGGCCTTCTCGTCGATGCCCGGGGCTGGGGCTTCTTCCAGCACCTTCTGGTGACGGCGCTGCAGTGAGCAGTCGCGGTCGCCCAGGTGGATGGCGTTGCCCTGGCCGTCGGACAGTACCTGAACTTCCACGTGACGTGGGTTGGTCAGGAACTTCTCCAGGTAGACCATCGGGTTGCCGAAGGCAGCACCGGCTTCGGTACGGGTGAGCTTGGCCGAGGAAATCAGGTCCTCTTCCTTGTGCACCACGCGCATGCCGCGACCACCACCGCCACCGGCGGCCTTGATGATCACCGGGTAGCCGACATCACGAGCGATCGCCAGGGCGACCTCTTCGTCTTCCGGCAGCGGGCCATCGGAGCCCGGTACGGTTGGCACGCCCGACTTGATCATCGCGTCCTTGGCCGAAACCTTGTCGCCCATCAGGCGAATGGTGTCGGCTTTCGGGCCGATGAAGGCGAAACCGGATTTTTCCACCTGCTCGGCGAAATCGGCGTTCTCCGCGAGGAAGCCGTAACCCGGGTGGATCGCGGTGGCGCCGGTGACTTCGGCGGCAGCGATGATCGCCGGGATGTGCAGGTAGGAATCCTTGGACGATGCAGGGCCGATGCAGACCGACTCGTCTGCCAGGCCCAGGTGCATCAGTTCACGGTCGGCCGTGGAGTGCACGGCGACGGTCTTGATGCCCAGCTCTTTGCAGGCACGCAGGATCCGCAGGGCAATTTCCCCACGGTTGGCGATCAGGACTTTTTCGAGCTTCCCAGACATCGTTGGCTCTCCGCGATTCAAACGATGGTGAACAGCGGCTGGTCGAACTCAACCGGCTGGCCGTCTTCCACCAGGATGGCGTCGATGACACCGCCAACATCGGCTTCGATGTGGTTCATCATCTTCATGGCTTCGACGATGCACAGGGTGTCGCCTTTCTTCACGCTCTGGCCAACTTCAGCGAAGTTCGGCGAGGTCGGCGAAGGCTTGCGGTAGAAGGTACCGACCATCGGCGAGCGGATCACGGTGCCTTTCAGGGCTGGTGCGGCAGCAGCGGCTTCGGCGGCTGGCGCAGCGGCAGCGGCAACCGGAGCAGCGGCAGGGGCAGCCATTGGCGCAGGTGCGTAGAACTGCTGGGCGGCCGGGGTCTTGCTGTGGCGGCTGATACGGACCGACTCTTCGCCTTCCTTGATCTCCAGCTCGTCGATGCCAGACTCTTCCAGCAGCTCGATCAGTTTCTTGACTTTACGGATATCCATTAATCATCAACTCCCAAAGGTTCGGTCAGGGGGCGAAATTTAAAAACGTATCTGAACGTTTCTCTCTAACCCCGGCCCACTGAGGCCAGGGTTTTCGTTATCAGGGCTGTGCGTTGGCAGCCAGTTGTTCCAGTGCGGATTCCAGGGCCAGGCGATAACCGCTGGCGCCCAGGCCGCAGATCACTCCTACGGCAACATCGGAAAAGTAGGAGTGGTGACGGAACGGTTCGCGTTTGTGCACGTTGGACAGGTGCACTTCGATGAATGGGATGCTCACCGCGAGCAACGCGTCACGTAATGCGACGCTTGTGTGGGTGAAAGCAGCCGGATTGATCAGGATGAAGTCCACACCCTCGTTGCGTGCAGCGTGAATACGATCGATGAGTTCGTATTCGGCATTGCTCTGCAGGTACTGCAGATGGTGGCCAGCGGCGCGGGCGCGCTGCTCCAGGTCCTGGTTGATCTGGGCCAGGGTCACGGCGCCGTAGTGGCCTGGTTCGCGAGTCCCGAGCAGGTTCAGGTTGGGGCCGTGAAGCACCAGTAGGGTTGCCATCTGCGGTTTCCTTGGATTTGTAGGGCAATTCGACACAGCGCGGCGAGTGTGCCGCAAAGCGACGGCAAGTGTCCAGTTCCCGGCAATAGCCAGCACGTTGTCCGAGGTTCGCGCGAAATATGTGACCAAATAATTAAATCTGGTCACTCATTTGGAGAAATTTCCCGGCACGCGGGAAGTTATAGACCGAGTTTGCCGCGCACGCGCGCCAGAATCTGCGCAAATTCCCCGGCGTTTATCTCGCCAATCACCCGATCGGTGGTCATTTCGCTGCCGTTCGCCGCAAAGAACAACAGCGCCGGCGGCCCGAACAGCTGGTAGCGATCCAGTAGCGTGCGCTGCTCGGCGCTGCTCTCGGTGATATCGAAGCGCAGCAGCTTGAAGGCGCTCAATTGGCTTTGAACCTGCGGTGCATTGAGCACTTCGTGTTCGATCACCTTGCAGCTGATGCACCAGTCGGCGTACCAGTCCAGCAGCACCGGTTGGCCGGCGGCCTTGGCCTCGGCCAGGGCGGCGTCCAGTGTGGCCGGGGTGGTGACGGTTTGCCAGGCATCTGCCTTGGCCGCTGCACCGCTGACGGTGGCAGCGGCGGGCGGTGGCAGCGGGCGCAGTGGGTCACCTTGGCCGTTGAGCGCGCCGTACCAGCAGGCCAACGCATACACCAGCAGCGCCAGGCCCAACAGTTGTGCCAGGCGCTGGCGTGGCGATTTGACCACGAACTCCAGGGCGCCGAGGAACAGCGCCACGCCGGCCGCCAGGAAACCGACCAGCAACAAGGTCGCCGGCCCCGGCAGCACGCGGCTGAGCAGGCCGATGGCCAGGCCCAGCAGCAATACGCCGATGGCGTTTTTCACGGTGTTCAGCCAAGGGCCGCTCTTGGGCAACCAGGCGGCTCCCCCCGTGGCCATCAGCAGCAAGGGGGCGCCCATGCCCAGGCCCAGGGCGAACAGCTTGAGCGCGCCGCCCACGGCATCGCCGCTGGCGCTGATGTACAGCAAGGCGCCCGCCAGCGGCGCCGAAACACAGGGTGAGACCAGCAGGCTGGAGAGCACGCCGAGCACAGCCGCGCCGAGCAGCGAGCCGCCGCGGGTGTGGTTGGCGACGTTGTTCAGACGGTTGCTCAGGGCCTGCGGCAACTTGAGCTCGAACAGGCCGAACATGGCCAGGGCGAACGCCACGAAGAACAGCGCGAAAGGCACCAGTACCCAGGCCGACTGCAGGCGTGCCTGCAGGTTCAGACCGGCGCCGAACAGGCCCATCAGTGCGCCGAGCACGGCAAAGCTGGCAGCCATCGGCAGCACGTAGGCGAGCGACAGGGCCAGGCCACGCAGGCCACCGACCTGGCCACGCAGGACCACACCAGAGAGGATCGGCAGCATCGGCAGCACACAAGGGGTGAAGGTCAGGCCGACCCCGGCGAGGAAGAACAGCAGCAATGACTTCCAGTTCCAGCCCTGTTCGCTGCCTGCAGGCAGGGCGGTGCCTGCGGCGGGCGCTTTGCCGTCAATGCTCAGGCGTTCGGTTTCCGGCGGGTAGCACAGGCCCTTGTCGGCGCAGCCCTGGTAACCCACCAGCAGGGTGAAGGCGCGAGCGTCGGTGCGTGGGATCTCGATGTCGAGCACGCCGTGGTACACCTCGACGTCACCGAAGAACTCGTCGTGCTTGGCTTCGCCCTTGGGGATGTTCGGCGGGCCCAGGGTGATGTCTGCCGGTTCCGTGCGGAAGTGGAAGCGGTGGCGGTACAGGTAGTAGCCATCAGTGGCAACGAAGCGCAGCTTGAGGGTCTGCGCGTCGGCCTGCACCAGGCTGAGCTTGAAGGCTTCGTGCACCGGCAGGAAGTCGGCATTGTTGGACAGCGAAGCAGCGCCGAGGGTGGCGCTGGGGCGGTTGTCGAGCAGGCCCGAGGCGAAAGCAGGGCTGGCCAGCAGCAGGAGCAGCAGGAAAAACAGGCGGCGCATGACGGACTCGCGAGGTGGAACGTGCCCGCATGATAGCGGAGTTGGCGGTGGTTGAAAGTGACGGCGACACATGGCGCCAGTTATGTATTGCCTGTTCCGGCCTCTTCGCGGCTTTAGCCGCGAAGAGGCCGGCACAGGAGGGCTCAGACTCTGAAGGCCCGTACTGCCTTGCTCAGCTCACCACCCAGGCTCAGCAACTGTTCGCCTTGCTCGCGCCCTTCGCCAATACGCTGCAGGTTGTCTTCACCCAACTTGTGAATCCGCTCACTGTGATCGCGAATTTCACTCACCGCACCACTCTGCTGCGCGGTGACATCGGCAATACGCACCGCCGTATCGGCAATCGTGCGGATCGCGCTGACAATCTCGTCCAGCGCACCATCGGCGGCCTGGGCCTGGTTGGCGGTGGCTTCGGCATGTTCCAGCTGGGTGCGCATCCCGGCCACCGACTCTCGCGCCGCCTGCTGCAGGCGGTCGATCAGCGCCTGGATCTCGCCGGTAGCCCCGGTGGTGCGCTGCGCCAGTGAGCGCACCTCGTCGGCCACCACCGCGAAGCCACGGCCCATCTCACCGGCGCGGGCGGCCTCGATGGCGGCATTCAACGCCAGCAGGTTGGTCTGCTCGGCGATGGAGCGAATGACCGTCAGCACCCCGCCGATGGTGGCCGACTCCTCGGCCAACTGCTCGATCATGCGCGCGTTGCCCTGCACCTCGTCGACCAGCGCCCGAAGGCCTGACAGGCTCTGGCCGATCACCGTCTGGCCCTGTTCCACCGCGCGGCCGGCATCACGGCTGGCATCGGCGGCAGAGCTGGCGTCGCCGGCCACTTGCTGGATGGTCGCTTCCAGCTCGCCCAGCGCATCGCGAATCTGCCCGGTGTCGCCGGCCTGGCGCTCGGCGCCGTCGTGCAGGGCGGCGCTCATGCCGGCCAGGGCGTGGCTGCTGCCGGCGACCTGCTCGGCGTTGTGGCGGATGGTGCCGACCAGTTCCACCAGGTACTGGCGCAGGCGGTTGAGCGATTCCTGGATGTCGTGCAGCTCGCGGTTGGTCTTGCCCAGCGCGATAGGCGCGGCAAAGTCGCCTTCGGCCCAGCGCGACAGGGCCGGGGCCAGGCTGGTCAGGGTGCGGGCCAGGCGCCGCTGCAGGGTGTCGATGAGCAGGGCGATCAGCAGGATCAGGCCGATCATCAGCCCCTGGATGATGCGCACTTCACCGGCAATCTTCGCGTGCTGGCCACGCACTTCCGGCTCCAGGCCGGCGATGGCCTGTTGCACGGCTTCCAGGCGTTGGTTGGTACTGGCGGCCAGGGCGGTGCGGCGTTCGATCTGCTCGCGGGTGCGTTGCAACTCGGCGGGGTAGCGGTTGAGCAGGCTTTGCAGCTCGCGCTTGAGGCCGACCGCCACGTCTTCCTGGTGTTCGCTGGCCTGGGACTGCAGGCCCATCATGGCGGCGAAGTCGTCGGCGTTGGATTCTGCAGCTCGGGTCACGCCCAGCAGCGGCAGGCCGTCGATGACCTGGGCCTGGGTGCGGATCAGCTGCAGTTCGCGCTCGACCTCGTCGGCCAGTTCGGCGCGGCCGCTGCTGACCAGCTTGTCCCGGGCCAGCGACAGTCGGCCCAGGTGCACGGTGGCATCGAGCAATGGCAGCAGGTAGCGGTTGGCGTCGCTGCTGCCGCTGTCGCGGGCATAGGCGGTCAACTGTTCGAAGTTGGCCCCCAGTTCGCGTTCGGCCTGCAGCAGCAGGGCTTGCGGGTCGCCGGCCAGCTTGCCGGCGGCGAGCAGTTCGTTGGCGGTGAAGGCCTGCAGGGTGTCCAGGCTCGGGCGCAGCTTGGCGGCGAGCGCTGGCGGCCAGTCGGTCAGCGAGGCTTCGAGCTGCTGGTTGGCGTCGACGGCAGCGGCGTGACGCAAGGCGTCGCCACTGCCCAGGTAAGCCTGGATGTTGCGCGCCGTCTGGTTCTGGAACTGCTGCGACAGGCCCAGGTAGCGCTCCATCAACTGATAGGGCCGCTCCAGGGCGCGTTGCGACCACCACAGGGTCGCACCCAAGGCGATACACACGGTCACCAGCAACAGGGTGTTGAAATTGGTCAGCCACTTCAGGCGCATAGCCGCGAACTTCCTGCGGGGGAGTCGAGAGATAGGTGCCTGAATTTATGGCGAATTTATTACCAGGTGATGACGATGGTGGCCTTGAGCCATTGAGCGCAGCCGCTACGGCTCGACCCTCACCACGCAGTTACGCCCGGCATGTTTGGCCCGGTACAACGCCTCGTCCGCCGTGCTGGCCATGCTCAGCGCATCCAGCTCATCGTCCAGCTGCACCACCCCGGCACTGAAGGTGCATCGCAGATCCTCCGGCTGCGCCGGGTAGAGAATCTCGGCAAAGCGCCGGCGAATCTCGTCCAGTACCTTGTGCGCGGCCTCCAGCGAAGTGTTGGGCATGACGATGGCGAACTCCTCGCCACCATAGCGGCCAATGAAGTCGGTCTTGCGCAGGCGTTGCTTGAGGAACAGCGCCAGGCTCTTGATCACCCGGTCACCCATGGGGTGGCCGTGGCGGTCGTTGATCTTCTTGAAGTGGTCGATGTCGAGCATGGCGAAGCTCAGCGGTTGCTGCGTGCGGCGGGCACGGTAGCTGCAGTCTTCGAGCAGTTGCAGGATGTGGGTGTGGTTGTACAGCCCGGTCAGGCTGTCGCGGACCATGCGGGCCTTGAGGTGGCGGGCGCGGGCGGCGCGGTTGCGCACGGTGGTGATCAGGTGCCGCGAACGGATCGGCTTGGTCAGGAAGTCGTCGCCGCCTTCACTCATGGCATCGAGCTGCTTGTCCAGGTCGTCCTCGGCGGACAGGTAGATGATCGGCACGCTGACGTAGCGGTCGTTGTGACGGATCACCTTGGCCAGTTCCGGGCCCGAGCACGTCGGCATGTACAGGTCGAGGATGATCAGGTCGGGCTGGAAGTCGGCCAGCTCGACCATGGCGCGGATCGGGTCGTTCAGGCTGCGGGTCAGCATACCGGCGCTGGCCAGTACGCGTTCGGTGTGCAGGGCCTGGGCGCGTGAATCGTCGATGATCAGCACGCGCAGGGGTTCCTGCTGTGCGTTGCTGGTCATGGCTTCGAGTTTTTCCAGCAGGCTGGAGGCTTCCAGCGTACCGGTCAGAAACGCCTGGCCGCCGGCGCGCACTGCGGCCAGGCGTGTCGGCGTGTCGGCTTCGTGCAGGCTGAAGAACAGCAGCGGTATGGGTTGCGCCTGGCCGCGCTGCGCCAGCGCCGCCAACGGCAGGCCAGCACCGGGGCCAGAGAAGTCGACATCCATGACGATGGCGGCCGGAGGTTGCTCGGCTAGCGAAGCCAGAAACGCACTGGCGCACGGTTGCGGTTGCGCGCTCAGGCCGAAGAACTCCAGCTGCTGGGCGAGGCGCTCGGCGCGCTCATGGTCGTGCAGCAGCAGGTAGACCGGTTTGCGCGCAGGTGGCAGCTCCAGCTGGTCGGGCTGGTCGCCGTGGCGCAAGCGCGTACGCGACAGGCGCTGCAACAGCTGTTCGAGCTCCTGCGAGAGGCGCTCCTGGCTCGGCTCCGCGGCTTGGGTCATGTCCTGGCTACTTGTTAGTGGGCTAAGCAGGTTCGATGATGGCTGTATGCTAGCACCACTTTTTCCACCCGTACGTGCGCCGCATCAACAAAGGCTTGCGGACGAATATTCAGTTACTGACTCATTGGTCGCTTATGCGTACGGCGGTGTCTGCTTTATAGTGCTGCGACGCGGGCTTGCCGTGGCACCCTGGCGTTGGCCTGTGGTCCAAGCCCCTGAACCGTCGTGACTGATTAAGGACAAAGCCATGCTGGACTGGAAAAACCGCGAGGCCAAAGCCGAGCCCCGCGAACGTGTCGATGGTCGCCGCGCCGCTGCCCGTAGCTATCTTGGCGGGCTCTGGAGCCGTGCCCTGGGGACCCTGATCGGGTTGTACCTGCTGGTGTGCCTGGGCCTTGGCTGGTACTGGAGCGAGGAGCCGGCGTTGTTCCCGGTGCAGCAGAATGCCCAGGCAGCTGCCGAGCGCAATGGCCAGCAGATGGTGGTGGGCTATACCACCATCGAAACCCTCAAGAGCGTGGCCGGCACCCTGCTGAACAAGCCGGGCGGTTACATTTCCAACGACCGCTTCCCGCCTGGCCTGTGGATGGACAACATGCCGAGCTGGGAATATGGCGTGCTGGTGCAGGTGCGTGACCTTTCCCGGGCCTTGCGCAAGGACTTCGCCCGTTCGCAGTCGCAGTCCACCGAAGATGCCGACCTGGCCAAGGCCGAGCCGCGCTTCAACTTCGACAACAAGAGCTGGATCCTGCCATCGAGCGAGTCGGAGTTCGAAGAGGGCATCAAGTCGCTGAGCCGCTACCAGGCGCGCCTGGCCGCTGGCGACAAGGGCGCCGCCTTCTATACCCGCGCCGACAACCTGAACAACTGGCTGGGTGACGTGGCCACCCGCTTGGGTTCGCTGTCGCAGCGTCTGTCGGCCAGTGTTGGCCGGGTCAAGCTCAACACCACCCTGAAGACCGAGTCGGTGGTTGCCGGCCAGGCGCCGCAGGTGGATGAAGAGCTGGTGGAAACCCCGTGGCTGCAGATCGACAACGTCTTCTACGAAGCCCGTGGCCAGGCCTGGGCGCTGTCGCACCTGCTGCGCGCCATCGAGGTCGACTTCGCCGACGTGCTGGCGAAGAAGAACGCCACGGTCAGTGTGCGCCAGATCATTCGTGAGCTGGAAGCCTCGCAGGAACCACTGTGGAGCCCGATGGTGCTCAATGGCAGCGGCTTCGGCATGTGGGCCAACCACTCGCTGGTCATGGCCAACTACATTTCCCGGGCCAACGCTGCGGTCATCGACCTGCGTCAGCTGCTGTCGCAGGGTTGAGCATGGCCATCAGCGCCAACGAGGCCGCCCATCGGGCGGCTTCCGACCGTGAACTGGTCACTTGGGTGGACGCCGCCGACCAGGTGCTCGGCGCGCTGCCCAGGGCCGAGCTGCGCGAGCGCGGCCTGATCGGCCGCTGCACGTTCATCCTGTTGTTCAACAGTACCGGTGAGCTGTGCGTGCACCGGCGGGCCCTGAGCAAGGCGCTGTACCCGGGGTACTGGGATGTGGCGGCCGGTGGCATGGTGACGGCAGGGGAGGCGTATGACGACTCGGCTGCACGGGAGCTGGCCGAAGAGCTGGGCATCGAAGGCGTCGAATTGCGCTTTCATGAGCGTTTCTATTTCGATCAGCCAGACAACCACCTGTGGTGCGCGGTGTATTCGGCGGTGTCGGATGCGCCGTTGCGGCTGCAGCCGGAAGAGGTGATCGAGGCGAAATTCATCAGCCTTGAGCTGGCCGAGCAGGAAAGCCTGAGCAAGCCGTATTGCCCGGACTCGCTGGCGGCGTTGCAGCGCTACAAGGCCAGCCTGAAGTAAAGCTGGGGCCGCTCTGCGGCCCTTTCGCGACACAAGGCCGCTCCCACATCGATGGTGTAGCAGCCCCAAGGTCGCAAAACATTCGCAAAATGGCGCATTCCAGTACTTAGCAACCGCCTGATTTATCGTTACACTGCGCGCCCTTTTCGGGCTGCCGCAGGATCTTGCAGCAGTAGCGCCGCCCCTGCCAGAGTGGGGCTTCGCGGTCGGTCTCTGCCCCAGGTGCCGACCAGTTTTTGTCCTCAGCACAGAGGAACAAAAGTGGCCAAGAAAGCTTCTTCCTTCGCCGCCCTTGGCGGTCTCGTTTACTCCACCGATGCCGGTCGGCACTGCCCCGACTGTGGCCAGCCGGTGGACGCCTGCACCTGCAAGCAGCAAGTCATCCCCGAAGGTGACGGCATCGCCCGTGTGCGCCGTGAAAGCAAAGGCCGTGGCGGCAAGACCGTGACCACCGTCACCGGCGTGCCGCTGCCGCTCGACCAGCTCAAGGAGCTGGCCACCACCCTCAAGCGCCGTTGCGGTACCGGCGGTGCGCTGAAGGATGGGGTCATCGAGATCCAGGGCGACCACGTCGAACTGCTGATCGCCGAGCTGATCAAACAGGGCTTCAAGGCGAAAAAGTCCGGCGGCTGATGCGCCCCCGCGATTTTTTGCCCAACGCTTTCTAAACTCGTTCCCGTGACCAGGGTCTACCCAGGGCACGGACGAATCGTCATTTTCGGCTTTTACACTGCGCCCGCCTCCTTGCGGGGCAGTGTCTTCGACTTATCTATAGGGGACTTGAATGTCCGTACGACGCACACGCAAAGACGATGGTAGCCAATGGACCGTGGCCGACAGCCGCAGTGTTTATGGCATCCGCCATTGGGGCGCTGGTTATTTCGCCATCAATGAAGCCGGGCGCGTCGAAGTGCGCCCCAACGGCCCCAGCAGCGCGCCGATCGATCTGTTCGAACAGGTCGACGAGCTGCGTCAGAGCGGCCTGTCGCTGCCGCTGCTGGTGCGCTTCCCCGACATCCTGCAGGACCGCGTGCGCCAGCTGACCGGCGCATTCGATGCCAACATCGCCCGCCTGGAATACCAGAGCCAGTACACCGCGCTGTACCCGATCAAGGTCAACCAGCAGGAAGCGGTGGTGGAAAACATCATCGCCACGCAGAACGTCTCGATCGGCCTGGAAGCCGGTTCCAAGCCTGAGCTGCTGGCCGTGCTGGCGCTGGCGCCGAAAGGCGGCACCATCGTCTGCAACGGCTACAAGGACCGCGAGTTCATCCGTCTGGCATTGATGGGCCAGAAGCTCGGCCACAACGTGTTCATCGTCATCGAGAAAGAGTCGGAAGTGGCCCTGGTGATCGACGAGGCCGCCGACCTCAAGGTCAAGCCACAGGTCGGCCTGCGCGTGCGCCTGTCGTCGCTGGCGTCGAGCAAGTGGGCCGACACCGGGGGCGAGAAGTCCAAGTTCGGCTTGTCCGCCGCCCAGCTGATCTCAGTGGTGCAGCGCTTCCGCGATGCCGGCCTGGACCAGGGCATCCGCTTGCTGCACTTCCACATGGGCTCGCAGATCGCCAACCTGGCCGACTACCAGCACGGTTTCAAGGAAGCCATCCGCTACTACGGCGAACTGCGTGCGCTGGGGCTTCCAGTCGACCATATCGACGTCGGTGGTGGCCTGGGTGTGGACTACGACGGTACCCACTCGCGTAACGCCAGCTCGATCAACTACGACATGGACGACTACGCCGGCGTGGTGGTGGGCATGCTCAAGGAGTTCTGCGACGCGCAGGGCCTGCCGCACCCGCACATCTTCTCCGAGAGCGGCCGTTCGCTGACTGCGCATCACGCGATGCTGGTGATCCAGGTGACCGACGTCGAGAAGCACAACGACGACGTGCCGACCATCGAGAACAAGGAAGCCCTGCCGGAAACCGTGCAATGGCTGGTCGACCTGCTGGGCCCGACCGACATCGAGATGGTCACCGAAACCTACTGGCGCGCCACCCACTACATGGGTGACGTGGCGGCGCAGTATGCCGATGGCAAGATCAGCCTGGCCGAGAAGGCCCTGGCCGAACAGTGCTACTTCGCCGTGTGCCGCCGCCTGCACAACTCGCTGAAAGCCCGCCAGCGCTCGCACCGCCAGGTGCTGGACGAGCTCAACGACAAGCTGGCCGACAAGTACATCTGCAACTTCTCGGTGTTCCAGAGCCTGCCGGACACCTGGGCCATCGGCCAGGTGCTGCCGATCATCCCGCTGCACCGCCTGGACGAAGAACCGATGCGTCGTGCGGTGCTGCAGGACCTGACCTGCGACTCCGACGGCAAGATCAACCAGTACGTCGACGAGCAGAGCATCGAGACCAGCATGCCGGTGCATGCGGTCAACGAAGGCGAGGACTACCTGCTGGGCGTGTTCCTGGTCGGCGCCTACCAGGAAATCCTCGGCGACATGCACAACCTGTTCGGTGACACCGACTCGGTGAACATCTACCAGAACGCCGATGGCAGCGTGTATCACGCCGGTATCGAGACCCACGACACCATCGAAGACATGCTGCGTTACGTGCACCTGTCGCCGGAGGAGTTGATGACTCACTACCGTGACAAGGTGGCCAGCGCCAAGATCAGCGCACGTGAGCGGACCCAGTTCCTCGATGCATTGCGCCTGGGCCTGACCCGCTCGTCCTACCTTTCCTCGTGATCGCCGAGGCCGCTCTTACGCGTTTCTTGTAGGAGCGGCCTCGTGTCGCGAAATGAGGGCGAAGCCCTCACCTGAGTCACACCTCGCAATGATCCAGGCACGGCCCTCCATGACGCCGGGTCTACCGTTGAACGCAATGTTCAAAGGGAAAATGACATGGACGGTCAATGCAATCACCGCTTGCGCCAAGGGCGCTACTCAGAGCCAGGTAGGCTCTATCTGCTCACTACTGTAACCCGCAATCGCAATCCACTCTTCAACAAGCTGCTGTTTGCCCGAACTGTCATCCGGCAATTGCGGAAGGCTGATGAAGAAGGTAGCTGTCGATCACTAGCGTGGGTCCTGATGCCAGATCATTTGCACTGGTTGATCGAGCTCCGCTCAGCGAGCCTGGGTAACCTGATGTGTGCATTCAAGTCGCGCAGCAGTTGTGCGTTGTATCTTGCAGGGGCTGAGCGCCACCATATCTGGCAACCTGGATTCTATGATCGAGCACTGCGTCGGGATGAAGATGTGAAGGCTGCAGCGCGATACGTTATTGCCAATCCTATTCGAGCTGGGCTTGTACAGCGAGCGGGCGAGTACCCACATTGGGATTGTGTGTGGATTTGAGTCAGCAGGTGAGGGCTTCGCCCTCATTTCGCGACACAAGGCCGCTCCTACAAGCGACCGCGTTGCTTGTGTAGGAGCGGCCTTGCGTCGCGAAAGGGCCGCAAAGCGGCCCCGGCGTCATTGAACCCAGCGCCCTCTTTCCTGCAACCGCCACCCAACCCACCCCAGCGTCACTGCCCGCAACGCCATGAACCCGAGAAAGGCCAACCACAACCCATGGTTGCCAAACCCGCTCATGACCACCCCCAAAGGCAGCGCGATCAGCACCGACAGCAGCATTGCATTGCGCATCTCCCGCGCCCGGGTGGCGCCGATGAACAGCCCGTCGAGCAAGTAGCTCCACACCGCAATCAACGGCAGCAGCGCCAGATACGGCAAGTACGGATAAGCCGCCGCCCGCACGCTATCAATGTTGGTCTGCAGGTCGATGAACAGGTGCCCGCCCAGCAGGAACAAACCGGCAAACCCCAGGCTGGTGATCAGCGACCAGCCGCAGGCCACCACCAGCGAGCGGCGCAAGGTATCCCGGTCCCGCGCACCAATGGCATGCCCGCACAGCGCCTCCACGGCGTGCGCCAGGCCATCGAGGGCGTAGGCGGTGAGCAGAAGGCCGTTGAGCAGCAGCGCGTTGGCCGCCACCGTGGCTTCACCCAGCCGCGCGCCCTGCACGGTGATCAGCAGGAACACCAGCTGCAGTGCCAGGCTGCGCAGGAAGATGTCACGGTTTACCGCGAGCAATGGCCGCCAGGCCTGCCAGCGCTTGAGCGCAGCCCAGGCGATCTGCCCTGGGTAGGCGCGCAGGGCCGGGCGGGTCAGGGCCAGGCCGAGCAGGGCGGCGCTCCATTCGGCGATCACCGAGGCCCGTGCCGAACCCAGCACGCCCCAGTTCAGGCCGAGCACGAACCACAGGTTGAGGGCGATGTTCAGCAGGTTGGTGGTCAGCAGAATCGCCAACGGCGCTCGTGCGTTCTGTGTGCCGAGGAACCAGCCGACCAGCGCATAGCTGGCCAGCGCCGCCGGCAGGCCGAGCAACCGGGTATGGAAGAAGTCTTCGGTGGATTGCTGCAACGCCTCGCTCGGTTGCATGGCGTGCAGTGCCAACTGGCTGAAAGGCAGGGCAAGCAGGCCAATGAGAAGGGCGAAGGCCACGGCCAGCAGCAGGCCCTGCACCAGCACCTGGCGCAATGCCGCACCGTCGGCACGCCCGGCTGCCTGGGCGGCGAAGCCGGTGGAGCCCATGCGCAGGAAGCCCATCAGGCCGACCATGAAGGTGAACAGCGTGGCGCCGACGGCCACGGCACCGAGCTGGTGGGCGTGGGGCAGGTGGCCGATCACGGTGCTGTCGACCAGGGCCACCAGCGGCACCGAGATGTTGGAGAGGATCATGGGCGCTGCCAGGGCCCAGACCTTGCGGTGGGTGGGGCGGTGCTGCCAGTCGGTGGTCAGTTGCGACATTGCAATTCCTGAGGCTGTGGGGACGCTCTGCGCCCCCAGTATTCGGCTGGGCACAGTGTACCGGCCAGGCAACCAATCCGCGCGAACAGGGTCTCACTTGCCGCATCGGTGAAAGTCCCACCTCCACCGTTGCGCTATAGTTGCTGCCCTCACGTACACGCTGCCAAAGAGTTCCCACTCCATGTTCAACAAAGGATTGTTGCTGGCCTGCGCGCTGGCCTTGCTCAGTGCCTGTGATTCCTCGACGCCGGACAAGCCCGCTTCCGCCGAAAAACCGGCCGCGAGCGCTGCGGTCGAGGCCCCGGCGCCCAAGCGCGAGGACCCTGCTGTCCTCGCCAAGCGCTACGAAGGGCGCGAGCTCAGCGTGCTGGACGTCTCGGAAGTGCAACTCGACGGCGCCAGTACCCTGTCGATCAGCTTCTCGGCACCGCTGGACGCCAAGCAGGACTTCGCCGCCAAGGTGCACCTGGTCGATACGGTCAAAGGCAAGGTCGACGGTGCCTGGGAACTCTCCGACAACCAGATGGAATTGCGCCTGCGCCACCTGGAGCCACAGCGCAAGCTGGTGCTGACTGTCGACAAGGGCTTGCTGGCGGTCAACGGCAAGCAGCTCGACAGCGAATCGGTTAGCCGCCTGGAAACCCGCGACATGCAACCCACCGTTGGCTTTGCCAGCCGTGGTTCGTTGCTGCCCACCCGCCTGGCCGAAGGCCTGCCGGTGATCGCGCTGAACGTGCCCAAGGTCGATGTCGAATTCTTCCGGGTCAAGCCGCAGATGCTCTCGACCTTCCTGGCCAACTGGGGCCGCAACAGCAGCCTGTACTACTACCAGTCCAAGGAAACCCTGGACATGGCCGAGCTGGTCTACAGCGGCCGCTTCGACCTGAACCCGGCGCGCAACACCCGCGAGACCGTGCTGCTGCCGATCGCCGGGATCAAGCCGCTGCAGGAGCCAGGCGTGTACCTGGCCGTGATGCGTGCTTCGGGCACCTATGACTATTCGCAACCGGCGACGCTGTTCACCCTCAGCGACATCGGCGTGTCTGCCCACCGCTACCGTGACCGCCTGGACGTGTTCGCCCAGGCCCTGGAAGGCGGCAAGGCACTCAAGGACGTCAACCTCGAACTGCATGACGACAAGGGCAAGCTGCTGGCCCAGGCCAAGACCGATGGCGCCGGCCATGCCCAACTGCCGATCACGGCCAAGGCCGACACCCTGATCGCCACCCAGGGCGTGCACACCACCTTGCTGCGCCTGAACACCGCTGCCCTGGACCTGGCCGAGTTCGACATCACCGGCCCCCAGGCCAACCCGCTGCAATTCTTCATCTTCGGCCCGCGTGACCTCTATCGCCCGGGTGAAACGGTGCTGCTCAACGGCTTGCTGCGTGATCAGGATGGCAAGCCGGTCAAGGCTCAGCCGGTCAGTGTGGAAGTGCGTCGCCCGGATGAGCAGGTCAGCCGCAAATTCGTCTGGGAGGCCGACGCCAATGGCCTGTACCAGTACCAGCTGCAACTGGCCACGGAGGCCCCCACTGGCCGCTGGCAATTGCTGCTCGACCTGGGCGGCGGGCGCAGGCAGGTATACGAGTTTCTGGTCGAAGACTTCCTTCCCGAGCGCCTGGCACTTGAACTCAAAGGCAGCGATACGCCGCTGTCGCCCGAGGAGGATGCGCGCATCCAGGTCAATGGCCGCTACCTCTACGGTGCGCCGGCTGCCGGCAATCGCCTGAGCGGCCAGGCCTATGTGCGCCCGCTGCGCGAAGCCGTGCCGGCACTGCCGGGCTACCAGTTCGGCTCGGTTACCGAAAGCGAACTGACCCAGGATCTGGAGCTGGACGAAGTCACCCTCGACCAGGCTGGCAAGGCCGTGGTCGATATCGAGAGCCACTGGGCCGAAGCACGCTCGCCGCTGCAGTTGACCGTGCAGGCCAGCCTGCAGGAGTCCGGCGGCCGGCCGATCACCCGCCGCCTGGAGCAGCCAATCTGGCCTGCCGAGCGCCTGCCTGGCCTGCGCGGCCTGTTCGACGGTGAGGAAACCGACAGCGATGGCCCGGTCGAATTCGAGTTCCTCGTGGCCGACCGCGCTGGCAACAAGCTCGCCGCCAACGACTTGAAAGTGCGGCTGATCCGCGAGCGGCGCGATTACTACTGGAACTACTCGCAGAGCGATGGCTGGAGCTACAACTACAACGAGAAATTCCTCACCCAGAGCGAGGAAACGGTCAGCGTCAAGGCCGGCTCCACCGCCAAGCTGAGCTTCCAGGTGGAGTGGGGCCCGTACCGCGTCGAGGTGGAAGACCCTGAAACCGGCCTGGTTTCCAGCGAGCGCTTCTGGGCCGGCTACCGCGCCCAGGACAACGCCGAAGGCGGCGCGGTGCGGCCGGACCAGGTGAAGCTGGCGCTGGACAAGCCGGCCTATGCCGATGGCGCCAGCGCCAAGGTCACCGTGACCCCGCCTGCGGCCGGCAGCGGCTACCTGATGATCGAGTCCAGCGATGGCCCGCTGTGGTGGCAGGAAATCGAGGTGCCCGCCGAGGGCAAGACCTTCGATGTGCAACTGGACAAACAGTGGGCGCGGCACGACCTGTACATCAGCGCGCTGGTGATCCGCCCAGGTGAGCGCAAGGCCAATGCCACGCCCAAGCGAGCTGTCGGCGTGCTGCATCTGCCGCTGGCGCGTGCCGAGCGCAAGCTCGCGGTCAGCCTGCAGGCGCCGGAGAAGATGCGCCCCAAGCAGCCGCTGACAGTGAAGGTCAAGGCCGCCAATGCTGACGGCAGCGTGCCGAAGCAGGTGCATGTGCTGCTGTCCGCAGTCGATGTGGGCATCCTCAACATCACCGACTTCAAGACCCCCGACCCGTTCGCCAGCCTGTTCGGCCGCAAGGCCTACGGCGCCGACCAGCTGGACATCTACGGCCAGCTGATCGAAGCCGGCCAGGGCCGCTTGGCCAGCCTGGCCTTCGGCGGTGATGCGGCGCTGGCCAAGGGTGGCAAGCGGCCCAATACCACGGTGACCATCGTTGCCCAGCAAAGCCTGCCGGTGACCCTGAACGACCAGGGTGAAGGCGAGGCGACCGTCGATATTCCCGACTTCAATGGCGAGTTGCGGCTGATGGCCCAGGCCTGGACCGACGAGCACTTCGGCATGGCCGAGGGCAAGACGGTGGTGGCCGCACCGCTGATCGCCGAACTGTCGGCGCCGCGCTTCCTGGCCGGCGGTGACCGCACCAGCCTGGCGCTGGACCTGGCCAACCTGTCGGGGCGTGCGCAGCAGTTGAGCGTCGAGATCCGCACTGAAGGCCAGCTGAGCCTGACGGCCAGCGCCCAGCAGACTATCGCCCTGGCCGAAGGCCAGCGCAGCACGCTGCTGATCCCGGTGCAGGCCATGGGCGGCCTGGGGCAGGGCAAGGTGCAGGTGCGGGTCAATGGCCTGCAGCTGCCGGGTGAACCGGCGAATACCTTCGAACGCGAATGGACCCTGGGCGTGCGACCGGCCTACCCGGCGATGCTCAAGCATTACCGCGTGGCCCTCAAGGACCAGCCATGGACCTTGCCGGAAAGCGACCTGGCCACCTTCGAGCCGGCGGGCCTGGAAGCCAGCCTGGCGCTGTCGAGTCGCCCACCGCTGAACCTGGCCGAGCAGATTCGCGCCCTCGAAGCCTACCCATACGGCTGCCTGGAGCAGACCACCAGTGGCCTCTATCCATCACTGTATGCCGATGCCGCGAGCCTCAAGCGCCTGGGCATCAAGGGTGAGCCGGCCGAGGTGCGCAAACGCAAGATCGAGATGGGCATCGAGCACCTGCTGGGCATGCAGCGCTACAACGGCAGCTTCGGCCTGTGGAGCTCGGACAGCGAAGAGGAATACTGGCTGACCGCCTATGTCACCGACTTCCTGCTGCGTGCCCGCGACCAGGGCTACGGCGTGCCGGCCGAAGCCTTGAAGAAGGCCAACGAGCGCCTGCTGCGCTACTTGCAGGAGCGCAACCTGATCGAAGTCGACTACAGCGAGAACGCCGAGCACACCCGCTTTGCCGTGCAAGCCTACGCCGCGCTGGTGCTGTCGCGCAGCCAGCAGGCACCGCTGGGCGCCCTGCGCAGCCTGTTCGAGCGCCGCGCCGATGCCCGCTCCGGCCTGCCGCTGGTGCAGTTGGCGGTAGCGCTGGACGCCATGGGCGACAAACCGCGCGCCGAGCAGGCGCTGCAGGCGGGCCTTGGCATCAGCCGCAGCAAGGGCTGGATGGCCGACTATGGCAGCAGCCTGCGTGACCAGGCGCTGATCCTGGCGCTGCTGCAGGAGAGCAAATTGGCCAGCAACCAGGTCGACCAGCGCCTGTTCGCCCTGTCGGACGAGCTGGCGGCCAACCGTTGGCTGTCGACCCAGGAGCGCAACGCCTTGTATCTGGCCGGCCGTGGCCTGCTGGGCAAGCCGGAAGCACCGTGGAAGGCACGCCTGGACAGTGCCGGCGAAGTGCGTGAGTTCAACAACGTGGAAGCGGGCATGAAGCTCGAAGGGCCGTTGCTGGCGTCGCCGCTGAGTGTGCAGAACGAAGGCAGTGAAACGCTCTATCAGCAATTGACCCTGTCGGGCTATCCACGTCAGGCGCCTGTCGCGGGTGGCAACGGCATGGAGATCCGCCGTGAGTACCTGGGCATGAATGGCCAGGCGCTGGACCTGCACAACCTGCGCAGCGGCGACCTGGTGCTGGTGCACCTGGCGCTCAAGGCCAGCGATCGCGTGCCGGATGCCCTGGTGGTCGATTTGCTGCCAGCGGGCCTGGAACTGGAGAACCAGAACCTGGCACAGAGCGCTGCCAGCCTGGACAACGCCAGCAGCGCGGTGAAGCAGTGGCGCGAGTCGATGCAGAACGCCAGCGTGGTGCACCAGGAGTACCGTGATGACCGCTACGTGGCGGCCCTCAAGCTCGACGGCTATGGCACCACGCACCTGTTGTACCTGGCACGGGCGGTGACCCCGGGCACCTATCGGGTGCCGCCGCCGCAGGTGGAGTCGATGTACCGGCCTAACCTGCAGGCGGTGGGAGATGGGCAAGGAGAGATGACGGTAAAAGCACGTTAAAGGCTAGTGCAGACCCTGTAGGAGCGGCCTTGTGTCGCGAACGGGCCGCAAAGCGGCCCCGGCAGTTTCAACTGCTTGGCTGGAGATCAGGGGGCGCTTCGCGCCCCTTTCCGACCGGTCCGGCGCCCCGGCAAGGCCGCTCCTACAATCAGTGAATGACCCAGCTCATCACCCACAGCCCCAGCACCAGCCAGATGATCCCGAGGATGATCGAGGCACGCATGAAGGCGCGGATTGCCGAGTACAGCAGCATCAGGCCGATGATCAGGGCGAGTATGCTGAGCAGCGAGGTGTCCATGCCCAACGTGCGTGCCAGGCCATCGATGAAATTGCCCCCGGCGTTGGCCAGCAGGTTGAACAGGCCGCTCATGATGTCGACGATGAAACGGATCAACGAACCCAGTGCCTGGCCAAGCCACTCGAAAAAACCTTCTACATGCATAGTTGCTTCCTGATGAACGAATCGGCACGGTTGCCGCTCCCAAGCCTTAGGCCACTACCTGGCCTGGCCGGTTCCCGATGCCAAGCTTAGCGCGGTCACGTACCCGAGCGGGAAGGCTTGTGCGTGCGGCTGTGATCAGCATCCTGATGTTGCTCGGCCTGCTGTGGCTGGCCGACCGCATCTGGCCGCTGCCAATGCCGGGCAATGACCTGGCGCGGGTGGTGCTGGCCGAAGACGGCACGCCGTTGTGGCGCTTTGCCGATGCCGATGGCGTGTGGCGCTATCCGGTCAGCCCTGAAGACGTTTCGCCGCTGTACCTGCAGGCTCTGCTGACCTACGAGGACCGCTGGTTCTACCGTCACCCGGGGGTCAACCCGCTGGCCCTGGCGCGGGCGGCCTGGCTCAACCTGCGGGGCGGGCGGGTGGTGTCTGGTGGCAGCACCTTGTCGATGCAGGTTGCACGCCTGCTCGACCCGCATGATCGCACCCTGGCCGGCAAGCTGCGGCAGCTGTGGCGCACCGCGCAGCTGGAGTGGCACCTGTCCAAGCGCGAGATCCTGCAGATCTACCTGAACCGTGCCCCGTTCGGCGGTACCTTGCAGGGCGTGGCTGCGGCCAGCTGGGCATATCTGGGCAAGTCACCACAGCACCTCACGCCCGCCGAGGCAGCACTGCTGGCGGTGCTGCCGCAGGCTCCGAGCCGCTTGCGCCCGGACCGCCACCCGGCCCGTGCCCAGCGTGCCCGCGACAAGGTGCTGCAGCGCCTGGACGAGTATCAGGTGTGGCCGGCGCAACAGATCAAGGAGGCTGCCGAGGAGCCCTTGCTGCTGGCCCCGCGTCAGGAACCGGCGCTGGCGCCCCTGCTGGCACGGCGGCTGAATACCCCTGACAGCCCGACGTTGATTCGCACCACCCTCGACGCCTCGCTGCAGCGGCGCCTCGAGGACCTGCTGCTGGGTTGGCGTGCACGCCTGCCGGAGCGCACCTCGGCGGCGATCCTGGTGGTCGAGGCGCAGACCATGGCGGTACGCGCTTACCTGGGCTCGATCGACTTGAGCGACGAGCGGCGTTTTGGCCATGTCGACATGGTCCGCTCGTTGCGCTCGCCAGGCTCGACGCTCAAGCCGTTTCTCTACGGCCTGGCCATGGACGATGGCCTGATCCACTCCGAATCGCTGCTGCAGGATGTACCACGTCGCTACGGCGACTATCGCCCCGGCAATTTCTCGATGGGTTTCAGCGGCCCGGTGTCGGCCAGCTCGGCATTGGCGCTGTCGCTCAACCTGCCGGCGGTGCAATTGCTCGAAGCCTATGGGCCCAAGCGCTTTGCCGCGCAGCTGCGCATGGCCGGCGTGCCACTGGCACTGCCGCCTCTGGCCGAGCCCAACCTGGCATTGATTCTGGGCGGCGCTGGTAGCCGCCTGGAGGACCTGGTCGGCGGCTACGCGGCACTGGCCCGGGGCGGCAACAGTGCCCAAGTTCGCCTGCAACCGCAGGATCCATTGCTGGAGCGTCGGCTGATGTCGCCGGGCGCGGCCTGGATCATCCGGCGCATCCTCAGTGGCCAGGCGCGGCCCGACCGCGACCCGCATGCCGAACTGGTACAGCGCCCGCAATTGGCCTGGAAGACCGGTACCAGCTATGGCTTTCGCGATGCCTGGTCGATCGGCGTAGGGCCGCGCTACCTGATCGGGGTGTGGATCGGTCGCCCTGATGGCACGCCAGTGCCCGGGCAGTTCGGCCTGGCCTCGGCGGCACCCTTGATGCTGCAGGTGCATGACTTGCTGAGCAACCGTGACAGCCAGCGGGGCATCCGGGTACCGGTGGAACGCGTGCCGGAAAGTGTTGGCGTAGCGGCCATCTGCTGGCCGCTGGGCCAACCCATGAACCGACAGGACCCGAACTGCCGGCGCCAGCGCTTTGCCTGGACCCTCGATGGCACTACCCCTCCCACGTTGCAGGCTGCCGACCAGCCCCTCGGCCTGGGACTGCGCGAGAGCCTCTGGGTCAATGCCCAGGGCCTGCGCGTGGACGGCAGTTGCCCAGGCGCCAAGGCGCTCGACATCGCCTTGTGGCCGGCACCGCTGGAGCCATGGTTGCCACGCGTCGAGCGACGTGCGGCGCGGCTGCCGGCGGTCGACCCGAGCTGCCCGCCACAGGTACCGGCCAGCGCGCCGCCGCTGTCGATCGTGGGAGTGCGCCCCGACGACAACCTGCGGCGCCCGGCCACCAGCAGCGAACCCTTGCAGCTGCACGTCTCTGCCCTCGGCGGTGGCGGGCGGCGCTGGTGGTTCCTCAACGGCCAGCCGCTGGGTGAAAGCGAGGGGCAGGAAAGCGTGCTGGTGCGCTTCGAGCGAGCCGGGCAGTTCGAGCTCAGTGCCCTGGACGAAAGTGGAGAAACGGCGAGGGTGGCGTTCCAGGTCAACGAGTAGGTGTTCGACGTTTACCGGGGCAGCACCTACGCTTGCAAGTGACGGGTGAGGCCGGCGACGCCCCGGTACCCAAGGGATTGTGGAGCGTCCTATGCGTCTTGTGCTGATGCCCCTGTTGCTGACGCCCTGGGCCAGCCTGGTGGTCGCCGAGCCCTTGCCAGTGTTTCTCGACGGCCACGAATACGAGCGCCGCTTGCCTAGCGCGAACCTGCCGATCGAGGCCTACCGCCCACTTGCCCCGAGCCTGCATCTGGCGCCGCCCAGCTCAGTGTCTGATACCTTGCCCGTGGAGACTCGTTTCGTGCTGCACAAGGTGCGCTTCGAGGGCGGTACGGTCTACCCGTTGAGCGAGTTGCGCGAACATTACCAGCCCCTGATTGGCCGCGAAGTGAGTATCGGCGAGCTGCAGCAGTTCACCGAACGCCTGACCCGGCGCTACCAGTGCGACGGCTACCTGTTGTCGCAGGCTTACCTGCCTGACCAGGACTTTGCCGAGGGCCGCGTGCATGTCGTGTTGGTCGAGGGGTACGTCCACGACGTTCGGCGGGAAGGGGATATCGGGCCCGTTGGCGCTTACCTCGACCAACTGCTGGAGCCCTTGCGGGCGGAACGCCCCTTGACCCAGGCGACGCTCGACCGCTTTATCGGCCTGGCCCAGCGCATCCCCGGCGTGACGCTGCAGGTTGACCTGACCCAGGCCGAGCCCGGCGAGGGCGCCGCGCAGCTGACCATGCATGCCTTGCACAAACCTTTGGATGCGGCAGTGGCATTCAGCGATGGCAGCCGCGATGGACCGCAGGGGCTGTTCAAGGTAACCAGCAATGCCCAGACCCGTTTTGCCGAGCAGTTGACGGCTAGCGTGCTGCTGCCACCGGGTGATGACCACAGCCATTACCAGCGCCTCGACTACAGCCAGCACCTGGATGCACAGGGCAGCCAGCTGCTGCTTTCTGCCGCTCGCTACCGCAGCGAACCGCGCACGCCCGTGCGTCTGGAGCATGGTTCGCCGTTTTTCCAGAAGATCGAAAGCGAGCGTTATGCAATCGGGCTTGGCCAGCCGGTGATCGTCACGGCGGATGAATGGCTGGCGGTGACAGGGCATGTCTACTCGGTCAGTGAGCATGACGAAGATCTTTCCGGCGGCCTGGGGCGCAACGACACCTATGTGCGTGCGCTGTCGTTCCAAGGCGATTGGCGCAAGGTCGAGGACGGGCGACTGCGCATGGTCAGCGCCGGGGTGTATCAGGGGCTGGATTATCTGGGCGCTCGCAGCGATGCCGACTACGACATGAACTTTCTGCGCTTTCGCGCGGCCGGGTTGCAGCGCGACCCGTTGTTTCAGCGCTGGCAGGGCGTGCTGTCAGGCGCCTTGTACTGGACGGATGACCGGCTGCCCGACAGCGAGCGTGCCGTGTTCGGCGGGCAGAACTTCGGCCATGGCTACCCCCAGGACCAGGCAGCGGGGGACAAGGGCTGGGGCGTGGCCTACGAGCTGAACTACAGCATCCAGCCTGGCGCTGGCTGGGTTCGGCTGGTGCAGCCATATGCGCTGCTGGATGCTGCGCAGGCCTGGTACAACGGCGGGCCATTGGAAGATGCCAGGATGCGTTCGGCGGCGTTGGGTGTGCGGCTTGGCGATGGGCGTAACGGCAATGTGGCGCTGGAGGTGGCCAAGCCACTGGCGGACGTGGCGTTGGATAGCATGAGTCGAGGGCCGCGATGGACAGTGAGTTTTAGCTACCAGCTGGAGTAAATGCTGACTGTACCGGCCTTACCGCCAGCAAGCCGGCGCCCACAGGATAACCACCAGCCACCAGGCCAGCATCATCCTTGTGGGAACTGGCTTGCCGGCAATGAGGCCAGTGGCAGTCAGGCAAAGCCTGAGACGATCTCAGTGTGTGGTAAACCGTTGATGTACGGGTGAGGAACTAGGCGTCAACGCCAACGCCAACTGTGTGCGGTTGTGCATGTGGGTCAAACGCAACACCTGCGACACGTAAAGCTTCACGGTGTTCTCGGTGATCCCCAGTTCACAGGCAATCTGGTAATTGGTCTTGCCCTTGCTCACCAGCCGGGCGACTTCCATTTGCCGCGGAGACAGCTTCTCGAACGCCGCAGGCAGCTCAGCTTCAACAACTTCTTCGGCGGCGTCGCTGGCGCGGCGGTGGACGCCCTGGCCGCGGGCCTTCTCCAGGTCCTGATAGAGTTCGTCGATGGAACCGGCCAGGTCCTGCAGGCGCTGGTTGAGGTTGCCCAGGTCCTGAAGGTTGGCCTTGCGCTCCAGCAACACCTGTTCCTGGCGGCGCACACCTTCGAGCAGCTCGTCGAGGTCCATGGGCTTCTGGTAATAATCGGCGAAACCTTCGCGCAGGGCGCGGATCACGTCCTGCTTGTCGGCACGCCCGGTGAGCATGATTGCCTGGAACATGCGCTGGCGACCGGCAATGTCTTTCAGTGCCCGGACCAGCTCGATGCCATCGCGTTCGGGCATGTGCAAGTCGCACAACACCAGGCCGATGGCTTCGTCGGCGACGAAACGCTCGATGGCTTCGTCGGTGGAGTGGGCCGCAACACACTGGTGGCCCTGGATTTCGAGGAATTCACACAATTGTTCGACGATCAGCGGCTGGTCATCTACGACCAGAACCTTCACGTCACTGACTGACTTGTTCACGATCAACTCCCTGTTCGTAAGCGGCCCTGCTCCCGGGCCAGACGCTCTGGCAGCTTAAAAATAGACGCTCCTCGCGATTCTGTACAAGTTATGTACAACTGATCGGACCACAGGGATGTTCATTGGATCCATACAGCCGTGAGCAGAAAGCCCGCCAGAACGTAGGGCACGAAGGCTTGCTTGTCGCCCATTTCCTCCGTCAGGGCGGTCAGGCGCTTCTTCACCTTGGGGTTGAGCAGTGTCCACAGGCGCCTGCGGGTCAGCAGCCACAGCACCACGCTGACGCCCGCACCGATGAAGGTGCCGAGCACGTATTGCGGGCTGGTTGCCAGGGCCAGTGCGCCCATCAGCTTGACGTCGTCGGCACCGAAGCGGCCCAGCATGTAGCCTGGCAGGGTCAGCAACATGACGATGGCCAGGGCCCAGCCAGCGTCGCTGGCATCGGCGCCGATCCAGGTGTGCCCCGTGGCGAACAGCCAGACCAGGGCGCCTGCGGCGAAGCCCAGGGTCAGCATGTTGGCGATCTGGCGCTCGCGGATATCTTGTTCGGTGCACAAGGCAAGCCACATCAGGAGAACAATGCTTTGCATCGGCAGGCCGCCTTTTCCATTCGTTGAACACTGCTACCCGGTCAGTCAGGTTTCCTAAACAGGGTAGACGCGATCTGACGAACGGGCATGGCAGGGCGGCAAAAAGGTTGTTGTGGGAGTCGCGCTTGCCGGCGATGGGCCGCAGAGCGGCCCCTTCGACTGGTTTATTTCACCCGGCCCGGTGGGTAGTTGCCGAGCACCTGGGCAACGGTCTTCTGGATTGCGCTGTTGCGCTCGTCGGGGCCAGGCGGGTAGCTGTTCATGATCTGTTCGGCACTGCCACGCCAGACCAGCTTGCCGTCATGGCCATCGAACATGTCGATCTGGATGGTTGCCACCTTGTAGTCGACGCTGCGGGTTTCGTTGTACATCGGCCCGCCCCAGTAACCGTTCCAGTAGCCGCCCCAGGCGCCGCCATAGTTGGTGGTGATCTGCTGCTGGCGTTGTTCGACGATCAGGTAGGCACGGACGGTGACGTCAGGCCTGGCATTGCCCTGGGCAGGGCGCAGGCCGCGCTGGTCGAGCTGATCGGCGACTGCCGCGCGAATGCGTTGCTCGGTCAGGTCGCTCTTGATGCGTGGGTCATCCGGGCGGTATTGCAGGCCCGGTTCCTGCCATGCCCAGCTGCGATAGGCGGCAAAATCGCGGCTGGCGTCGAAATCCTGCTGAACGTTGTTGCTCGAGCAGGCAGCGAGCAGCAGCGCGAATGACAGTAGAACGAGACGGCGCAACATGATGGTTCTCCGTTAGGCATTAACTGGGAGGATAGCCGCTGAGCGCCTTGTGAACCGATTCGCGCAGGGCGCTCTCGCGATCGCGCGGCGAGCCTTTGTCGCTGCCGCTTTCAGCGCTGGCGCTCCACACTGGCTGGCCGTTGCGGGCATCGAACAGGTCGATGCGCACCACCATCACCTCCACTTCGTAGGTGCGTACGATCGGCACGCTGCCGTAGGCGCCGTAACCGTTGCGGTAGCCGCCGAAGCCGACACCGCCGTAGGGGGACGGGCCGTAATAGGGGTCGTAAGTGTCATAATCACGCACCTGGCGCAGGCGCCGTTCCAGGCGCATGTCGGCGCTAACGAGCAAGTCGCCAGTGGCCCCCCGGGCAGGGCGCAGGCCATGCTGGTCGAGGGCGCCGCTGACAGCATCGGCAATTTGCGCCGGGTCGGCGTCGGCGTTGCCGCTTGGCAGCCGGCCGTCGCGCCAGCTCCAGCTGCGATAGTGCCCGTAGTCGCGCGGTGGCGCCGGGTAGGCACTGGTGTCGAAGGTGTTGGCCGCTTGCGCAGGGGCTGGCGGCAGCGGGCGGCTGCTGGCCACATAGGGGTTGCTGGCCTGGCAGGCGGCCAGGGTGAGCGGCAGCAGGGCCAGGCACAACAGACGGTACGGCATGTATCCCTCCCGGAGGGGCGCAGTCAGCGGGGGCGGCACATCCAGTGCAGGTAGCGGCCGAGCCCGGCGAAGCTTGGGTGACGGCGGTGGGCCAGTTCCATTTCCAGCAGGTCGAGCAGCTCGGCCTTGTCCTGGAATTCCTTGGGCATGTAGTCGTGGAAGACGCGCACGCCACTCTCGCTTTCGACTTGCCACATCACTTCAAGTTGCGCCTTGAGTTCCCGTGGATCAAGCGGTTTTTGCGGGGTCAGACTCTGCTTTTCACCTTCCAGGCGGTTGCTGCGCAGCTTGCGGAAATGGCCCTTGAGCAAGTTGCGGTAGACCAGCGCGTCGCGGTTGTAGAACGCCAGTGACAGCCAGCCACCGGGGGCAGCCAGCTGATGCAGCACCGGCAGGATGCTCTGCGGTTCGGCCAGCCATTCCAGTACGGCATGGCACAGCACCAGGTCATAGGGCTCGGTGAGCTGGCCAAGCAGTTCTTGCCAGGGTGCCTGGATGAAGGTTGCCGATTGGCCCGCTTCTGCGAAACGCGCCCGGGCACCTTCGAGCATCGGTGCGGCGGGTTCGGCCAGCGTTACCTCGTGCCCGCGCTCGGCCAGCCACAAGGCCATATGGCCCAAGCCGGCGCCGATGTCGAGCACCCGCAGCGGCCGGTCGGGCAGGGCATCGGCCAGGTCGGCCTGGAGCACCGCCAGGCGGATCGCACCCTTGGCGCCGCCGTAGATTTTCTCGGCAAAGCGTGTGGCCAGTTCATCGAAGTGACGGTCGTTCATCGCGCGAAACGCCTCTCGCTGTCGGCCAGCTTGGCGCGCACCACCTGTTCCATGTCCAGGCCCAGCTCGCTGCACAGCAGCAACAGGTAGAGGACCACGTCGCCGACTTCCTGGCCGGCATGGGCCAGCTGATTGGCAGGCAACTGGCGCGATTGGTCTTCGCTCAGCCACTGGAAGATTTCCACCAGCTCGGCCATCTCGACGCTGGCGGCCATGGCCAGGTTCTTCGGGCTGTGGAAACCGCGCCAATCGTTGTTGTCGCGGATCTGGTGCAGGCGTTGGGTGAGTTCTTGCAGGTTCATCGGGGTCTGGCTCTCCTAATGCTGCATAGCTTCTGCGCAGGCCCGATGCAAAGCAAGTGCAATCAGGGCGCTAGAGCACGGCCCAGCGCCCGACCATGTGCAGCAACCCGCCGTGCCCGTCCAGCCGCAATTCACCCGTCGACCCCGCTTCGCTGGCACTGAGGATAACTTCCGACGGCAAACGCACTGGCTTGCGGAAGTCCACATCGAAGCGATAGCCACTGTTGGGCAGGTGCGTACGCAAGGCTGCCAACGCCATGGCATTGCTCCACATGCCGTGGGCGATGGCCTTTGGAAAGCCGAACAGGCGCGCGCTGACGGCACTCAGGTGAATCGGGTTGTAGTCGCCACAGACCTTGGCGTAGCGCCGGCCGATATCGCCGTCGGCGTACCAGCGGGTGACCTCCGGCAGGGTGCCTGGCTCGGTCTCTTCGCCATTGTCCGACGGCCCCTCCAGCTTCAGGCCACGCACCAGCATGCGGCTGGTTTCACGCCAGAGCAGGCCAAGGCCATCCTCGGCTTCGGTAACCAGGTCAAAGGTGCCGCCCTTGGCATGCGCCTGCAGATTGTCGGCGTAGACCGCAAAGCGCAGCCCGTCGATGCCACCCAGCGGGCGGAGCACGTCGATACGGTTATGCAGGTGCACCAGCCCGAGCAACGGGAAGGGGAAGTCGTGGGCGGTCAGCAGTTGCAACTGCAGGGTGAAGGCCATCACGTGTGGGTAGGTGCCGGGCAAGCGGCCATCGTCGGTGAAGTGGCAGAGCCGGCGGTAGGCTGCGAGGTTGCCGGGCTCCACGCGGATGAAACTGCGCAGACCGGCTGCGGGCAGGCTGGCAGCACTGATCTTGCGTTTGCTGGCGGCGCGCAGGTACAGGCTGGCGCGTGAGTCCGGGCTGTGCAGGTCTTGCCATTGGCGGCTCATGTTCAGGCCCCCATCAGGGCCTGGCCGCAGACGCGCAGCACCTGGCCGTTGACCGCCCCGGAGCCCGGCTGGCTGAGCCAGGCGATGGCCTCGGCGACATCCTGCGGGCGCCCGCCCTGGCCCAGCGAGCTCAGGCGCCGCCCGGCCTCGCGCAAGCCGATGGGCATGGCGGCGGTCATGTGCGTTTCGATGAAGCCGGGTGCCACGGCATTGATGCTGCCGCCGCGTTCTGCAAGCTTCGCCGCCCAGGCTTCGGCGAAACCGATCAGGCCGGCCTTGCTCGCGGCATAGTTGGCCTGGCCGCGGTTGCCGGCAATGCCGCTGACCGAGGCCAGCAGGGTAATACGTGCGTCGTCGCCCAGCGCACCGCCGTCATACAAAGCCTGGGTCAGCACCTGCGGGGCCTTGAGGTTGACGGCCAGTACCGCGTCCCAGTACTCCGGGGTCATGTTGGCCAAGGTCTTGTCGCGGGTGATGCCGGCGTTGTGCACGACGATGTCGATGCCGTCGGGCAAGGCTTCGAGCAGTTTCGCGGCGGCATCGCTGGCGCAGATGTCCAGGCCCAGGGCCTTGCCCCCGAGGCGCGCAGCAAGGGCATCGAGTTCCTGCTGGGCCTGGGGCACGTCGAGCAGCATCACTTCGGCACCATCGCGCGCCAGGGTTTCGGCGATGGCGGCGCCGATGCCGCGCGCGGCGCCCGTGACCAGGGCGCGACGGCCACCGAGCGGGCGGGTCCAGTCTTCGACCTGGGTAGCACAGGCCTGCAGGCGCAGGACCTGGCCGGAAACAAAGGCACTCTTGGGTGACAGGAAGAAGCGCAAGGCGCCTTCGAGCTGAGCGTCTGCGCCCGGTGCCACATACAGCAACTGCGCGGTGGCGCCGTTGCGCAGTTCTTTGGCCAGCGAACGACTGAAGCCCTCCAGGGCGCGCTGGGCGACGCTGGCCTGCGGGTCGTCGAGGGACTCCGGCGCACGCCCAAGGATCACCACGTGGGCACAGGGTGCGAGGCTGCGCAGCAAGGGCTGGAAGAATTCGCGCAGCTGCTTCAGCTGGTCGCTGTCGGACAGATGGCTGGCGTCGAATACCACGGCCTTGAGCTTCGGCCCCAGGCCGGCGACCCAGGCGGGTGCCTGCAGGCCGTCGCCATTGAAGCTGAACAGCGCTTCGGTCAGGCGCGGAGCGATGGCCTCGACCTGGTTCGCCAGTGGCCCGCCACCCAGCACCAGTGCGCCCTCCACCGGCCGCAGGCGGCCCGCCTGCCAGCGCTCCAGCGGTGCCGGGCGCGGCAGGCCAAGGGCATCGACGAGCCGGCGCCCGAGGTTGGAGTTGGCAAAGCCGAGATAGCGATCGCTCATGTGCGGGTCTCCCTGAAGGCAAGCTTGCAAGTGTGGACCAACTTTGTGGCAAGGTCGTTCGAATGCGGCAAAAACACCTAGGCTGTACGGATCAAATTGTTTCAGGAGGAACAAGCGCATGCGTTCAACTCGCCGGGTCGCGATCCTGGGCGGCAACCGTATTCCCTTCGCCCGCTCCAACGGCGCCTACGCTTCCGCCAGCAACCAGGCGATGCTGATCGCAGCCCTGGAAGGCTTGATCGAGCGTTATCGCCTGCACGGGCTGCGCCTGGGCGAAGTGGTGGCTGGGGCGGTGCTCAAGCACTCGCGGGACATGAGCCTGACCCGCGAATGCGTGCTCGGCTCGCGGCTGGCGCCGCAGACGCCGGCCTATGACATCCAGCAGGCCTGCGGCACGGGCCTGGAAGCGGCACTGCTGGTGGCCAACAAGATTGCCCTCGGGCAGATCGACTGTGGCATCGCCGGTGGCGTGGACACCACGTCCGATGCCCCCATCGGCGTCAACGAGGGGCTGCGGCGCATCCTCTTGCAGGCCAATCGCGGCAAGACATTGGCTGAGCGACTCAAGCCGTTCCTGCAGTTGCGCCCAGGCCACCTGAAGCCCGAACTGCCGCGCAATGGCGAGCCCCGCACCGGGCTGTCGATGGGCGAACATTGCGAACGCATGGCGCAAACCTGGGCGATTGGCCGCGCCGAGCAGGACGCGCTGGCGCTGCACAGCCATCAGCAACTGGCGGCCTCGTACAGCGAGGGCTGGCAGAACGACCTGCTGACGCCCTTCCTGGGCCTCACCCGTGACAACAACCTGCGCACGGACCTGACTCTGGAGCAACTGGCCGGGCTCAAGCCATCATTCGACCGCAGCGGCCTGGGCACGTTGACGCCGGGCAACTCCACACCGCTGACCGATGGCGCCTCGATGGTGCTGCTTGGCAGCGAACAGTGGGCACAGCAGCAGGGCCTGCCGGTGCTGGCCTACCTGGTCGATGGCGAAACCGCCGCAGTGGATTTCGTCACCGGGCGCGAGGGGCTGCTGATGGCACCGGTTTACGCAGTGCCACGCCTGCTGGCGCGCAATGGCCTGACCTTGCAGGACTTCGACTACTACGAAATCCACGAAGCCTTTGCCGCGCAGGTGTTGTGCACCCTCAAGGCCTGGGAGGATGCCGAATATTGCCGTGACCGGCTGGGGCTGGACGCACCGCTTGGGGCCATCGACCGCAGCAAGCTCAATGTCAAGGGCAGTTCCCTGGCGGCGGGCCACCCGTTCGCGGCTACCGGCGGACGGATCTTGGCCAATTTGGCGAAATTGCTGGCCAAGGCCGGAAAAGGGCGTGGCCTGATATCCATTTGCGCAGCGGGTGGGCAAGGGGTCACGGTGATCGTCGAGCGCTGAACGAAGGGCGGTACCGATCTCTGTTAGGCTTGTCTGCTCAGAACTACAAGAATTCACTATGCAGACGATCGGACATCCTCGTGCCATTCCTGCCCTGGACCAGTTGCCCAGGCCCCTTTATGCCCGTGCCGAAAGTCTCGGCGCCGGCTCCTGGACGACTCGCCACAGCCACGACTGGGTGCAGTTTTCCTACGCCATCAGCGGTGTATTGGGGGTGTATACCGACGATGGCAGCTACTTCGCCCCACCGCAGTGGGGCGTCTGGATACCGGCTGACGCCGAACATGAAGTGGTCACTTCCGGGCAGGCCGAAATGCGCAGCCTGTACATCCGCCGCGATGCCTGCCCATGGGCGCCGGCGCAATGCCGGGTACTGGAGGTGACAGCGCTGGCGCGGGAGCTGATCAAGCAGTTTTGCCTGTTCCCGGCTGAATATGCCGAGGGTGACAGCGTCGAAGGCCGCCTGGTGGCTGTTCTGCTCGATCAGTTGCGCACCTTGCCCGAGGTGGGGTTCTCGCTGCCGCTGCCGCGGCATCCAGGGTTGTTGGCGTTGTGCAATGGGCTGATTGCCGCGCCGGACCAGGTGCAGACATTGCAGCAGTGGGCGGTGCGGCTGGGATGCTCGGAAAAGACCTTGATGCGGCTGTTCCAGCGCGAGACCGGGTTGAGCTTTCGTAACTGGCGCCAGCGGATGCGTTTGCTGTCGTCACTGGCGTTGCTGGAGGCGGGAGAGAGTGTGACCGAGGCGGCGTTGGGCTGTGGGTATGATTCGACTTCGGCTTACATCGCGGCCTTCAAGCAGTTGTTCGGGGCGACCCCCGGGGAACTGAAGCTTTGATGTTGCCTGTGGCGGCCTCAAGTGCGGAAGCGACGCACCAGCGAGTCCAGTTCATTGGACAGCCCCGCCAGGCTCTCGGAGTCCTGACTCGCCGCCTGGGCCAGTTCCGCCACCAATTGCGCATCGCCATGAATCTGGCTGATATGGCGGTTGATGTCTTCGGCCACCTGGTGCTGTTCTTCTGCCGCCGTGGCGATCTGCGTGTTCATGTCGCGAATGATGTCCACCGACTCGCGGATCTGCCCGAAGCTGTCACGGGCCAGGCCAATGCGGCTGACCGACTGCTGCGACACTTCCAGGCTGGCATGCATCTGCTCGGCCACTTCGGCGGTGCGGCTGGCCAGGTTGCCCAGCAGACCATCGATTTCGGCAGTGGAGTCGGCAGTGCGCTTGGCCAGTGCCCGTACCTCGTCGGCCACCACGGCAAAGCCACGGCCCTGTTCCCCAGCCCGGGCCGCCTCGATCGCTGCGTTGAGTGCCAACAGGTTGGTCTGTTCGGCAATCGAGCGAATGGTGCCGAGGATTGACTGGATGGCGTTGCTGTCGCGCTCCAGTTGCTGGATCGACTGGGCCGACTGCTCGATCTCCTGGCTCAGGCGGTCGACGCTGCTGACGGCCGCGTCGATCTGCTGCTGGCCTTCGCGGGCCTGCTGCTGGCCGCTGTCGGCCGACTGCGCGGCCTGGCTGCAGGAGCGGGCCACTTCGTTGGCGGTGGCGACCATTTCGTGGAACGCGGTGGAGACCATGTCCACGGCTTCACGCTGGCGCCCGGCAGCCTCGGCCATGTCGCTGGAGACGCGGGTGGAACTGCTGGAGGTGCTGAGGATCTTGCTGGCCGCCGAGCCGATGTGCTGGATCAAGCTGCGGATGGCGCCCAGGAACTGGTTGAACCAGTTGGCCAGTTGCGCGGTTTCGTCGCGGCCGCGCACGTCGAGGTTGCGGGTCAGGTCGCCTTCGCCCTGGGCAATGTCCTCAAGGCCACTGGTGACGCTGTTGATCGGGCGTACGATGAGTTTGGCAAAGGCTGCGCCTACCACGGCGAACAGGGCCGCCAGCACCAGTGCGATCACGCCGATCAACCAGGTCAGGCGAGTGGTGGTCTGCATCACTTCGCTTTGCTGGATGAGGCCGATGAAGGTCCAGCCCAGCTTCTCGTCAGGGTAGACGTTGGCCATGTAGCGCTCGCCATTGATCTCGACCTCGACCAGCCCCTTGCCGGCCTTGGCCAGTTCGGCATAGCCATCACCGAAGCTCGCCAGCTGCTTGAAGTTGTGGCTGGCATCGCGTGGGTCGACCATCACGTTGCCGTTGTTTTCCACCAGCATCAGGTAGCCGCTTTCGCCCAGCTTGATCTGCTTGACGATCTCGGTCAGGCCTTTGAGCGACACGTCGATGTTGACCACGCCTCCGGCGTTGCCGAGCTGGTTGGCCACGGTGCGCACGGTGCTGATCAGCACGGCATCGTCGGGGGCCCAGTAATAGGCGCCGGTACGTACGGTCTTGCCGGGGTTGGCCGTGGCCAGTTGGTACCAGGGACGTGGGCGCGGGTCATAGTTGACGAACTTCTGCCCGGCGGGCCAGCCAACGTAGCCGCCATCACTCACGCCGTAGGAAATGTAGGCATACCCTGGGTGGGACTCTGCCAGGCGGGTGAAAAATTCCAGCAACTGCTTGTCCTGATCGCCCAGTTCGTAGGACGGGTTGGCGCTCATGAACTTGTTCAGGTTGTTGCCGGTGGCCGCCACCATCGGCTGCGAGGCCAGGTAGGCGACGTTCTGGTCGATGCCCTGGAAGAAGATGTTCATCGCATTGCTGACCTGGCGGATTTCCCGGCTGCTGCTGTCGAGGAAGCCGTCGCGGGCTTCGCCGCGCAGGTTGATCACCACCAGGGTGGCCACGAGGACGATGGGCAAGCCCGCGATGATCGCGAACGCCCAGGTCAGTTTCTGTTTGATGTTCATCGACGCTCCCGGAATTTATTTTTTTGCACGCGAGGCAGGTAGCTACTGCATCGGCAGCGTCCCAGGATTTTTTAGCGAAAGTGCCCGCATTTATTGGATGAAGTCGCATTTGGCGACTATTCGGTCGGCTTTGGGCTAATATGGCATACCAAAGTGCTGTGGCGTGCTGATGTCAGCACGCCACAAGCCCTCAATGGCAGCACCCTGCGCCATTGGCCAGGTCTTTCAGAATCGGGCAGTCCGGGCGGTCATCCCCTTGGCAGTGGGCAACCAGGTCACCCAGGGTGTCGCGCAGGCTCACCAGTTCCTCGATACGCCGATTCAGCTCATCGATATGCTGCATGGCCAGGGCCTTGACGTCGGCGCTGGCGCGTCCGCGGTCCTGCCACAGGGTCAGCAGCTTGCCCACTTCTTCCAGGGAAAACCCAAGGTCACGGGAGCGCTTGATGAAGGCCAGGCTGTGCAAGTCTTCGGCCTGGTACAGGCGATATCCGCTGTCGCTGCGGGTGGCCGGCTTGAGCAGGCCGATGGATTCGTAATAGCGGATCATCTTGGTGCTGAGCCCGCTGCGGCGGGCGGCCTGGCCAATGTTCATCGGGCCTCCTGCGAGGTGTTGGTGGGTTTCCAGGTCTTCAGCCACAGGGCATTGCTGACCACGCTGACGCTGGACAGCGCCATGGCGGCGCCGGCCAGTACCGGGTTGAGATAGCCCAGTGCGGCCAAGGGAATGCCGATCAGGTTATAGATGAAGGCCCAGAACAGGTTCTGACGGATTTTTGCATAGGTCTTGCGGCTGATTTCCAGTGCGGCGGGCACCAGCCGAGGGTCACCGCGCATCAGGGTGATACCGGCAGCCTGCATGGCCACGTCGGTGCCACCACCCATGGCGATGCCGATATCGGCAGCGGCCAGGGCCGGGGCATCGTTGATGCCATCGCCGACCATCGCCACCACGCCGTCCTTTTTCAGGGTGGCCACGGTGGCGGCCTTGTCGGCCGGCAGCACTTCGGCGTGAACGTCGTCGATGCCGAGAGCATCGGCCACCACCTTGGCGCTGCCGCGGTTGTCGCCGGTCAGCAGGTGGCTGCTGATGTGGCGGGCGTGCAGGGCGGCGATGGCCTGCTCGGCGCCGGGTTTGAGGCTGTCACCAAAGGCGAACAGGCCGAGCACGCGAGGCGCTGCACCCCGTTCGATGAGCCACGACAGGGTGCGGCCTTCGGCTTCCCAGGTTTGGGCCTTGGCGGCCAGTTCGCCGGGTTGCAGATTGCTTTCGTCGAGCAGGCGGCGGTTGCCCAGCGCCAGTTCGCGGCCTTCCACGCGCCCGGCAATGCCGCGGCCGGTGAGTGACTGGCTGTCAGTCACGGTGGGTACCTCCAGGCCTTGCTCGGCGCAGGCATCCAGCACGGCCTTGGCCAACGGGTGCTCGCTACCGCGCTGCAGGGCACCGGCGAGGCGATGCAGGTCGGCGCTGTCACCGACCAGTGCCTGGCTGTGAACGACGCGCGGGCTGCCGGAGGTGAGGGTGCCAGTCTTGTCGAACACCACGCGATTGACCGCATGGGCCCGCTCCAGCGCTTCGGCGTCCTTGATCAGGATGCCATGGCGGGCGGCGACACCGGTGCCGGCCATGATCGCTGCCGGTGTGGCCAGGCCCAGGGCGCACGGGCAGGCGATCACCAGTACGGCGACCGCATTGATCAGCGCGGTCTCCAGCGGTGCACCGGCCAGCCACCAGCCCATCAAGGTGAGCAGTGCCAGCACCAGCACGGCGGGCACGAACACCTGGCTGACCCGGTCGACCAGCTTCTGGATCGGCGCCTTGGCGGCTTGTGCGTCTTCGACCAGGCGGATGATCCGGGCCAGCACGGTTTCCGTACCCAGCGCCTGGGTCCGCACCAGCAGCCGACCTTCGCCGTTGATGGCACCGCCGGTGACGCTGTCACCGGGCTGTTTGGGTACCGGCAGGCTCTCGCCGCTGATCAGGGCTTCATCGGCGTGGCTGCTGCCTTCTTCCACTGCGCCGTCGACCGGGAAGCGTTCGCCGGGCTTGACCAGTACCAGGTCGCCGAGGCGCAGCTGGGCAATCGCCACGTCCTCTTCGCGGCCGTCGATGACGCGCACGGCACGCTCCGGGCGCAGGGCTTCGAGGGCACGGATGGCGCTGGCAGTCTGGCGCTTGGCCCGGCTCTCGAGGTATTTGCCCAGCAACACCAGGGCGATGACCACCGCCGAAGCTTCGAAGTAAAGATGAGGGGCCATGCCGGCCGGGGCGTTGGCCCATTGGTACAGGCTCAGGCCATAACCCGCGCTGGTGCCCAGGGCGACCAGCAGGTCCATGTTGCCTGCACCGGCACGCACGGCTTTGTAGGCGGCTTTATAGAAGCGTGCGCCGAGAATGAACTGCACCGGGGTAGCCAGCGCGAACTGCGCCCAGGCAGGCAGCATCCAGTGCAGGCCGAATGGCTGCAGCAACATCGGCAGCACCAATGGCAGGGCCAGCAACAGCGCGGCAGCGACAGCCAGGCGTTCGTTGCGCAGGCGTCGTTGGGCATCCTGCTGATCATCCTTGGCCGCTTGCGGCAGGCTGGCGCTGTAACCGGCTTTTTCGACAGCGGCAATCAGCAACTGGTCATCGAGCGCCTCTAGCACTTCAAGGTGGGCACGCTCACTGGCCAGGTTGACGCTGACCTGTTCAACTCCTGGCAGTTTGCCGAGGGCGCGCTCGACGCGGCCGACGCAGCTGGCGCACGTCATGCCGCCGATCTGCAGTTCCACGGTTCGGCTCGGCACGCCATAGCCGGCGTCGCGGACTGCTTCGACCAGGGCTGGCAGGCTGTCGGCCGGAGCCTGGACCCTGGCGTGCTCGGTGGCGAGGTTGACGCTGACCTGATCAGCGCCGCTGACTTTACGCAGGGCGCGCTCGACACGGCCAGCGCAGCTGGCGCAGGTCATGCCGGAAATCGGCAGGTCGAACGTGGTAGATGCGGGCATGGCTCTCCTCCTTGGCAGGGCTTCAGCATCAGCATCAACCTTGCCACGCGGGGAAGGTCAATAGCCCAGGCTGGCTCGCTTCAATTCAAGGCCATTGTGGCCCATGGCGATGCGGTACTTGGTGATCTGGCCTGCTTGCAGGTTGAGCGGCGTGCTGCGTTGGTCCTCGATGCCGGGGGCACAGCCGGGCACCTGCCCCGGCAGCAGGCGCAGGCGTACGTCGACCGGGCCGGGTGGTAGGTTGAATGAGGTGGATTGTTCCTGGAAGACGCGGCCGGAGAGCTGATCGTTGAGGTACACGCCGATTTCGCAGTTAGTGGCCACTTCCAGGCGCTCCCGGGAAATGATCAGCACGCTGTAGTCCGAGTTGCCCTCGGCGCTGGCCGGAGGCACTGCGGCCAGCGCGGCCAACAGCCCGACAACGCCCACTGCTGTCCTGAACATGAAGAATCTCCTGCTTGCACAAATCGTCAAAGGCGCAGCTTGGCCGAGGTCCGCGCAGATTTCCAGCCCGGCCGTTTCACGCAGAACTTGACCTTGCCCCGATGGCAAGCTTGAAACTGGGTCAAACCCTGAAGGAGGCAGTACCCATGCAAGTGTTCAATGTTCAAGGCATGACCTGTGGCCATTGTGTGAAAGCAGTGACCCGCGCGGTACAGGAGCAGGATGCGCAGGCCACGGTGGAAGTCGATCTGCCTGGCAAGAAAGTGCGTGTGCAAAGCTCGTTGGCTGCCGAGCAGGTGTTGGCGGCTATTCGTGAAGAAGGCTATCAGGCTGAAGTGGCCTGACCCAAAGGGGCCGCAATGCGGCCCTGTTTTGTTGCAAATGTTTTCATGCTGAGGGTGGTCACTGCAGGTAGACTTAGCGGCTTGCTTAGCCTGCTATGGATTCCTGATGAACCTGCGAATGGTGCTGATACTGGGCGCACTGAGTGCGTTCGGGCCCTTGGCGATCGATTTCTACCTGCCCGCCTTTCCGGCCATGGCGCAGGCGTTCGCCACCGATGAAAAACATGTACAGGCCACCCTGGCGGCCTATTTCCTCGGCCTGTCGATCGGTCAGCTGGCCTACGGGCCGGTGGCTGACCGCTTCGGCCGACGCAAGCCGCTGCTGTTCGGTGTGGCGCTGTTCACCTTGGCCTCGTTGGCCTGTGCCTACGCACCCAACCTCGACACCTTGATCGTGGCGCGCTTTGTCCAGGCACTGGGCGGTTGCGCCGGCATGGTACTGTCGCGGGCCATTGTCAGTGACAAGTGCGACCCGGTGGCATCGGCCAGGGTGTTCTCGCAGTTGATGCTGGTGATGGGCCTGGCACCGATCCTGGCGCCGATGCTGGGTGGGGTCCTGGTCAACGTGGCGGGTTGGCAGTCGATCTTCCTGGCGCTGAGTCTGTTCAGCGCTGCCAGCCTGCTGGCGGTAAGCCTGGGCCTGCCGGAGAGCCTGCCGGCGAACATACCGCGCCAGCCGCTTTCAGGTGCATTGCGCCAGTACCTGCGGTTGTTGGCTGATCGTGTGTTCATTGGACACGCCTTGACTGGCGGTATCGCCATTGCCGGGATGTTTGCCTACATCGCCGGTTCGCCTTTCGTATTCATCAAGCTCTATGGCGTACCTGCGGAACACTATGGCTGGCTGTTTGGTACCAACGCGGCGGGCTTCATTCTGGTAGCCCAGGTCAACGCGCGCCTGCTGGCCAAGCGAGGCCCGGCGTTTCTGCTGGTACGGGCAGTCTGGCTCTACCTGGCAGCGGGCCTGGTACTGCTGGGCGTGGCAGCCTTGCGCCCGGCGCAGTTGTGGCCATTGCTGGTGCCGCTGTTCGTCTGCATCGCCAGCCTGGGTTGCATCATCCCCAACGCTTCGGCCTGCGCCATGAGCGGCCAGGGCGCGCGGGCAGGCAGCGCGTCTGCACTGATGGGCTGCCTGCAATTCAGCGTCGCGGCCGGTGCGGCGTCGCTGGTCGGCGTGCTGCATGACGGCAGTGCAGTGCCCATGACCTTGGTGATAAGCCTGTGCGGGACGTTGGTGGTCAGTGTCGCGCTGTTGACCCGGCGTTTGCAGGCCACGCGTCCTGCATGAGCGGGTGAGGGGCCTGCAGGCGGGTTTCCAGGGTGGCAACGAAGGCACGTGCTTCTGCCTCGCTGCGGAAACTCACCACATGCTGGTCGAGCCTCACCTGCCACGGGCAGTTGGGGTTGCGGTTCGACGCACTGACGACAATCTTCATTGCGGCATACCTCCGAATGGGTGGAAGAGCGGATGAAGTGTAGCGCTGCTACCTCTGCGCGCCATGACTTGCATCAGTGCCCTGACTGGCGGTCAGGGCATCGTTCCCAATGGTGTGTCCGATGTTTCCGGGGGTTATGCCTGGAGAGCTGTAGAAGCTTCGCTTTGATTTGCGCTATTTGAGGAAGCTTGCTGTCAGCAGAGTCGCTGGCTGCTCCGGGCGACTTTTCCTCATGCCCTGTATTTTCCTTTCTGCGTCACGTTGTGGTGACTTGTCATAGGTGTTGACTCGTTTGAGGGGGGCCCTACCCATCGCCGAATGAGCCTGTCGAGCCGTGCATGGGGCTGCCGGAAGGGACGCGACTGCGGCTTATACTGGCGCCTGAGCAGTTTGCCAGCGGGCGATCAGCGTAGCCAAGGCTGGCCTCTGGAAACCAGACGTGATCATGCGGGGAGATACAGGGACATGAATGCAGTCAGCAGTATCAGTCAGATTGCCGGCCTGATGGCCGACCCCAAGCGTAGCGCGATGTTGTGGGCGCTGATCGATGGCACTCCGCGGCCGACCGATGAGCTGGCGATGATGGCCGGGCTGACCTCGTCTTCAGCCTGTGCCCACCTGTCGTTGCTGTCGTCGGCTGGCCTGCTCAGGCTTGAGGCGCGTGGGCGCAAACGCTATTTCAGGCTCGCGACACCACAGGTGGGCGTAGCCGTCGAAGCGTTGGCCAGCGTCCAGTTGGCGTCGGAAAAGGGGCCGCGCACAGAGGCGCTGCAATTGCCAATGTCGATGCGCAGGGCACGCCGCTGTGGCGAACACCTGGGGGGCGAGCTGGCGGGTGAGTTGTATCACCGGCTGGTAGTGGCAGGCTGGCTGGAGGGCAGCGAGCGGGAGCTGATGGTCAGCGAGGAGGGGCGCACGCAGCTGGCTGCCATCGGCGTCTACATCGACGCGCTGGCATCGCGGCGGCAGCGTGGCTGCGTGGTCTGCCATTGCAACGAGTGGAGCGACCAAGGGCCGCACTTGGGCGGCAGCCTTGGTCAGGCATTGCTCAAACTGTTTCTGCAGTCTGGCTGGATACGCGAGCCTGAAGGCACGCGGGTGTTGCAGATTTCCGCCGAGGGTGTGCAGCAGATCAACCGCATAGCTCGCGTGACGACACTGCAGGTCGGCTGACGGCCTCAGACCAGGCGAGCATCCAGGCTGTTCTGTGCGAGGCGGCGGGCCTGGTCCTCGGTCATGCCCAGGTGCGTGTGCAAGGCATGGAAGTTCTCGGTGACGTAGCCGCCGAAGTAGGCCGGGTCGTCCGAGTTCACGGTGACTTTCACGCCACGCTCGAGCATGTCGAGGATGTTGTGCTGGCTCATGTGGTCGAACACGCAAAGCTTGGTGTTCGACAACGGGCAGACGGTGAGCGGGATCTGCTCGTCGATGATGCGCTGCATCAGGCGTTCGTCCTCGATGGCGCGCACGCCGTGGTCGATGCGCTTGATCTTCAGCAGGTCGAGGGCTTCCCAGATGTACTCGGGTGGGCCTTCCTCACCGGCGTGGGCCACGGCCACGAACCCTTCGTTGCGGGCACGCTCGAACACACGCTGGAACTTGCTTGGCGGGTGACCCATTTCCGAGCTGTCCAGGCCGACGGCGATGAACGCGTCGCGGAAGGGCAGTGCCTGGTCGAGAGTCTTTTGCGCTTCGTCTTCACTGAGGTGGCGCAGGAAGCTCAGGATCAGGCCGCTGCTGATGCCCAGTTGCTCGCGACCGTCCTTGAGAGCCTGGTTGATGCCATTGAGCACGACTTCGAACGGGATACCGCGGTCGGTGTGGGTCTGCGGGTCGAAGAACGGTTCGGTGTGGATGACATTCTGCGCCTTGCAGCGCTGCAGGTAGGCCCAGGTCAGGTCGTAGAAGTCCTGCTCGGTGCGCAGCACGTCCGCACCCTGGTAATACAGGTCGAGGAACTCCTGCAGGTTGTTGAAGGCGTAGGCGCTGCGCAGGGTTTCCACGTCGTTCCACGGCAGGGCAATCTTGTTGCGCTCGGCCAGGGCGAACAGCAGCTCGGGCTCGAGCGAACCTTCAAGGTGCAGGTGCAACTCGGCCTTGGGTAGGGCATTCAGCCAGTCATACATAGGGGGATGTCTCGAATCAGGAACGGTTGCCGCCATTCTACAGGGCCTGGCCGGGCATTGCGCCCGGCCGCTCGGTATTCACCTCACCAGGTGAGCGTCTCGCCTTTGTAGTTGATGAAGCGCAGGCCACCTTGGCCGCTTTGCGCCTTGATCTGTTCGATCATGCCACGGGTGCTGGTGAGCACGTCGATTTCGGCGTTTTCGCCGCCCATGTCGGTCTTCACCCAGCCCGGGTGCATGGCCAGCACGCACAGGTCGGGGCGCTGCAGTTCGACCACGAAACTGTTGATCATCGAATTGAGCGCGGCCTTGCTGGCCTTGTACAGGCAGATCTCGCCACCGTCGGGGATGGTCACGCTGCCGAGGATCGAACTCATGAACGCCAGCACGCCGCTGCCTTCCCGCACCTGGCCGGCCAAGCGGCGGGCGACGCGAATCGGGGCCACGGCATTGGTCATGAACAGGTCGCCGATGGCCTGGGCCTGTACGCTTTCCAGGTCTTGCGGCAGGGGCCCCATGACCCCGGCGTTGACGAAGACCAGGTCGAACATCTGGCCATGCAGGCGTTGCTTGAGGCCGTCGAGCTGGGCGGTGTCGTTCATTTCCAGTTGCTCGATGCGCACGCCGGGCACATCGGCAAGGGCGCCTGGCTGTTGCGGGTTGCGCACGGTAGCCGTGATGTTCCAGCCGTCTTCGTGCAGGCGTTGTACCAAGCCCAGGCCAAGGCCGCGGGAGGCACCGATGATGAGGGCGGTTCTTGAGGTAGCCATGTGAGCGCTCCTTGTTCGGTTGAAGTGAAAGGCTTTGAGCATAATGCAGACCGCCTGCGTCTGCTGTTTCTGAATCTGAACAAAAAATGACCAGCGGCTTGGGGCCTTGTGCGAGCGGGGGCTTGGCCCGTTGGCTAACGGGTTATCCACAGCATGGTCCACAGTTAATGTGAGCAAACGCAACCACAGGGGCTGTGCAATACGCCTGACACACTGGGGATAAGTCCTGAAGGTTCAGTTGCTTACGGCTGTCATCAAACAGTGATCAAAATTTGCTCAATGCTCTGCAGGCCTTGCTGCGCTTGGGGTGTACCGGAGTGCCCCAAGCTTATCCACAGGCCAGCCCACAGTTGCTGTGGGCAAGCTTCAACGTGTTTCGAGGATGATCCGGCCGCGGCTCAGGTCTGCCAGCTGCTGCTGTAATAAAGGCAGGTGAGCTTCGCCCACGGCAATCTGCAGGTCGACGCCATTGGCGGTGAACTGTTCGTCCAGCACCAGGCCATCCACGTCGGCGAGGCGCAGTTTCACCAGGGCCAATTCGCTGAAGGTGCAACTGCAGGTGAACTCGCTGCGCTGGACCAGCAGCCGCTTGGGGGCTTGCTGCAGGCACTTGTTGGCGCCACCGCCGTAGGCGCGGGCCAGCCCGCCGGTGCCCAGCTGGATACCGCCGTACCAGCGGATCACCAGCACCACCACCTGGTCGCAATCCTGGGCTTCGATGGCCGCAAGAATCGGCCGCCCGGCGGTCCCGCCCGGCTCGCCATCGTCATTGCTGCGGTATTGCCCGCCAATCTTCCACGCCCAGCAGTTGTGGGTGGCGGCCAGGTCGCTGTGGCGTTCGATGAAGCTCATCGCCTCGGCGGCACTGTTGATCGGGCCGGCGAAGGTGATGAAGCGGCTCTTGCGGATTTCCTCGCGAAATTCGCAGAGGTCGAGCAGGGTAGAAGGCATAGATGAACGTCAGGCACCCGGCTTGATGCCGCACCCCTTGAGAATGATGTGGATAAGGTTGTTGCTGGCATCTTCCATGTCTTGCTTGGTCAGGCGGCTGCGGCCGGTGACCTGGCAGATCTGGGTGGCAAAGTCGGCATAGTGCTGGGTGCTGCCCCAGAGCAGGAAGATCAGGTGTACCGGGTCGACCGGGTCCATCTTGCCGGCCTCGATCCAGGCCTGGAACACGGCGGCCCGGCCTCGGAACCATTCGCGGTAGTCGGCGCTGAAGTATTCGGTCAGGCAGGTGCCACCGCTGATCACTTCCATCGCGAAGATGCGCGAGGCCTGTGGGTTGCGCCGGGAGAACTCCATCTTGGTGCGGATGTACTGGCTCAGCGCTTCGCCCGGGTCGTCTTCGACGCTCAGGGCGTTGAAGGTGCTGTCCCACAGCTCGATGATGTTGCTCAGCACGGCGATGTACAAGCCGAGCTTGTTGGTGAAGTAGTAATGCAGGTTGGCCTTGGGCAAGCCGGCCTTCAGCGCGATGGTGTTCATGCTGGTGCCTTTGAACCCATGGCGGGCGAATTCGTCTTCGGCGGCCTGGATGATGGCCTGTTCGTTCTTCTGGCGGATGCGGCCGGCGGGCTTGCCCGAGGCGGCGAGGCGATGCGCAGGGACTTCTAGGGTCATGGACGATTCCGGACGGGTCTGTGGCAACGAATGTCGGACAAGATTACCTGCCTGTGCTGAAGTAACAAGCATTAGCGTCAGAAGCAGGCATCAGCGTGTCGCAGCCAGGCTTTCCAGGAAGCTTTCCAGCACCAGGTTCGGTCGCCGCCCTTTGCGCGTGACCCAGCTCAGGCTGAGGTCATAGAAGCGCTGCGCAGGCTTGAGTGCACGCAGGCGACCTTGCTGGACCCAGAAGGTGGCGTAGTGGTCGGGCAGGTAGCCGATATAGCGGCCGGTGAGAATCAGGAACGCCATGCCTTCGCGGTCCGAGGCGCTGGCGGTGCAGTTGAGGGCCTGATAGTGCGCCTGGATTTCCGCGGGCAGGCGGAAGGTCGGCGCAATCGCTTCCTGGCTGTTGAGGCGGTCATCGTCGATCTGCTGGTTGTCGGCGTAGAACAAGGGGTGGCCAACCGCGCAGTAGAGCTGTGACCGTTCGCTGTACAGCGGTTGGTATTCCAGGCCGGACAGCGGGCTGGTCTGCGGTACCACGCCGACGTGCAGGCTGCCGTCCAGTACCCCTTGCTCGACCTGGCTGGGGGCGATCATGCGGATCTGGATGCGCACATCCGGGCCGCGGTCCTTCAGTTCGGCCAGGGCATGGGTGATGCGCATGTGCGGCAGGGTGACCAGGTTGTCGGTGAGGCCGATGTTGAGCTCGCCGCGCAAGTGCTGGTGCAGGCCGTTGACCTCGGTACGGAAGGTCTCCAGTGCACTGAGCAACTGCAGTGCCGAGTGATAGACCTCGCGGCCTTCCTCGGTCAGCGAGAAACCGGCACGGCCGCGCTGGCACAGGCGCAAACCCAAGCGCTGTTCGAGGTCGTTCATCTGCTGGCTGATGGCCGAGCGGCCGATCCCCAGGACGTTCTCTGCCGCCGAAAAGCCGCCGCATTCAACCACGCTTCGGTAGATTTTCAGCAGGCGGATATCGAAATCGCTGACTTGCGCGAGAGGGTCGGGGCGTCGGCTCATAAGTTTAGTCTTGCGCTACCTGAAGATTAGAAATGTAGGCTTTTTCAGACTTTATCCTCGTGCGAATTTAGCTGCAACAACATCCATCGTTGCCTAATCGTCTTCCGAGGAACCGCCGATGAACATGCCCGAAACCGCACCCAACGGGATCGCCAGCCAGCTGAAGCTGGATGCCCACTGGATGCCCTACACCGCCAACCGTAACTTCCAGCGCGACCCGCGCCTGATCGTGGCGGCCGAAGGCAACTACCTGGTCGATGACAAGGGGCGCAAGATCTTCGACGCCCTCTCTGGCCTGTGGACCTGTGGTGCCGGGCATACCCGCAAGGAAATCACCGAAGCGGTCGCGCGCCAGCTCGGTACCCTCGATTACTCCCCGGCGTTCCAGTTCGGCCACCCGCTGTCGTTCCAGCTGGCCGAGAAGATCGCCGAGCTGACCCCTGGCGACCTGAATCACGTCTTCTATACCAACTCCGGCTCCGAGTGCTGCGACACCGCGCTGAAGATGGTGCGTGCCTACTGGCGCCTGAAAGGCCAGGCTACCAAGACCAAGATCATTGGCCGTGCCCGTGGTTACCACGGGGTGAACATTGCCGGTACCAGCCTGGGTGGCGTCAACGGCAACCGCAAGATGTTCGGCCAGCTGCTGGACGTCGACCACCTGCCTCACACCGTGCTGCCGGTGAATGCCTTCTCCAAGGGCATGCCGGAAGAGGGCGGTATCGCCCTGGCAGATGAAATGCTCAAGCTGATCGAGCTGCACGATGCTTCGAACATCGCTGCGGTGATCGTCGAGCCTCTGGCGGGTTCCGCCGGTGTGCTGCCGCCGCCGAAGGGTTACCTGAAGCGCCTGCGTGAGATCTGCACCCAGCACAACATCCTGCTGATCTTCGACGAAGTGATCACCGGCTTCGGCCGCATGGGCGCCATGACCGGTTCCGAGGCCTTTGGTGTCACCCCGGACCTGATGTGCATCGCCAAGCAGGTCACCAACGGCGCCATCCCGATGGGGGCGGTCATCGCCACCAGCGAGATCTACCAGACCTTCATGAACCAGCCGACCCCGGAATATGCAGTGGAATTCCCCCACGGCTACACCTACTCGGCTCACCCGGTAGCCTGCGCCGCCGGTCTCGCCGCGCTCGACCTGCTGCAGAAAGAGAGCCTGGTGCAGTCGGCTGCGGAACTGGCACCGCACTTCGAGAAGCTGCTGCATGGCGTGAAGGGCACCAAGAACATCGTCGACATCCGTAACTACGGCCTGGCTGGCGCGATCCAGATCGCAGCCCGCGATGGCGATGCGATCGTGCGTCCTTACGAAGCGGCCATGAAGCTGTGGCAAGCCGGCTTCTATGTGCGCTTCGGTGGCGACACCCTGCAGTTCGGCCCAACCTTCAATACCCAGCCGCAGGAACTGGACCGCTTGTTCGACGCGGTCGGCGAAGCCTTGAACCAGATCGACTGATCTTTCCGCTTTTGACGTAGGGCGCGTGAACCCCTCACGCGCCTGCCTCAACCCTCTTTATCCGGAGTTTTGCATGAGCATTGTTCAGCACCTGATCCACGGCGAACTGGTTACCAAAGGTGAGCGCACCGCCGATGTCTTCAACCCCTCCACCGGCCAGGCGGTACGCAAGGTCGAACTGGCCAGCCGCGCGACCGTGCAGGAAGCCATCGATTCGGCCAAGGCTGCCTTCCCGGCCTGGCGCAACACCCCACCGGCCAAGCGTGCCCAGGTGATGTTCCGCTTCAAGCAACTGCTTGAGCAGAACGAAGCCCGCATCTCGCAGATGATCAGCGAAGAGCACGGCAAGACCCTGGAAGACGCGGCCGGTGAATTGAAGCGTGGCATCGAGAACGTCGAGTTTGCTTGCGCGGCACCGGAAGTGCTGAAAGGCGAGTACAGCCGCAACGTTGGCCCGAACATCGACGCCTGGTCCGACTTCCAGCCGCTGGGTGTGGTCGCCGGCATCACGCCGTTCAACTTCCCGGCCATGGTGCCGCTGTGGATGTACCCGCTGGCTATCGCCTGCGGTAACGCCTTCATTCTCAAACCCTCCGAGCGTGACCCGAGCTCGACCCTGTTCATCGCCCAGCTGCTGCTGGAGGCTGGCCTGCCGAAGGGCATCCTCAATGTGGTGCATGGTGACAAGGAAGCGGTTGATGCACTGATCGAAGCACCGGAAGTGAAAGCACTGAGCTTTGTCGGTTCGACTCCGATCGCCGAGTACATCTATGCCGAAGGCACCAAGCGCGGCAAGCGCGTGCAGGCCCTGGGCGGTGCGAAGAACCACGCGGTGCTGATGCCCGATGCTGACCTGGACAACGCGGTCAGCGCGCTGATGGGCGCAGCCTACGGTTCGTGCGGCGAGCGTTGCATGGCTATCTCGGTGGCGGTGTGCGTGGGCGACCAGGTTGCCGATGCCCTGATCGCCAAGCTGCAGCCGCAGATCAAGGCACTGAAGATTGGTGCCGGCACTTCCTGTGGCCTGGACATGGGCCCGCTGGTGACTGCTGCAGCTCGTGACAAGGTTGTCGGTTACATCGACGACGGCGTTGCCGCTGGCGCCAAGCTGGTGGTGGATGGCCGTGGTTTCCGTGTGGCAGGTAATGAAGATGGCTACTTCGTCGGCGGCACGTTGTTCGATAACGTGACCCCGGAGATGCGCATCTATAAAGAAGAGATCTTCGGCCCGGTGCTGTGCGTGGTGCGCGTGAACAGCCTGGAGCAGGCCATGCAGCTGATCAACGATCACGAATATGGCAACGGTACCTGCATCTTCACCCGTGACGGTGAGGCGGCGCGCCTGTTCTGCGACGAAATCGAAGTGGGCATGGTCGGGGTCAACGTACCGCTGCCGGTGCCGGTTGCGTACCACAGCTTCGGTGGCTGGAAGCGTTCGCTGTTCGGTGACCTGCATGCCTATGGCCCGGACGGGGTGCGCTTCTATACCCGTCGCAAGGCGATCACTCAGCGTTGGCCGCAGCGGGCCAGCCATGAAGCGTCGCAGTTTGCGTTCCCTAGCTTGTAAGGGATGAAATGAAGCGGGGAGGCCGACAGGCCTCCCCGCTTTGTTTTCAGCGATATTAAAGTTTCTTGAAATTAAGGGTTGACGCGCTTTCGAATCCCCTTATAATGCGCCCCACTTCCAGCGACATCGGAACGACAAACTCCTTGAGATTCAATGAGTTAGGTAGTTAAGGTGAGGTTGGAGGCGCTTCGATCGAAAGGTCGATAGCGGTTGAGATGAAGGTTGACAGCGGTTTTAAACGCTGTATTATTCGCCTCCCGCTAGCGAGTGATCGCAGCGAGTCAAGTGTTTGAAGCTAAACGAGTTTCTCGCAAAAAACTTCAAAATAAACGCTTGACACGAAATGAGGAAAGCGTAGAATGCGCGCCTCGGTTGAGACGAAAAGTTCTTAACCAAACGCTCTTTAACAAATCGAATCAAGCAATTCGTGTGGGTGCTTGTGAGTACGGACTGATAGTCACAAAGATTATCAGCATCACAAGTGGCCATGCGAGAAATCACATAGTCA